>NZ_JBQEOP010000041.1:0-302 GCF_052045305.1 Chitinophaga sp. 22308 | reverse complement strand
TCCGCCTGGCTGTCGGTAAAATCTCCCAGGCCCGTTTTGGCCCTTACCGCATCGTATACGGACTGGAGCTGGTTGCTATTGGCATTGTAGCGATAGCTCAGCTGGTCCACATTACCGGGCGCATTGTTCAACTGACCACGCTGGTTCATGCTCAGCAGGTTACCATTTGCATCATAGCTGATGTTGCCCACTGTAAAGTCTACTGTACTGTTCAGCCAGTTGCCGCCACTGATCTGGGAGAAAGCTGCTCCTTTTAAACGGTTGACCTGATCATAGGTAAATCCATAAGCCCGTTGGGTGGT
>NZ_JBQEOP010000040.1:0-318 GCF_052045305.1 Chitinophaga sp. 22308 | reverse complement strand
ACCTGAACGGTTACGCCAACCAGCTGGCCCATGGCCTGCTGTCATTGGGTTACCGGGACGAAAAACATGTAGGTGTTTATGCCGGCGGTGGCCCGTTACAGGTGGTTGCGCTGCTGGCCTGTTTTAAGGCAGGGGCCGTGTATGCTCCGATGTCGGCAGACCAGGCTGTTCATCATCTGTTGCAGGTGATAACGGAGACCGGGATGCAGGCCATCGTTACCACTACGGCGCATGCGGCAATGCTAAAACAATTGCTGGCTGCCCATGCCGTTAAGATCAATACGGTAATTGTCATGGACAGTCCTGTGGACACCGTGT
>NZ_JBQEOP010000039.1:0-329 GCF_052045305.1 Chitinophaga sp. 22308 | reverse complement strand
TGTTATACGTAGCCGCATGTCCCTGCAGCTGCTCCAGTACCCATAGCCGTTGCTGTGAGTGCGACAGCGGATAGTGCTCCATGGCCGCCGCAACAGGGATAGGCTGGTAATCCGTATGCACGCTGGCTTTGATCAGCGATGCCTGCTCATGCAGCACAGGATGCGAAAACAAATCCGCTATCGTTAATTGCACGTCCAGCTCTTTGTAAATCCTGGCGATCAGCTGGATGGCCTTCAGTGAAGAGCCGCCTATATTGAAGAAACTGTCATCGCGGCCGATACGCTCCACGCCCAGCACCTGTTGCCATAAAGCCGCCAGCTGCTGCTCC
>NZ_JBQEOP010000038.1:0-333 GCF_052045305.1 Chitinophaga sp. 22308 | reverse complement strand
AGCCTTTCCAACGGATACCGGCAATGTTGCCGTTAAACGCCTGGCTGGTAAAGCCATAGTCATAGTTCAGCTCCTGACCGAAATGCGACCCGCCGCCGCCATTTTGCAGGTATTCCTTGCTGATACTGCGCAGCCAGCCTCGCAGGTTATAATCGTAAGTCTGCTTTTCCAACGGAGCACCGCCACCGGCAATGCCCAGTTCTTTTAGTTCCAGTTGTCCGGTGGCATCATAACTGTTTCTGGCTATGGTCCTAAGAAGGCCAGGATTATCGTTCAACTGCTTATTAATAGCTTTCACTCTTCCCTGCGCATCATAAAACATGGTGGTGAGCA
>NZ_JBQEOP010000037.1:0-333 GCF_052045305.1 Chitinophaga sp. 22308 | reverse complement strand
GATTATCGTTCAACTGCTTATTAATAGCTTTCACTCTTCCCTGCGCATCATAAAACATGGTGGTGAGCACTGTGGTTTGCGGTGTAACACCGCTCCGGGTGTTTGTATGCCGCTGATAAGTGCTGACTACTTTTCCGGTAAAATCATAGCGGGTGGTGATCACGTCCGTACCTCCGGTAGCATTATCTGATAGTATCTGGCTTACCCGCCCTTTATCATTGTAGTAGCTGGTGGTAGTTAGCCACGTATCAGTACCCAGTATACGGATACGCGTTCCCGTTACCAGCCCTTTAGTAAGATTGCCTACGGTTACCGGCTCCACGTACAGATTAC
>NZ_JBQEOP010000036.1:0-336 GCF_052045305.1 Chitinophaga sp. 22308 | reverse complement strand
CTGTGGCCCGTTTGGCCGTACATCTTGTGTGTGTTTAAGAACTAAGTTGATTAAGTGGAGGATATCGGATTCGAACCGATGACCCCCTGCGTGCAAGGCAGGTGCTCTAGCCAACTGAGCTAATCCCCCGTAATCATTGTAGACCCGAGCAGATTTGAACTGCTGACCCCTACATTATCAGTGTAGTGCTCTAACCAGGCTGAGCTACGGATCTGTCTAGGTTGCCGGTTGCTGGTATCTATTCACTTAACCGTTCCAGTCCTTATTACCAACTTGGCGATTTGTTTTCTAAAGAACTTAATGTTTTTGAAAGAAGAAGGAAACAACAGCTCAAGG
>NZ_JBQEOP010000035.1:0-342 GCF_052045305.1 Chitinophaga sp. 22308 | reverse complement strand
CACGCCCGTATAAACGTTCTCCTGCCAGTACCACGTAACGCAGGCCGGCAAGCGGAGCACCTGACTCCTGCAAACTGCCGGTGATTAACCGGAAAACAGAAGGAACCGTTTGCAGCAGCGTGACCTGCTCGTTTCTTAACCACTCCACCAACAGCGCCGGATTGTTTTTGATATGGCTGTCGGGCATACAAACGGTAGCACCGCCGATGAGGCCTGTCAGGATATCTTTCAGCGAAGCGTCAAAAGTCATCGGCGCCAGCTGGCTGATGCGGAAACTACCGTCTATGCCCCACTCCCGCTGATGCCAGTGGATGTAATGGCTCAGCGACACGTGGGAGCCGA
>NZ_JBQEOP010000034.1:0-420 GCF_052045305.1 Chitinophaga sp. 22308 | reverse complement strand
CAGGCGTGCCTGCGGGTAAATCCGTGACACTGCAATGGACAGTGACCAACAACTACAAAGCATCCTGTACCGCTTCTGATCAGATCATCCTGACCAACACCGAAGCACTCACAGAAAGCAAAGCAGGCAGCGATATCACCCAGTGCGGCAATAACGTCTTCCAGCTGAACGCCAACGCACCGAAACCTACCGAAACAGGTACATGGTCCGGTACCGGTGTGTCCTTCAGCAATCCAAATGCCCCGGATGCAATTGCAACACTGACCACCAGCACGCCGCAGACAGTAACGGTAACATGGACCATCAGCAATGGCGTGTGCGACAACAGCACTTCTTCCATTAAGCTGGTCCTCAATGCCGCACCAACTGTAGCCGTAGCTGCTGTGCCGCCAGTATGTAACGCAGACGGTTCTTTCAACC
>NZ_JBQEOP010000033.1:0-421 GCF_052045305.1 Chitinophaga sp. 22308 | reverse complement strand
GATGAAGACGGTGGCCAGGTGGCGGAATATAAAGACAAATCCGGCCGGGTGGTACTTAAAAAAGTCCGGGCAGCCGGCAATGCCGGTACGGCCCATATGGGATGGCTGTGTACCTATTATATCTATGACGACCTGAATAACCTGCGTTTTGTGATTCCGCCGTTGGGCGTAGAGAAGATCACCAGTAGCTGGAATACAGCTGCTATCGCTGATGGCCTTTGTTTTCAGTATAGCTACGATGGCAGAAAGCGAATGATCACCAAAAAGGTCCCTGGTGCGGGTGTAGTAGAAATGGTGTATGACGTGCGTGACCGATTGGTATTTACCAGGGATGCTAACCAGCGAGCGTTGAACCAGTGGTTGGTGACCTTTTATGATGATCTGAACCGCCCGGTGGAGACAGCGCTTTATAACAGGGATA
>NZ_JBQEOP010000032.1:0-422 GCF_052045305.1 Chitinophaga sp. 22308 | reverse complement strand
GGACCTTTTTCTTTCTATAAAGTAGAAGCTCTTCTCTTCTTAATCATCAGATCGCTCTTATAGTAGAGCATCTCTTCCAGGATCTCCGGATAAATTTCCGATAAAGATCATCAGGGACCCGGGTTTCACCAGGGTTTGCCAGTCTACCTCCAGGTCCGCTACCTATGGACCATTTGAAATACTACTTCAGCAATTAAAATTTAAACAATTTTTTGCTTGCGAATGATAAAGATTATATCTTTGCCATCCGCTCCAAAAAAGCGCTGTTCTTTGCCAATAGACGGGTTGATTATCAGAGTGCTACACTGGTCTTTTTATAGAGATATTTAATTAGATAAGTGTTTGATACCGAGGTAATTAAAGATGAAAAAAACTTTAAAAAAGTTTTGGTGGTAATGAAAAGAATCACTACCTTTGCAACC
>NZ_JBQEOP010000031.1:0-428 GCF_052045305.1 Chitinophaga sp. 22308 | reverse complement strand
GACAACAGATGAAGACGGTGGCCAGGTGGCGGAATATAAAGACAAATCCGGCCGGGTGGTACTTAAAAAAATCCGGGCAGCTGGTAACGCCGGCGCCGCCCATATGGGATGGCTGTGTACCTATTATATCTATGATGACCTGAATAACCTGCGTTTTGTGATTCCGCCGTTAGGCGTGGAGAAGATCACCGGTAGCTGGAATACGACTGTTATCGCTGATGGCCTGTGTTTTCAATATAGCTACGATGGCAGAAACCGGATGGTCACCAAAAAGGTCCCTGGTGCAGGCATAATAGAAATGGTGTATGACGTGCGTGACCGCTTGGTATTTACCAGGGATGCCAACCAGCGAGCGTTAAACCAGTGGTTGGTGACCTTTTATGATGATCTGAACCGCCCGGTGGAGACAGCGCTTTATAACAGGGATA
>NZ_JBQEOP010000030.1:0-441 GCF_052045305.1 Chitinophaga sp. 22308 | reverse complement strand
CCCCGGATAGTTTCGAACTTAATGAGGCTGTCTCAAAAGTAATTTTTACCCAATTTTATCCGGGTACCTGATGGAGAGAATTTTCATTTACGATATGCTCAGTGCCTTCAGATTACTTTTGGGATAGCCTCTGATCTTGTTGACTGTGCCGGCAAAGCATGATTGCAATATGTACTTAAACCTGTATTATTGGTAAAAATGCCCAATCAATAAGGCAGAAATGCGCGCCAATGTGGAAGGCTTTATGAACAATCGAAAAAAGGTTAAAAACAAGGTGCAGAAATATTTTCACGAAAAGCACGTCAGATATGCCGCTTATGAAATCAGCAAGAACTAATTTAAGTAATGATTAATTATTAACAAGATGAGAATTACATTGATATCTTTTTTACTACTGGTCCTTAACAGCTCGTGTTTTGGCCAGCAGGATACTGTTGAGAT
>NZ_JBQEOP010000029.1:0-480 GCF_052045305.1 Chitinophaga sp. 22308 | reverse complement strand
GGAGAGTAGGTAGCTGCCATATTTATTAAGAAAGGTCCTGGTGACATGCCAGGACCTTTTTCTTTCTATATAAGTAGAAGCTCTTCTCTTCTTAATCATTAAAGGATCCACTCTAACAGTAGAGTATATCTCTTCCCAGGCTCTCCGGGCCAGACGTAAGGTCTACCGGTGTTGCGATTATCTTCCCTGGTTCCGGCTTTAACCGCGACCATTCGACTACCTCCGGTCTTTTATAACAGACCATCTTGAAATACTACACTAGCAATTAAGTTGAAATAATTTTTGCTGCGAATGATAAAGATGCTATCTTTGCCATCCGCTCTGAAAAAAGCGCTGTTCTTTGTACAACTGAGGGTTGATTGCCAACTGTTTATGATACTTTCTTATAATAGATAAGAGATTAAAAAAGTGGTAATTAAAGATGAAAAAAACTTTAAAAAAGTTTTGGTGGTAATGAAAAGAATCACTACCTTTGCAACC
>NZ_JBQEOP010000028.1:0-522 GCF_052045305.1 Chitinophaga sp. 22308 | reverse complement strand
GTAATCTGTACGTGGAGCCGGTAACCGTAGGCAATCTTACTAAAGGGCTGGTAACGGGAACGCGTATCCGCATACTGGGCACGGATACCTGGCTGACCACCACCAGCTATTATAACGACAAAGGGCGGGTAAGCCAGATACTATCAGATAACGCTGCCGGAGGTAGTGATGTGATCACCACCCGATATGATTTTACCGGAAAAGTAGTCAGTACTTATCAGCGGCATACAAACAACCGGAGTGGTGTTACACCGCAAACCACGGTGCTCACCACCATGTTTTATGATGCGCAGGGAAGAGTGAAGGCCATCAATAAACAATTGAACGATAATCCCGGCCTTCTTCGCACGGTAGCCAGAAACAGCTATGATGCCACCGGACAACTGGAACTAAAAGAACTGGGCATTGCCGGTGGCGGTGCTCCGTTGGAAAAACAGACTTACGATTATAACCTGCGTGGCTGGTTGCGCAGTATCAGCAAAGAATACCTGCAAAACGGCACGGGTGGGGCACACTTTGGCC
>NZ_JBQEOP010000027.1:0-532 GCF_052045305.1 Chitinophaga sp. 22308 | reverse complement strand
GGACCTTTTTCTTTCTATAAAGTAGAAGCTCTTCTCTTCTTAATCATCAGATCGCTCTTATAGTAGAGCACATCGATTACCTCCACAGTATACAGTTGTATACAGCTTCGTAGGTCCGTTACCGTGGACCAGTTAAAACGAAAAATAAATAGCAATTAAGTTGAAATAATTTTTGCTGCGAATGATAAAGATGCTATCTTTGCCATCCGCTCCAAAAAAGCGCTGTTCTTTGTTTGAATAAAGGGTTGATTATCATCAGATTGAAACTGCTTTTCCTAATAGATAAGTCATTAAAACTGAGGTAATTAAATATAAAAAACTTTAAAAAAGTTTTGGTGGTAATGAAAAGAATCACTACCTTTGCAACCCCAACGCAAACGATGCGAAACGGATAAAAGTTCTTTAAGAAATAACACAAGATGTACGGCCAAACGGGCCACAGGGATCGGATCTCACACATCAGCAACAGACTAGCAATAGTCTTGAAGCTCTTTGACATATTGGGAAATGCAAGTTGTATACGGATAGTAAT
>NZ_JBQEOP010000026.1:0-633 GCF_052045305.1 Chitinophaga sp. 22308 | reverse complement strand
CTGTCACAAGATCATGATTGGACTTCAGATGCTCCCAGAACTGCTGCAGGTCTGCCGAACCAGGAAAACGGCCGTTCATTCCCACTATCGCAACAGGTTCCGACAATGGAGAAATTACAGGTGGTCCATCCACAAAACGCCCGGTACTTCTAACCGCAGGCGGCAAACTAACAGGAGGAGCCACTTCCCTCAACGTCGCCTTAGTCACTGCATGATGACGTTTGACAACACCGGCAGCATGATCTTCCAGTAAATGATTTACCAGCTTCTCTACAGTAGAGTGGCTATAAAAAACAGTGGGCGTTAATGATAAATCGTAATAATCATTTATCTGGTTGGCCAGCTTCGTCAGTGAGATAGAATCAAAACCATAATCTCCCAGTTCTTCATCCAGCGATATGGCAGTTATCTCCAGTTGCAGGTTCTCTGATATGAACCCAAGCACTTTTTTCGTTACTAGATCCGTCAATACCGGATCGCTTACATTAACCGGAAGCTTTTCCGTGTTGACTTTCTGGTCCTGGAATTTGTTTTTCTTACCATGAAACACGACCACCTGTTCGTGGCCCTGTTGTAACAACCGGTCAAACAATGCAAGGCCGGAGGATGCCGGCAACGGCTGCATTCCCCATT
>NZ_JBQEOP010000025.1:0-644 GCF_052045305.1 Chitinophaga sp. 22308 | reverse complement strand
GGAATGGGGAATGCAGCCGTTGCCGGCATCCTCCGGCCTTGCATTGTTTGACCGGTTGTTACAACAGGGCTACGAACAGGTGGTCGTATTTCATGGTAAGAAGAACAAATTTCTGCAACAGGAAGACAGCCCGGCCCCACCGCCGGTTGTTACAAATAATTTAACATTGAGAGATCAGGTAACGAAGAAGGTGTTTGAGTTCATATCAGTAAACCTGAAACTGGAGTTAACTGCCATATCGCTGGATGAAGAGCTGGGTGACTATGGTTTCGATTCCATCTCACTGACGAAGCTGGCCAACCAGATAAACGATTATTACGATTTATCATTAACACCCACCGTTTTTTATAGCCACTCTACTGTAGAGAAGCTGGTAAACCATTTGTTGGAGGAATATGCTGCTAATATTATCAAACATCACGAAGCTCCTCATACTCCTCATAGCTCATCGCATGAGGGGATGATGCCCCCTGTTGACATACTGCCTGGAGCAGGAAAAAACAGGCGGTTTATGCATGAATCACCTGTAATTTCTCCATTGTCAGAACCTGTTGCGATAGTGGGAATGAATGGTCGTTTTCCTGGTTCGGCAGACCTGCAGCAGTTCTGGGAGCATCTGAAGTCCAATCATGATCTTGTGACAG
>NZ_JBQEOP010000024.1:0-648 GCF_052045305.1 Chitinophaga sp. 22308 | reverse complement strand
GGTCCGCTACCATGTTTTCCGCCGGTACAACAGGGCTATTCTTGTTAACAGGACCGTTGGATTTATAAAATGCTTTGCTGCTCAACTGAATGGTATCACCTGCCATGACCCTTAACACCAGCGAAGGCCCGATTTTCTTACCAGTTCCCGTAGCAGTCAGTTTGGCCACAGATTCATTCTTTCCGGCACTTTCATCGGCCGGGTAACCTACCGGTTTATTACTGCGGGTATTGTCAATATTACTGAACAGCTGGTTTTCTTTGGCCGCATTGGGCGTCTCCATGGTAGCTGCATACATGGACAGGTTTGTCTGTTCTGTCAGCACCAGCCGGGTATTGCCTAAATGGTCTTTTACAAAATAATCGTATACAAAGTCCGGTGCCTGACCGGCCTGATAGACGGTCCGCACCCGGCCCTCTTCATGTCCGGCAAAACGCAGGCTGTCATTTTCATATACGAAACCGCCCAGATAGTCTGTCGTGGTAACTTTAGCAACTCCGCTGGTATTATCTGTAACAACCTTGCGTACTTTCGCACCGGCAGCGTCGTAGATAAAACGGATATTCCCCTTACCCGTAATGGTTATCAATTCTGGCAGGTTGAGGTGATTGTAGCTGATAGCAGCAATCTGTTTATTCTCATCACGGG
>NZ_JBQEOP010000023.1:0-655 GCF_052045305.1 Chitinophaga sp. 22308 | reverse complement strand
CCGGGCAACATGGCTGGGTTCAGATCGGCGGACAATAACGCCCGCAACTCGTCAGGCGCATAACGTTTGCCGGTATAGTAACACAACAGCTCCTGGCGGAAGTCTTCGCCCGTATGCACCACCAGCTCGGTGCGCAGGACACCTTCCTGTTGCAGCACCGCTGCACGCACCTGCTCCAGTTCTATACGCACCCCGTTGATCTTCACCTGCTCGTCACGGCGCCCCAGGATCTCCAGGCGGCCGTCATTGCGGTAGCGGCCCAGGTCACCGGTGCGCCATACCCTGTCCGCTTCGTTGCCGTCCAACGGGTTGGCCACCAGGTAATGTTCGTTAAGCGATGTGTCGATGTAGCCTTTGCTGATAAAAGGGCTTTTGATATATACCTCTCCCATCTCGCCGGGCGCACAGATATGATGGGCGCTGTTCACCACCGCCACCAGCGTATCTGATACAGGTAATCCTACCGGCAGCACTTCTCCAGCCTGCCAGTCCCAGCTCTCAATATGAAAACAGGTTTTTAATATAGTCGTCTCCGTTAAGCCGTAAAGGTTCGATAACCGCGCAGCGGTGCCATTGGCGGCCTTCCAGTTCAATACGTCACGCCCGTATAAACGTTCTCCTGCCAGTACCACGTAACGCAGGCCGGCAAGCGGAG
>NZ_JBQEOP010000022.1:0-658 GCF_052045305.1 Chitinophaga sp. 22308 | reverse complement strand
GATTGGAGACGACCATGTTCACCCCGCCGTTGTTCATAGAAGGGTTAATGTTGATATCGGCATCTGCGCCGCTCCCCGTATCAAAACCACTTTCCAGCGTCACCGAATTAGTAGCTTCATAGAGGTTACGGTCATAATAAGCTACTGTCAAATCTGCTATTCCAGGGAAAACATAGCTGCTGTTGCCTGTATTGGCAATTGCTCCGTTCATCTGGGTCTGTAAAGCCTCGCGAGAGATATCTCTATTATAGAGTGCCGTCTCCACCGGGCGGTTCAGATCATCATAAAAGGTAACAAGCCACTGGTTCAACGCTCGCTGGTTGGCATCCCTGGTAAATACCAATCGGTCACGCACGTCATACACCATTTCTACTACGCCTGCACCAGGGACCTTTTTAGTAATCATCCGGTTTCTGCCATCGTAGCTATATTGAAAACACAAGCCATCAGCGATAGCGGCTGTATTCCAGCTACCGGTGATCTTCTCCACGCCTAACGGCGGAATCACGAAACGCAGGTTATTCAGGTCATCATAGATATAATAGGTACACAGCCATCCCATATGAGCGGTGCCGGCGTTACCAGCTACCCGGACTTTTTTAAGTACCACCCGGCCGGATTTGTCTTTATATTCCGCCACCTGGCCACCGTCTTCATC
>NZ_JBQEOP010000021.1:0-743 GCF_052045305.1 Chitinophaga sp. 22308 | reverse complement strand
GATTATCGTTCAACTGCTTATTAATAGCTTTCACTCTTCCCTGCGCATCATAAAACATGGTGGTGAGCACCGTGGTTTGCGGGGTTACCCCACTCCGGTTGTTTGTATGCCGCTGATAAGTGCTGACTACTTTTCCGGTAAAATCATAACGGGTGGTGATCACGTCTGTGCCACCGCCAGCATTATCTGATAGTATCTGGCTTACCCGCCCTTTGTCGTTGTAGTAGCTGGTGGTGGTCAGCCAGGTATCGGTGCCGAGTATACGGATACGCGTGCCCGTTACCAGGCCTTTGGTGAGATTACCTACGGTTACCGGTTCCACATATAGATTACCGGAATCGGACGGTTTGCCAAAATCGCTGCTCAGGGATGGTTTAGCTCCCTGGTAGTCGTATTTATCGTAAAAGGTAAACGTCAATGGTGTTAGCGTACCACTGCTAAAAATATCCGGTAACGGATTGGAGACGACCATGTTCACTACACCGTTGTTCATAGAAGGGTTAATGTTGATATCAGCATCTGCGCCATTGCCCGTATCAAAACCGCTTTCCAGCGTCACCGAATTTGTGGCTTCATAGAGGCTACGGTCATAGTAAGCCACTGTCAGGTCAACTATTCCCGGGAAAACATAGCTGCTGTTGCCTGTATTGGCAATGGCACCGTTCATCTGGGTCTGTAAAGCCTCCCGGGAGATATCCCTGTTATAAAGCGCTGTCTCCACCGGGCGGTTCAGATCATCATAA
>NZ_JBQEOP010000020.1:0-756 GCF_052045305.1 Chitinophaga sp. 22308 | reverse complement strand
AGCTCCAGTCCGTATACGATGCGGTAAGGGCCAAAACGGGCCTGGGAGATTTTACCGACAGCCAGGCGGATGGGATTGACTATAGTTATGACGGTGCCGGTAACCTCACCCGTGATGAAAATAAACAGATTGCTGCTATCAGCTACAATCATCTCAACCTGCCTGAATTGATAACGATTAAGGGTAAGGGGAATATCCGTTTCCTGTATGACGCTGCCGGTGCTAAAGTACGCAAGGTTGTTACCGATAATACCAGTGGTATTGCCAAAGTTACCAGGACCGACTATCTGGGCGGTTTCATATACGAAAATGACAGCCTGCGTTTTGCCGGACATGAAGAGGGCAGGATACGGACTGTTTATCAGGCCGGTCAGGCGCCTGATTTTGTATACGATTATTTTGTAAAGGATCATTTAGGTAATACCCGGCTGGTGCTGACAGAACAGACAAACCTATCCATATACGCCGCGACGATGGAGACGCCCAATGCTGCCAAAGAAAACCAGCTGTTCAGTAATATTGACAATACCCGCAGCAATAAACCGGTAGGTTACCCGACAGATGAAAGCGCCGGAAAAAATGAATCGGTGGCCAAACTGACAGCTACCGGCAACGGTAAGAAGATAGGGCCTTCGCTGGTGTTAAGGGTCATGGCAGGGGATACGATCCAGTTGAGCAGCAAGGCGTTTTATAAATCCAACGGTCCTGTTAACAAGAATAGCCCTGTTGTACCGGCGGAAAACATGGTAGCGGACC
>NZ_JBQEOP010000019.1:0-959 GCF_052045305.1 Chitinophaga sp. 22308 | reverse complement strand
CCCGGGAGCCGCAGGCGACAGCATCCGCCTGACCATGGCAGCTCCGGGCGGCCTGGCAGATGTAAGCCTGCTGGGTGGTGTGGTGATCACTCAATATAATGGTACAACTGCCGTGAAGGCGGATACACTGGCAGACCTGCTGACCCTGCGTCTGCTGAGTGGCCAGCAATTCAATGCCACTGTGGGCGCTACCGGCACTTATGACCGCGTGGAAGTAAGGCTCACCGGTCTCGCCAATCTGATCACTTCCCTCGATATTTATGGCGCCCGCATCCTGTATCCGAACCCGACCATCAGCGGTACGGGAGATACCGTGTGCGTAAACCAGAAAGCAACCTTGTCAGTAACACCTGCTGCCGGCACTACCGTACGCTGGTACGCTGATTCTACCAGCACTACTGTATTAAGCAGCCAGAACACTTATACTACTGATACCCTGAGAACACCTGGCAAAGTAACTTACTTCGTGCAGGTGGTAGGGGCCAACAATTGCGCTAACCCTGACCGTATACCGGTGACAGTAGTGGTAAATCCGCTGAGCACTGCGGCCGACATCAACCTGGCCGATACCACCCACAGCTGTGTTAGCGGTGCCGCCATGCTGAAACCTACTTCTACCACCGTTACCAATCCGGTATTCACCTGGTATAAAGACGCGAATAAAACAACACCTATCACCAATGGCCTGACAGAAGGTGCGGTACACTATGCATTAGACAGCGTAGGTAATCTCACCATCACTGGCCTTGCCCTTGGCAATTATACTTACTACGTGGCTGTAAGCGGCGCAGGCCGTTGTGAAAATGCAGCAGGTGCCTTGAAACCTGCTGTGGTAAATGTGGTGAACGCTCCGGCTTCACCAGTGGTGACCGGCACTGTTGTAGTGGCGACCGGCCAACAGGCAACGCTCACCGCTTCACCTGTTCCGGGCGCGGTAATTAACTGGTACGCTGATTCTA
>NZ_JBQEOP010000018.1:0-4558 GCF_052045305.1 Chitinophaga sp. 22308 | reverse complement strand
GTCAGGTTTTCAAAACCAGACAGGTATTCTTTCCAGTATTGCGCCGACAAGGCGGCGTCTCGCTCTTCCAGCCAGCTGATGTAATCTCCGTAGGGACGTACCGCCGGCAGCAATACCTCGCTGCCACGGCTGTATTGCTGATACAGCGCTTTAAAATCGCGCATAATAATACCCATGCACCAGCCATCCATCAGCACATGGTGATAACTCCATATCAGCTCATATGCAGATGCTGCCAAACGCAGGACGGTCACCCGCATCAGCACATCATGGCCCAGGTCGAACTTACGGTTCCGGTCCTGCTGACGAATACGATCAACGACTGCCGCCGTTCCTTCCTGCACACAGGCTTCACGCATATCTTCATAGGACACTTTCATTCTCCTCCCGCGGTATACAATCTGCAACGGACGTTCATAACCCTCATGTACAAACTGTGTACGCAGTATCGCATAACGCGCAATGATGCCGTTCATCGCATGTTCTACCGCCGCGATGTCCAGGCGGCCCTGCAAACGGCAGCTCAGTTGCTCAAAATACTGGTCGCCTTCTCTGTCGTATAACGCATGGAACAGCATACCCTCCTGCATCGGAGACAACGGGTAGATATTTTCCAGCGCATGTTCCGATTGTAACGCATCCACCTGCGACAACGTCAGCGATTTGTAAACCAGGTCTGAAGGACTCAGTTCTACCTTCCCGTGACGACAACATGCTTCCGTGATCTCTTCCAGCGCGTCCCGATACGACTGCATAAAAATCCGCACCCTCTCCGCGGCATATTGCCGGGGGCTGTACGTGAGCGTCATCTCCAGCTCCCCGCCCAGCACCATGCCGGACACCTCCCAGTCGTATTCCGCTGTTTCCCCCTCCCAGATCTCACGGCCACCGGCGCCGCTTACCGCCGTAAAATATTCTCCCGACTCTGCTGTATCAAACTGGCCAAGGTAGTTGAAGATCACACGGGAACGTCTATGAGTGTGCTCTACGCTGTTGCATACATATTGCCGGATCATATAGTCGATACCGTTATTGGGCACCCGGCGCAGCGTTTCTTTCACCTCGCGGACCAGGCGCGTAAGGTTGTTTACATCTCCAGACAACCATACAGGGTAAATGCTGGTAAACCAACCTACCGTACGGCTGATATCCGCTCCCGGAAGCTCTTCGCGGCCATGGCTTTCCAGGTCCAGCAGGATGCCCGGCTGTTGGTAACAACGGTGCATGCCCAGCAGCAGACCTGCCAGCAACAGATCGTTGATGCGGGTGCCGAAGCTCCGGTGTGCTTCGCCCAGCAGCCGGCCCGTCAACTGCCTGCTTAGACGGAATCTTTCTACCTGCTGCCCACCTGTTTTGTTCGTGCCTTCAGGGTAATCGCGGTTCAACACCGGATAGGCGCCTGCATCGAAAGTGTTCCAGTACCGGCAGCCCTTCGCAAACGCCTTGCCCGCACTGTATTCCGACAACCGTGACGGCCACAACAGGAAGGCATCCGTTTTCCCCGGCAGCTGCAGCGGTTCGTTCCGCTGCTGCTGGCCATACAGGGTATGCATATCTTCCAGCAGGATACGCCAGCTGACACCATCCACCACCAGGTGATGGACCACCAGCAGCAACCGGCTGCCTTCCGCCAGGTGAAACAGTCCGCCACGCAACAGCGGGCCTGCGGCCAGATCAATACCTGCCTGTATTTCATCGCAGCGCGCCAGCAGCGAGGCTTCCGCTTCCGGCTCGCCGCGCAGGTCATATTCCTCCAGCGACACTGCCAGCTCCGGGCCCTGATTATGCATGAACACACCTTCCGCTTCTTCCGCGAAGACTATCCGCAGCGCATCATGATGCTCCTGTAGCATGGCCAGCATTTGCCGTGCCCGGTCGGCCCCAAGGCCGTCAGGAAACAACAGCATCACCGACTGGTTATAGTGGTGCCGACGGGCAAAAGGCGTTTCAAAAAACAACCTCTGTATAGGCGTCAGAGCGGCCCTGCCTACCACGGTGGCCCTATTGGCAGGCACCTCCGCCGCCTTCGCCACATTAGCCGCCAGCAATCGCACCGTTGGCCAGGAAAAAATATCTTTAACAGATAAGCTATAGCCTGCTGTACGCAAACGCGATACTATCTGTATAGATTTAATAGAATCTCCGCCCGCAGCGAAAAAATTCTCTGCCACGCCAATATCTGCTATCCCCAATACCTCCGACCAGACAACCGCTATCACTCTTTCAGCTTCGGACGACGGTGCATCGCCACTTTTACTGCCTATTACATCCGGCGAGGGCAACGCCTTCCGGTCCAGCTTTCCGGTAGTGGTCAACGGCATATTTGGCAGACGAAGGTAATAGGCCGGAACCATGTAATCCGGCAGGGTTTCAGACAGAAACGCCCTTAGCAATGCCATGTCTATTTCCTGCTCCGCCACATAATATGCCACGAGGTATTTACTGCCATCCCTGTCATGTGCCGTCACTACCGCCTCTTTTACCCCTTGATACATGCTGAGACGGTTTTCTATTTCACCGGGTTCTATCCTGAAACCCCTTATTTTCACCTGTTCATCCGCCCTGCCCAGGAATGCCAGGTTTCCGTCCGGCAACCAGCAGGCCAGATCACCGGTACGGTACATCAGCCCACCCGGCATAAAGGGATCAGGAACAAACCGCTGCCGGGTCAGCACGGCATCATTGACGTATCCGGCCGCAAGTCCGTCGCCGGCAATGAACAACTCCCCTTTTATTCCTTCGGGCAACAGCTCCTTATTTTTTCCCAGGATATACACGCGGGTGTTATCCAGGGGCCTGCCAACAGGAATAGTGCCACCGGAAACATGCATATCGGTGATCAGGCACTGTATCGCCGTAACCGTTGTTTCCGTAGGCCCGTATTCGTTATAAAAATCATAATCCCGGTAAAAGCGGGTTGCCGTCTGTACCTTGCACTGCTCGCCTCCGGCTATAACCCTTTTTACGTTATTGGGTGTTTTGAGTGTAATGTTTTCCAGGAAAGAAGGTGTTGCATGAAGGTGCGTCACGTTCATCGCTGAAATATAGTCGTTGAACAGGTCATTGTCTGTTATCCTCTCCCTTTCTATCAACACCAGGGCGGCACCGGCCGACAGTGCCAGCCAGATCTGTTCTACGGAGGCATCGAAACATATCGTGGAGAACTGCAGAATACGGTCCTGCTCATCTATATCAAAAGTTCTTTGTTGAGACAATACCAGGTTAACCACCGAATGATGGGATACCATTACACCTTTAGGCTTACCGGTAGAACCCGACGTATAGATAATATAGGCTGTATGTCCGGCCAGGCTTTGCGGGCCGGGCAGCCCAGGCGCCGCTTCATGCTCAGGCAGACGTCTGACGTCTGCTGTCTTGATAAAGTCGGCGTAAAGACAGGTCGTTTTTTCTTCCGTCAGCAATAGTACGGCGTTGGTCTCCTCCAGCAAATGCCGGTTGCGGGTATAAGGCAGCCCGGCCTCCAGCGGCAGATAAGCCGCTCCGGCTTTCAGGATGCCCAACATAGCAATAATCATTTCAGGAGACCTTTCTATCATCAGTCCTACTACTGCTCCCGGCGTTACACCGCTGGCTGCTAAGTAACTGGCCACCCGGCCTGCGCGGTTATTCAGTTCGCTGTAGGTCAGGCTGACATCATTGCAGCGCAGCGCCGTCCTGCCAGGGTGCGCCCGGACGCTCTTTTCAAACATATCAACAAGAGACATCTCCTGCGGATATACTGTCACCGGCCGGTTAAACTCGTGCAAAATCCGGTATCTCTCCTCAGCGGTCAATATCTCTATGGCAGATACCGGCACCGCGCTGTTATTGAGGAGCTGTGTTATTATCAATTGAAAGTGTCCCGCTACACGCTTCATGAACCCTTTATCAAACGCATGGGCATTATAATGCAGTGTAACGCTTGTCTTTTCATTCGAAGCTACAACGACAGACAGATTGTAATTAGTCTGCTCATGTACCACTAAGTCGGATATACGAAAATCCAGCTCTTCCTGCCCTGGCCCCATGATCGTATCTGCCAGCGGATAGTTTTCAAATACCATGATATGGTCCAGCAGCGACCTGCCGGGCGTGCTGCCGGCCTGTATTTCCGACAACGGATGATAATGATGCGGCTCGGCCGATAGTGCCGCTTCCTGCACCCGGCGCAGCAATGATGAGATCTTTTCTTCCGGCCCGTAGCTGATACGTACCGGTACCGTATTGATAAAGAGTCCCACCATCGACTCCACATCGGCCAGCTCCGCAGGGCGGCCGGACACCACCGCGCCGAAGACCACATCGTCTGCCTGGTTGTATTTACTCAACAGTATTCCCCATGCTACCTGTAAAACGGTGTTTACCGTTACGCCATTATCTACTGACAAGCGACGCAACTGATCAGTTTGTGCGGCATCGAGCAACAACTCTTCTCTTTTCAGCTGATAGACGCCCGCCTCCACCTTGCCATACTCACTGCAGATGCCTGTCAGGTTTTCAAAACCAGACAGGTATTCTTTCCAGTATTGCGCCGACAAGGCGGCGTCTCGCTCTTCCA
>NZ_JBQEOP010000017.1:0-5595 GCF_052045305.1 Chitinophaga sp. 22308 | reverse complement strand
AAAGGCGTAGGGCCGGACGTGCTGGTGCCCGTTTGCCTGGAACGCTCTCCGGATATGATCATCAGCATAGTAGGCATCCTGAAGGCCGGCGGTGCCTATGTACCGGTAGACCCTGACTATCCTGCAGAGCGCATCCGGTTTATGATAACCGACACAGGAGCAAACCTGTTGCTAACAGATAGCCGGCAGGAAGCGGCGCTCAGGGAAATGGACATATCACCGGAGATATTGTTGCTGGATGAATCCGGGGACCTGCTGGACAGTTTCCCGACAACTGCAATGGATGCCGGTCTTCAGCGCCATCACCTGGCCTATGTGATATATACTTCCGGTTCCACCGGCAAGCCCAAGGGAGTGATGAATGAGCACGGAGGCATAGTAAACAGATTGCTATGGAAACAGTCTTACTTTGGTTTGAAGGAAGGGGAAGGGGTGCTGCAGAAAACCACCTTCAGTTTTGACGTATCTGTATGGGAACTGTTATGGCCGCTGATCACCGGCGCCCGTCTGGTGTTTGCGCGCCCGCAGGGACAAAAAGACGCCGATTACCTGAAAGAAGCAATCCGGCGTTATGATATCAGCACTGTCCATTTTGTGCCATCCATGTTGCAGGTCTTCCTGGACAGCGTAGGCGATGCAGAAACGTTACCGCTCACCCGGATCATATGCAGTGGCGAGGCCCTGAAGCCGCAGCAGGTGCACGATGTGCAGTTACGTATACCCGGTGCGGAGTTATATAACCTTTACGGCCCAACGGAGGCCGCGATAGACGTTACCTGCTGGCATGCCCCGCGTCATGTTGAGAATAATATTATACCGATAGGTCAACCGGTATCGAACACACAGATACACATCCTGAATGAGCGCGGAGAGCTGCTGCCGGTGGGCGTTGCGGGTGAACTGCATATAGGTGGCGTCCAGGTGGCGCGCGGTTACCTGAACCGCCCTGAACTGACGGCGGAAAGGTTTATAACAGATCCCTTTAACGGGTCAGGTGGCCGGCTGTACAGAACGGGCGATCTGGCGCGCTGGCTTCCTGATGGCAACATCGAATACCTGGGCCGTATAGACGACCAGGTGAAGATCCGTGGCTTCCGTGTGGAACTGGGCGAAATTGAAAATACATTGCTGCGTTATCCGGATATCCGCCAGGCGGCTGTCCTGGTAAACGAAGACAGGCAGGGCAATAAACGGATCGTCGCATACATTGTGCCGCTAAGTACGATTGATAAAGAAGCTTTGACTGCTTTCCTGAAAAACCTGCTGCCGGAATACATGGTGCCGGTATTGTTTGTGGAAATAGAAGAGGTCCCGCTTACCGTTAATGGTAAAGTAGACAGAAAAGCCCTCCCTGACCCCCATATCGAAACGCTCCAAATCAATGATTATGTTGCGCCGCGCAACGGAGTAGAAAGTATGCTGGCTGATATCTGGCAGGAACTGCTGGGTATACAACGGGTGGGCATATACGATAATTTCTTCGAGCTGGGTGGCGACTCGATCAATACTTTGCAGATCGTAAGCCGGCTGAAACGCCTTGGTTATGAGCTACAGCCCAAAGATATATTTGCGGCCCAGCATATTTCGGCATTGGCCACCATTTTTAAAAGCCGCCGGCAGCAGGCATCGATCGCAGAGCAGGGCGTACTTGCCGGCGAAAGCGGATTGCTGCCCATACAACAATGGTATCTTGAACTGTCTGATAACGCTGCCGTCCCCTTATATCAGTATGTTATTGTAAAGATAGATAAACACCTTACCGCAACGGATGTAGACGTTGCGGTCAATAGCCTGTTGCTGTGCCACGACGCACTGCGTTTCAGTTATAACAACGGAAAACAGGTCTATGGCAGTTATACCGGGAACATTGAAACATTGTCCGTACATGCGGCAGAAGAGAAAGTTATTGTGCAGCAGATCATCGATTTCTCCCGCGAGCTTTCATCCGGCCTGGATATACGAAAGGGCATATTGCTAAAGGCCGCCCTATGTGTTTCCCCAGACAAAGACAGTAATCACCTGCTGCTGGTGGTTCATCACCTGGCCGTAGATGGCGTATCATGGCGTATTCTGCTGGAAGACCTGAAATTACTGCTGCAGGGTACGGCTATTCCCGATACCAAAACGGCCTCCTATCGTCAGTGGTACCAGGCATTGGAGCATTACCGCAGCCAGCCCGCGCTTCTGCAACAGCAAACCTGGTGGGAGCAGGTGGTACAACAGCACCGTCCACTACCGTCAGATTATACTTATACAGAGAAGATAACGGTAAAGGATATAGCTACCTTAACATGCTCCCTCGATGTTGTACGTACGCGTCAGTTATTACAGGAAGTTCCGAGAGCGTACCACACCAATAGTAATGATATTCTGCTTTGTGCGTTGCTGCTAACGCTGCATGAGTGGCGCGGCATCAGCAATGTGGTCATAGGGCTGGAAGGCCACGGAAGGGAAGACGGTATTGCAGAACTGGATATCAGCCGCACCGTAGGCTGGTTTACCAGCATTGCCCCCGTAGCATTATCATTACCAGCCGGAAAGCAGGTGGCAGATGTGTTGAAAGAAGTAAAAGAACAACTGCGCAGGACACCAGCCAAAGGGCTGGGTTACGGTGTATTGCGTTACCTGGACCAGCTACCCTCCCTACAGCATGATGCGCAATGGGATATCCTCTTTAATTATCTCGGTCAACTGGATAATGAGGTGATATTTGGCGCTTCTGCAGGTGATGAACTCGTGGTAAAAGAGAAGCTGACGCTGAACAGCGTGGTGATGGAAGGTGTGCTGCAAATGCAGTGGCAGTATAGTTCCCGCCACTATAAAGAAGATAGTGTTATAGCCATCGCTGAGATCTTCCTGTCGAAATTATCCGGCCTGATCGCTCATTGTGTGGAACAGGCAGCAGCGGCGCCGGTGTTTACTCCTGCTGATTACGGACTGGAAGCGGTTATGACCAACGAAGAACTGGACCGTTTCCTGGATGCACCGTTTAATGGCGCCGTGCGGCGGTCACAGTTAACAGACCTGTACCGGTTGAGCAGCTTACAGGAAGGGATGCTGTTCCATAGTCTCTATCACGAGCAGGGAGGGGCCTATATCGATCAGTTCATGGCGACCGTTTCCCAGGTGGATATCTCATTGTTCCGCCAGAGCTGGGAGACGCTGCTCCGCCACCATACGGTGTTTCGTACGGCGTTCTACCACGATGCGTGCAGTGTGCCGGTGCAGGGCGTGTATAAAACAGCTGTGCTGCCGTTCATCCTGCTCGATCATCGTAAAACAGAAGACCAGGAGCAAGCAATACAACAATACATTGAAAACGACCGCCGCCAGGGATTCGATTTCAGCGAAGCGCCCCTGATGCGTATAACACTGATACAGGTTGATGATAACTGTTACCGACTGGTATGGACATTTCATCATATCCTGCTGGATGGCTGGTCAGTTCCGGTTTTGCTGGAAGAATTACTGCAAACTTACGGGTCGCTGGCAGCAGGCCAAACCATCGATATAAAAAGTGAGGACCGGTATGCTGAGTATATTCATTATCTCAGGCATCGTGATACCTACGCGGAAGAAAAATATTGGAAAGCATATCTGCAGGGGCTGTCCTCCCCGGGATTGCTGCCTTTTATTTCCGGAACGGTTAACCGTACCCGCAGCGCCGGTCAGTACCGGCAGCTTACATTTGAAGCGGATGCCGCGTTTATGGCGCAGATCATGCGTTACGCACATCAACACCGTATTACGTTAAATTCGCTGGTACAGGGCGTATGGGCGTACCTGTTATCCCGATATACCGGCAGGGAACAGGTGGTTTATGGTGCTACTGTCTCCGGCAGACCGGAAGAGATGCCGGATATAGAAAAACGTGCGGGCCTCTTCATCAACACACTACCGTTATATACCACTGTTGATAACAACAGGCCTGTCGGAGAATGGCTGCGGGAATTGCAGGAAAGCCAGTTGCAGAGCCGTCGTTATCAACACGTGGAGCTGGGTGACGTGCAGCGTTGGACTGGCATAGGCAGTGAATTGTTTGACACGTTGCTGGTGTTTGAAAACTATCCGGTAAACAGGGTACTGACTTCGCACAGGTGGCAATTGCAGATGGATGACCTGGTGATGAAAGAGCAAACCAACTATCCATTGACCATTGTTGTGATGGCAGCGGATACCCTGCAGGTACAGTTCAGCTATAACGAAACTGTATTGGAAGGCGCCTATGTACAGGCAATCGCCCAACATACAGAACAGGTACTGCGGCAGATTGTTCTTGCCAATACCGCTACACTGCATGACGTTGACCTGATCACCGCTGCGGAGCGAACAACGTTACTGGAAGATTTTAATGCTACGGCTGCATCCTATCCAGATGTAACGCTGGTAGACCTGATAGCTGCACAGGCGCTGCGGACGCCTGATGCACCCGCCGTGCTGTTTGAAGAAGAAGTGCTGACATACCGGGAACTGGATATGCGTACCAATCAGTTGGCCCATTACCTGCGTACGAAAGGCGTAGGGCCGGACGTGCTGGTGCCCGTTTGCCTGGAACGCTCTCCGGATATGATCATCAGCATAGTAGGCATCCTGAAGGCCGGCGGTGCCTATGTACCGGTAGACCCTGACTATCCTGCAGAGCGCATCCGGTTTATGATAACCGACACAGGAGCAAACCTGTTGCTAACAGATAGCCGGCAGGAAGCGGCGCTCAGGGAAATGGACATATCACCGGAGATATTGTTGCTGGATGAATCCGGGGACCTGCTGGACAGTTTCCCGACAACTGCAATGGATGCCGGTCTTCAGCGCCATCACCTGGCCTATGTGATATATACTTCCGGTTCCACCGGCAAGCCCAAGGGAGTGATGAATGAGCACGGAGGCATAGTAAACAGATTGCTATGGAAACAGTCTTACTTTGGTTTGAAGGAAGGGGAAGGGGTGCTGCAGAAAACCACCTTCAGTTTTGACGTATCTGTATGGGAACTGTTATGGCCGCTGATCACCGGCGCCCGTCTGGTGTTTGCGCGCCCGCAGGGACAAAAAGACGCCGATTACCTGAAAGAAGCAATCCGGCGTTATGATATCAGCACTGTCCATTTTGTGCCATCCATGTTGCAGGTCTTCCTGGACAGCGTAGGCGATGCAGAAACGTTACCGCTCACCCGGATCATATGCAGTGGCGAGGCCCTGAAGCCGCAGCAGGTGCACGATGTGCAGTTACGTATACCCGGTGCGGAGTTATATAACCTTTACGGCCCAACGGAGGCCGCGATAGACGTTACCTGCTGGCATGCCCCGCGTCATGTTGAGAATAATATTATACCGATAGGTCAACCGGTATCGAACACACAGATACACATCCTGAATGAGCGCGGAGAGCTGCTGCCGGTGGGCGTTGCGGGTGAACTGCATATAGGTGGCGTCCAGGTGGCGCGCGGTTACCTGAACCGCCCTGAACTGACGGCGGAAAGGTTTATAACAGATCCCTTTAACGGGTCAGGTGGCCGGCTGTACAGAACGGGCGATCTGGCGCGCTGGCTTCCTGATGGCAACATCGAATACCTGGGCCGTATAGACGACCAGGTGAAG
>NZ_JBQEOP010000016.1:0-8304 GCF_052045305.1 Chitinophaga sp. 22308 | reverse complement strand
CGTTTTCCTGGTTCGGCAGACCTGCAGCAGTTCTGGGAGCATCTGAAGTCCAATCATGATCTTGTGACAGAGGTGCCTGCAGACCGTTGGGACTGGCGGCAATATCACGGCGATCCGCTGGCCAGCCCGGGAAAAACACTTAGCCGTTGGGGTGGTTTTATCACCGATATTGATAAGTTCGACGCTTTATATTTTAATATTTCCCCGCTTGAGGCAGAACTGATGGACCCGCAGCAGCGGATCACGCTGGAAGCGGTATATGGTGCGCTGGAAGATGCGGGCATAGCGCCGGGAAGCCTGAAAGGCAGTAATACCGGTGTGTTCATTGGGGTGGCCTCTTCTGATTATGCCGGGATGCTGCGGTCTTCGCCGGCTTTTAGCAGCCAGGCTCAGTATGCAACAGGGTCTGCTCATTCGGTATTGGTGAACCGCATTTCCTACCTGCTGGACATACACGGTCCCAGTGAGCCGGTGGATACGGCCTGTTCCAGTTCGCTGGTGGCAATTCACCGGGCGGTGGAACATATCCGTAACGGAGATTGTGATATGGCGATAGCCGGCGGCGTGAACGCGCTGTTGTCACCTGATCTTACGTTGTCGTTTAGCCAGGCTGGGATGTTGAGTGCAGAAGGCCGTTGCATGACTTTTGATCAGCGGGCCAATGGTTATGTGAGGGGAGAAGGTGTCGGCATCATTATACTAAAACCGCTGAGCAGGGCCGTTTCGGACGGAGACCAGATCTATGGCGTAATCCGGGGCAGTGCCGTTAACCATGGCGGTAAGGCCAATACGCTGACGTCGCCCAATCCTGTTGCCCAGCGTGACCTGCTGCTGAAAGCATATCGGAATGCCGGTATCGCTGCGGACCGGGTAAGTTACATTGAAGCACATGGTACCGGGACGGCGCTGGGCGATCCCATTGAAATGGACGGTTTACAGCAGGCTTTCCGGGAGTTATATGCAGAAAACAATTTGGTATATCCCGGCCAGGGTGATTGCCGTGTGGGCAGCGTTAAGTCCAATATCGGGCATCTGGAGGCCGCAGCGGGAATTGCGGGTGTGATAAAGGTGCTGCTGTCAATGAAGCATGGGCTGCTGCCGGGCAATCCTCATTTGCAGCGGGCCAATGAATATATAAAACTGGAAGGCAGCATTTTCCGTTTATCTGCATCCCCGGAACGCTGGGAAGACAAATCATCCCTGCCGTTGGTGGCTGGCGTGAGCAGCTTCGGTTTCGGGGGCGCCAATGCACATGTGGTCCTGGAAGCATATGACCGGCCCGGAGCAGTTGTGCATAAAACGGATGTTCATCCGGTAATAGTGGTATTGTCTGCCCGCAACCAGGAGCGGTTGTTTGTCCTGGCAAATAACCTGCTTGTATATCTGGAAGGTGCCCCGGACACAGATTTGCGGGCATTGGGCTATACGTTGCAAACAGGACGTGATGCGCTGGAAGAGCGCCTGGCGATGGTTGTGACGGACCATTCAGCGCTACAGGGTCTGCTGAGGCAATACCTTTCCGGAGAGACGGGCGATTACTTTACTGGCAATACTAAAAAGGAACGGACGGATTTTCTGCTGGAGGGCGGAGCAGGCCGGGCCTATATCGATTATGCGTTAACACACCGGGAACACCGTTCCCTGGCCCGTTTGTGGGTACGTGGTATAATACCTGACTGGAAGCAGCTATACGCTGATAATAAGCCCGTGAAGATCAGCCTGCCGGGCTATCCATTTGCGAGAGAACGTTACTGGATGCCGGCCGTTGGGCAGGCTTCCGGTATCGCCGGAAGTTTGCAGCAGTTACATCCGCTATTGCACCGTAATACCTCTGATTTAAGCGAACAGAGATATACCAGCGTATACACGGGGAAAGAGCCGTTTTTCTCTGATCATAAGGTAGCAGGAGAAAAGGTGCTGCCAGGCGTTGCCTATCTGGAGCTGGCAAGGGTCGCGGGGGAGTTGGCAACGCGGGAGAAAATTACTGCTTTCAGAGATGTGGCCTGGCTCAAGCCAATAGGAATAAGTGACAGTCCGCGCGAAGTGCATATCCGGATTCATTCCGGACAAGGAGAAATCGGGTATGAAATATATACGACGAATGGCATGGACAGACAGGTACATGGAAAAGGGCTGTTGGACAGACAGGCACAGAGTACATCGAGCCTGGATATCGATACCGTACGCAAACGCCTGCCCTGGTCCTTAGACAGTGCCGCCTGTTACAATATGTTCCTGCAGTTGGGGTTGGATTATGGCCGGGAATTCAGAGGAATAGAAACATTATTTTATAGCGACACAGAAGCGCTGTCAATCATTTCCCGGCCGGCAGCGGCAGATTATGAGCTGGCTCCCGGGCTGATGGACAGCGCGCTGCAAACCTGCCTGGGTTTGATCCTCGGCCAACAGGAGCAGCAGCTCGCCTTACCTTTCAGCGTACGGAAAGTGCTGGTATATGGTGCGTTGGAAGAGCGCATGTACTGCTATGCCAGAAGAAGCGAGGCCGGCACTGCCGCCTACAACCTGGATTTGTTGACTCTCGACGGTGAGATACGTTTATCCTTCAATGGATTAAACCTGTTGCCGGTAAAAAATGTCCTGCCTGCCAAACGTATGTCTGTAACCAACAATCCGGCCAGGCGAATGACTGGCGTTAAACAGGGAACAATACAGGCATTGATCACACTTTGTGCAAGTGTGTTAAAGCTGAAGGAAAACGATATTGAGGAGGATGTTGAGTTTGCTGAGTATGGAATGGACTCCATCATTATGATGCAACTGCTCAATAAGCTCGAAACAAATTTCCATATTACAATTGAGCCTACTGCTATTATAAATTATCCCTCGGTTGCTTTGCTGGCTAAATATCTGGAAGAGGAAAAATTACCTGTCCGCGAAAACATATCTGACAGCTTAGATGCAAAAAAGCTGGTGGAGTTGCCTGGCAATAACGATAGGGAGCATCAGGTGGGAAATACCGGTAAAGTAGCCATCATTGGTATGGCCTGCAGGTTGCCGGGATCGGATAACATCCATGAATACTGGGAAAATCTGAAAGCGGGAAAAGAATTGATAAGTGAAGTGCCGGCTGGCAGATGGGATGCTGCCAGTGTTTATGCTGCGGCACCAACAGCAGGTAAAGCATATGTCACCAAGGGTGGTTTTATGAAAAATGCCGGTTCTTTTGATGCTCGTTACTTTAATATTAGTGATGATGACGCGCTTTCTATGGACCCTCAGCAGCGGATTGTACTGGAGATGAGCCGGGAGCTATTGGCCCATGCCGGATATGAGAAAGAAGAAATAGCTGGTACCAATACCAGTATATACATCGGGGCCAAGGATAATAACTACGTCAGAAACAATCATCATTTATTGCCGGAGAAGGCGCATCAGCATATCATTGTTAACAATATCAGCAATATGATTGCTGCAAGAATATCTGATTTCTACAATCTTAAAGGAGCCAGCCAGGTAGTTGATACTGCCTGCTCCAGTTCGCTGGTGGCCATCCATCAGGCTTGTGATGAAATTATAAATGGGAAATGTGAGATGGCTATCGCGGGTGGTATATCTGTTATGGTAGACGCCTTTATGCATATTGGCTTTAGCCAGGCACAGGTGTTATCCAGAGACGGACGGAGTTATGTTTTTGATGAGCGGGCGTCCGGATTTGTAATGGGTGAAGGCGGTGGGCTCTTATTGTTGAAAGACTATTCCAGCGCTCTGGCAGACGGAGACCAGATTTTCGGCATTATCACCGGATCACATGTCAATAATGACGGAAAGACGATAGGGGTAACGGTTCCCGACAAAGAAGGACAAAAAGCAGTGATAGCTGCGGCACTTGCCAGGGCTGGCGTCTCTGCAGCAGATATCAGTTGCTACGAAGCACATGGTACGGGCACGCTTCTCGGCGATCCTATTGAAATAAAAGCAGCAACGGAGGTATACAGGGAAAGCACAACTGAAAAACAATATTGTGCACTGGCGTCGGTTAAAAGTAATATTGGTCATACTATGACTGCGGCAGGGGTGGCAGGAGTGATAAAGATATTGTTACAGATGCAGCATGGTTATATTGTGCCAACCTTACATTGTGAGAATCCGCATCCGCGGTTTATGTTCAGTGAATCCCCTTTTTATCCCAACACAAATTTGAAGGCGTGGACAAATTCCCGAAAAATAGCAGCCATTTCCAGTTTTGGATTTGGAGGTACCAACTGCCATGCAATATTGGAAGCTCCTTCATCTGATCTGCCAGCTCCGGTGAGAAAAGCCCTGCCGGTAGATAGCGTTTCCAATGGGTTTTATTGGTTGGGATATAAAACCGAACATCTGACCCCGGAGGCATCTCCCGCCAATGCATTCATACATTATGATGAACCGCTGATGAAAAATCATCTCATTGGGGGAAAACAGGTGTTGATGGGAATGGCATATCTGTCTATGTGTATTGATACCGGGCGTCATTCATTCCCCGGAAAAGCATTGAGAATAAATAAGCTGCTTTTCTCTAACCCGCTAACACTGAGTAAAGGGCAAAGTGCAGTTATACAGCGTAGCTATGATATATCATCTGGTAAGATTTCCCTCTCCTATGACATAGCGGGGGAGGTCAGCGTGTGTGCAGAGGGAGAATTAACAACAACTGTGTTTGAGCAAACATCAACAGACATTGAAACACTTAAAGCCGGCAGCGTCGCTGAAGTAACCGGGGCGGCATTCTATCAGCACCCGATGCAGCAGTGTTACGGACAGGCATTGAGAACAGTTCAGGAGTGCTGGCGCCTGCCGGGAGGTGAGCTGCTGGCCCGACTTTGTATAAACGAAGAACTGGAGACGGACGCCTATGGATTGGGCATACATCCTGCCATATTTGACGGCGCTCATGTTGCCGCGGCCATATGTCTTTATCACAGCATGGATGATGCTGTTAAAGGCCATTGGCCCCCTTTGCTGCTAAAATCCGCGGACATCATGGAGAGAGGTGCTTCGGATATTATACGCGAGTGCTATTGTCACGTGTCCCCGGTAAAAGGAAACGCGCAAGTAACCACCTTCAATATTAAAATATTACAACCAGACGGTACTGTCATTATAAAACTTACGGAGTTTACCACTAAATCAATACCAGCTCAAAATACAGTACAATTATCCCGGAAAGACATGCCCTTGTTGGTAAGGGAATATCTGGGCAGAAAGGTCGGTGAAATACTGAAGATTGGTCCCGGTAAGATTTCTTTGACAAAGAACTTCATGGATATGGGTTTAGACTCATCCCAGATGATCGGCATTGCTCCGGTGGTTGAAAGAGAACTGGGTTTAGAGCTATATCCTACTACTTTTTTTGAGTATCAGAATATTGAAGAACTAAGTGCTTATCTGGAAAAAGAATATAGTGATAAGCTACAGGCTTATTTTGTGCAGGCGACAACGGAGCACCCTGTTACCCCCGTAGCAACAACACCCGTTACGGAATCATCCAGGGTTGCCGGTGACGACGCTCTCAAAGACATGGCTATTATCGGTATGAGCGGTTATCTTCCACAGTCTTCTGATCTGGATGCATTCTGGGAGCATCTGAAGGCCGGCAGGGACCTGGTTACAGAGATATCTCCGGACCATTGGGATTATAGGCCATGGTTTGATACAGACCGGAATGCGGTAAACAAATCGTATAGTAAATGGGGCGGCATGCTGAAGGACCTTGATAAATTTGATCCGCTGTTTTTTGGGATATCACCATTACAGGCAATGTGGATGGACCCGCAGCTAAGGTTGTTGCTGCAGTCTGCTTATCATACTTTTGAAGATGCCGGTGTGATAAATGAAATCAGAAATACACGTACCGGCGTATTTGTAGGGAGTTGCTTTCATGAATATTGGGATGAAATTGTCCGCAGGGGAATGCCTATGCAGGACTATGAACACAGCAGTAGTGCTATGTCCAGCCTTTCGGGAAGTGTTTCGTATTATTTTGATCTGCAAGGCCCCTCCATTCCTTTGGACAATGCCTGTGCATCTTCGATGACTGCTTTGCACCTCGCTTGCCAGGCTATCCGTAATAATGAGGCTGACATGGCGCTGGTAGCCGGCTTAAATGTTCTGCTCAGCCCTCTTCATTATGTTTATTTCTCCAGGATACAGGCACTTTCTCCTTCCGGAAGATGTTACTCATTCGATAAAAAAGCGGATGGTTATGTACCGGGAGAAGGAGTTGTTTCTGTGTTGATTAAACCATTGTCTAAAGCCATTGCGGATGGCGATACCATTCATGGGGTTATTAAGGGGAGCGCTATTAATCATGTTGGAAAATCTAATAACCCGACTTCTCCCCGCCCTGAGCTGCAAACACGTTTATTGGAAGATGCATGGGAGGCGGCAGGCATCTTTCCGGAAAATATCAGTTATATAGAAGCACACGGTACAGGTACGTCGTTAGGCGATCCTATTGAAGTGAACGCACTGAAAAAGGCGTTCAGGAAGTATACTGCCAGAGAGCAGTTTTGTTACCTGGGTTCAGCCAAAGCACATATAGGACATCTGGAGGGCGCTGCAGGACTGGCCAGTATAATTAAAGTACTGTTAATGATGAAACACCGGTTGATACCACGGATGCCTAATTTCGAGACGTTAAACCCGTATATAAAACTCGAAGGCTCTCCTTTCAGGGTCAATACAGGGAATGAGCGGTGGCAGGATGAAAAACTATTGCTGGCGGGTGTCAGCTCTTTTGGGATGACAGGTAATAATGCGCATGTTGTATTAGAAGAGTACAGGGCGCCTGTCCCGGTGCCTTATGTCAGCGACAGGCCTGCCATTGTAGTGTTGTCAGCTCGGGATAAAGACCGCCTGCGGGAACAGGTCGGGAATCTAAAAACCTATATTATAAATACCCCGGATATTAATATACACGATCTGGCCTATACATTACAAGTTTGCCGGGAACCAATGGACGCGCGCTTCTCCGCTGTTGTTGCAGACACGGATGCACTACTGTCTCTGCTGACTGCCTATCTGGACGGAAAAACCGGTAACTTTTTCAGCGGTCATGTTTTTGATAGTAAAGCCTCAGCGGCCAACCTCATTCCTGCTGCTATTCCAAACGATCATGAATATATGTCTATCGCTGAGCAGTGGGTGGCCGGCGCCAATATTAACTGGAAGGTTTTGTATGATGAGGACAGGCCAGTCAGGATAACATTACCTGTTTATCCCTTTGCAAAAGAACGGTACTGGATGCCGGAGCCGCAGGGAAAAGACACTACTGTGAAAAGTATGTTGCACCCTTTGCTACATGTTGCAAAGCAGGAAATTTTACACCCCCTTTTACATATGTATAATAATGGAGACAATGTCTAATAACGGCCTGACAGGCAAACAGGAATTTACGAGCATATATACGGGATCGGAGTTTTTTCTGAACGAACATCGTTTATATAATGATAAAGTGCTGCCAGGTGCCGCTTATCTGGAACTGGCCAGGGTAGCGGGAGAGCTGTCAACAGGGGCGGGCGTGACCGGTTTACGGGACGTAACCTGGCAACGGTTGCTGAAAGTAGAAGATCAGGCCACACCGGTGCATGTACGGGTAGAGACATCAGCAGCAGGGATCGGTTATGTGGTATATACCGGTCATGACGGGACAACATGCATATACGGCACAGGCACCATTGTAACTACGCCGCTGAGCGCACCGCCGGCACAGGAGGTTGAAGGCATACGTCATCGCCTCGGGGGATATTTATCAGCTGCTGCCTGCTATGATATCTTTTCCGGCCTAGGCCTGAACTATGGCAACCGTTTCCGCGGCATCTCGGACATTTACTATAGCACTACGGAAGTGCTCACCCGCATTCAGTTGCCGGTTGAAGAAGGATATGTATTGTCCCCGGGTTTACTTGACAGCGCGCTTCAGAGCTGTATTGGCTTTTTTACGGAAGGGGGCGCCGCGGGGTTATCACTGCCTTACAGTATCCGGGAAATGAATATTTACGGCCCGCTGCCAGCCAGTTTATGGTGTCATGTACAGAAGAGCGGAAGCGGTTATAATATACTGGTAATGGACGAATCCGGCGGAGTGCTGGTCAGCATGAATGATTTTGTGACCCTTCCCTACTCCGGAACGGAAACTAAAGTTCCCGCCGGCAGCAGTTATCTGTACCAGCCTATATGGACGGCAGGTGATGCCGCCGGAGAAACGGCCGGTGCCAAAGGGGAAGATCTGTTGTTGGTGTCCGGCGGCCCGGCAACACTGGCAGAGAAGCTGGGAGAGCGGCTGGAGATGAGGGCCGTGCATAT
>NZ_JBQEOP010000015.1:0-8606 GCF_052045305.1 Chitinophaga sp. 22308 | reverse complement strand
TTTTATAAATCCAACGGTCCTGTTAACAAGAATAGCCCTGTTGTACCGGCGGAAAACATGGTAGCGGACCTCATCGCTGCCTTTGGAGGCTCCGCTGCAGCTGATGCCACACATGGTAGCGCAGCACCTGTAAACAGTACGCCATTTAACGCTAATTTTTATAATAACGACTATCGTCAGCTGAAAGAAAAAAATCCTGACCAGCAACCTGGTAAGCCCAAAGCCTACCTCAATTATGTTCTGTTTGATGACCAGTTTAAAATGGTGGAAGAAAACAGCGGCGTGAAGCAGGTGAAGGCAGAGCCAGACCAGTTGCAAACGCTTTCACAAGATAAAATGGTGATGAAAAAGAGCGGATTTTTGTATGTTTATACTAGTAATGAAAGTACGCAGGAGGTGTTCTTTGATAACCTATTAGTAGCACAGGCGAGTGGACCGGTACTGGAAGAGACGCATTATTATCCATTTGGGTTGACGATGGCGGGGATAAGTTCGAATGCACTTGTGGGGACTAAATATCCTGAGAACAGGATGAAATATAACGGGAAGGAGTTACAGAATAAGGAATTTGGCGATGGCAGCGGGTTAGAGTGGTATGACTATGGAGCGAGGATGTATGATGCACAGATAGGAAGGTGGCATGTTTTGGATCCATTAAGTGAAGTGAGTAAAAAGTGGAGCCCTTACAGCTACGCTTATGATAATCCGATTAGATTTATTGATGTTGATGGGATGGTGCCTGGAGATTTCTTAGATGAGAACGGAAAGTTGATCGGGAATGATGGGAGAAATGATGGGAAAACTTATGTGATAAAAACCAGCCAAAATAAAACTGTTGGTTACAACACGAAGACAGGAACTACAGAAAAAATAAAGACAGATGGAATTTCAGTAAGGGAAAGCTCGGCTGCTACGGCGTTTGTGAAAAAAAATTCCGGAAATACAGCTGAATTTGATGCCAACGCCTCTGTTTACAATAGTTTCGTTGAGCTGCCGTCAGCCGGAGTTCGAAGCGAAATGTCAAGTATTGTTGATGCGGATGATGGCTCCGGTGGCACAAGCGATGCAAATAATCAGGAGCATGGAGGACAGATCCGGGAGATAAGAGATGAGGCAGGAAAACCTACTGGCAATACGGAAGTTGTGCAATCTCCTTCTTCCCCGGTAAGTGATCCAACTAGCAATAGTGCTGTAACGATCACACATACTATTGATGTAAGAACAAAGTCGCTTTTTCATAGTCATCCCAGTGGCGCAAAAGAAAATAGCTCTTTCGTTCAAGGGCCATCGGTACAAGATATAAATGGTGCTACTGACAAGAAAGGTAATCCTATCGTAAATTACCAGTTCGGAATGTCTAAAAGTGCTGGCCAAAAGGTGTATATCTATTCCACAAATGGGGTTAAGGCAATTTTACCTAAAAGTGCTTGGTAATATGGAAAAACTAATTTTTGTTTTATTTTTAGCCATGGCCTTTCTGGACGCATCGGCGCAGATAACAATTAAACAGATAGGAAAGGTACATTACGCCATTGTTCCGGCTAACAAACCGGTTTCCCTGCGTAACGACACGATTGCTCAATCAATAAATAACTATATTCAACAACATGCAGAAAAAGATTTTCCGGATGTGTTGTTGTATATTAACGATCAGGATCCAGGAAGTATGTTGTCAAACTTTGAGCAGGTGCTGGTTTATTATCAAAAATATGCTGGAGAGTTTTTTAATAAGTATGATGATGTATATCGCTATAATAGAGCGCATATTGGGATAGAAATATCGCTCTTTCACGATCATTATCAAAAAGGAATGGAGGCAATTGAATATGCGGTCAATCACTTGAAAAGGCTGAAGAAGAAGGAAAAACGCTTGTCCAGGAAAAGTAAAGACGGCGTATTGACCGAAGAGGATTTAAAATGCTTTGAGTTGTAGAATACGGAGGAATGTGGGGTACAGGTGCCTAAAGAAAATATTTATTCTATATAGAGCATTTGAACCAGGCAAATTGAATAGTTGTTTAGTTAAAAGTTATCTTTGACTATATTGAAGACTTTCAACTCCCAAGGATTGTTTATTTTAAATTCTCGACTCCTATAAGCCTATAGTGGAATACAAACTATTTATTTCATTATTCAAAACTGTTACATCAATTGATTACTATATCTATCCTCATTACCATGTTCCTATGCACTGTATTCGCTGTCTCGAGACGTTTTCTCATCTGCCTGGCAATGTTGTGTTGTCTATTTAATACAGACTGTTCCCGTTTATATGCCCAGTCCGAATCCAAAATGACAGACCTGCCTAAATTAATTCCTCCGTCGCCCAATGCAGCTGCACTGGGTAAATACGGGGATATACCAGAGTCAGCAAATACACATTCGACTGGCCTACGTACCGATCAGCAAACATTCTGGCAATACCAAACAAATATCATAGTAGGTCCGTTAGGTACAGTTAATCGTAATAGTGTCACCAAAAAACCGGATGGGACGTTAAGCATTCCTACCAGAACTAATGGTGCTGTTATATATGATAGTAACTCAATTCCCAGAGTAGAACTTACGAGGAGAGCTGTTGAAGAAATATTATGATAGTAACTATGCGAAGTCTGTTGTTAATAATTGTGTGTATTCTTTGTTGTCAAACATTATTGGCGCAAGAGGAGAGAAAGGAATTTGATTTTATTATAAGTATAGATGGAGAGTTGCCCAAATCTCTGTATAATCCCCAAGTACTTATGGAAAATGATGATAACAGGAAAGTTATGAATGTTAATTATTATCCAGGGCGATTGTCATTTAGTCATAACGATTACGACAGTTTGTTATCATCACAGAAAGGCGTAAAGCTGATTCTGAAATTTGACTACTATGAATATGTAGCAAAAGGCCAACGAAAGATACATAACTATGAAATCGAGATGGGAAGAAACTGGTTTGACCAATCATATATTATTTTAAAAGTATACAACTCCGCTAAGAAAAGAGGTGGGAAAAAATTACATCCTTTAAGTGGAAAGGACTACACTTTTGACCTGGAATATCCGGGGGGGCGATGTTGCATGTGCAGGAGTAGAATCGTTAGGATATAGACTAAATAGAAACGTATATTGTTTTAGAATATGTTCAAAAGAACACACCTCCGGCTGGTGGAACAATTATCTGAAATCCTGGAGGTGCAAATGTATGGGTATTGGGCGGTAAGCAGGATAATAATGCCATTACGAATCTAATGCATGAGATGTTCCATGGATGTGATGCTAATAAGGGCCGGCTAGATGGTAGAATTGATATAGGTGGATTAAAGAGGGACGAGTGGCAAGTTAGTTACAAGGAGAACATAGTTAGGCAGCAAATGGGGCTGCCGCTAAGGGAGTATTATCGTTCGCTTGACAATGGAGGAACTATAACTCCACTTCCGCCAAGGTTGTTGGATGGAAGTAGTAGTAGTCCAATTCTTCCTTTCTGGCAAAATAGTTAAACTGAAGAAATAGTGATTTAATCTGACAGTTGGATTAATTTTAAGTAACCTCACTTATTTATTAACCTTTTAAACTGCCAGAAATGAATACAGCAGTAAAGTTAATCAAAAACAAGGTAGGCCAGATGGATTTACCTCCAGGGGTAGCTATGCTCCTGGAGGGCTTGGAGTTAAATTAGTAAAAGGTACTGTGCATCCTCATCCCGATCCAGGACCGGGGATGATACTCGAAAGGGAGGTAAGTACTGTTGATAATAAAAGTGGAGGAAATGATCTGAAAGTGGCCACATCTCAAAATTTCCCTGTGAATACAATCAATAAATTAAAACGATAATTAGATATGCGTTTGATGTACTTTGCTATTGTACTTTGCTGTTGTTGTACGTGCCTTAAAGCACAAGTAGCTCCTATTTACTACAGATTTGACAAAGAAGTACTTGTTGAAATTGAGAAGTGTATACCTAAGTTGGCACTTAACGATAGTACACGGCCGTATGTTCAATGGTTCAATACTGGTGATACTATGGAAATTATGATTACTAAGTATTGTGTTACCTGTGGGGCTAGTCCACACACGTGGATTGTTCAGAATTCAAATAGATTTGTCAAAGTTACAGACGATATAATATTGCCAATTGTTCACGGTGAGGATCTGATATTTACAGATAAATTAAATCTGATCGCTGACGTAGGCACACCAAGAGAAAATATAACAACCCAACGATATCAACTTTCGGGGTGGATAATAAGGTTTGTTGAAAAGAAAGGATCTATGAAAGTGTTGAATACTTACTATTTTCAACGATAAATCCGAAGATCTTGACTATGATAGGCTTGGGTAACGATATAACATTTTCTAAAAAGACAGATGTTATCCATTGGATGACAGGATTTATATATTTCCTGGATTTGTTTATTTTAAAGTTCTCGACTCTTATAAGCCTATAGAGGAATGCAGACTGTTTATTTCATTATTCAAAACTGTTACATCAATTGATCACTATATCTATCCTCATTACCATGTTCCTATGCACTGTATTCGCTGTCCCGAGACGTTTTTTCATCTGCCTGGCAATGTTTTATTGGTTATTGGGTACAGACTGTTCCCGTTTATATGCGCAGTCCGAATCCAAAATGACAGACCTGCCCAAATTAATTCCTCCCTCACCCAATGCGGCTGCACTGGGTAAATACGGGGATATACCAGTAGGACTATATACTGGGATACCCAACATCGGCATTCCGCTCTATACCGTGAAACTGGGAAAATTTTCCTTGCCGATATCCCTCAATTATCACTCCAGTGGTTTAAAAGTAGAAGAAAGGGCCAGTAATGTGGGATTGGGATGGTCGCTAAATGCCGGAGGGGTCATCACGCGTACGGTACATGGGAAGCCGGATGAATCGGCGCTGGGCTATTGGAATTACGGCAATGTGGTGCCTGCCGATCTGAGAGGCCATGACCTTACACAGTTTCTGGGTGGTTCTTATGACAGCGAGCCTGATATGTTTTACTATAATTTTGGTGGGAAGAGTGGCAAATTTATCATAGATGCAACGCCGGAGAAGAAGGCCCATATCATTCCCTTTCAGGACCTATCCATCTCGCACGATAATACCTTGTCCAGATTTGAAATAGTGGACGAAAATGGAATCAGATATATATTTAATACCAATGAGATTTCGCATGTCGATGGCGGTGGAGGATTAATTACCAGCCACACGTCCGCCTGGTACCTGACCCAGATTATAACGCCTTTTGGTACGGTTGATTTGGGCTATTCTGCAACAGATGATTTGCCTGAAGTGATACAATACTCCTCTGTTGATTATCTGCAGGCGGCAGGGAGTTATAGTGCATGCATGCCGCTGGACCTGTCGAGCGCTGTTTCGAGCACCACTTATAATGGAAAGGTGCTGACTGATATTACCACCCCATTTGAAAATGTACATTTTTATAATACCGGCAACCGGTTGGACCTGCAGGGGGTATCGAAAGTGGATTCAATGGTTGTTTCCGATTATAAAGGAATATCTAAAATGAAGTTTGGATTGTCCTATAGCTATTTTGAGAATAATGGCAATTCTTTCAGGCTTAGACTGGATAGACTGACACAATATGCTGTCAATGATACCGGCACCTTAGTACATGCATTTGAGTATTATGCGCCAACGGCTGTTCCTGCAGTAACCTCTCTTTCTCAGGACTATTGGGGGTACTTTAATGGAGCGCAGAATACCACATTGCTGCCGGAAATTGATCCCCGCCTTTGGGGGCCGTTATATAGCAAACCCGGCGCCAATAGAAAACCTGATGCAGCTTACGCGATCACTGGTGTACTAAAGAAGATAACTTACCCTGCCGGCGGGTATACCCAGTTTATTTATGAAAGTAATGACTATGGGTTTAAGGAGGGCAGAATGATTACTGACCGACCAGAAATAGCCGGGGTGGCAAATACTTCCGCTTCCATGACCAACACCGTAAATGCTCCCTATAATGCGAAAACCTTTACGATAGATCATGTGCAAAGAATTTCCATGACGATAGGCGGCAACTACAGTGGGGCAGCACCCGTTGAAAACGGCCCCAGCGTGTACGTAAAACGAATCAACACCGACGGAAGCAAGACGGTGCTTTATGAACAGTTTATGATAAACGCCACCGCTACCAGGACGTTGGATATTACTGATACTGGTACTTATGAAATCTCGGCTGTGGTAGACGGGAAGGTGCAAAATGCTTCTATCCGTGTGGATTATTTTGCCCTTGGCCAGGATACGATCAAGGTAGTGAAAGGTGGAGGTTTAAGAATTAAAAGGATTGTTAACAATGACGGAATTACTCCTGTGGAAAATATCCGGAACTTTTACTACCGCATGGAAGGGGACACTGCCCGTTCTTCGGGAAACCTGATCAGCCCTTACATGTTCGCTGAATTCAAAGCAACAAACAGTGGCGCCTGTACTTTTCTGCAAAGGGCAACATTCTCCACCAATTATTTAGGTTTTACCCAGGGGGCTCCTGTAGGGTATAGTTGCGTAAAAGAGGAAGTATCCGGTGCTACCAGCAATGGCTCGGTGGTGTCGCTTTTTAAGAATGAGGCTCCCAATACGCGTGCTGCTTTGTATGCATTTGATTTGACAGCCCCCGACGGTACACCCAATATCAGGGCAAATGGCCTGTCGAATAAAGCCAGTACAGATATGGATGTCTTTAGGGGACATCTGATGACAGAAAAATACTATAATAACAATGGTCAGCTTATTAGGTCGGTAAGCAACAACTACACCATTGACCGCTATGGTCAGGGATTACCTAACTATTTTGAAGTAAAAGTCATCCAACCATTTTCATTTCAGGTATGTCTGAAGGATTGTAATATATGTGATCCGGGGAATCCTAATAATCCAATAGGTTGCCATGAGTTTGGAATTAAGAACTATTCCTACGCCGAAAGCCGCGTTATCAGCCCGTGGATTGTTAAAACCCGAACTATCGAAACAGATTATTTTCCTGAGAGAAATGATTCTTTACAAAAGGAAGCCCGCTATTATTATGAGAATCCGCAGCATGGCCTGCTTACCCGTATGGTAACGTTGCAAAGTACAGGAGATAGTTTGATCACCGTCAGCAAATATCCACTGGATTCCATCAACGGATTGTCAGCCAGCGCTGCTGCGGCCAAATCGCTACTGGTATCCAAACACTATGCGGCAACATTATTACAGCAGTCCAAGCTTAAAAATAATAGCTCCCTGGAAGATGTGTTGATCAATTACAATGTATGGCCATCAGGTCTGCCTTTGCCCGAAAGTGTTTTCAGTCGTACGCTCAATAATCCAGTGGAAAACAGACTTACCTTTTTCAACTACGACAACACAGCTAATATATTGGAACAGTCAAAAAGTAATGACGTACATGAAGTCTATTTATGGGGATATAAAAGACAATATCCTGTTGCTAAAATAGCAGGAGGGGACTATAATACCATTATATCTAATGTAGATAGCAATGTGCTGGACAATCCAGCCAATGATGAAGCGCTGAGAAATGAAATCGACAAAATAAGGAAGGCGCCAGGCAATGAGAAAATACTGGTTTCGACATACACCTATTCTCCTGTTTGGGGCCTTACCAGCGAAACTGATCCTGCCGGTAAAGTCACCTTCTATGAGTATGATGGTTTCGGCAGACTTAAACTCATCAGAGATTTGAATGGTAAAATACTTAAACAATTCGATTATCGATACCTGCAGCCCGTTGGCCAATAGCAGGGTCACTGTTTATGGTTGTTTTTATTAAAAAAACCCTGGCGATGATCATCCTCGCCAGGGTTTTCCTGTTAAAATCTATTCTATGGTCTGTTAAACCGGAAAGTTGTTTAACTAAAAAGAATGGGACTCACCTATAAAAGCTATTAATATTTCAGATTCCCTGTTTGGATAATATTTTATATTTTTAGCCTCTGAAGTCCCGTTTTCAACTGTTGCCCAAGAATAATACCTATGAGAGAAAGAACTCAACGTAGCATCATCCAAATTTCTGCGTTTTTATTGTTTACAGCCATATTATCCGGTAGCCAGATAGTTTCAGGCCAGCAGCCTGGTGGCGGTGGATTGCCTGCAGCGACGCCTGTAAACATCCCCGGCGCCTATACGAATACCACGGTCAACTATATCCGGACCTGGGAGCCAGCCAAACCACTGACAGACCCCGCGACAGTAATGTCCCAGACAAATCCAACTGCCGATGTAAAACAGGCTACGCAGTACTTTGACGGACTTGGGCGGCCTTTGCAGACGGTGGCCAAAGATATGGGTGGTAAAGGCGGAGACATGATAACTCCAGTGATATATGATGCCTTTGGGCGGGAACAGTTCAAGTATCTGCCCTACACGGGAGCCGCCACTGATGGTAAGTTCAAAACGACGGCCTTTGGCGACCAGGACCAGTTTTACCGGAACTCCGGTAAGTATACCGGAGAACGGATATTTTACAGCCAGACAGAATTTGAAGCCTCCCCATTGAACCGGGTGCTGAAAACCTATGCTCCGGGCAACAGCTGGGCGACCAAACCAGTAACGCTTCAATACCTCGTTAACACAGTCGCCGACTCTG
>NZ_JBQEOP010000014.1:0-9343 GCF_052045305.1 Chitinophaga sp. 22308 | reverse complement strand
CGTTTTCCTGGTTCGGCAGACCTGCAGCAGTTCTGGGAGCATCTGAAGTCCAATCATGATCTTGTGACAGAGGTGCCTGCAGACCGTTGGGACTGGCGGCAATATCACGGCGATCCGCTGGCCAGCCCGGGAAAAACACTTAGCCGTTGGGGTGGTTTTATCACCGATATTGATAAGTTCGACGCTTTATATTTTAATATTTCCCCGCTTGAGGCAGAACTGATGGACCCGCAGCAGCGGATCACGCTGGAAGCGGTATATGGTGCGCTGGAAGATGCGGGCATAGCGCCGGGAAGCCTGAAAGGCAGTAATACCGGTGTGTTCATTGGGGTGGCCTCTTCTGATTATGCCGGGATGCTGCGGTCTTCGCCGGCTTTTAGCAGCCAGGCTCAGTATGCAACAGGGTCTGCTCATTCGGTATTGGTGAACCGCATTTCCTACCTGCTGGACATACACGGTCCCAGTGAGCCGGTGGATACGGCCTGTTCCAGTTCGCTGGTGGCAATTCACCGGGCGGTGGAACATATCCGTAACGGAGATTGTGATATGGCGATAGCCGGCGGCGTGAACGCGCTGTTGTCACCTGATCTTACGTTGTCGTTTAGCCAGGCTGGGATGTTGAGTGCAGAAGGCCGTTGCATGACTTTTGATCAGCGGGCCAATGGTTATGTGAGGGGAGAAGGTGTCGGCATCATTATACTAAAACCGCTGAGCAGGGCCGTTTCGGACGGAGACCAGATCTATGGCGTAATCCGGGGCAGTGCCGTTAACCATGGCGGTAAGGCCAATACGCTGACGTCGCCCAATCCTGTTGCCCAGCGTGACCTGCTGCTGAAAGCATATCGGAATGCCGGTATCGCTGCGGACCGGGTAAGTTACATTGAAGCACATGGTACCGGGACGGCGCTGGGCGATCCCATTGAAATGGACGGTTTACAGCAGGCTTTCCGGGAGTTATATGCAGAAAACAATTTGGTATATCCCGGCCAGGGTGATTGCCGTGTGGGCAGCGTTAAGTCCAATATCGGGCATCTGGAGGCCGCAGCGGGAATTGCGGGTGTGATAAAGGTGCTGCTGTCAATGAAGCATGGGCTGCTGCCGGGCAATCCTCATTTGCAGCGGGCCAATGAATATATAAAACTGGAAGGCAGCATTTTCCGTTTATCTGCATCCCCGGAACGCTGGGAAGACAAATCATCCCTGCCGTTGGTGGCTGGCGTGAGCAGCTTCGGTTTCGGGGGCGCCAATGCACATGTGGTCCTGGAAGCATATGACCGGCCCGGAGCAGTTGTGCATAAAACGGATGTTCATCCGGTAATAGTGGTATTGTCTGCCCGCAACCAGGAGCGGTTGTTTGTCCTGGCAAATAACCTGCTTGTATATCTGGAAGGTGCCCCGGACACAGATTTGCGGGCATTGGGCTATACGTTGCAAACAGGACGTGATGCGCTGGAAGAGCGCCTGGCGATGGTTGTGACGGACCATTCAGCGCTACAGGGTCTGCTGAGGCAATACCTTTCCGGAGAGACGGGCGATTACTTTACTGGCAATACTAAAAAGGAACGGACGGATTTTCTGCTGGAGGGCGGAGCAGGCCGGGCCTATATCGATTATGCGTTAACACACCGGGAACACCGTTCCCTGGCCCGTTTGTGGGTACGTGGTATAATACCTGACTGGAAGCAGCTATACGCTGATAATAAGCCCGTGAAGATCAGCCTGCCAGGCTATCCCTTTGCGAGAGAACGTTACTGGATACCGGCAAACGAGGCAACGATGCGGTCGGCAACGAAATACGAAGAAAAATCATCAATCGAAAAGATAATAACCGCTTATGCCGAAACATGGGTGCCTGCTATATTGGACAACAATATGGAGCAAAACGCAAGGGTACTGGTGTTGACAAATGGCTTTAGTAAAGGCCTGATAACCGCACTCAGGAACACATTAGGGGCAATAGAAGTTGTCTCTTCCGTTAGTGATTTTGTCGGGACGTTGGAAACTGTAACTGGTTTAATTGATCTTACTCCGCTGGAAGCAGGCCATCCGGTTAATTATGAATGGATAACGCTGCTTCAGAAGATTATAACTACAGCAACGGCAGCATCGCTCAAACTTATGATCGTTAATGAAGAGCAAACAGATGGCGATCACATCAGAGGTGCCGACCGGTTTGGGCTGTATGGTATGTTACAGGCGGAATATTCAAAAGTCCATAGCCAGCATGTGCGTCTGCCGGCAGGTCTGGCAGATATTGATAAAAGTAGGTTGATCACCACAGCTTATGCATCCCGGAATGCCGGCACCAAAGTTCGGTACCATAACGAAAGCTGGCATGTTCCACAACTGAAGGAAATCCGACTGGAGAAAAGCCTTAAACGGCATTGCAGTGGACCCGTACTGATAACCGGAGGAACAAGAGGAATAGGCATGGCATGTGCCAGGCACCTTGTTGCTGCACACAACATAAAGAACCTCATCTTATTAGGCAGGGAAGTTTTACCCGACAGGGATAGCTGGGAAGAAAGAAAACAGGAAGATAGCAGGATTGGCCAAAAAATCAGGGATGTCCTTTCCCTGGAAGCTGCAGGGGCGGTAGTGGAAGTGGTGAATATACCGCTTACTGAAAAAGAGAAGCTCCGTGAATACCTGGATAACATACAGCGTGTATGGGGCCCTGTTAAAGGGCTGCTGCATGCTGCCGGGTATGTGGACGACCACACCTATGCATTCATTGACAAAACCAGAGCAGGTATAACAGCATTACAGGTCCCTAAAGTACAGGGATTGGAAAATCTGCATGAACTGCTGCAGGAAAACGATTTGGACTTTGCCGTATTGTTCTCTTCATTGTCTTCCGTTGTACCAAGGCTGGGAGCGGGATTCAGTGATTATGTCATGGCCAACAGCTTTATGGACAATTTCGCTGCCTTCCGCCGGCAGCAAGGTTATCGCTATACCAGTGTACAATGGTCGAGCTGGAAAGAAGCGGGTATAGGGGAAATGAAAGGCGGCCTTTATGGCGAGTTGGGTTTTTTGTCAATGACCAATAAAGAGGCATTGGCGATACTGGACTGTATTCTGATGAACGATGAATGCCCGCCGGTTGTTTTTTCAGCAGTATACGACCCTGCCAAATTTGATAGCGTAACGGCGATTACTATTCCCGAAAAAGCCAGTATACAAGAGCCATCTGCCATGCACAACGACCGGCAGTCCCCGGATATTACTGACTGGTTGAAAGGCCAGGTAGGCATAGTGTTACGGATGGATCCCCGTATTCTGGATAACGATACCAATTTCCAGGAATATGGAGTTGATTCCATTGTGTTGTCATTATTGGTTAAACGTTTGGAAACACAATTAAACGGCATGGCGGTGTCTCCTAACGTTATTTTGGAATACCCAACCATAAACCTGCTGGCCGGGTATCTGAAGGAACAGTGCCCTGAGGGATTATTAGCCTTGCTGAACGGGCAGGATATATCTTTTTCTGAGACGGTGCAGACAGCAAAAGCGGATGTAACAGATCCTGTGAATAAAACAAAAGGCAGTGTGCTGTCAGAACTGGATATCAGCGCAATTAGTTCCGGGAATGACGGAGGCCTACTCCCTTTACAGATGGATAGTGGTTTTGATGACGGCTTGCAGCAGCTTTGTCAAAAAAGTATACTTAAAATACTACTGGACCTTGGAATCAGGGACCATCGCTATCATACCGTTACCGGATTGAGAAAAGCGTTGGGAGTAGTGGATAAATACCAGCGGCTTTTTGCTGAGCTGGTCCGGATATCGGTCAATGCCGGACTGCTTGTATGGGATGAAACCGGACAGGTCAGCATTCCCCCCGAGGTCGGGACAACAGCAACATACAGTCATACCGCTGCCCTGCAGCAGCTCAGGGAGCGTTATCCCAACTTTAAAGGTGTGCTCAACCTGCTGGAGATGTCCCTTGATGCGTTTCCTGAAATCATAACCGGAATGCGGAAAGCAACAGATGTTATGTTCCCCGAGGGTAACATGGCATATGTAGCGGCAGTTTATAAAGGGAACAGGTATGCTGATTATTTCAACGAATTGTTGACCAACGCGGTCTCCAATGCTGTTGAGGCCGGAGTGAAACAACTGCGTCCCGGAGAGCGGATAAGGATACTGGAAGTGGGGGCGGGAACCGGAGGCACCAGTGAGCTGATCTTTAAAAAACTGGTACCGTATAGCGATTATATCACTTACGCTTACACAGATGTATCCAGAAGCTTTTTACATTATGCAGAAGAGACTTATAAGACAATAGCGCCTTATCTGACAACTGCTGTTTTCGATATTGGCCAGCCGCCAGCTTCGCAGCATTTGCCGGAGCATACTTACGATATAGTCATTGCCGCCAATGTTGTGCATGCTACCAGGGACATAGCCGTGAGCCTGCAAAATATGCGAAAAACCATGAAGCCGGACGGCCTTTTGCTATTGAACGAGATCGCGGTAAACTCGGTGTTTAATACACTTACGTTCGGGTTGCTGGACGGCTGGTGGCTGTTTGAAGATGAGGAACGCAGAATGGAAGGGGGGCCGGCGCTTTCAGCTGACAGCTGGAAGCAGGTGCTCGCCGCCAATGGCTTCAATAAGAGCGGCTCGTTTCCTGAAGGAGGAGGGAAGGAACAACAGTTGGTAATTGCTGTTAATACCAATAAAAAAATGACACCTGTGACAGCAGCTGAAAGTGGTAAAAAAGAAGGGAATACTCATAGCAGCAATAACAGGATCGCTGTGGTGGGCATGGCGTGTCACTTTCCCGATGCACCTGATATTGCTTCCTTCTGGGAAAATCTGAAAAATGGAAGGGACAGTATCAGGGAAGTGCCTGCCAGCCGCTGGTCTGTGGCCAGGCACTATGCGCCTGGAGGAGCCACGAATGGGAAAAGTATCAGTAAGTGGGGAGCGTTCCTTGACGGAATTGAAGACTTTGATCCTGCTTATTTTGGCATCCATCCTTCGCTGGCCCAAAATATAGATCCTCTTGAGCGGCAATGGCTGGAAGTGAGTGCTGAAGCGCTTGCAGATGCGGGCTTCAGTAAAAAAGACCTATGGGGTAAAAGTGTGGGTGTATTCGCAGGAAGCAGGGTGAGTAATTTCTCTGATAAGGTAAAAGCATTACCGAAAGATATCCTGGTAGGTGTAGGCCAGAATTTCATCACCGCACACTTAGCGCATATCTACAATTTCACCGGGCCTAATATGGTGGTAGATACTGGTTGTAGCAGCGCTGTTACTGCCATATCGCTGGCTGTCGATAGCCTGCTTAGCGGAGAAACGGAAGCGGCGCTGGCTGGTGGAGTGGACATTCTCCTCAATGAAAGAACGTTTATTACGCTCAGTGCTGCCGGCGTACTTTCTCCCGACGGAAGAAGTAAGACGTTTGACGAAAGTGCTAACGGCATTGGCCTGGGTGAAGGGTGCGGGGTATTAGTGCTGAAGCGCCTGGACGACGCGGTCAGGGCCGGCGATAAAATATACGGCGTGATTGAAGGCGCCGCGATTAACAATGATGGGAATACGATGGGCGTAACTACCCCTAACCCTGCTGCACAGCTGAACCTGCTGAAGCGTGCGGTGGCAAAATCCGGTGTGGATGTGGCCACCATCAGTTACATTGAAACGCATGGTACAGCTACTCACATAGGAGATCCCATTGAACTCAAAGCCATTAACCGGTTATTCGAAGCCCATACTTCTGCCAGGGGAATTTGTGGGATTGGCAGTGTAAAAAGCAATATCGGGCATTTGCTTAGTGCTGCCGGCGTTGCAGGGGTTATTAAAACATTGCTATCGATGAATGCCGGACAGCTGCCGCCTACTCTTCATTGTAATACTCCCAATCGCCGATTTGATTTCGACAACTCTGCGGTATACCCGGTAAGGGTGTTGACAGAATGGCCTGGCGTAAACGGTGTAAGACGGGCCGGAGTGAGTGCTTTCGGCCTGGGAGGGAGCAACGGGCATCTTATATTGAGCAATGAAGGTATTCCTGCAGCCAGTGTAGTGTCTTCTTTTGCTCCGCCACAACCCGGCTTTAAACGACAAAGACATTGGCCGGAAGAAGAAAAATATATTGTTGAAAGTGATATCGCAAAGGCCGTATTTATGAAATATCTAAACACTAATTTCAGTTGAGCATGGAGAACAGGACTGTTCATATTGAGATGGACGCTAACAATTTTATTCTCAGAGACCATAAGGTCTATGGCATTAGCATCCTTCCGGGCGTAAATTATATTGAATTGGTGCTGCGCGCGGCAAAAGCGATGTTTGGCGACGTTTACAGGGTAAAGAAAATGTTGTTTCTGGAACCGCTGGCGGTGGCAGACGGCTGTTGCCGGGACCTGGAAATTACTTTCACCAATGTTGCTGCCGGAAATTACGCAGTGTCGGCGCGTTCGGCGGAAATGCCCACAGCAGGTCAGCCGGCAGGTGCATGGACAGAACATATGCGTTGCCATCTTGAACCCTTCGATAAGCAGGGCGATCAGGTATTTGATGTAAAAGGTTTTATCGCCAGCAGCGAACGCGTCTTGGATATGAGTGAAGGATATAAATGGGCCAGAAGCGTGTCTATTTTTCATGGGCCGTTCATGCAAACGAAAGGCGCTGTCTACCAACGGAAAGATGAAGAGCTGATGGCATTGCAGCTCGGCGAAGAAGCTGCGGAATATCTGAAAGAGCTGGCATTGCATCCCGCTTTCCTGGACGGAGCCACATTCGCCGGCATATCATTTAATCTGGCAGGCAGCCATCCCTGGATACCGGCGGGAACAGACCCCTATATCCCTTTTTCAATTGAGAGTTTTGAATGGCATCGCCCTTTCCCCGGAAAAATATTCGTGCATAGCCATAAACCGGTATTGCCATTCGGTAAGGCGCCGGAAGTTGTTAAGAACAACATTGCCGTATATGATGAAGAGGGGCATCTGTTGGCGCGGTTTTATGATATCACCAGTAAAAGAATAAGGCATCCGGAAATGATCCGGAAATTGGTGGAAACTCCGGCTATGAAAGAAATACAAACAGCGGCCACCACTGTTCCTGTGTCCTCGCCGCCGGTGAAAGAGGAGACGATAACGCATTATTTGCGGCAGCTGGTAGGGAATAAAACAGGCAAACCGGTACCTGAAGCAGACATCAGTACCGGCTTTTATGAGCTGGGGCTGGACTCGAAAGGAGCTTTGGAAATAGTAAGGGAATTGGAACGATTGTACAAGACAGACCTATACCCGACACTGTTATTTGAGTATCAGAATATAAAAGATCTGGGAGATTATCTGTCCCAATATCAGGTCCCTGCTGACATTGATCAGCAGACCGCAGTCAGGAAGGAAAATCCGGAGCCACTGTCCCTTCTGTCGGAACTACCTGTAGTAGCCGCTTCCGGAACAGGGATGGGAGAGCCTGTCGCCATTATAGGGGTGAGTGGTAAATATCCCGGGGCAAAAAATATTCATGCATTCTGGGATAACCTGAAAGCGGGCAAAGACTGTATTACTGAAATACCTCCCGATAGATGGGATGCCGATAGCGCATATAATGCCGGCAACATCAAATCCAAATGGGGAGGATTTTTAACAGACATTGACAAGTTTGATGCGGAACATTTCAGGATTCCGCCCGTACTGGCTGAACTGCTGGACCCGCAGATTCGCCTGTTTATGGAAGTAGTATGGGCAACATTTGAAGATGCAGGATGGAAGCCAATGACCTATCCGGAAAGACGTATAGGCGTTTTCGTAGGTAGTATGTTCAATGATTACCCGCTGCTGGCAACTGAAAAACCGACACTTGAAAAACTATCGTTTTATACGCATTGGGCCATTGCTAACAGGGTGTCGTACCATTACGGACTGACAGGACCGAGCATAGCTGTAAACACTGCCTGTTCTTCATCCCTTACTGCAATTATTCAGGCATGTGATGCTATCAGGAAAGGAGATTGTGTGAGCGCCATTGCCGGAGGGGTTAATTTAAATCTACATGCCTCACGCTGGCAGATCCTGGGAGAAATAGGTTTTTTAGGCACGGCGACAACCAGTAAAAGTTTTGCTGCCGGTGACGGTTACCTGCCCGGCGAAGGGGTAGGCGCTGTTTTATTAAAGTCCCTGAAGAGGGCGGAGGCCGATGGCGACAGGATTTATGGAGTCATTCGTTCAGAAGCTGTAAACCATGACGGACGATCAGGCGGTTTCGGTGTCCCTAATCCTGGCGCACAGGCACTTTTAATCAACGAATCGTTAAAAAGGGCGCAGATAGATCCTTTTTCGATCAACTATATCGAGGCGGCAGCTAATGGCTCCCCGCTTGGAGATCCAATCGAAATAGCCGGTTTGTCAAGAGTATTTCATGAAAGGGGAGAAAACAACATTGTAATAGGTGCAGTAAAATCCAATATTGGCCACCTCGAAGCCGCATCGGGCATCTCGCAGTTGACAAAAGTAATATTACAGTTACAACACCGGCAGCTGGCACCTACTATAGGTACGGAAAAACTGAATCCGGACCTGCATCTGGAAAGAACTCCTTTCAAAATAAATACAACATTACAGGAGTGGCTGCCAACTAATGGTCTCAGAAGGGCCATGATCAGTAGTTTCGGCGCAGGCGGCAGTAATGCGCATATTATAGTTGACGACTATACCGGGGAACGTGTGAAAAGATTCAGTGGCAATGGAGAGTCGCTGATTGTGCTGTCTGCCCATACGATCAATATTCTGAGAGAACAGACAATACAACTGAAATCTTTTCTTCAGAACAATGATGGCATCAGTTTATATGATCTCGCTTACACCCTGCAAACAGGACGGGAAGCCATGGAAGAACGCTGGGCCATAGTTGTTCACAGCATGAAGGAACTGGTGGCCGCGTTGGAGGCTTTTCCGGAGAATAAGCCCCTTGCCTGCTATGGTGACAACAACAGCGGGAACGATGAAGCCGGGCCGTCAGCAATCCAGGTTGCACTGAACAATGGCGACCTTAACCTGCTGGCCTGCGCATGGTTGAAAGGCGCAACCATTGACTGGACATTGTTGTACCCTGACGATAAACCGCAGAAAATCGGTCTGCCTACTTATCCTTTTGCCGGCGAGCGGTATTGGATACCGGTAGGACAACCTCGTTATTCATCCGTACAGGAGGAAAACGGGGAAAAGACTTTTTTTTACAACCATGTGTGGAAAGCGAAGGCAATCACCGAAATGCTTTCGCAGGCAGCCGCAGAAGATCTGTTGCTGGTGTCCGGCGGCCCGGCAACACTGGCAGAGAAGCTGGGAGAGCGGCTGGAGATGAGGGCCGTGCATAT
>NZ_JBQEOP010000013.1:0-37345 GCF_052045305.1 Chitinophaga sp. 22308 | reverse complement strand
ATTCTATAACATCGTGGTGTTTTTCTGTAAACTACCTTTATAGAGGCCGACACAATTTTTATAGAGTAAATTATAGAGTAACTATGTTTCCAGTCAAACCAGTATGCAAAAAGAAATTTGTACGCAGGGACGGCACAAGCGTAATTTTCATCCAATACTGCCATTCCATTGATAAGCGTACCCTTTTAAATTCAGGTATAGCTATCCCTCCTTCGTGCTGGAACCTTAAACGGCAACGGATAGACGACAACCTACCTGAAAATTACGGCAAGGCAGCAGCACTTAATGAACAACTTCAACGGGCCATTAGAAGTGTGCAGGACATACTAAATTTTGCTATAAAGGAAAAAATAACTGACCCTCTCTCATTCCTTAAAACGACTTTCAAACCGGGATTTGACATTGCTACGCTTACTCAAAAGGCCCAACAGGCCGCGGCCCTCGACCCTAAAACCAATCTTGATCTGATTTTCCAGATAGAGGACTACATCAAATGCAAGCGGGATAAGGTTTCGGCGGGTATGCTGAACGTGTATAAGAACATGAAAGACCACATGGCGGCCTTTCAGGAACACCGGGAAGCCGCTATCACATTCGATTCCTTTGACTTTAACCTGTATGAAAGCCTTGTCAATTATCTGACTTACGACTATGTTCAACGCCGGAGATCGGAGGTTATTGACGGTAAAAAGGAACAGATAAAAGGGCTAAAAACCTCCACCGTAGGCAAAACTATTAAACAGCTTCGTATATTCCTGCGGGATAGAATGCGCCGTAAAATTATCGCTCCTATTGACCTATCCGATTTTAAAATACTGGACGAGGACGCCGATGCCGTATACCTGTCTTGGCCCGAAATTAACCGGATTTATCAGGCAGACCTATCCAAAAAGCCCCATCTGACAAAGTACCGGGACTTATTTGTACTTGGCTGCCTGACAGGGCTAAGGTTTTCCGATTTTTCGTCTATCCAGCCGGAGGACGTACGGAAAGGGTCATTATATAAGAAACAAGAAAAATCTGACCATTGGGTAGTTGTACCACTGAGGGACGCGGCGGAGGAAATATTGCTTAAACGCTTTAACCGCCAGATTCCCGCGGTCAGTAACCCCGAATTTAACCGACATATCAAAGAAGTAGCACAACTGGCGGGCATTTGCGAGTTAATAAAGTTCTCCCATAAAAAGGGAAATAAAGACATAGTACAGGTAAAGCCCAAACATGAGTGGATAACCTCACACACCTGCCGCCGCTCCTTCTGTACTAACGAGTTTTTGGCGGGAACACCCGTAGAGTTGATAATGAAGATCAGCGGCCATAAAAGCCTGCGCGATTTTTACCGGTACATCAGGATTACGCCGGAGGAAGCGGGCCGGAAGATCAGGGAAATATGGGAAAAACGGGGCGATATTGGTATCACAGCTACAGCTTTGGTTAATGTAGGATAGCTGGTAACAAAAAAGGTGTTGTTTCAAATTTATTGAAACAACACCTTTTATAGACTCAACAACCTCACTCAACCTTCAACGAGATAACAAGACTTTCCACTTCCTGTACCAAGTTTTTGCTGACTAATGCAGCGATTTGGCAAGCTTTGTCCTTTTCCGCGCCACTTAAAGGCAAAATGCGGATACGTCCATTTCTTTGATGCACTTCCCGCATCTTACGATAAAATGTCGGTTCACTAAAATTACATTCACGACACATATGCGCCCTGAACATTGCACTCGCATTAAAAAACGCACTGTACAAAATTCTGAGAGGATTAGATTCTAATTCGGACTCATTCACATAAACATATTTCATAATGTATTATTTAGAAAGTTAAATCAATTAACCTCAGACGAATAAAAAAATCTTTGAAATAGCTTAAACTGATTTTACGCGATAGGCCGTCAAACAGACATTCGTCCTGTTTAAAGAGGATTTCTGCGTATCCATCGAAGAATTGCTCTAGGTCATCAACATCAACCTCCGATTGGTATTCTTCCATATTAACCAAATGTTCCTCCAATTCACGACACAGCAAACCGGTGAGGCGCGTCATGTTATCCCGCATTAGGGCTTCTTTTATAGAGAAGGCCGCGTTAATTGTGTTCACGAAGAACCGGCAAAATAGTATGGCCTGATTCCTCTGGCGCATATCCCAACTGTCAGCCTCTGAACTGGACAAAACAATGCTAAATAGCTCCCAGCAGTACTCAGTCAGGCTTTGTTTTGTGGTGTAAAGGGTAATTTTCTCTAAATCAGATAACAGATCAGCCATTGTGATAGATTTAATACAAATCATGACAAAAACGTCTTTCTCAAACACTAATGCAAGATCAAATACAATAAAATCATAATCAATTCGTTATAAGCATATTTTATGGGAATAATCAAGTATTTTAGGGGGTAAATTATCCTGGATAAAGGCATATTTTAGCAGTAAAAAAATCTTATATTTGTTTCATGAGCATTACTACTATGAATAAAAGCATCCATGAAGGCCGGAATATCAAACGATTCCGGGAAATGTTGAATATAACCCAAGAGGCAATGGCGGCTGATCTAGGCGATGATTGGACGCAAAAGAAGATTTCCTTGCTTGAGGGGAAAGAGAAAGTAGAATCTGATATTTTAGATCAGGTGGCGAAGGTTTTAAAAGTATCCCCCGAAGCGATTAAGAATTTTAGTGAAGAAGCAGCCGTAAACATTATCTCAAATACGTTTTCGGATGAATCTGTCGCATACGCACAATACTATAAATGCACCATCAACCCTTTTGAAAAATGGGTTGATGCTATGGAGAAGAACGAGCAGCTTTATAAAGAGCTATTGAAAAGTGAGCGGGAAAAAATAGAAATGCTGGAGAAATTGCTGAATGATAAGAAGGGCGGGAAATAAGATAGTTAAAACCACACATACAAAAGCCACTGTTTTTACACAGTGGCTTTTCTGTTTTCGATCAGACGGTAAAATATCGGCAATTACACGATCACACTATTGTTTGAAACCCCCGCCGGGAGGGGGCATGGGGGGAGGGGTGGCGGGTAGTATTACAAAAAGTGTGTCAGGGTGATTAAAGATTAAGTTTTAATCGTTCACTAAAGATAATAGATAATTGGGCCAATGTCTGATTCCAGTTGTGTACTGGCTTGTTCCATTTGGCACATATATTCTCCTGGACAAGGAATAAGAGCTTCATGAGGGCATCTTCCGACTGGAAGGCGCCCTTTGACTTTGTAACAGCGCGAAGCTGCCGGTGGAAGCCTTCAATAATATTGGTTGTATACATGATTCGGCGAATGTCTTTGTTGTACTGAAAATAGCTACTCAATCTTGGCCAGTTTTTTCGCCAGGATTCAATCACTTTGGGATACCTGGTTCCCCAGTTAGATTCCAGCTGATCAAGGCTTCGTTCTGCCTGGTCAGCAGTAGTGGACTTGTAGACGTTTTGAAGATCTTTCATAAATGGCTTAACATCCTTGTAGGAAAGATATTTCTGAGAATTGCGTATCTGATGTACGATACAGAGCTGAACCTCGGTCTTTGGGAAGATACTTTCTATGGCATCAGCAAAGCCCTGAAGATTATCTATACAGGCAATGAAGATATCTTCCAAACCGCGATTCTGTAGATCTGTCAATACCTGCAGCCAGAATTTAGCACCTTCATTCTCCCCGACATACATACCCAGCAACTCTTTGTAGCCCTCCTGATTAAGGCCTATAATGCAGTAAACAGCGCGGCTGACAACCCGTCCCTCATGGCGGACCTTATAATGGATGGCATCCAGCCAGACGAACGGGTAAACCCTCTCAAGAGGGCGACTGCGCCACTCTTGTATCAATGGCAGAATTTTATCTGTAACACGGCTTATCGTGGCTGTAGAAGCCTCCAAGCCATACATATCCATCAGGTGATCCCGGATATCGCTGTAGCTGGCTCCACGGGCGTATAAAGAAATGATCTGTCGATCCAAATCTACCCCAAGAGTTTTATGACGTTTGGGAACTATCTCAGGCTCGAATGTCCCATTACGATCGCGTGGCGGGTTAATATCTACCGACCCAATGGCGGTCTTTACCTGTTTACGCCCTTTTCCGTTCTTACGGTTGGCATCTCCTTCATCTTCAATATGCGCTTCCAACTCACCATCCAGGGCGCCTTCAAGAAACTCCTTTAGCAACGGCGTTAGCACGCCGTTCTTACCTAAAAGCGTATCTCCGTTCTTCAAACGGCTCGCCGCTTGCTTCTTGAAGGCTTCGAAATCAAAGTTTTGCTTTTCCATATTGTCAGTTTAAAGTTAAAAAACTTTTTACTGACACACTTTATGTAATAGTCTCGGTGGCGTTAGCCCCTCCCCCGGAAAAACAGATTTACCGATTTCTCTTCGCTCTATTCCTTAACTGGCCTGCTTCTTCCTCTTTTTCCCGTGCTTCATGTAGCATAACTGCTATGCGCTGTCTTTCTTCCTCCCAGTGCAGAACGCTATCCCGGAAGGCTTGCGGCTGCGCATGATACAAGCTATCTATCGTAGACAGAAATGGGTGCAGCTGTTTCCCGCCCTGTAGCTGCATGTAACGGTATTTTATATCTCCTGCCCTATAAGCCTGTAAAATGGAGCGTGTGTTGAATAACCATACAGCCCCTAAGACAAGCAACAGGAACAGGCAAGCGGAGACAATCACCCCCGCCCTTACGTGATGATGATGCTTTATTTCCTGTATGGGCGGACGTTTCAGCAGATCATTATTTATTTCAAGATTTTGCGATAGCGTATAAACCGCCGCTGTAGGAAATTTCAGGCGCTCCGGCATTCCTGCTACATCTGCTCTTATCTGCTCTAAAGAAGTACTGACATTCTTTAACTGTTCTGTATAGTCCGGCATTTGCGGCGCCGCGCTATTTATTTGCCGGATACCTTCATCAATTTTATTTAACTTATCTACAATTGTCTGCAATAACAACTCATTCATAACTCATAGTTTAATTCATTCTTAAATAGATTTACTATTACAGGCGCAAACCACGTTTTTTTACTTGCTGCTGTTCTTGTGTAATCTGCTGCTGCATTATCTTTTGTAAGCCTGATACGGAATATTTCCGGTCAATGCTGCTGCCTTTAAAGGCATACAATCCTTTTTTAAAACTAATGCCCTGTAATTGCTGTGTATTTCCTTTGTGCTTATATTGTACGTCTATCCCTTTTTTCACCAGCTCTTTTTCCAATGCTGGCAAGGTTTTACAGCCGGGCAATACAGTTTCAATAGCCTGAAAAATTTCATAGCGGGCTGTTTCTTCATGATTAAGGGCTTGCAGGTTGGTGAGGGCTATTTTCTTTTCGATGGCAGGAATAAGCTGATACTTTTGCGTAAGCTGTTGCGCGGCCTTCTTACCGCGTAATCCTATCCAGTTATCACGGATTACCTTTCCACGGTTGTTGACCAAATTAGCGATAATATGCAGGTGCAAATGATCGGTATCGGTATGCTTTGTTATCACATACTGGGTATTAGTGATACCTAACTTTTCGAGGTATTCCCGCCCTATCTGCGCCATTGCTTCATTCGTCAACTGTTCACCAGGATAAAAGCTAAGGATGCCATGAAAAACAGCCTTTCGCTTGTCTGGTAACTGTTGCCGGCTCATTTCAAAATCATTGCCCATGTGCCGGTAGCTGTAATCTCTCACCCCTTCTGCCTCCAGTATTTCGGCCCTCTGTTCATCTGCGCAAACATAACGACAGCAGCCATAAAAAGATTTACCGGTAATTACTTTACTTATCACGTCTTAACCAGTTTAATAGGTTATCAATCTGGCTACGGTAACTTTCAAAAAGTAGCATGGCATTTAACATGCCCTCTTTGTGGGCTTGTTTCGATACCTGATTGATATTATTTGCCATCCCTATTAATTGTTTGATATATGCCCGTTCCTCGTCGTTTAAACGGGCTATAACACCTCCAAACAATGCCATCTGACGGATATAGCCAGTGTAGCGCAAACCTGCTTTAATGGCCTTTTCTTTGACGATAAAATACTCGGCTCTGGTAAACCGTATACCCGTACGAATTTCTTTCTTTACGGCTTTAGGCGGCCTGCCGCCTTTACCTTTCTTCTTTTCCTGCGTCTGTTCCATAACTGCTACGTTTTAATCTTTGAGGGCTGGCAGCTCTGCTGCCCTGCCCGATCTTCCCGTACAGGTGGCAATGCCGCCTGTACTTTCTCCGCAGACGGGTAGCGAAGATGCCCGTCATTCTCCGCTAAGATCTCCGCACTTCCCCCTTGCGACCACCGGGAGCGAGGGGGCGAGCGGTTTTTGCGCAGCAAAAACACCGCTCGCTAACGGAGCGAAGCCCGTTCCGAATCCGCGAACGGGATGCCGAAGGCGGCCCGTTCAATCTTCGCGGGTGGGGCCTGCGCAAAGCAGCCCCCGCCCGATCTCAGCGTACAGGTGGCAACGCCGCCTGTACCATCTTCCCGAACGGGATGCCAAAGGCGGCCCGTTCGATCTTCGCGGGCAGGGGCTGCGTGGAACAGCCCCGCCGGATTTCCGCGACAGGTAGCAACGCTACCTGTCATTCTTTCGGCCGTTCTCCGGGCTGCAACAATCGCTGTATGTCATTCCAAAGAAAATAGACTCTGGATTTGATCTTGTAAGGCTTTAGCCTACCATCCTTAACCCAGTCGTAGATAGTCTGCCGGCACACTTGGAACAGGGAGCATACCTCGGCAATCTTAAAAAGCGGCTTGTAGGTCAAGCCGGGTGTTTCATAAACCGGGGAAGCGGGCCGGCCTTTTTCTGCCTGTTGGACTTCCTCACGTATGATCTGACGGACATTCTGCCAGAACTGCCCCGGTTCGTAAGGAAATAGCATTGGCGTTGCTGTACTTCCATTCTTCACATTGTCTTGCATAGCTCTACGATTTTTCTGCAACTATAGTAAAACAACAAGCCCGTAAAAAGTAAAGTATACTTTTTACGGGCTTGACAACGTTTGGCATGTAGTTATACAGACCTACAACCTCATTAATTTTGCGTCTAGTTGTTCCACAACCTTAATTCCCGAAGAGAATTCGATAACTTCAAAGAAGTTGTGAGCTTCTTCCAGACTTTTCCCAATTTCGGTTTGCTTATGAGGGGAAAGCGTTTGTACTTTACAGGTAATCAGTTTTAAAGCCCTATACATATCGTCTGGGTCTTTGCCGAACAGATGCATTAACCGCTCTCCGTATTGGCGGTTTGCTCCCGTTATCTGTAACCCGCTGGCTTTAGCCAAAGCATAATAAACAACTGCGGCTGCGAAATTGGACATTTGTGCCTGTTGACACTTTTTAAGATGCTGTAATTGTTTACCCTCATAGTTCTCCATGATGGTATCCAACTTGGGCAGAAAATCGAAGTAAAAAAGCTGACCATAAAGCCCCAAAACCAATATAGGAAAGCTAATCATTCCTGTCAGAAAGAGGCTAGGGATATAAAATCGGGTAAAACTGTTAGTAACTGGTAGGGTACTAACTACGGCCACTAAATAAAGTGCTGCAAAATGAACTAAAACATGCCGAATCCAATAATTGGCGACTACCTTTTTACGGGTAGCATTTAGGCTCCAACCTTGGTATTCCTTTCGGAAATAGTTGTGGGTAGTTACAAATGTTTGCTCAATGTAGTTGTTTGTTAGGGGGAGGTCAAAGGTAGCGAAGGACTGCAACCATGTCAAATTCTTTTTCATACACAAATCCTTTTAAATAAATTGCAATAACTAAATATAACAAATTTCAACCACAATATAAATTATCAATAAAGATAATATGACCGGGATAAATCGGCTAAAAAGTGGCAACGCCTTGTTGGATTCAAAGTTGAATTACTTCGTCGAATATTTTAAGTTTTGCAATCTAACATTTGGATTACTTTATGATATGGAATTGGATAATCCAATATCTATTGTCGATAGAATAATTTTGCAATTGAAACATAATTCTGAAGACAAGAAATGTATTAATTACTTGAATTTGCATTTTTCTAAATTAATAGATACATATGGCGAGTACCTATCTACTTTTAACACATTCAGTAATGTCAAAGCCTTTATTGACAGCTATGAGCATTTCAACAAGGTAGGAGAAAAATACAACTTAGTTCAAGCGGATATCAACCAAGTGACTACAAACTTTATGAGTTTAAATACACAGTTGAAGAAAGAAATGGTTGATAAATCAATAAAGGAAATTATCTCTTTTATTACTTGTGAACATCCTTTAAATAAACATAGCAGTGAACTGCGGTTTCATACAAGGCTATTGGCATCTGAATTACTGTTCATCAGAAAAGGAAAAAAAGAAACGGAAAAATTATTCTCCAACATTTTTACATCAAACTATAAAATGTTTCCTTATCCTGCCAACATTACCACTGATAAGCAGAGACAGGAATTCTTTACTAAAGTCAATATCGAAACCAGGCTTATTGCTATATCGAATTTAGTAAACGAAAAACAAGAGTTTAGCAATATCATTTTCAAAATAAGAGGACTAAAGCTGCCACAAGATTACAAATTTGTCCATAATGGAAATAAAATAGTTTCCCCTCAAAATGAAATCTTAAAAGGATTAGAGGCTCATTTGATGAAGATGGACAGAGATTTGTTAGAAAGACATTTTAATGACGAGTTTGCATTTTGCATTGTTGAGACTAACTTTCATAGTTTATCAATTGCTCATCCTGAAGCATTGACAAAAGCATCTGTCACCATCGAATTTATGAATGCTATATTAGACAGAACTTATCAAATTGACACGAAGGCATATATTTATACAAACGACTTTGAGAACTACGGTTATCATATAACTGGGGATAGGTCTATTCACATGTTGGATGCGCAGGATATTAGTATAATTGAAGATAATGCATATAATTTTTTCTATAAAAACAATATACAAACAGCCAACTTTTTTTTATCATATGAGCCTACTTTCTTAAAAGCAAGAATGGATAGAAATGTTGCTCAACTGTGGCATTACATTGAAATTTTGTTGCAGAGAGAGGATACTTTTATACGAGAAACTGTAGCTCTATCGCTTTTAATTAGTGAACAGAAACAACGCTCTCGAAGAATTAGAGCTCATCTGCGGAATACTATTCACTATTGTATGTTAAATGGGATAGACATAAATATTAGCCGGGAGGAAATGAGAAAGTATGTCCATGGTGAAGAAGAGCTCGAAGACGCAGCAAAACTAATAAAAAGTGCTTCTTTTACTTACATGCTTGAATTAACAAATAAAAAAATGACACCGCAGCGATATAGGCTGGTTTATACGGCATATTTTTCTATGTTGACAGAAGCGTATGAACAAAGGAATATGATACAACATGGTGGCATTTATCAAGAACGGGCTGGCATTAAGCTATATAATTCTTTTCTGGATATGATCGTACGTTTTAGATGGGTTCTATTTGACTATATGAGCCAATATCCTAGTAATACAATGGAGGACATCTTAACGAAGATTAGAACAGATGGTAATGCTCTAAAGAATTAAACATTTGTTTTGATTGACTTAAATAAAGCTATAGATTTGTACAGATAGTTCGTTTTTTATAAAGCTACGTCTATCAGAAAGCCACTCACAGTTTTTATAGAATAAATTATAGAGTAAAAAACAAAACCCCGCGCCAAGCGCGAGGTTTGTAAGTTGTCTGTGATCCCGCTGGGACTCGAACCCAGGGCCCATACATTAAAAGTGTATTGCTCTACCAACTGAGCTACGGAATCATTCCCTTTTTCGAAGGGAGTGCAAAGATAGAAAATTATTTTATTCTGCAAAATAAATATTTGATTCTCAGCCTATACCCCTGAAAACCGCACAAAAAATTGTAAGTTTTTTACACCAGCACGCCTGTAAGGCCGCTGTACTTTTGTACCATGAAAACTATTATTACCCTCACCGGGAAACACGGCGTTACGCTGAAAGCCATTGCCCATACCGATCTGCAGGAGCTGTCTGTGCTGGCCAACAATCCTGCTATTGCGGCCAACCTGCGAGACAGTTTTCCTTCTCCCTACTCGCTGAAAGATGCGGAAATATTCTTTGCACTTATTCAGCAAGGTAAACTGGACCACGTATGGGGCATCTATGCAGATGATCAGATTGCGGGTGTTATCTCCCTTACCCGGCAAACAGACATCTATTATCATGCTGCTGAAATCAGCTACTGGCTGGGGGCGCCCTACCATGGCAAAGGCATCACCACGGAAGGGGTGGCGCTTGTGACGGCCTGGGCTTTCGGGGAACTGAACATTTACCGGATCTACGCAGGTATATTTGCGTATAATGATGCTTCCAAAAAAGTGCTGCTAAAAAACGGCTATCACCTGGAAGCGGTGAAAGAAAAAGCGATTATCAAGCAGGGCCGCCTGTATGATGAACACCTGATGGTTAAACTGAATTGCTGATGACTGATCATATAGCTCAAAAAATTGCAGAAAAAGCCGGGGTGCCCGGCATGCCTGAGGCGCTCTGTTCCCTCAGTGGCTCGGACCTGTCGTCGTTGCTGATAGAAGTGTTCCGTTTGCGGGCGGAGCAGACGCCGGCCGGCTCGCTGCTGCAACAGTACCAGCGCAATTCCTTTGCGCAACCGGCTGATACGGACATGGTCCTGATGCTGGAAAAAGAACTGGAGATACTGCGCTATCTGCGGCAGCAACACTATCAACCGCTGGAGCTATCGCCTGTAGGGCAGTTCGGCAGTTGCGCGGTTGTGGGTACCGTTAGTCAGAACAAGATCATCTCCGCCATTCGCCATACGGAAGTGATGGCCGACGCTACCAATGCGCTGGCGCTCCATATGGCGGGCATCCGGAGCGCCGGCGGGTTCAACAGCGAAATACTGCGGTACAGCACTGTCCACCGGCATATCCGTGCGATGCGCCTGCCGGTAAAAGGCTATACGCCTCACTTTAAAGTGGCGTGTATGGTGGCTGCAGGAAAAGATACCGGCAACTATTCGTTCGAACTCACCACGATAAAAGAGCAGCTGCTGCATATTTATTGGCTGCTAACTGTTATTTTTACTATAAAGCAGATATCGGTGAAAATCATTCCGCGCGGAGGCTATCCCGGTGATACGCTGATCTCCGCCATCGGAGCGCTGACTACCGGCGTGCCCATGAAGATGGCTGTTGAACCGCATGCGGAGGAAAACAACTACTACAAAGGGCTGCAGTTTAAGGTGCTGATACAACCCGAACAAGGCCCGGAAATGGAAATTGCGGACGGAGGTTTCACAGACTGGACACAACAGCTGACAGGCAACAAAAAGGAACGCTGCCTTATATCCGGCATAGGCTTAAGCCTGCTTATCAAATATGCGCAACACCAGCAAAGTAATATTTGAAAACGAAAAAGGCCATCCGCTCAGGATCGCCTACCCTTCCCCTGCCCTTTGCTCACTGGTTGAATATTATTTTGAGATAGATCTGTCAACAGCGACTGCGAGCCAGTCCATGAAAGGACTCCCGGCCATGACCACACTGCTGGCTTTTCAGTTGCGCCCTGCCGCATGGACATCCGTTAACGACGCCAACGGCAAAGTGCTGCTGTTACAACATTCTCAGTTCCTCGGACATCTGACCCATTCCTGCAGCAGCACGTACGCCCCCGGCACGTTGATGTTCTTTATCAAGTTAAAACCCGGCTGCGCAGTGACGCTTTTTCGTTGTCCGCCGGCCGAACTGGAAAACAACCAGCTGCCACTGCCCTGTTTGTTCAAAAATCCGGACCTGGAAGAACAACTGGGCACTGCCAATGGTTTCGCAGACCGCGTCAGGCTTTGCAACGAGGTCTTACAGCGAATGCTGTTACAGCTTCCCGGCAACGACCACCGGTTTCAGATCGTTGAGCACTGCCTGCGTAAATTTGAGTCATTGCAGCTCAGGAACGAAAAAGGGCTGCAACATCTCTGTGGCAGCCTGCACGTGACCTACGCTTCCCTGAGACGGTACTTCCTCTCGACAGTAGGTGTAACACCCAAGTTTGCACAGAAAACTGTCCGCTTTAAAAAAGCCTTACAGGAATACAGATCGCGTGGTTATAACTTCTACTATGAAGATTTCGGCTACACGGACTTTTCACATTTTGCCAAAGATGCAAAGGCCCTTACCGGGTGCAGTCCCCTGGAACTGTGACACACTCCGGCCTGAAAATTGTGCGAAGACAACCATGGAAATACCAAATATCACAAGGCACCTGCAGGTACCGGTAGCGCCGGACCAGGCCTATACTAAATTCGTCTACGAAATCAATGAATGGTGGCCCAAAGCTTATACCTGGTCGGGGGAAAAACTGCTGAACCTCCGCATCCATCCGGCGGTAAACGGACTTTGCACTGAAACAGGCCCATATGAATTCAGGTGCGACTGGGGCCGGGTGATTTTCCTGACTGAAGGGGAAAGCATTGCCTTTTTATGGCAGATAGGGCCCGACAGGATGCCGGAGCCAGACCCGGACAAGGCCAGTGAAGTGTTCCTTCACTTTTTTAAGGAGAGTGATCAGAAGACAAGGATCGACTTCGGGCACCGGCATTTCGCGCGGCACGGTCAGAAAGGCGGATTGTACCGGGAAGCGATGAACAACCCCGAAGGATGGGATTTTATCCTAGACAAATTCGTTCAATACTGCTCAGCATAAAACGCCTTTCCACCGGGCCCGAACCGGCAGAAAGGCGTGACATCATCAATACTCGTCAGCACTTGGCCCGTAGCTGCCAGGGATTGGTATGTCCAAAAGACGAAGATATACGCCCAGTTGTGCCCTGTGGTGCACAATCTGGCTGTAGCACGTCCGGATAAATTCTGCTTTGGTCTGCTCAACCAAAACGGTATCTCCATCCCGCAGGGTCCATGTTCCTTCCAGGTCCTCAGGTGTTGCGGCTGTCAGTCGTTGTTTGGCGTCCGCCAGGGTGGTCTCGAAGTAATTCATCAACTCCGCCGCGTTTTTTACCACTACCGGCGAATACTCCCCCTTGGAAAAATCCAGCCCGGAAGTGTTCAGCGTCATCGTCACCCAACCCGGCAATTCTGCCACGTGGGTAGCCAGGCGCCCCAATGTCATACTTTTGGGATGCGGCTTCCAGTCATATTTATCTTCCGGTACACGCGAAAGCATCTTACGGGTGGTAGCGGCCTCCTGTTCCATTTCTTTTAACAGTGCTTGAATTTCAGACATGGTGGTTATATTTTGTTTTCTGAAAACAAAGTAAAAAACGCGGAGTGACAACCCTATGTCAGCAGCCTTAAAAAATATTTTTAATGGTGACATTAAACCGCTGCGCGAGGGCGATTACGCGGGCAGCGTCTGCCGGCCGCACTACCAGCAGGCAGCGGTCTTCCGGGGAAGCATCCATATGCACAAGCAGCCAGCCTAATGGCTGTAACTGCGCCTGCGCCTGTTCAAACAATGCCGCTTCCGGTAATGACGCGGGCAGATTAAAGTCTTCTCCGGTCAGCTCACTCAGGCATTCTTCCAGTTCAGCGGCGGCAGGATGCCGGCTGCAATACACCACCGGCACGGCCTTTTCCAGCACAGACAGAAACAAATCGTCTCCTTCTTCCTCTTCCATAAACTCCGGATGGAAAGCCGCAAACGACGACGGCGCGCTCCATGCCAGATACAGCGCCTGTGCAATAGTATCAAGGTCAGCGTCATCGGCATACACGCCTGGCGTCAACAGTGCTATCAGCTCACGGAGGTCCGCCAGCTCCTCTTCGGCGGAACGGTGCCGCAGCAATTCGGGAATTGCTATGGCACGGGCAATAGCAATATGCAGCTCTCGCAACAACGCAATGAGCGCTATTTCCAGGTGCTCATGACCGTCGGCAAGCAACTCATCACGGAAAAAAACCACCGGCTCACGACCGGTAAACACCAGGAACACCTCCACCGGATCTGAAGGGTAACGCACCTTCAGGGCGGTATCAAACTTCAAACGCGTGCCTTCCGGCAGTGAGGCCAGCAATGGGCTGTCCTCCACCAGAGACGCCACGATGTCTCCCTTTAATCCTCTTACCGGCAGATGGATATGCCTCCCTGGCTCCTCTTCAAGGGCCCTTACCAGTTTCTCCACGTATCTTGTCTGAAGAATATGTTCCGTCATACCACAAAAATAAAGGCATCTACATTAAAAAAACATATATCTTTGCGCCCTCATATATTTTGTTAACCTTAAAACTACCTAACCTAATGGAACGCAAACTTGCGTCTGTCGTTGTAATAGACGACCTACAGCCCATACCCGGCGCTGATCTGATAGAAGTAGCCACTGTAAAAGGATGGAAACTGGTTGTTAAAAAACAGGAATTCCGCATTGGCGATCATGCAGTGTACTGTGAGATCGATTCTTTCCTGCCCGAAAAAGAGGATTTTGAATTTCTGCGTAAAAGCTCCTTCCGCACCATGGCCGGCATCCCTGGCTTCAGATTGAAAACTATGCGCTTGCGCGGACAGATCTCTCAAGGCCTGCTGATGCCTGTAACTGTACTAAACGGTTACGCATACACGCTGGGAGAAGATGTATCTGCCAGACTGGGCATCGTGAAGTACGAACCACCGATGCCCGCATCCCTGGCGGGCGTAGCCAAAGGCAACTTTCCTTCCTTTATCCCGAAAACGGATGAAGAACGCATTCAGAACCTCAGCGCGGAATATGAAGCGTACAAAAATGAAACCTTCTATGTAACGGAAAAACTGGATGGCTCTTCTGCCACCTTCTACTTCCGGGATGGTGAATTTGGCGTATGCTCCCGTAACCTCGACCTGCTGGAAACAACGGACAACACTTTCTGGAAAATAGCCCACCGGCTGCATCTGCCGGCCAGGCTGGCAGCACTGGACAAAAACATGGGATTACAGGGAGAACTGATCGGTGAAGGGATACAGGGAAATCCTTATGGCATCAAAGGTCAGACTGTTCGTTTTTTCAATGCGTTTGATATCGATGCTTATACTTATCTGCCCCTGCCTGCTTTTCGGGAGATAATCAGGCTAATGGGACTGGAACATGTGCCTATACTGGACACGGCTTTCACACTGCCGGACACGGTCGACGAACTCCTGTTGGCCGCCGAAGGCACTTCCGCTTTAAGCCCGGCCGGTAAATATGTGGAACGCGAAGGCCTGGTGATCCGTTCTGCGGATAAACGTATATCCTTTAAAGTGATATCCAACAAATTTCTGTTGAATGACAAATAGACAGGTGGTGCTGTAGAGAGATCACAGCGCCACATTGATGCCCCCGAAATAAGTACGGCCCGGCGCCGGATTATAATACCGCTCTCCCACTGCGTTCAGGTCATTACCCAAACTGTAAGACTGGTTCAACAAATTATCCGCCCCTGCCTGTACACTGATTTTACATTTTCCGGAGATGGGCAACTGCCACGCCGCCTTGCACTGCATCAGGTGATACCCGCGTGCATAGGCGCTGTTGGCGTCGTTCAACGGAATGGTGCTGGTATAATTATGCGCCACATACAAATAAACCGCCTTCGGTAAATACACTGTCAGCCCCGATACAACAACGGTACGTGGCACCCCGGTCAGCCGGTTACCCGAAAAGTCCTTGCCGCTGCTTACATAGTCCCTGAAATAAAAATCACTCCAGGTATAGCTGCCGCGTAGTTCCAGTCCGCGCACTAAACCACGCACGCGCGGCTGCATCAGTTGCAGCATGCCTTCCACCTCTACGCCTGTCTGGTTTACGCCGCCGGCATTGACGAAAAACTCCGCCCCGTTGTCCCGCAGCTTACGCACGATAGCGTCCTGCATGCGGTAATGGAAGCCCGTCACATCCAGCGAATAGCGGCGTGACACCGGCAGCAGCCGCAGCCCTGCTTCATAGTTCCAGCCGGTCTCCGGCCGTAAAGCGGTATTGATAATATTATCGGACGCCCTTACTTCAGCTGTTGCCGGTGGCGAATATCCCCTGCTGACAGTCACCCTGCCGGTGAGTTGCTCATTGACCAGGTAAGACAATGACAAACGCGGCATCACCTGCGGCGTAAAGGCCACTTTCGTATTGCCGTCGCGGTTATAGGTGTAATGATAGTAGTTCATACTGGCGGCGGCCTCCATTGTCCAGCGTTTTAGCTGTGCATGGAAGCGCGAGAAATAGAAATACTGTCCGGCCGTGAGTTTGTCCGCTACCTGTACAGCGCCGCGGGTGCCCTGGTTGTTGTTGTAGTTGATGATATCAGAAACGGTCCGTTGCCATTCAATACCGGCCTGCCATCTCCATTGAAACAACGATGATGCAGGTTTATTGGTCCATGACAGATAGGTGCGGAAACCGAAAGTATTTTCATCACGTGCTTCGTAGTTGGTGATAAACGGGTTCTCAAAGTGCGTATTGGCGCCGAACACGGCGATCACGTGCTGCCAGCGGGGGCTGAACTGTGCTTCATGCACCAGTCCGCCCTGCGCGGTGCGGTTGTAGATACCGGCTTTTTGCGTGACAGCTCCCGGCAAAGTCGGCGTGGCCGGACGAGCGGCACGCGGGTCCTTGTCCAGCTGCGCCAGTGTCAAACCGCCAGGCGTACGGTACCCCAGACCGGAATAAAAGCCTAGCATCTTCAGCACGTAGCCCGGCTTATATTCCCACCGTTGCCCCAGCTGCGTATAGGAGCGGTGCATAGCGGTATTCTGCCGGTAGCCGTCGGCCTGCTGATAACCCTGGAACAGCTGAAAGCCGTAGTTCCCCAGTTGTTGCCGGTAACCGGCCGTGGCGTGAAATAGACCGTAACTGCCGCCTTGTACAGCTGCCTGTAACCGGGTGCTGTCTGTTGCCTGTGGCAGCACGTCCAGCCGGACCACGCCGCCGGAGTTGGCCCCAAACAGACTGCCATCGGGGCCTTTCAGCACTTCGGCGCTCGTCAGCACCGCCGGGTCGAGCAGATTGAGATAGGTATTTCCACCTGCATCTGTCAGGGGGATTTCATCCATATATATTTTTACGTTGCGTATGCCGAAGGGAGAGCGCAGCAGGCTGCCGCGGATAGACAGCCGGTAGCTGCCGGGAGAGCGCTCCTCCATCCGCACGCCGGCCACACTGTTGAACGCCGGCACCATAGAGGCGCCCTGTTGCAGCGCCAGCTGTTGCGGAGACAGCACACTAACGGCTGTGGGCATACGCAATAACGGTTCTTTCGACAAATAGGATTTCACCACCACTTCCGGCAGACGGTGCAGGGTGTCCTGCTGCGCGGCCAGCGGCAACGCAAATGCCAGTGATATGGTGGCCATTAAAGGAGCTTTCATTCGGTTGATTTGTCTGTTAGAGCAGCAGGATATCTATGCGGTGCGCCTGTACCATCTGTTTGGTGACAGACCAGGAGAAGATGGTAAAGTAACCGTCCTGGGAGGCTACCAGCGCAATGGCATCGGGCTGGTCGTGCACAAACTGGGCGGCCGACAGGTGCCGGGTACCACCAATGGCGGAAGGATGCACGTAGGCCGGAGTGCCACCCAGCACAGGTTCCATCATCAGCACTTTTTCCACCGGGGAAGAGTAACTGGCACGGGTGATCTTGGCGCCAAAGGCCAGCAGCTCATGATGCTGATTGATAATGGTAGCGCCATCCACGGCGGTAAGGCCGCTGATATTTTCCACCTCCCGGCGCAGCGCGTTCTGCCAGAAAATTTCGCTGACGGTGGAACTCTCCTGGCGTATCAGGTCGGCCACGCCTGCAAAAGCCGGCGATATCGGATATTGTAACGGTTGTACGATAGATTCTTTCCAGGAAGAGTTTTTGTCCGGCACCACCAGCAGGATGCCTCCCCGCTTATGCGCCCGCATGGACACCGCGATCTGTATGAGCACGTTTTCAGGGTTGTTCCAGAGAGAAGAGGAATCAATACCCAGGAGTGATCTTAACAGCGCCGGGCTGCACATCGGGTAACCGGAATTTTCGTCCACCACTTTTATCTGGTCACCTTTGAGCATGGCCACGTTGGTGAACTTGCCAAGCCCCATGATACGCCGGTGTTTGACCACCAGCAATCCCGGCTCGGACACGTCCAGCACAAAACAGAAATTAGGTAGTTTGATGGTGGTGCCCCAGATACACAGCTCATCGCCGTTATACCACACCCCCACATGGATACCGGCCCTCTCCACGCCGGGCGCCAGTTTGGTGAGCACCTGCGGCGTGAGAGGCAGCGGCTGTTCAAACAGCAACGGCTTGCCTGCCTGCTCGGGGCTCACAAATGCCAGCGACATGCGGGTGGCATTGCCTTCTTCCCGCCGCAGGCTGGCCCAGAAAGCCACGTCGATGATTTTCTCCACCACGCGCGCCGAAGGGGCCGTCGCCAGATTCTCGACGCCCTCTTCCTTCGCGGTTTCAAGATGTTTGATAAAATGCGATTCTATAATGTCGGCTACTGCTGATGCTGCCTGATATGTCGATTCTGTTGTCAGTGCCATGCCCTTTCTCTTTAATTTCAGGCATAAATATACGCAAAGCCTGCCTATTCGGAACGGAGGCTCTTCACCGGGTTGGCCATAGCTGCTTTAATGGACTGAAAACTGATGGTTGCCAGCGTGACCGTCAGCGCCGCTACTGCGGCGTATAGGAACACGGCCGGTCCCAGCGTGATACGGTAGTCGTACTGCGACAGCCAGCGCTCCAGCGAATATAAAGCGATGGGTGAAGCGATCAGGCAACTCAACAATACCAGGACGATGAAGTCTTTGGACAACAGGAACCACACCTGCGCGACCGATGCGCCCAACACTTTGCGCACGCCAATTTCCTTTGTACGCTGCTCTGCCATATAAGCGGCCAATCCCAGCAGGCCCAGACAGGATATCATGATGGCCAGCATGGCGAAGATACCAGATAACCTGCCGGTAAGCATCTCCTGGTGAAACTTGCTGTTATAAGCATCGTCCGCAAATTCATATACATAGGGGAATGCAGGGTTATGCCGGGTAAAGATGGCCTCCAGCTGCTCCACCGCGTGATGCGGCGTCACGCCGGGCGCCAGCTGGTACAGCAAATAGCCATTATTGTCGTTAGATTTCGTAAATAACATTGGCTCGGCCCGCTGGAAAGGATTCGACATCAAAGCATTCTGCACCACGCCTATTATTCTTAACCGCTTATCGTCCCATTTAATTTCACTTGTCAGCGGATCTTTCAACCGCAACCGCTTTACCGCCGCTTCATTCAGGATCACATTGAGCGTGTCGGACAATCCAGGCCTGAAATCCCGGCCACGCAGCAACTTCATGCCCATGGTATTGATATAGTCGTCGCCGGCCTGCACCACTCCCATCTCCAATGTTTCTCCGGGCAACTTACCGGGAAAATCATCGAGATCACTGTGCCAGTTGATGTCTGCCGGCGGACAGGAAGCGGTGCTCACATGGCTCACCAGCCCGCTCTGCAGCAGGTCCTGTTTTAAAGCATCATTGGTTTTCTCCATGTCCTGCGTTAGCTGGGAAGACATCAGGCGGTTTGTTTCAAACCCTGTAGGCCTGTCTTTGGCATATTTCATCTGACGATAGATGACCAGGGTGCTGATCACCAATACCACTGAACAGCTGAATTGCACTACCACCAGCGCCCTGCGGGACCATGTAGCGGAGGCGCCTGTTTTAATGGTGCCTTTCAGCGTTTTGACCGGGTTGAATGAAGACAGGTAAAATGCCGGTTTCAGACCGGCCGCAATACCAGTCACCGTCACGCACACCAATGTAATCATCCAGAAACGGATATCGGTAAAGGGTATATGAATTTCCGCGCCGGTCATCTTATTAAAGAAAGGCAACGCCACTGCCACCATCACCAGGCTGCACAACAGGGCTATAAAAGTCAGGGTCAATGATTCCGCCAGAAACTGCACCACCAGGTGCAGGCGCCTGGAACCAACGGCCTTACGGATACCTACCTCCCGCGCACGTTTCTCAGACCGTGCAGTGGTGAGGTTCACGAAATTGATACAGGCTATCAGCAACACCAATATGCCGATGCTGCTGAAAATCCGGATGTAGTCGATAAAACCGCCGGATTCCTTGCCATTCTCATAATTACCGAAGAGATGCCAACGGTCCATCCGTTGCAAAATCACAATGGATCTCTCCGCATTGGTATTTCCTTTCTCTCTTTTCTCCAGAAACGCAATTTTCGATGCGAGTTGCGCCAGGTTAACTTTCGGTCTGACCTTCACGAATAGCTGAAAAGCATTGCCGCTGAAAGTACCGGATTTACGGTTGCCCATCACAAAGCTGTTGGTCTTGTCCAGGAAACTGAAAGGATAGAGGTATTTAAAACGAAAAGAAGAAGTAGACGGCAGATCTTTCAGAATGCCGGTTACCGCCAGGTCGTGCCGATTATCTATGCGTACCAGCTTACCCATCGGGTTCTCGTTTCCAAACAAGGCCCTGGCAGCGGATTCAGTCAACACGATGGAAAAAGGGTTTTTAAACACAGAGGCGGCATCGCCCTGTAAGAGACGGAACTGAAAAGCCTTCAGAAAGTCGTCCTGTACCCCGCCACCGTTCAGTACTACTTTGCGCTCACCCGCTTTCAGCGCGTGATTGCCCAGCCAGTCGGTCTCGCATACATACTCCATTTCCGGGATCTCATTCCGCAGTACATCTGCCAGCTTCAGCGAAACTGTTGTGAAAGTGAGCGTGTCACCGTTACTGTCGAAGTTGCGCTGCACCCTGTATAAACGCTCATGGTCCGGCATAAACCGGTCGTACGAATATTCATGCACCACCCACAACGCAATCACCATTGCAACGGCCATACCGGCCGCCAGCCCGAAAATGTTAATGGCACTATAGCCCTTGTTGTTGAGGAGGTTGCGCCAGGCAACCAGGAAGTAGTTCTTGATCATGTCGGTGACAATCTAATAAAAATGCCAAACTGGTGATCTCTTTAAACCAATATTTTTTATATATAGATAAATAAAATATGTTCGGTTTTGATACAGGGGATGTTCGCTTATGCAGCATCGTTTTTAATTCGCCGATGATCATACCAGGCCAGCGTTACAGGGAAACAGGGAGTAATGCCATCCTCGTTTTCCGTAAGGGGCCGCGCAAAAAAAGAGGCCGGCCCTCTTGGCCAGCCTCGTGTTTATGGCTCTCTTCTTTGGGGGGATGTATCAATACGTAAAGAAATACTGTTGCAGGGTTTTCTTGTCTTTTGTCTGCGTAAGGCCCAACATCAGCAGGATGCGGGCTTTCTGTGAGCTGAGGTCATCGGCCACAAAGGTGCCCAGTTTGGCGTCGTCTGTTTCGTCGTACAGCGTTACACGGCCAGACACCACTCGGGAACCGCGGCATACCGCCACGCCCTTGGCCACTGCGCGTGTCACCGCTTCCATATTGGCCTTATTGAGATTACCATTGCCCAGCCCGGAGACAACGATGCCATCCACGCCGGAAGCCACATAAGCATCGATAGCGGTAGAAGGCGCGTCGGCATAGAGTTCTGCCACGGCCACATTAGGCAGTTTATCCAAACCGGTAATATCAAAAGGCGTGTTTTTATTGGCCTTGCGCAGATCATGCATATAGAACACCACCTTACCATCGTATACCTGTCCTAGCGGACCGGCGTTCGGCGATTTGAACGCGTCCACATGGGTGGTGCTGACCTTCTCCACGCCACGACCGTCAAAAATATTTTCACTGAAAACCACCATCACGCCACGGCCCTGGGAATTGGGGCTGGCGGCGACAGTCACCGCGTCATAGAGGTTTTTGGGACCGTCAGCGCTGATGGCCGTCGCCGGGCGCATAGAGCCCGTCAGCACAACAGGATGATCGTAGCGGCAGGTGAGACTGAGGAAATATGCTGTTTCCTCCTGCGTATCGGTACCATGTGTGATCACCACACCATCGGCTTCATTGTTTTTAAAGATTTCATTGATCCGTTTGTTGAGCTTAATCCAGATATCTACCGTCATGTCCTGGCTGCCCACATTGGAAATCTGTTCACCTGTAATTTCCGCCACCTTGTCAATGCCCGGTACTGCATCTATCAGGTCTTTGATAGGCAGTGAACCTGCTTTGTAGGCCGCGCGGTCTGCTGACGCGCCTTTCCCGGCAATGGTACCGCCGGTGGCCAGGATTTTGACACGGGGAAGTTTTTGCGCGAAGACCGCGAAACAAATCATCAGCGAACAGATAACACATAACAGTTTTTTCATACAACCGCTTTTTAATGTTGGGGGAAGATTATTTTTTCAAAGTTCCGTTACTTTTCCATACGCTGGCGTATTCCCGCATAATTTCAGTGATACGTTTACCAATAACGGAGTAAGACGCGGTAGGCAGATTGGCCAGCGATACACGCACGGACCACTCAGGACCATCGAACCCGCCGCCATTCAGCAATACCACGCCGGTCTTTTCCGCCAGCCGGAACAGGATGTCCACCGGTTCAAAATGTTGTTGTAACCATTTAAAGAATTTATCACCATATACTTTTTCCGCCCACACCTGTATATCTATTTCAGAATAGTAACCTGCATTCAGCGGGTCTTTCACCAATGGTATCTCCAGCTCGTCCCACAAGAGTTTCAGGCGTTTCTGCACCAGCACCTGTGTGAGTGTTTTGTATTTGTTCTTAGTGTCCAGCAGGGCAAAGGCGGCAAACAGCATCATCTGTGTCTGCTGCGGCAACGACAGGCCCGCTGTATGGTTCAAGGCCACCTGGCGGCTGTCGGCCACCATACGGTCAATGAACTTCAGCCGCTGCGGGTCCAGCGTAATGCTGCCGTAACGTTTGTTGAGCGCCTTCGCAGCCGGCGCCGGAAGCCGCCGGATATTGTCATCGAACATATTTTTCTGGTGTATAGCGATCACGCCTAAACGCCATCCGGTACAACCGAAATATTTGGAGAAGGAATACACCCCGATCGTATTGTAGGGAATGGCCGCCATCAGGGATTTGAAGCCGGGCACAAAAGTACCGTACACATCGTCTGTCACCACCATCAAACCGGGATTGTCTTTCTTTACGATCTTAATGATCTTCTTCAGCGAATCCGGATGGATGGCCGAAGAAGGCGGGTTGCTGGGATTCACGGCAAACAATATACGAATGGAGGGGTCTTTCAATTTCTCCAGTTCGCTGTCGGGGTACTGCCAGGTATGACGCCCGTCTTTGTTCATGGTGTTGGACTTGATTTCCACCACATCAAAACTGTAGCGTTCCAGTTCCGGTATTTCGATGTAGGGCGTAAACACCGGCACCATCAGGGCCACCTTGTCCCCTTTTTTGATCAGGAAGTTCTGCATCAGCGAATCGAAGATGTAGCACATGGCAGCTGTACCGCCTTCCACCGCAAAGAGATCATATTTGCCGGCAGGCGGTTCGTTATTGCACATCTCCTGGATAATATAGTCGTGCACGATAGGTTCCATGTGCGACAGCATCCTGTCGGGCTCCGGGTATTGATCACCGATCACACTTTCAGCCAGTTCATGCACCCAGGCGTCGGCGTCGTAGCCATGTTGCTTGAGGCCATATTTATAGACCTTCTGCAGCAGGTCTATTCCAGGCGCCGTCTTATTGATCGACAGAAATTTTTCAAATCTTTTGGCGATGCCTTTTTTATCAGGAATACCGGCCAGTCCCTCTGCATTGTCCATCACCCTTCTGCATTCCTCGATGCCAAAAAGGCCGAGTGTAAAGAAGGCTTCGCGCGGCGTAGTGGCCACCCAGTTGGGGTTGCCTCTGCCGGCGTTCAGCATCACGGTGGCGGCTTTGCGGCTTTCGTCCTGTGCAAGACTAATGAGATTGTCTTTTAACTGGAAAGGACTCAGGCTTTCCAGCAAGTGTTCCCGCTTTCTGCTGGTTTTAATTTTTGTCAGGGCCATACGGTAAATATTTTTGGGAGATAGCTAATATGGGTTTCATCGCATCAACATGACTATCACAACACCCCAGATGATCAGGAGGGTATTGCCCACCGCGTAAGTAACAGTATAGCCAAGGGCTGGCGTTTTACTGTCCACCGCATCCTGAATGGCCCCCAGCGCGGCGGTGGTGGTACGCGCGCCGGCAGTGCAGCCCAGTATCAATGCGGGGTGGAATTTAAAAATATACTTGCCCATCAACACTCCTGCCAGCAGTGGTAAGGTAGTAGCGACAGCGCCCACCAGGAAAAGGCTGACGCCCACCTGTTTGAAGCCATCCACAAAACCGGGGCCGGCGGTGATGCCAACTACAGCTATAAACATATTCAGTCCCACATTGTTCATCACCCATAACGCAGGTGCAGGAATGCGGCCAAAAGTAGGATGCTGCGAGCGGAGCCAGCCGAACACCAGGCCTATGATCAGGGCGCCGCCGCTGGTACTCAGACTGATAGGCACGCCTCCAATACGGACGGTCAGCACTCCTATCAACCCGCCAATAACAATACCCAGCCCTACGAAGGTCATATCTGTTTTCTCCGTAGGCCTGTCGGCGTAGCCGATCTCCTGGACAGCTTTATCTACCTCTTTTTTAAGCCCCACCAGCTCCAGTACGTCTCCTCTTTCCAGCACGGTATCAGGCATGACGGGCACTTCGATATCAGCCGCTTTGATACTGCGGATAAAGATGCCATGCATATAAGGTTGCGCCCTCAGCTCACTGACTTTCATACCGGCAATATTTTTCTTTGCCACCAGTACCTGTAAGGCTTCCGCCGGGAAGTGCAGCAGTTCAGCGTCCTGTATCTCCGGCCCTATCAGGCCTCTTTCTCCCATCAGGTCTTCACGGCGGCCACTTAAAACAATCTTATCACCTTTATGGATGACCACGCCGGGAGCGGCATCAACCAGCTTATTTTGTTGCCGGAGCCGTTCCACAAACAAACGGACATGTTCTTCCGCCAGATGGGCTTCCAGCTGCTGCACCGTTTTCCCGTCGCCAAACCAGTCGGCCGTAACTGTATAAGCACGGAAAGCCACTACCCTGTCGGCGGGGATCATGCCAGGCTGGGAACTCTCATCACCGGCCCCCATGGAGGCTTCCAGCTCCTTGCAGGCTTTCCGGACTTTGTCCAGCCCGCCCAGCATGGCAGGCGCCAGGCTGGCCAGCACCCACGCCGAACCGGCTGTCCCGAAGATATAGGTCACCGCGTAACAAACAGGTATGGCATTGTTGTAATCCGCTTTCTGTGCAGCCGTCAACGGTAGTCCGTTGATGGTGTCCCCTGCTACGCCGATCACGGCGGAGATAGTCTGTGAACCGGCCAGCAGCCCTGCCGCCTGTCCCATGTTATATCCCATGAAACGCGCGCAGAGCCAGGGAAAAATGAGGCATGTCAATAACATCAGCACCGCAAACCCCATCTGCGGCAGTCCTGTTTTTTTCAGTCCCCGGAAAAACTGCGGACCCACACTATAACCCACCGCAAACAAAAACATCAGGAAAAACACGGACTTCACCGTAGATGAAATATCGATCTTCAGTTGACCTACCAGCACGCCCACCAGCAATACGGCCGTAACAGTACCCAGACTGAATGTTTTAATTTTAAGAGGGCCAATAGCAAAGCCCAGTGCGATAGTGAGAAAGATAGCCAGTTCAGGGTATTGCTGCAATACATGAGTAATCCACTGCATAAATGGTCATTTTCGTTCGGGAATAACGCTGTTATAGCACTTAAACAAGGGCTGCTTTGTTTTTGTTCAATGACCACGAAATGAATAAGATAGTAGTTAATGCTGATAGTCAGGCAACAGTTCCGCCACATTACTAACGGCCTCGCACCCAACATCGATAAGCGATGCACAGATCTCGTGCGCCACAATCTTCCCTCTTAGCAGGATGTCCTGCAACGAAGCCGGCAGGACATCCTTCCTGCCTTTTGCCACCGCAGCCAGCGCCAGGCCGATATCATGCGGCTCATAAAAAACATCGAGGTCCAAATTCACAAAGCCTCCTTCCGCCATGAAAGCAGGCGGGTGATCAAAGTTCGAACTTCTTCTAAACACAGCAGCATAGTCCCATTGATCATCCGGCACATCTTTCATTAACAGCTCCGTTGATGTGACCACCAGCTTCAATTGCGCTAAAAACAAGTACTGGTCTACAGGTTGTATTAACGAACGGACGAGTTCCGTAAATGCCGGCAATGGCACAGGAGGAATATCAATTGATGTATCCCGTCTGAATCTGAATGGAAAAAAATGTTGCCACAGTACCACGACAATCATCGTTATACCCATAATAAGGCACAGCCAAAAGTTAAGCTCAAAATGTTTCAAATGGTATAGGAGACGTTCCATTCCTCAAAGATTAGAAAAAACAACGGAAACATCTTCTTGTTTTACCAACTCTCATGTGATGGATATTTAAATCCCAACATGATAAGCGGGCTTAATACCTGATATGGTGGCGCTACTTTTGTGCAAAAATCGAAGAGACGGCCGAGGGCGTCTTCCTCTATCACTGATTCATTTGATGAATTACTGCCATCCCTAAAGTATATGGCAACAGGCAACACGATGCTAAAGTTCCTCTTAGCATAGAGTTTGGGGGCTATCTTCGCCCAATCTGCTTCCATCAGTATTTGTTCGCATGCCTGAAAGCCACTACGAAGACTATCTGATTCTTTTTCGGGGAAATAACGTACAGACTTCTTTCCATCAGCGACTGTATACACAATCGTCAATTGAGTGGCTTTAGCCGCTCGTCGGATTGAACGGGGAACACGTGCATTCTTTGAGATCTTAACCATTAATGGTTTATAAAGGCTGTCTTCCTGTGCTTCCCCTGCAAATGGAAGCATGACCAGTAATAACAGTGATAGCAGGGTAGTAAGTTTGTACATATGCTACAACATTTAAAGCCGGGTAACCTCGTCTGTTTTGCGATGTTCGTTTCTACGGAAATTCACAAACACAGGATCACAAACCCTGTAAGGCAGCGCAAGCGATGTCATATAACCGAAAAGCCTGCGAAGCACCGCCATCTCCTGTTTAACGGTTACCGGCGGATCATTCTCAAACCGGACAACAAAAGGCACCACAACACTGAAATCCCCCTTCACACTAAGGGAGGGAAATATTTTTGCCCAATCCGTCTGCATCAATACCCGTACAGGCGGCGAGAAATATTCATAAATACTGTCGGGGACCTCTCCGGGGATATAGCGGACCGTTTTCTCGCCATGGGACACCTCACACACCAGGGCGAGTTCGAACGGCCGACCATTCTGCTGAAACGTCGTTGAAAAACGCGGCGCCTGGCGAATAGCCTTTTGAAATTCAATGTATGCCGCACTATCAGTTTGCGCTTTTCCGGCAAAGGGCATCATCACAAAAAGCAGGAGAAAGCACCAGGGCTGCTTAAGCATATTCCATAACGTAGTAGGCTGAAACATGGGTGCTATCTGATTTGTTTAAAAAAGTTTACAAATACTATGTCTGATATCTGATAGGGAGGGTCTACCTTGTCCGTGAAATCAAAAAGCTTTCCGATAACCGCTTGCTCTTCCTCCTTTGTCATACCAGGACCATTGAGAAACCGGAAGACCATCGGTATCACGATACTGAAATTGTCTGCTGTTTTTAGCGCCGGATATATATCCTGCCATTTTGTTCTTTTAAGTACCCGTTCACATTCACTCAAATCGCGGGAAACGCTGTTGAGTACCTCATCCGGAAAATAACGTACCGTCTTCTTCCCGTTTGAAAAAGTATACACCATCGTCAGTTCAAACGGCTGTCCATATTCCAGGTAACCAAGAGACATACGTGGAGCGCGACTTATATCCCGCACAAATATTTTGTACGCAGCGCTGTCGAGCTGAGCTCTTCCTGCAAATGGCATCATGACAAAAACAAAGAAAAGAAACAGGGTAACAGGGGGCTGTTTAGACATATGCTACAATATTCGAGGTGAAAAGGCAAAGTACTCTGGCAGGAAGTTACTACATTGTACTGAGATAGTTTTGCCGTGAAAGCACTTTCATTCCGGGGTTCTTTTGGGCCATTTGCAGCAAGGAAACAGAAACAGGCGTCATGCACCGGGGTTGACCAGAGGATAACGCCTGTTTATGAATTATTCATGTAAAAACAGCGGGTTATTGCTGCATCACCTTGTCGAGATAGATAATGAAAGTGCCTGACACCTTTACTTTTTTAGCGCCGCAAAGGTCCGGGTTGTACATTGGTATGCGGCCGCTATTGGCAAGTCCCTCTTTTATGCAGGCATCGGACTGTTGATCTGGCCCGTAAGCCGCATTATACCTGAATTGTCCTCTTAGCTTCAACAGGTTAGCGGTATCCTTTACTTCTGTTAAAGTCAGGTAAACCTTGCTGTTGGCCGCATTGACGTCGGTATCATAGTAGAGGAAATAAGACTGGCCGGCGTATTGGGTTTGACTGTTGCCGCTTTTAACCGTCACTGAACCGGTGGCGGTTCCGGTCTGTTCAGCACCGGCTTGCAGGTCCAGCTTCATCAGGCCGGTGGTAGCTTCCGTTTTCATACTACCATTGCCGTCAGGTATAAAACCACCCACGCCAAACCCCTCGAGGGAAGTTTTGGTAAACTTCAGCAGGGCCACTTCCACGTCTCTGCCCCGGGCTTCAATTTTCTGGTTAACCTCCCCTTCTATGGAAACGGAGATACTGTTCAGGTCAGCAGGATCGGCATCTTTTGACGTCTCTTTGTCTGATTTGCTGCACGCGGCCATCGTACAGGCCAATAGCGGTAGATAGATTTTTCTGTAAAACATGGTGCGCAAAAATAAGATTCTTTTTTTACCCCGCCAACCAGCCCAATGATAATCATAATATAACCTTCCCCGTATTTTAATTTGTCTTGTCCGATCCTATTTTTGATGGTCAGAAACAGTGCACCCGATATGACTATGCTACTTAACAAAGCTGAACTTGCGGCATTCGACAGTATCTACAGCCAGTACCACCAGGCTGTGTTCCTGAATATCTGTAAGCTGGTACCCCAGCAGGAAGTGGCCGAAGATATCCTGCAGGAGGTATTCCTGGCGCTATGGAACAACCGCCGCAAGCTGGAACTGACCAACGATGTAGCACGCTGGCTGTTTGTCGTAAGCTATAACAAATCCATCCAATACCTGAAAAACGCCGCTAAAGAAAAGACCATACTGGCTACCCACCCCGAACAGGCGGTATCAACAGACGACGACAACTTTGCGGCCATGAAGGAGATGCAGCTCCACCTGATCAGCGATGCCATCGAACAACTGTCGCCCAGGAAAAAAATGATCTTCCGCCTTTGCCGCCTGGAAGGCAAGTCGCTCCAGGAAGCGGCTTCCATCCTTGGCATCTCCCACCATACGGCTAAGGAATACCTGAAAGCATCTTCCTCTTTTATTAAAACGTATATCGCTACACAGCAGGCATCCTTACCTGTAGCGGGTTTGATCCTACTGGGCACCTATCTCCATTATTAATGCCTGTTAGTTAATAATTTGGTAACATACTCCCCTCCCCCCTCTTTCCCCTTTGTTGAGTTTTTATAGATGAACACATGGAACAGTTCTATTTACTATTGGAGAAATTCAAAAAAGGGCAGGCCAGCGCCGCAGACATCGCTCAACTGGAAGCCTGGATACAGCAAGGCGCAGACGAACCAGTGAAAGCGGCCATGCTGAATGCCTATCTGCAAAGCATTGCTGACCGGCAACAGGTGCTGCCTCCGGAAAAAACCGCCGCCATGCTGGACCGGCTACATGCCGCCATAGCAGCGGAAGCGGTGACTACAGCACGGAAACGGCCACGGAGAGCGATATTGCTTCCCTTGTCTGTTGCAGCCTCGGTATTGATCGTGGTGGGCGCGGTGTATCTGAAATACCAGTTGAACACTGACAACAGAAAAGCAGTGAAGGCTTCTATGGCCAGCCATCAGGTCCGCAACAATGGTAACGATATCAAATCGCTCGCGCTGGCCGATGGGTCTGTCATACACCTGTCGCCCAACAGCATGCTGAGCTGGAAAGATACCGTACAAACGTTGCGCAGGCTGACCTTACAGGGGAAAGCAGACTTTATCGTGCACGCAGATACGAAAAGGCCATTTATCGTGGAAGCTGCCGGCATCACTGTCACTGCCCTCGGCACCACTTTTACCATCAACACGCAGACTGCCAACAAGGTGGCGGTAAAATTATCAGCCGGGAAAGTACGAATACATACAACAGACAATAACGAGGATGTTTGCCTGCTACCGGGAGAAGAGTATGCCATCAATACCATCACCCGGTCATTTGACATCAAAAAGTCCGGCAGCAGCGGCAAAGCACCTGGCAGCATAGCTCCGGATGTCAACAACGTCGTGCTTTCCTTCAATAACGAACCGCTGGACCAGACCATACGTACCCTGGGAACATATTTTAACACAACAGTATGTTTCCGGCAGGAAGATGTCAGCGCCTTATATTTCACCGGGAAAGTGCTGAAGAAAGACTCCCTGAAAAACATCCTGGCAGCCATATGCGCCATGAACCAGCTGGAGCTCAGGACAGAAGGAGATAGCATCATTATCAGCAAATAAAAAAACAAACAGGCCGCTTTATCTATCTGACACATGCTGCAGCATGTGCAGGGCCACTCATTTGTAAAAAATCATACAAATACATTGTCATATGATCAGACTTTTAAGAAGGTACTCCCGTATTCTTTTATTGCTGCTATGTGCCGTGCACACCTATGCACAGGAAGCCGGCAAGCCCGTGCTGGTGAAAGGAAGTGTGGTAAGTGAAAACGGCGAGCCGCTCATCGGTGTGTCCATTACCGTTAGGCAACGGAACGGTAAGGAAACCTACAACGCCTCAACCAACGAACGTGGCGTATTTCAGTTGCAGGGCCTTAAAGCCGGTTCGCAGTACGATTTCGCATTTAGCTTCATCGGTTATGAAAACAACCGGGTAGATGGCTTCATCGTTAAAGCAGGAGATGGCAACCTGCTGTTGGTACGGATGAAAGAATCCAGTCACGGCCTGAACGAGCTGGTGGTAGTAGGCTATGGCAGTCGTACCAGGAAAGAGCTGACCGGCGCAGTGGCTTCCGTCCGCTCAGCCGATCTGATGCAGCAGCCGGTCACCTCCTTTGACCAGGCCCTCGCCGGAAAAATGGCCGGCATACAGGTGATGCAGACCAACGGCGCTCCGGGAGGCAACGTGTCTATCCGTGTTCGTGGCGTAGGTTCCATCAGTGCAGGTAACAATCCGCTGTTTGTCATCGACGGCATGCCCGTTACCAACGATACCCGCAACGCCTCGCCCGGGCCTAACAGCTACCAGCAACCTGCCAACCCGCTGGCGTCTATCAATATCAATGACATCGCTTCCATTGACGTGCTGAAAGATGCTGCGTCAGCAGCCATCTATGGCTCCAGAGGCTCTACCGGCGTGGTGCTTATCCGCACCAAAAAAGGAACGGCCGGCAAACTGACCGTCAATTATGACGTCAACTATGGTCTTCAGAACGTCAACAAACATGTGGACGTACTAAACGCCTACGACTATGCCAAACTGGTATACGACGGCCACAATAACGCCTACCTGGACGCAGTGCCCGGTGGCAAACCCACAGACCCAAACAGCGTGCGCCCGAAAAACCCGTCTACCTGGGTGCCTCCACAGGTACTTCCCTATCTTGCCGGCGAGAAAGGGCTCACCAACACCGACTGGCAGAAGGAGATCTTCCGGCAGGCGCCCATGCAGAGCCATACCGTGAGCATCTATGGCGGCAGCGAAAACCTGTCCTATTACTTTTCCGGTAACTATCTCAACCAGGACGGTATCGTTATCAACAACAACTACAAACGTTACTCCAGCAGGTTCAGGATTGACGGCGGCAGCAAACGGTTTCGTTTTGGCGTAAACATGAACCCCTCCTTTACAGACAACCACCTCGTTAACGCCGAAGGTCCGTGGTTTGCGCCCAATTCCGGCGTAGTGGCCCTGGCGCTGGGATATGCGCCCATCTTCCCGGTACATAACCCCGACGGCACCTTCGCCGATTCTGTCAATGTATGGGGATATGGACAAACCAACCAGCTGAATCCCGTAGCCGTAGCTTCCCTGATCAAAGACCGCATGAAAAATTTCCGCCTGATGGCCAATGCCTATATGGAATACGAAATCCTCAGCGGCCTGAAATACAAAATCTCCGCCGGCGCAGACATCAATACTTTCCGCCGGGATTACTACCGCCCGTCTACCCTGCCCATTCCGTCAGGCACGCTGCCTTCCGTGGCGACAGGCTTTTCTAACACCGACCAATACACGAACTGGCTGATTGAACATACCGTGTCTTACGCAAAAAGCTTCGGAAAACATAAAATAGACGCGCTGGCAGGCTTTACCGCCCAGAAAGAAAACCAGGAACACAATACCCTCACCGCCATCAATTTCCCGACAGACATCGTCACTACGCTCAATGCCGGCCAGATCAACGCCGGCGCCTCTTCTCAGGAACAGTGGAGCCTGAACTCCTGGCTGGCAAGGGTACAATACAGTTACGGTGACAAATACTTCCTTACCGGTTCAGTGAGAAGGGATGGTTCTTCCCGCTTCGGCATCAACAAAAAATGGGCGTCTTTCCCTGCTATCTCCGCAGCATGGCAGGTATCCAACGAACCGTTTTTTAAAAACATCAATGCCATCAGTTCCCTGAAAATCAGGAGCAGCTACGGTCTTACCGGCAACTTCCAGATACCCAACTATGGCTCGCTGGCACAGCTGGCCAACTACAACGGCACCAACGCCACCAACAGCAATTATATCTTCGGCAATCAGACGCTGGTGAACGGCGTTTCAGTAGTAACGCCCGCCAATCCTGACCTCACCTGGGAAAGCACCGCCAGCTTCGATGCCGGCGTGGAAATAGGATTCTTTAAGGACGCCCTGAACCTGACCGTTGACTACTACAATTCCAATACCACCAAACTGCTGCTGAACCTGCCGGTGCCTGGCATCTCCGGTTTCAGTACTTATTTGCAGAACATCGGCGCACTGAACAACCGCGGCGTGGAGATCACCTTATCCTACAATAAAAAACTGGGTAAAGACTGGTCACTGGAAGGCAACGCCAACATCGCCTTCAACAAAAACAAAGTCACCCGCCTTGGCCCCTCCGGTGCACCTATCATCGCTACCGGCGGTACCGGCAACGCCTACTTCATCACTAAAATCGGAGAAACGATCGGTTCCTACTATCTGTACGTTACCGATGGCATCTACCGCGACAAAGCCGACCTGGACGGTTCCGCCAAAACCAGCAACCCTACCTATGTAGGCGACCTGAAATTCAAAGACATCAATAACGATGGTAAAATAGACGCCAACGACAGGGCCATTGTCGGCAGCTTTCAGCCTAAGTACATTTTTGGTTTCAGCAATACCGTGCGCTACAAACAGCTCGACTTCAGCTTCTCCATACAGGGCAGCCAGGGTAATAAAATCCTGAACCTCTTCCGGCGCTATATCGCCAACGTAGAAGGCAATTTCAACAACCTCAGCTTCGTAAAAGACCATTATGTTTCTCCGGACAATATCGGTAACGGCTATATCAACAGGCCTAACCGCCTCGCTACCGGCGGCAACGGCATCACCTCTTCCTGGCATGTGGAAGACGGTTCTTTCGTGAGGGTACGGAACATAGCGCTGGGATACAACTTTCCGGCTACCTTGCTGAGCCGCATACACCTCTCTGCCGCGAGGATATACGGCGCCGTACAGAACCCGTTCACCTTCACCAAGTACTCCCTGTTCAACCCGGAGATCAGCAACCGTACCGACAATGCCCTGACCGCCGGAGAAGACTACGGCTCCTACCCGCTTGCACGTACATATTCTCTTGGCCTTAACATCACCTTTTAACGAACCATCATGAAAAAGCAACTATTATATTTACCGGCACTTTTTTTCCTGTTAAGCTCCTGTGGCAAAGACTTTCTGAACCTGACACCGCCATCGGCCATCTCTCCCGGCAAGTTCTTCAAAACGCAGGACGACGCCATTACCGCCGTCAACGGCTGTTATGAGTCGCTGGCACTGAGCAGTCAATACGGCAACACCTTCCAGGTGTTAATGGAAGCCAGGGCCGACAACTTCACCGACCAGGACCCATCCTCCAATGCCGGCCAGAACTACCAGATCAACCGGTATTCCGACAACCCCGGCAATACCAACTTCTACAACACCTGGGTTGGCGTATACAATGGTATCTTTCGCTGTAACACCTTGCTGGGCAACATCGACGGTATCAAAATGGACGAGACGTTGAAAAACCGTATCAAAGCAGAAGCGAGGTTTATCCGTGCCCTGGATTACTTTAACCTGGTGCGGCTCTGGGGAGGCGTACCGGTATTGACCACTGTCGTAGATCCTATCAGTGCCGTCAACCAGAAAAGAGATGATGTAGCCACTGCTTACAAGTTGATAGAAGACGATCTTACTTTTGCCGCCGCCAACCTGCCGGCCACCTATCCAGCCAATGACCTGGGACGCATTACCGCCGGCGCCGCCAAAGGCCTGTTGGGGAAAGTATATCTCTACGAAAAAAAATACGGTAACGCACAAACGGTATTACAGGATGTCATTGACTCCAAAGTGTTTTCCCTGCTGCCTGCCGTAGCAGATGTGTTTAACACCGGTAATAAATACAATGCGGAAATCGTCTTCGCGGTCCGTTACGCCAAAGGTGTAGCTAACCAGGACCATGGCTTCTGGTACGCCAATTCACAGGTGATCACCGTAGACACCACGCTGACAAAAGCCTACGACGCCAACGACCTGCGTAAGCCGCTCGTAGACCCGGTAAAACCTACCGGTAACGCCAATATCATGCCTCGCAAGTTCCTCGATCAGCCGGTCAATGGTAATGCCGGCAATGACTTTCCGGTGCTGCGTTTTGCGGACATACTGCTGTTACAGGCAGAGGTATTGAATGAACTCGGATACGCAGCCACTGGCAACGCCTTTACCTATCTTAACAATGTGCGTACCCGTGCCGGTCTCGCTGCGCTTACCGCTGCCGATCTGCCGGACCAGGCCAGTTTCCGCGCAGAAGTGTATAAACAGCGCCGGCTGGAGCTGCCTTTTGAATGCGACCGCTGGTTTGATCTGGTACGGACTAACAGGGCTATTTCAGAAGTGCTTGCGAATAAAAAGGTGAGTCTGCCGGCGTTCCGGTTGTTGTACCCGATACCGCAGCAGGAGGTGGATATTATGGGATTTGCGCAGAATCCGGGGTATTAGAGCGTGGGGTTTAAAAGGAAAGGCCTTAGTGATGGTTACTAAGGCATTTCCTTTCAACCGTTTAACTCCTATTTAAAATCAAACTTCAATAGGAATACGTTCTCTCAGAATAAAATCTTCAGCGATAATGAAAGATTTATTCAAAAATAAAACTTTAGGCCGTTGAAACCCTCTTGTGTATGTAGAACCATCCCACAACATTGGAGGTGATATATTTGTCTGCGAGCAACTGATGCCTTCCCGCTCGAGACATTCAGCATAAATATTCATTAATTTTTGAGGGCCATTTGCAAACAGGCCGAATGGAGGAAGAAAGTCTTTCGCATCTAACAATGCTATGTTCAAATATGTATCCAATGGAAGTAATTCCTCGTAGACATCCCTATGAGCCCGGTACAGCTCCCAAAAAAGTCTGTACTGATCTCTTTTGGCTTTGTTAAAGAACAGGGACGATTGAAAATCATTGTACTTCCATAATAGTGGATGCTCATCCAATAAAGCAATGTCTGAAAAGATGGTATCCTGCAATTTAATTTCCCTGAATTGGATCAAATCCAGTAATATTCTTTCCGGCTTAACATCTTCATCATCAAAAGTGACATTCAAGTTCAAAAAAGGTTGTTCACCATGAACATTCAGTGTTGCAACTCTGATATCTATCTCCTCAGGGTCAAAGTTTTTTCGAATGTAGAAAATGTATTCTTCTAGTAACATAGTAAAAATTTACATCTTATGATTTTAGCCAGGGTAAAAATCTGTTATTCCTAGGAAATTCATTCCCCGTTGGAATACGAGCTCCTTTGTTGGGCATTTTATTACCTTGAGGATCTTTCTTTTGATTCATGTGTGGTGTAGGAAGGCCATGATGGTCAGCTCCAGGGGTTCCATCTTTAGTCCCTCCATCGAATCTCTTCTGCGTATCAAATCTATTAGGATTTCGGGGATTTTCCTTCCATTCCTCATACTTATAAATATTTCCGTCCTTGTCTCTAAGAAATGTAGTGTGGTTAGCACCTGCATCTTTATTTGGCTCAAGCTTATTAGTATTTCTATTTGTTTTTTCATCGTCTTCGGGTTTATTCTGTTGAGGTGTGGATCCTGCTGACTGGTCTTGAGTACCTGTCGAAGCACCTTCGTTCGAAGTCTTTCCATCCTTTGCTTCTATCAGCCGAGACTGTTGCATGGGCGAATAAGGCCCAAACGGAGAGCCAGGCGTATAATTAATCCCTCCTAAATCGGCGACCTTTAACTTATCTATTGCTTTGGTTACGACTACTGTGATACCCACTGCAGCTCCTAAAGCCCCTAGGGCCTCACCAACTGCCGGCAATCCAAGGATCAAACATGCCGGGCATTTACCGTCAGGATCACTATATCGAATCGGGTTGTTATAGGAAAATTGATATGGCGTCAACATTTCCTGACTACCCTCTTCTACCCAAGGATCTATCTGTAAAAACCTACCAATCTGCTGATCATAAGTTCTAGCATTGAAGTCATATAGTTCTAATCCTGAACGGTCTGAGAACTCTTTTGACTGCAGCTCATTTCCGTTATAACCTGTCCTATTCTCCGGATAATTTGCACCTTTTAACACACTATAACTAATCCCCGCCATCGTCAACCCAAATGGATAATAATGCGTCTCTTCCAGTACCGGGCCACTGGCTTGCGCCACTAATAGGTTATCAAAGAACACTTCCTGCGCACTTTCGTTGCTGGTATAAACATACAAAAATCCGCTCTTTTTCATCACCATTTTATCTTGTGAGAGCGTTTGCAACTGATCCGGCTCTGCCTTCACCTGCTTCACGCCGCTGTTTTCTTCCACCATTTTAAACTGGTCATCAAACAGAACATAATTGAGGTAGGCTTTGGGCTTACCAGGTTGCTGGTCAGGATTTTTTTCTTTCAGCTGACGATAGTCGTTATTATAAAAATTAGCGTTAAATGGCGTACTGTTTACAGGTGCTGCGCTACCATGTGTGGCATCAGCTGCAGCGGAGCCTCCAAAGGCAGCGATGAGGTCCGCTACCATGTTTTCCGCCGGTACAACAGGGCTATTCTTGTTAACAGGACCGTTGGATTTATAAAA
>NZ_JBQEOP010000012.1:0-161421 GCF_052045305.1 Chitinophaga sp. 22308 | reverse complement strand
TTACATTGATATCTTTTTTACTACTGGTCCTTAACAGCTCGTGTTTTGGCCAGCAGGATACTGTTGAGATAAACGTAACAGATTATGGCATCCATCCTGACAGCCGGGTCAATGTAGAACCGGAGATCAGGAAGCTGTTGAAAGAAAACAGGAACGCGCGCTACCTGAAACTGGTTTTTCCCCGTGGCAGGTACGACTTTTGTCCGAATAAAGATAGGGAGGATTTGTCCGACGCCCCCGTTGGGATTGAGATCCGCGACAGGTCGGGTGTATGCATCGACGGTCAGGGATCGGAGTTTGTATTTCATGAAAAGATGATGGCGTTCAACGTACAGAATGCGAAGGATATAACGCTCCGGAATTTCAGCATCGACTGGGACCGGCCTTTAATTTCGCAGGCGGAGATTGTGGGATACAGCGACACCTTTCTGGATCTGAAGATAGACAAAAACGAATATCCGTACGAGATAAAGAACGATACACTTTACTTTACAGGAGAGGAATGGAGAAGTAAGATTGGCACCAATTACAACAATATCTTCAATGCAGGTAATAAAGACCTCGTATACGAGACCACCGATAATCCTCTGGGGGAAATTTGGAACGCCACGGCTGAATTGCGTGAGAATGGGTTGGTACGGCTGCATTTCCCGCTTGAAAGGAAGCCGGAGCGCGGAACGCTGATTGCCCTTTACCACGACTATTACATCACCGATGGTATACAGCTGATGCAGAGCAGCCGGCTGTGGCTGGAGAAAATCAACATTTACCATGCCCTGAGTGCTGGGGTCAGCGCTTCCGAATGTGAAGACATCACCCTGAAGCAGGTGAATATCATAGCCAATGAAAAGAAAAATCGTGTATTCAGTACCGTAGCCGACGCCACGCATTTTAGTGGTTGTAAAGGCCGCATTGTGATCGACGGATGCACGGTAACCGGCGCGGGCGATGATTTTGTCAATATACATAGTATGTATGCCCCGGTAGTCGAAGTATTGAGCGATCATGAAGTGCTGCTGGCGCAGCATGATAGGTACATAGGCTTTGAGCAGGGCGAAAAAGCCTGGCGTGTGGATACAGCTACCATGCAGCGCAGGCAGATTTTATCCGTGGTAGGGCAGGAGGATGAATTGGAAAACGACGATGTTACAGGACACCGGATTAAGTTCAACGAGAATATCACCGGTATACTCAAAATTGGAGATCTGCTGGAAAATATAGACAAGAACCCGGATGTGGAGATCACCAATTGCCGCGTGATGAAGCGCCACCGCGCAAGGGGGATACTGGTAACCAGTCCAGGCAAAGTACGTATATCCAATAACTACTTCAATACTGCGGGCTCAGCCATCCTCATTGAAGGCGACCGGACCGTGTATTATGAATCAGGTGCAGTGAGGGATGTAGCTATTGAAAACAATGTCTTTGAGAACTGTTATACCTCCGAGTGGGGAGAAGGAGTTATTACCATTACACCATCTATCACTCCGAAAGATTCAGTCTCTCCGGCATATCATCACAACATCCGTATCACCGGTAATACCTTCAAGCATTACGATTATGCGTTGCTGTACGCCCGTTCCGTAGATACACTGGTGTTTTCATCTAACAAGATAATATATACGAATACGTATCCGCCATTTTCCCGTAAGGTGAATGTGTACCTCGATGGATGCCGGCATGTAACTATTGGCGATAATATTTGTGACGCAGCATTTCCGGGAAGGAATGTGTGGATTAAACGTATGAAGGAGACGGATTTGGGGCAGTTCGGAAGTAGCCCGTTGAAAGTATCTCCGGCGGAGGATTAGTCCGGCATACTAAACTTATCAGGATAAATTATTCTTCCTGCTAATTCCCCGGATAGTTTCGAACTTAATGAGGCTGTCTCAAAAGTAATTTTTACCCAATTTTATCCGGGTACCTGGTGGAGAGAGTTTTCGTTTACGATATTCTCAGTGCCTTCAGATTACTTTTGAGACAGCCTCTTTTATCTTGTGTGGAGAAATTCGTAGAACGTTTGTAGGGTGCGGATTTGGCGCGGATAAAATCATTAAATTTGAACAAAATAATTTGATAAATATGCGAACAACTTTCTATGTACTGATTGCATTGCTGCTGGTGTCTTGCGGGTCTAAAGAATTGACAAGAGAGAAAGCCGCTGAGATCATCACAAAGAAATATCCGAAAACAATAGATTGGGAGGTTTTCACCGCAGACCCTAGACATGCTGCCCGTGCCCTGGAGACGAAGCTGGTGGATGAAGGGTATATCAAAGTAGCAACGACGCAATCGCTTGCCGATGCGGGGCAGCCCCTTATCACGTTCACCGGTCAAGGGTCGCAGTATTTGCTACCTGTAACAGAAAAGGACAAGACGTACAGCATCCAGCGGGTAAAGGTGGGAGAACTGCATTTTAAAGAGATCGAGAGTATTCAGCCAGAGGGCGACGGGAAGGCCATCGTGGTATATACTGTGGAGCATCTACACAATACGCCGTTTGCGGCCCTCTCTCACTATAAGCTGGAAGGTGTTGAAAAGAAGAAGGCCCGATTTTCCCTGACTGACGATGGATGGAAAGCGGAGGAAAGAGAATAACGACATTAAAGGCTGCCATCTGGTAGCCTTTTTGCTGTAGGGCATACTCCCATAGCGGTTGTACCTTTCCGGTATAGTGAAAAGCGGGTTTCATTATGGAAAAAGAGTATATTTATAGAAATCGAAACAGAAAGATGAGTGACGAAATAAGAAAATCGATAGAACCCGCTGAATTGTTGAAAGGGGTTGCAGCATTAGAAAAGCATTTTGCTGGATTTGCAGAAATGGCAGAAATGCAGGAACGTATTTCCCATGCTGCAACTGAGTTTCAGAAAATGATGCAGAGTTCGTTCATGAAGGCAGCAGAAGCGCATGATGAAATGGTTCAGACGATCCGCCGGGCGCTGGATGTAGACTTTTCGTATATGGCACCGGTGCTGCAAGAGCTTTCCCAATATGGCTGGTATCTGAATTTGGGAATGAACGTGGCAGATGTTGCGGGGGCGAAGCGAGTTTTGGCATCTGGTGTTGAAAACCAACTGAACGTTTATATGGCTGAAGTGCTAAAACGGGAGTTGACTGGCGATATAGCGCGGGTATGTCATAGGCACCCAAATAGATCTGATGCCATTGACCAGGCATTTAAGGCACACAATGCGGGGCTTTACTACGCTTCTATGCCGGTGGTGTTCGCGCAGATTGACGGCCTCTCGTGCGAATTGACCGGGTATAAGTTCTTCGACAACGATAAGACAAGGAATTTCGAGCCACAGATTGCAAAATGGGTGAATGCACACGCAAGTGTCAATAGTTTAGAGGTAGCATACCTTTCGGTGCTACTCGATAAAGGTGCATTTCAAAAGCACCGGAGCAATCCTAACCTGATTTCATTTACCAGACACAGTATACTACATGGTGAAACGACTGATTACGGGACAGAAATAAATTCGTTAAAGGCGTTTTCCCTGTTGGTGTTTGTTAGTGATATGTGTACACGATAACATTTTAAAAATAGTATCTTAAAATGCAAGAAACAATTATTCCAGATGATGACGGAAAAGGATTCGTTTTAGGGTTTGAGGGTGGCGATGTAGAGTTTATTAACCCTGTGGATTATTATTCTGGTTGGCAAAAGAAGAAGACAATTGCCTTGTATAAAGCATTGCTGTTTCATAAGAATCCCTTGCTGGCTAAGGACATTTCGGAAGCCTTTTACGAGAAACATGCGGAAGAGAACTGGAAAGAGATTCATGAGAAGATTTTGAAAACGGATATACCTCCTACGTTGCTACAGGTTTTGGGATCAAAATCCAAGAAAGAGCAGGAGCAATTGATGAAGAAAACTGAATTTGACGCTTTCCAGCTTTGCGCGTTCCTCTTTGCGGCGCATGACCAGCATGGTTATACCTTCAGCAATTATGTCACAGAACAACTACCGAAAAATGTTGATCCAGATGAACTCCCCCTATTTATCCATGTTAAGGAAGATGGGACTGTTGAAAAAGCAGGCGAAACGACGATGAGTGAAGGACAATTAAGGGCGGTCGTGAATTTTAGGCGGGTGGTAGTAGCGAAGTTCCTGGACAAAGGGAATGAGTGGCATTGTTTTTTCGTAGTATATAGAAGTTTGAGGGGGGAAGAAAGCTGGCGAGGGGGCCAACCTCATTTCCACTATATATCCGATAAATGGGGGCAGTCCCGAGATGAGGTAGTGGCGATGTTCAAGGGTGACAGATACCCGACTACATCAGTCCATATCCCGTACAATGAAAAATAACAGTTGTAGAAATTTTTGTGTATGGATGGGATAAAATTCATTGATAGAAAAGGGCGCAATGTTGAGGTGTCAAAACCTTACGGCGCGGGTGGCACTTCCTACCATGTAAATGTAAATAGATTTCACTATGGACAGATCGTGAGGGTTAACGGAGGGCAGTGGATCGCATATCCGAACAGCAATGACCTGCCAAAAGCATATTGGGATGCACTGGTGAAGTGGGTTGAAGACAATGAACGTAAAGAAGAAAAAGAGGGCGGCCATTGAGCCGCCCTTGTTGTAGGTCTATGTCAGTTAAAGAATGTTCCCTGTTCTAACGGATTGTCTTACGGGTTCTGTGGTACATTGCTGCTCACAATATCTTTTGGCAGTGGCAATGCGAAATATTTGTCGTTGGGTTGGAGCTTATAGAGCTTACCTGCTACACTACGCTGTAGGGTGATATTGCGGCCCTCTTTATTCAGGCGCTTTATGTCCATCCACCGAAGTCCCCGCATGTAAAGCTCTTTACGACGTTCATCGAGAATCTGGTCTATGGCTTCTATGGCGCTGGCTGGTTCGACCACCGGAGGGGCGCAGGTTTTATCCCACCGGGAGATCAACAAGGCCCGTAGATCAGATTTTGCCTGTTCCAGCTTACCTGTTCTGGCGGCACCTTCGGCCCGAATCAGAAACAGTTCGTCGGTGGCGATGCCCGTAAAATACTGCCACTCGTTACCAGTATAACTACCTTTAAAGTGGTAGGCGTTGTCCACAGGAGTATACAACGCAATAAGCCGGAGATCCTGCGGGCTGTATTGCTTTATTATGTTTGAATCCACGGCAACGGTGGAAGGATTTATTATGTAATTGGTTGTTGCCATTTCTGTATAGAAAAGTATCTCCTTATTGAACATGCGGAACGGCACTTGTTCGGTAATGCTGCCGTTTATGTCTGCGTCACCGTTGAAATTCATAAGGTCATTTTTTATCCGTAACGCCGCATCTGCATATTGATACGCGCTATCATACATGCGCATGGAAAGAAAAGTCCGTGCGAGTAGGCCGTATGCTGCCGCTTTCGAGGGCCGCATGGGAAGGGCAGGTAAATCGGGCAGCAAGGCGGCTGCTTCCTTTGCGTCGTGTAACACCCGGTCATATGACTGCTGTACGGTGGCCCGCTGGCTTGGTTCGTTAAAATCCGAGGTATTACGCAACACGATACCCCAATCTTTCGCAGCCGTAGCGGGATCGTATGCAGGCGCATATGTCCATAGTAACTGTTGGTAATAGTAACTTCTAAAAAATAGCGATGCTCCTTTAATTTGATTCCATGTTGACAAGTTACTGGAGGCAGGAATTTCCTGTAGCTGCTCCAGACAAAGGTTCGCGATGAAAATAGGCTCGTAGGCTATTGACCAGTCATTTTGAAATAAATAGTCTTTGACCTGCCATGTGTAAATCCGCTGTAGTTCTACTTCGATGTTATCGAACTGGTTGCCCGGCAAAAAATAATCATCAGCCGATGCTTCTGAAAAATTCGGTGTCCGTTGCAGATTCATGCGGTTGGTGTTGTCCAGCAGCGCCTGAAGATCAGACAGGGTTTTGGGAACAACCAGCGTATCGTCAGGTTGCACCTCTAAGTATTTGTTGCAGCCTCCGAGAAGGCCGCCCAATAAGCCAATGAGTAGTATATATGCGGTGTTTTTCATAATTCGATTGTGTGTTTAAAGTGATGCGCGGATGCCCGCGGAAAAGGTTTTTGGTGTAGGTAGACCATTCGGAAAGTCCGGGTCAAGGCATCGGTCGTTGGCCCGCCACAGGATGCCCAGGTTAGCAACGTTGATGTATAGCTGTATATGCTTCAACGATTCGATACCGAACGGGCGCACCGGTGTATATGTCAGGTTGATATACTGTAACCTGACATGATCGCCTTTTAGGGCATTAATCGTACTGTAGGCGTAGAACATATCGCGGGTGCCGTCTGCGGGATATTTGAAGGCAGGAACAGTGGTGCGATTTTCATCACCGGGTTGCTGCCATCGATCTGCATACTCTAACTTGCCCATTGTTCCGGAGATGATGCCAGAGTACGAAATAACCGGTTTACGGAAATAATAACCAAGTTTGTATGCGATGTTCACCGTCAGTTCAAAATTTGCATAGGCAAACGTGTTTATCAGGCTGCCGGTAGACGTTGGGATGGACGAGCCAACATATATGATACTCGGTTGATGCTCTCCTTTTCCGGAAGTGGAAGCCAGCATCGCAGCGTAATCTGTGCTTTTGGCCCCGTTTAAATATCCCTGTGGGTTACCTTCTCCATCAAGGCCGGCCCACTGGAAGGCAGCAAGTGAATACAGGGGCTTTCCAATCACCGGAGTGATGCTCCGGCCCCCACTTAACAACGTGTTGATTGTTTGGGCAGATTCATCGAAGTACTTCGTAGTCTTATTGCTTACATAGTTGTAAATAGCGGTGGTAGTCCATTTCAGCTTTCCTGAAAGGTTTTTGCTGTTCAGCATTACATCGATCCCATTGCCACGCATGTCTGCGACGTTGGCGATGATAACGTTGGACGCTCCCCACGCCGTATAATCATAGGGCATCGGCCCGTATAGATCAGCGCCTTGTTTGCGGTAATAGTCGATACTGCCGGAAATGAAGCTATTCGAGAATTGCAGGCCGATATTCAGTTGCTTAACTGTTTCCCAACGCAGGCGCGGATTGTTGAGCGTGGCGATGGTCGCAATTGGCAGGTTTGTTACAGGATCTACAGAATACACCGCCACCGGCAGGGCCGTGCGAGAAAGGTCTACATTGCCCGAGGTTCCATATGTGGCCCGGAGCTTTACTTGCGGGAGCCACTGTATGTTATAAAAGCGTTCCTGCGAAATATCCCATCCGATACCAGCAGACCACAGCGGCTTCCACCTGTCATTTGTTCTAACGCCAAAAGCGTTACTGCCGTCGCGCCGCGCGCTGGCGGAAAGACTGTATTTCGCTTTGTAGATATAGTTCAGGTTGGTGAAAAGAGAAACAAAGCGGTTCGTGGTGCTACTCGGCAGCCCGGCATCCGCAATGATCTGGTTGCGGCCAGTAATAAAAGTAGGGTATGGATTGATGAAGTCCATCTTTGCGTAAGACAACGGCCGTGCATTATAACCATAGTAGATATTCTTGTAGCTATCTGCTTCAATTTCCTGTATCTCTGCACCGGCGAGTGCGACTATGCTGTGGTCTTGCCAGCTCCGGTTAAAATCAAGCTGACCGCGCAGGTTTTGGCTGCTCCTGTTTGTAAGCGTTGTATGGAGAATATCTCCCAATGGAACAATTCGGGTTACTTCACCGGTAGATCGGTTGACCTGGCTAAACAGGTTAATGGTATTACGGGTATCAAAACTATTCATTCCTGAAAGGCTTTGCAGGTCGGTGCGCTGCCGCTGGTATTGATACAGGATGCTGCCCTGCAGGAATGGTAGAATTTTGTAGGTGGCTGTTATGTTGGCGATGATCTCGTCGGTTTTGGTGGTGGCCCTCCGCTGCTGGTATTCGTCCAACGGGTAGTATTTCCAGTCTAATAAATGACCAGCTCCGGCGGTGTCTACATAACTATCCCGGTAATACTTAGGTACAGAAAGCGGGTTGCCCGCTGCGTCAGCAAACGCGAGGTTCGGAGCGTATCTGCCGTTAATACTGGCCACTGTGCTGAAACTTTCCTTTCCGGTCATAGCCTTGCTATTGGTGTAGTATGCGTTCACATCGAGCTGTAGTTTTTTGGAAAGTTTGAAGGAATTGGATAGGCGCAGGTTTATCTTGTCAAAGGTTGCGCTAAGGTTATCGATGCTGCGATCATAGGCTCCCGCCAGCAACCACGTCATATTACTGCTGCCACCTGACACGTTTACGGAGTATTGCTGCGTAACGGCTGGCCTATAAAAGTGTTTTTCAAACTGGGCTTTGCTATCGTTTGCCTGTAATGCTGTTACCTGTGCGGCGCTGTCGGCTGCGGAAATCAAACCATTCTTTCGCTTTTGCAGTACTTCGATCAACTGCGGAACAGGTACGTAGCGGCGGTTCAACGCACTGTTGAAGTAGTTTTTGCCATACAAAAAGGTTTCAAGGCCCATGTAGTCCGTTACACTCATGTCTTGAAGAGTGGACAGGTCAGGCTTTCCCTGCACGATCAAACCGGAAGAAATGGAAATGGTTGGTTTTTGATTATAACGGCCCTTCTTTGTAGTAATGACGATAACGCCGTTACCGGCGCGGGCACCCCATATGGAGGCTGCCGCCGCGTCTTTTAAAACAGTGATGCTCTCAATGTCGTTTGGGTTGATGTTTGAAATGTCACCCTGAAATACGAAGTTGTCGAGTACCACCAGCGGATCTAGCGAGCCGTTTATGGTGCTCAGTCCGCGGATGTTTATACCTGTTTTGTTGTTGGTGCTATTGGCATTGCCATAGCCGGGATTGAAGCTGAGGCCCGGCGTAACATTTTGCAGGCGGTGGAGGATGTTGGTGCCGGTCTGCTGGTTCAGCATCTTGTTGTCGATAACGGCAAATGCTCCGTTGACTTGGTTGGGCTTCACTAGCTGGTAACCAGTACTGATGGTGACCTGCGCAAGCTCTGTAGCGATAATGTTCATTGTAACCTCTACGGCTTCCCCCTGTCTTGTAATGGGCATCCGGAGTGGGCTGTAACCAATATGAGTAAAGAGCAGGGTATCGGGAAGTGACAAAGACAGGCTGAATGTGCCGTCGTTTCGTGTGATAGTTCGGGAGCCGCTTTTCTGTGCTGATACTGAGATGCCAGCCAGCGGCAATTGCTCATTAGAGTAAACACGCCCCTTGATCTCCACGCGGTCCGGGGATTGCGCCAACGCAGCGGCACTGAGGAAAAAGAAAAATACTGCTAAATTCAATTTCATTTAGAAAAGGTGTTTTGGTGAAAAATGGTATGGGTCAATTGTCCGTATCGTATCGGTCGCCTTTAATCGGCGCGGTTAAAATCCTTCCTTGTAGTGCTGTTCGTATGTTTGCTGCCGTTACTGCTTCTGAACCTGTGATGCCTAATACTCTTCGGTCACGCGAAATCCATACATAATGCGGCAGGAATATGTGGGGGAACAGTTGGAATGCCGTTGTGTCATAGGGTACAGTAGTAAGGGGGAATGGTTGGCCCCTTTGTTTTTGCCATCGGTGGAAAAAGCCGGTCAGGTGGCGGGCGCTGTCCTGGGTAGAGCGGATGCTATTTACTAACAGAAATTTTACCCGTCCGGCATACTGGGTTTCCAGTGAATCGTTTTTGGCGAACATTCGGACGCAGCTTCCGCACCATGTCGCCCAAAAATCGAGGATCACCACCTGCCCGGTAAAATCACTGAGCTTGATAATTTTGTTGTCATTCCAACGGGTAAATGAAATGTCCGGTACAGTATCGCCTACAGATAGCCGATGTGTCACTGTTGGGCGGAGATCCTGAGCAAAAGAATAACGTGCCGGCCAGACGGCGGCCAGCGCGATGAAGAAAATGTACTTCATGCGTGTGTCTATTGTATTATAAAGTGATTTAAAGTAACCGGGAGGCTATCAATCCACTTGGTATATTCCGGTATTCTATTATGTGTGTTAGATTTTGCCACTTTTCCTCCCGGAGTAAGGCAAATTATAGGAAGTAAACAGTATATTTCTTATTTTTAGGTTGACTTTTACTACAAAACTGTTGACTTTTACTACTTTTGGGTAAACCATTAATAATCAACGAAAAATAATTTATATCATGAATATAACAGAAGATACCCCGGCAATTCATCATGGCAGGAACATTCGGATGTTCCGAAAAACTATTGACATGAAACAGGATGTACTTGCAAAGAGGCTTTCGGACTTGGGAGCAAGGCAACAGGATGTTTCCAGGCTCGAACAAATGGAAGTCATCGAGGATGATATTTTGACATTAGTAGCGAAAGCTCTCAATATTGATGTCAGGTTAATAAAGGAGTTTGATGCTGATACTGCAATACGAAATATCTGTGTTGTAAAAGAGAACACATTTACCGATCAGTCCTATTCAATTGGGCAGCAGATAGTGAATGCTGGTGAAAGGATGGTTGATGTTTACGAGCGTCTTGTAGCAAGTGAAAAAGAAAAGTACACAATCCTGAATGATGGGAATACCGAGATGAAGAAGTTGCACGAAGAGTTGATGCGCAAGTATGATGAGCTTGCAAAGCACAATACACGTCTTGTAGAGAACAACCTTGAGCTTATGAATAAATTGCAAACGCTGTTAGAAAAAATTTCTACCAAATAGTATTTTAATAAATCGATATGGAAAAAGAACTTTTTGATACAACCAAGCCAATGACAGATGGTGTCCGCATACAAATGGCACGAGCCATGCGAAACAAAAACCAGACAGAATTAGGGAATTTGATAGGTGTGAGTAAACAGTTGATTTCAAGACTTGAAAAGAAGGAAAAAGTAGATGATAAGAAAATGGCTGAAATAGCAGAAGCTCTCGGTTTTACGCTGGAGGGGCTTAGGTCGTTATCAAGGGAGTCTATTATGCAGATCAGTTACAATTTCTATGACAATAGTGCGCAGAATGCGACATTTGGAAGTCATTGCACACAAACAGTGAATCACAACTACGGTTATGATCCAAAGCTGGCGGCGGAACATGCGTCTATCTATGAGAAGGTGCTGCAAAAGAATGCTGAGAAGGCTGGTAAAGCAAAAAATACCTCGAAGTAGCATTATTTTATTGATCGACGCATTTGCTAAAGTTTAATTTGACTAGTATAAAGTCGGTGATTTAGCTCATCAATCTTTCTATGAATTTGGGTTTCGTCGTTAAGTGTGTATGTATTCTGTTTCATCGGCTTTATTATTTTCTTTGTTCCTGAATCGACTTGCTTAGTGCCTGTATAGGCACTCCGATTACAGTTGAAAATTCCTTTATAATTTTCCCTCGAAATTTTCGCAGATTCTCTCAATAGGCCAGCCTTTGTTGGCACCATTTTCTATCGATTAATTCAAGTAATCTATTTCTGATTAAGTTTCCTAACTGATCTTAATAACCGAAAACGTTCTGCTCTCATCTAAGCCAGTATAATCCATTGTGCGTAAAAGTCAACTGTAAACCGGTAAAAAGCAAAGATGAAAATTCGGCTTTCAGTCTGAGAACTCCGTGATTTGTGATAAATCGAAATTATGGTTACAACAAAATCACTACCAAAAGCCAGGACGAAGGAGGTGGCAATACCTTTTACCCAAGAAAAGGCTATTTCTTTCAGGCAACTGATGAAGGACTGCGCAGATCCCAAACAGGCAAACGCACTGAAAGCTCCCGCACTAAAATTCGTTCAATACAAAAATCATCAGCTTCTGCTGAAGTGTACGTTGCCGCTAGGTCAGTATTATATAGGATTCCGGGCAGCAGGCGAGGAATTGCGTGCGACTTGTAGTTGCAAAGAGGCGCGACCAGGTGTTTGTGTTCATATCTGCAAAACAGTTGAGATAATCACCGGTTGGTATGGTGAAAAGTATTTTTCGCAACTGCTGCCGAATCGCCAATTTGATCTAGCTTTTAAGTACCAACAGGGATTTGATAAAATAGAGAGCGAGCGAGGTATTCAATTAGTGAAACGAAAAGAGCTTATGACACTCTTCCCTTTCGATAGTCCCGTTTTTCCTATGGCGCTGGATGATATACTGGCATTGAAAAGACCACCTGAACGAAGGAAGCCTGAACAAGTACAAAAGCGGGACGCAATCGCCTTTTTATTGATGTTGCCGCATTCAGGGAAACAACCTCCTTTTGTTTATTTGGCTTCCGGAAAACCAACAAAGGGGAACGATAAGATCATGTCGTGGACGAAGTTTCTGCCATCCCTCGATGAAAATACCGAGAAGTCAATCAGTGTGCTTCAACATGAATTGATAATTAGAAGCAGACTATTACATGAGAAGTCGGAAACGTTCGCAAAGGACAATAATTATCGTCATTGGGTCAAATGGAATGATAGTATGGAGGCAGCATTTAATGAATGGAAAGGCATATTTCCATTATTAAATAATGAAGTGTTCGTTTATGCATACAGGTACTATGGTTTCCGCGAGTTTAAAAGAAGACCATCAAAGAGCCACGCAAGAAAAATTGTTGTTTCTATGGATAAGCCCGAAGTGTATTTTAAAACCGCCAATACAAAAGAGACTTGTCAGGTATCTATGGAGATAAAAATAAAAGGAAAGGTGATAAAGAACTATGATGTGCAATGTCCATTTCTGTTGCTCCATCAAGGAACTGTGTATATGTTTGATAGTTGTCGGGATGCTGCGATTGTACAGTGGCTGGCATCGGCGGGTTGCATCACTGCTTATAAAGAACATTTTAAAGAGCTGCGAGAAACTATTTTGAAGCCGATAGCAGAAAAATATGCGATCGTTTAACGTGCTTTTCTAATGGGTCATACACCCCACAATTACCATTAAATTATAGTTACAGATGCGACCGTTTAATTTATACACTACTCATAATAGCTTGTTCCAAAATATACAACCCGAACTTGTAAGGATCATCACCGGGTCAGTTTCCGCAGAGTTAATTTACTTATTGGGTTCATCATTGTACCAGCGACGAACGGAAACAATATTCAACAGTAAATCGCCTGCATCACATTACACAGGGGATTATTTTTTGCTGGTAGTCATAAGGGATGCTGAAGGCCGGAGAATGGGCGAATGGGAGGATATTTTAGAACAGCGATGTGGTCATATCGCGAGAACTACCATTATCGTAACAGAGCTGTCTCCCTTTGTAGAAAAATATAGCGACGGTAACATATTTGCAACTTCGGTTCATAGCGCCGGTACTGTTTTCTATGATGCAGGAAATGTGGTGTTGCCAGAATTGAATGAGATAAACATGAAAGTGCCGCGGGATGGTCAAAAGGAATACAAGAAAACTGTTCACCGCGTTAAGGAATTTCTGGCAGGTGCAGACCTGTATATTGCCCGTGAAGAAAGTGAGATGGCTAGTTTCATGATACATCAAGCGTTTGAGCAATGTCTTAAAACGCTGGTGCTGATAGGAAGCGGTTTTGTCGTAGATACGCATAATATTGATCGTTTGCTTAGATATGCCGGGTTAGTGACATGCCGTATGCTCGACCTGTTCCCCGTTGACCAGGCGGACAACAGGAAGCTGCTCGAAACACTACAGAAGGCATATATCGGCGCAAGGTATGCCTATGACTTCACACCTCCATTCACCAGTGTAGTGAAGTTGAGGGAAAAAGCCCAATTGGCATTGAGTATACTAATCGATGCCGGTACATCGGGCCTGCTTGAAGCTCCTGAAATTCGATAAAATTGTAAATTCGGTTCCCACATGAACAAAGAAGATTATAATATCAAGGAATATTCATTGGTCTATGGTCTGTCAGGGTCACCGAAGAAAATCCTACAAACGGTTTTCGGGGACTATGACCTTGATGGCCTGAAACACCATTTTGAGTATTGGAAGTATGCTGCATTAGGAAATAATATTAGCCTGTATGATTGTGGCAAAGAGCGCCGAATGCTGATTGATTTTTGTGAGGATTTGGAGAAAGTACTAGAGGCATTTTACGTACTAAGTAAGCATAAGAAAAAACAATTAGAGCGCATACCTTCCGAACATAAAAAGATATGGAAGAAGTGCAATAAGTGTTCTGTTTTGTCTAAGGATGAAAAGAAAAATCCAGACGCAGTATTAAAACTGTTCTCGAAAAAGTATAAGAGACTCTATGCAAAGGCCGAACTGGTTGAGATGTTTGAATGTGTCATTACATTGGAAAAAGGTGATCGTGGTCATTTAAATGGAGCAGTTTCTTTCTTTATGTGTGTAGATGCCCTACTGAGCTTGCTTTATTTGTGAAATTTATCTAAGTACAGCCACAAGAAGGAGGCAATTTTTTCAGCGTTGCTCCATTTTACTACTTCTTCGGTAACGAACTCTGCTGATGGCATAACGCCTCTCTGTTCAAGTAGCTGTAAGAACTTTTCGTCTTCCTTCAACCGCTTCATGATGCGAATTATTCGTTTTGTGAAGCGGTTGTTTAGTTTGGTGTTTTCACGCATCGCCTTAAAGTTAGTATGAGGCGAAATGTCCACTTTGAAAAACTTCACCAGTATATCTCCCAACGCATCAGACAGTTCCAGGAATCGCATTCTGTTTAACCCACTTAGGTCGTCGTTGGCGCATATACTGTAGTCGGTCACTATAAGTACAAATTCTATAAATTCCTCTTTGCTCCCTCTCCACAAAATTGCTCCTTCAGGAAGATCATTATTGTTTGTATCCATATCGGGAAAATTTATGGTATACCTACCTGTATACAAAAACTATGCTTGTAGCCATCAATCAGATGGTTATTTATCCACCTCGGCCCCGATGGTGATTTATCTGAAGATTATATCCTGCCGAAATTTAATGAAACAGAGGTAAGGGTAAATAGCAGTAAAAAAAATTTCCGATTTGCTGTTACTAACTTCCTTTTTGCTGTAAGTCAAAAGTCCTTCTTGCACAGCATTTGCGGTGAATACTATTGTTACATAAAGTTAAAAAACTATTCCCTATGCAGAAACAGCGATATTCAATTTTTGTATCGCTCCATAGCGAAATGGTAAATGAGCTGGAACAGTTGGAGAAAGAAGGACTCAGCCCCATTGAATACGCACGCCGTGGAATTGATACAGCAAAAGCAGCTTTGGAGCGTTTAAGGCAACACGTTATTGACAACGGATTTACCGATGAAGAACACGAAATAGTTTTTTTCAAAGAGGTGAAGCCGCAGTTTATGAGTAAACTCATTTTCTTTCAGAAATTGTATGATCTGGAAGTAAACAGGCCATTGAAAATAGACAGGATAAATGCGGGTAAGTACTTCAGGCGTGAGATCCGCAAGGTGAAAAAGCACTATAAAAAATTCGGTGATCTGTATTCCTATTATAAGTCGGGCGAGACAATGTTGGACAAAGTGTATTTTACCAGAAAGCCAGGTGGCCTGTTGTACTCCGGCGATTCTTACTTGATAGTCGATAGTTCTTTTCAAACCTTATATGATAGTACTATAGCTGAATTTATTGCTGACGAATCATACTGTGAATACCTGTACAGACAGTTGGCTTTGGTTGATACCATCAAGCAAACAATTGGATTCATGGAAAAGCAGCCAAGTAAAGGGCTGCGCTGGACGGGTTCAAAAACGGCTCTTACGGAATTGATATACGCCCTGTATAGTGCGGGTGTTTTGAATGATGGGAACGCCGATGTGAAGGATATAGTGGCTGACCTGTCGCAAACCTTTAATATCGATTTAGGCAACTTCTACCGAACATTTCAAGAAATCCGCTTGCGCAAGAAGGATCGGGTGTCTTTTTTAAATCAGTTGATTGACCGACTGGAGGATCGGATGAACTATTGGGATGAAAATCCAAAACAATAATTGACCAGGTGTAGCCATTTCTACCTAACCCTACTAAAAACGAGTGCCGTATATAGTACGGCATTTTTTGTGTCACAAGCTCAAAATCCCACTTCGGCCCGAAGTGGGATTTATGTTTCCACCTTACCTGTGGATGTATGCGTGTACCATATGTATATATAAGAGGATGGATGCACGCATTCTTTAGTTTCCTAATTTCCGAATGATGGTGCACCACTTCAGTTAATAATGTATGTATGCGTGCATGTGGGCATATATATAAATATACGTATGCGCGCATCAATCGCCTTTTATACGTTGATTCGGCCGATGAACTTTCCTTTCCGAAAAATTATTTCAACCACTTCGGTGCATAGTGTGAAAAGCAGGATTTGAAGTGTGCCATTTTTGTACTGCAATAAAACGATGCACTATGATTACATGGACTACTTACCTGTTGTGGCTTGGCTTGCTGCTGGTAATCTACTATGGCGTTGTACATCTTTTCTTTCGCGTAAAAGGTGGTTCTATCCTGAAGAGGAAAAGAAGGGTTGAAGAAAAGAAGGCAGCAGATAGCGTTCTTTTCAAAGAGCCGGACGGAGATGGAGGGGATCAGAATGCCGCGACGATGGCACCAGTTCACTCCCTTGTTGATGAGCTACAAGCCTTCGTCGCTCAGGCGGGAAAAGAGGGTATGGAGAAAGCGGAGCTGCTTACGGGTATCAAGATGCTCCTAAAGAAGTACCCCCGAACAAAAGGGAGTATTTACCAAAACGGTATCACCAATCTGGTCGAAGTTATTGCAGAAAGTCAGTGTGGCATTCATTTGAGTGCGGGTGAATTGAGTGCTTTATGGGATGAATGAACGCCACATTAGAAACACTCGTCAGTACCGTGATGCAGGAAAACCAAGTGCGAGGGGTTGGTACGGAGTGTTTCTTTAAAAATGCGCAGTGAGTGGTCTGCGTTTCGGCCCTGCCGTTACCTGATAGTGTTGAATGGTTCTGTGAAATCGGGTCAGGTAGTGCGCAGGGCCTTTTTATGTCCTTACTTTTTTGATAACAATAAAAGCGAAGTGTGTATGGAAATGAAGTTGATTGATCGCTTTGGAAAGCGGCTGCTGGTTTGTACGGCGCTGACAGCAGTGTCATTAATGATGGCGGTTTGTGTGTATGCACAAGACGGTAAAGCTGGTATTCAGGAGGCTAACACAAAAGTGCGCGGGTATTTTGATGTTGGTTGTGATTTGATGTACGCGGTGGGGGCCATTCTTGGCTTGATCGGAGCTATTCGGGTATATCAAAAGTGGAGCAACGGGCATCCCGATACCGGGAGTACTGCTGCCGCCTGGTTCGGGAGCTGTGTATTTCTGGTTATCGTTGCGACCGTCTTGCGTTCGTTTTTCGGCATATAAACAATTACAGGTATGGCAAACAGTGTGTACAAAATCAACAAAGGCGTAAACAAGGCCATAGAGTTCAAAGGCTTGAAGGCTCAGTATATATGGTATCTCGGTGGTGGATTGGTTTTGGCCTTACTCCTGTTTGCCATACTGTATTTAGCCGGTGTTAATTCCTATATCTGCATTGTGTTGGTGGCAGGGCTTACGATTTTTCTGTTCATGCACGTCTATAAGCTCAGTAACAAATATGGTGAGCATGGCATGATGAAGAAGATCGCCAGCAGAGGAATCCCGAAGGTGGTGAAGAGCAGTGGCCGGAGTGTATTTAAGGGCCGACGAAGTTCCGGCAGGAATTAGTCGCGTTATTTCTGTTGTGGTGGTTAAAATTAATTGTGAAGATGGAAAAGAGGCTGAATGAAATTTTCCCCATAGCTGACATTGAGCATAATTGCATACTCAGCAAACAGGGTGATATAACAATCGCGTTTAGCGTTGACCTGCCGGAAATTTTTACCGGGCATTCGGAAGACTTTGAAACGTGGCATCAGGGCTTGATTAAAGCTATTAAGTTACTTCCGAAGAATACCGTATTTCACAAACAGGATTGGTTTGTAAAGAACCGGTACAAAGGTGAGGTTTCGGAGTCTGACAGTTTTCTAAAAAAACGTAGTCAGGAATACTTCAACAATCGTCCGTTTCTCGATCACCGGTGCTACATTATGATTACGAAACGCTCACCCGCTCGGAAGGGATCTACTTCTTTAATGTCGAACCTCATCAGGCCGAATATCGTCCCGCCTCAAACGCTCAGTGAGGTGGCTTTGCAGGAGTTTGAAGATGTGGCAGGCCAGTTCCAGAAGGTGTTGAGTGATGTAGGAATTGTTCTCAGTAGGTTGAAGGACGATGATTTAAAGAGCCATGACCGGCGCGCCGGACTTGCGGAAAAATACCTTTTTCTCCTGGACAAAGAGGATGAGTTGATGGTGCAGGATATTGAGCTACGGGATCATGTGAAGGTTGGCAATAAACGATGTCAGTTGTTCACTATATCCGGCACCGATAGCCTGCCTTCGTTCTGTGGCTCGCGGATTAACTATGATAAGTATAGCACCGACCGCACGAAGTTCTCTATTGGGTTCGCTTCACACCTCGGTTTGTTGTTACCCTGTAATCACATCTACAATCAGTACATCATCATTGATGATGCGCAGCAGACGTTGAAAAAATTTGAGGGTAAGCGATTGCGCCTGCAATCACTGGCCGCATACAGCCGGGAGAATGCCATCAGTCGCGATGCTGTTAATGACTTCCTGAACGAAGCAATCAGCCAGCAGCGGTTACCTGTAAAGGCGCATTTCAATGTGTTGGCGTGGTCTGAGAGTGCAGACGAGGAAAAGGATATTCGGAACCTTATCACATCCGCGTTAGCGCAAATGGATGCCATAGCGAAGCAGGAGACGATCGGTGCGCCACAGATTTTTTGGAGTGGTATTCCGGGGAACGCAGCCGACTTTCCCGCGAATGATACGTTCGATACGTTCGCCGAACAAGCGTGTTGTTTTTTGAATCTCGAAAGCAACTACCGGTCTGATGATCCAAGAGAGAGCATTCGTTTCTGTGATCGGTTGACTGGTAAGCCGGTGTTTGTCGATCCATACACAGCGCCGCGTATGAAGGGCATCAGCTCAAATATGGGTACGCTTGTGTGTGGTACATCTGGTGGCGGTAAGAGCATGACTGTAAACCACATGCTTAATTCGATGTATGAGCAAGGCGCGCACTGTGTAATTCTCGACATTGGAGGCAGTTACCGGGGGCTGTGCGATCTTGTTGGTGGCTACTATTTCACATATACTGAAACGAACCCCATTCGGTTCAATCCATTTTATATTCCAGATGGGCAGACACTCGATACAGAAAAGAAAGAGAGCTTGAAATCTCTACTGGTCGCCCTTTGGAAGCAAGAAAGTGAATCCTTTAATCGGTCGGAATACGTCGCCCTATCTAACGCACTCACTGGTTACTATAAACATCTAGCCGATGACAGTAACATATTCCCCTGCTTCAATACCTTCTATGAGTATCTGCAAAATTACTTCATCGATGAACTGAAAGTCCATCGCCTGAAGGATCGCGACTTTGATATTGACAACTTTTTGTATGTGTTGCGTCCCTTTTATAAGTCGGGCGAGTTTGACTATTTGCTGAATGCTGAAGGCAAACAAGACCTGCTGAATCAGCGGTTCACAGTTATAGAGATGGACAATATCAAGGAGCATCCCGTCCTCTTCAGTGTCGTGACCCTGATCTGTATGGAGCTGTTCATTTCCAAGGTTCGCAAGCTCGCAGGTATCCGGAAGGTCTTTGTCATCGATGAAGCATGGAAGGCCATCGCGAAGCCATCTATGGCTGAGTTTACGAAGTACGGATTCAAAACATTCAGAAAGTTTAACGGGGTTCCTATTGTGATTACGCAGGAATTGGATGACCTGATTTCCTCGCCGATCATTAAAGATGCCATTATCGCCAATGCGGACGTGAAGATTCTGATGGACATGCGAAAGTTCATGAACAAGTTCGATCAGTTGCAGGCTGCGCTAGGCCTGTCTGAGAAAGCAAAGTCGATTCTGCTGAGTGTCAATAAGGACAACCGCGAGATATTTATGGAGATCGGCGGCCAGGTTGCGAAGGTGTATAAAAATGATCTGTGCCCGCATGAGTATTTCGCATTTACAACGGAAGGAAAGGAACGGGTGAAAGTGTTGGAGTATGCTGAAAGGCTCGGAAGTATGGAGAAAGCAATTGAGCAGATGGTACTGGAGAGAAAATAAATTGTGTAACAGAAAATACCAGTGTGTATGAACAAGTTTTTTGTGGGGTTGGGTCTTTGTATTTGTCTGGTGCTTGCGCCAACGAAAAAGAGCCACGCGATAATATGGGAAGTTGCGCGGCAGGCTTTAATTGCCGCCATAAAGGCGGCTGACCTGGCTGTTCAACGGTTACAGAATAAAACCATTTGGCTACAAAATGCTCAAAAGGAGGTTGAGAACATTCTAACTAAGCTAAAGCTGGATGAAATATCCGACTGGACGAAGAAGCATAAGGAGCAGTACCAGCAATATTTCGATGAGCTGAACAAGGTGAAGCAGGCGATCAGTGGCTATAAGCGTGTGAAGGAGATTATTAATAAGCAGATAGCAATCGTTGATGAGTACAACAAAGCGTTTCAACTGTTCCGGCGAGATAAACACTTCACGCCGCAGGAGATCGATTACATGACGAAAGTGTATACCGGAATTATTGACGAAAGCGTGAAAAACATCGATAATCTATTTCTAGTCATTAACTCGTTCACAACGAAAATGACAGACGGGAAACGGATTGAAATCCTTAACAGTGTTGCTGAAAGTATTGATGTGAACCTGAACGACCTGCGGTCATTCAATAATGAGAATAAAAAACTGGTGTTGCAGCGGGCAAGAGATCAGAAAGATGTGGAGCAAATAAAGTTGATGTACGGAATAAAATAGTTGGTTATGAAAAAAATGCTGTTGTTGTGTTTCGCAATTGTTTCATTCTGTCTTCCGGCTCTTTCACAGAACAATCAGATAAAGCTGTACATACAGCAGATCGCAGCGAATAAGGTTTATTTAGAATACCTGCAAAAAGGCTATAAGATAGCGCGGAAGGGGCTAACGTTCATAGGTAACGTAAAGGATGGGCACTTCAAAATTGATAAGGATTTTTTTCTTTCGCTGGAATCTATCAACCCAAGAATCCGCAACTATTCAAGGATATCTGAGATTGTTAATTATGGGTTGGCGATTTCATCTGATTTCAAGAGTGTATTGAGGGCGATGCGGGAAAGTCAGGTGTTCGCTGGTTCAGAATTGGATTATGTAGGAGGAGTTCGGACAACTCTTCTGACAGGCTGCGAAAATATACTGATGGATCTTGTGCCGTTGATAACGCCAGGACAAATGGAGCTAAGCGACGATGAGAGAATTAAGCGGATTGATGCGTTACATGCTGACATGGAGGACTGTTATCTTTTTACAAAGAATTTCTGTACGTCCACCAAAGTACAGGTATTACAACGGCAGCGTGAGTTGAGAGATGTACAAGTCATGAAAAAGGTAACTGATAAAAAGTGATGTTATGAAAAGAGGTGTGTTGCGTTTTGTTGTTATGTGCTGCGTTATGTGCGTTGCGATTTCAATGTCCCCCATTAGAAGCAATGCTCAGGCTAAGGAGCTTGCTCAATTGGCACTGAATATCGAAAAGTTGGCTCAGTTCCGTCAAATATTGTCTGATTTGAAAAAGGGATATGAAATTCTATCTGGGGGGTATAACACAATCAAGAATATCAGTCAGGGAAACTTTCAGCTTCACAAGGTCTTTCTGGATGGGCTGATGGAGGTGAACCCGGCGATAAAGAAGTACAGTCGCGTCGCGGATATTGTAGAGTATCAGATTGCGCTGGTGAAGGAATACAAGAAAGCCTTTCAGTATGCAAAATCCTCGGGCAGCTTTACGATTGCGGAGATTGAATACATGGGCAGGGTTTACGGTCGCTTGTTTGATGCTTCGTTGCAAAATCTGGATGATCTGTTCACGGTGATTACGGCAAGTAATCTGCGCATGTCGGATGAAGAACGGTTGGATGCGATTGATAAAATCCATTCAGAGATGCTGGATAAATTAACCTTCTTGCGACATTTCAATAGCTCGAATACCGTCATGGCTGTGCAACGGATGAAAGAGCTGAAGGAGGTAGAACGGATGAAGGCTATGGAGGGAATGAAATAATATTTGAGGATTTCAGAAAACGTGGTGTATGAAAGTGTGGTTAAAATCCTTGTTGGTGGCCTTGGTGCTATTAGGAGTGCCATGTCTATTGCAGGCGGGATCAGGAGGTGTTGCAGATGATATTAAAAGCCTGCATTCTGTTCTTGATGAGTTATATAGTAAGTTAATGCCTCTGTGTAAGGAGTTAGTGAGTGTAGGCAGGGCTATTGCTGGATTTGCTGCATTATGGTATATAGCAGCGAGAGTGTGGGGGCATTTGTCCAGGGCAGAGCCAATTGATTTTTATCCTTTGTTTAGGCCGTTTATTCTCGGTTTTGCGATCCTCATTTTCCCGTCAGTTATTGCACTGATAAATGGGGTGATGCAGCCGACGGTGACTGGTACGGCGAGAATGGTGGATAAGGCGGACGAATCGGTGGCTGCACTGTTAAAGCAGAAGGAAGAGGCAATCAAGAAAACGGACGTTTGGCAAATGTATGTTGGGCCGACCGGTGAGGGAGATAGAGAACGATGGTATAAGTATACCCATGATGGTCAATCCAGCGACGACGAGGGGTTCTTTGCGAGTGTCGGTAATGATATTCGATTCGCGTTCGCGAAAGCATCCTACAATTTTAGAAATGCAATCAAGGAGGTGATCGCGGAAGTGTTACAATTATTGTTCGCAGCAGTGTCACTGTGTATCAATACCATGCGAACGTTTAACCTCATTATCCTTGCGATTTTAGGCCCACTTGTTTTCGGCCTCTCGGTGTTCGACGGATTTCAACATACTATAAAGCATTGGTTGGCCCGATATATAAATGTTTTCCTCTGGTTGCCAATAGCGCAGATTTTCGGTGCCGTGATTGCTACCATTCAGGCCGAAATGCTAAAAATTGATTTGACGCAAATTGGGCAGACTGGTGATACTTTTTTCAGCAGGACAGATTTGGGCTATATGGTATTTCTGATAATCGGCATATATGGTTATACGACTATTCCCAGTATTGCTAACCATATTATGTTCGTCGGCGGCGATGCACTTACCGGTAAGATGACTTCCGCAATGGGCGGGGTTGCAGGTGCTGCCGGCGGGGCTGCGATGGGTGTTGCTGGTATGGCCGGAAAAGCTGCTGGTGCTGCTGCGGATGGTTTCGGACACATGATGTTTGCCGATAATAATTCTGTGGAGGCGGGTTTGAAGAATTTATACAATGCCCCTGACAATATCAAAGAAGGCTACGATTCTGGTAGTACTGGAAAAGGTATTGCAGCCAGTGCGGGACGTGCATTTGGTCATATGGCGAATAAACTGAAAGGAGGCAACACTTCTTGATAGCGACGGTGGTTTGTTGAAGGTTTGAAACGATGTGTTGGACGAAAAAGTGAGTTTGTATGTTTCAAAAAATGAAGAGTATTCAAAGTGCGTTTGCGCATGTGCGGTTGTTCACGTTGGTTATTGTCGTATTAGCTTTTGGTTTGTGTGCATTTACCATTTATAAATCTATGTTACTTGCCTCAAAGACACAAGATAGGATTTACGTTCTTGCCAACGGAAAAGCCATTGAGGCATTTGCGAGCGAAAAGAAAGATAACGTCGCAGTGGAGATGCGGGATCATGTGAAGATGTTCCATTTCTATTTTTTTACGTTAGATCCGGACGAAACGGTGATAAAGAACAACATTGTGCGGGCCTTGTATTTGGCGGATATTTCCGCTAAAAGGCAGTACGAAAACCTAAAGGAAAGTGGATATTATAACAACGTTATTTCTGGCAATATTTCGCAGAAGATTGAAGTAGATAGTATTTCTGTAAATATCGACCAGTACCCATACTACTTCCGTTGTTACGCACGCCAAAGCATAATTCGAGCTACCAGCATTGTTACCCGTAGCCTTACAACGGAGGGGTATATCCGAAATGTGAGCAGGAGTGATAATAATTCACATGGCTTTTTGATTGAACGATGGGCTACGTTGGAGAATAGAGATTTGAATACAGTGATACGTTAAACTTTTTTTATGTGGAAATTTTTCAGACGTAAGGCAGGGCGCACATCATTGGTTCATGCTGTGTTTGATCGTTACTCAGGCAGAGTAGAAAGTATTCAGCGACGGATTGCGGATTCCTTGAATGCGAAGGTGTCGAGCTGGTCTGCTTTCAGAGTTAAGGTTGTGTTGATAGTATTTATTTTTTGCTACGTTATTGTAACAGCCTTCGTCCTACTATCTGCCGGGAGCAGTACTGACAGCCACTTACGGATTCAACCTATTTATCAGCCCCGAAACGTAATAATACCCGATCATAACGTAAGTAGTGAAAGCCCTGTTTATATGACAAATAGGCTCAGACAGTTCCGGTTATATCTCGACAGTTTAAAAAAGGATGAGGTGGGCCGACGGATTTATGATAGCATTTTGATGAAGAGGCCGGGGTTGATTGACAGTCTTACGCAATTAGAAACATTGGAAAACAGAAAATGATGTTGTATGAAAAATGAGGAAAGTGCAGTGAATGAAAAGCTGCGGAAACAGAAGCAGTTCCTGATGGTGGTTCCCGTTTTGGTGATTCCTTTTATTACTATCCTGCTGTCTTCGTTCGGTGTAGTTGGCGGAGACGGAACGAGGAAAATCGTAGAAATTAAGAAGCAGGGGATCAATACAGATTTACCAGGTGCTAAAGCCGCTGGTGATAGCAGTTGGAATAAGCTCATGTATTATGAAATGGCTGATAAGGATTCTGCTAAAATGCGCACGCTAAAGGAGAAAGACCCTTTTTATAGTTCTCCTGATATGTCCGCTCGCATTTTCAGTGTGGACACTTCTGGTTATACTGGCGATATGGGGATGAAGTACCGGGCGAATAGCTACGGTTACCCGTCCAGAGATGAGAACGAAGAAAAGGTATACCGTAAGATTGCAGCCATCAATGATGAACTAAATCGCAGCTCCGCTAAAGAGCAGCCAGTGCCATCCACTCTTGAAAGTGAGAAGGGCAAAGTGGATATGCAGGGTATAGATCGGTTGGAAGCGATGATGAAGGAAATGAGTGAGGACAAGCCAGATAAGCAGATGGAGCAAATTTCAGGAGTTTTAGAAAAGATACTCGATATACAGCATCCTGACAGGGTGAGGGATCGAGTGCAGGAAATGTCTGAGGCAAACAGGAATCAGGTATTTGCTGTGAAACCTTCGCGGGGTGATGATGTAGTTACCTTGATGGCAGCCGATACTGGAAGAAAGACTTCGTTCCTGGATTCATTGAGGACTGCGCGACAAGGTTTATCTAATCGGTTTTTCTCCCTCGAAGACGATCAGTCCGAGATGAAGCAGAACACTGTTCGGGCGGTGGTTGCAGAATCGAAGGAGGTAATGGATGGCTCTAAGGTTCAGATTCGCCTGTTGGAAGACATTTTTGTTGCAGGTGTTCGTGTACCTAAGAACGCATTTATCTGGGGAAAAGGGAAATTGGCCGATGGCCGGTTTATTATCAACGTTACCTCCATCCAGTATGGGAATAATATCTTGCCTGTGGATCTCAGTGTATACGATATGGATGGGATCATGGGCATAGATGTGAACGCAAACATGGCGACTGAAGTTACCAAGCATACCACCGATCAGGCAATCCAAAGTTTAAGTATAGCGAGCCTTGATCCGAGTATAGGGGCGCAAGCCGCAAGCGCAGGGATTCAGGCGGCGAAGTCTTTAGTAGGCCGCAAGCTGAAGGTGGTTAAGGTTAATATTCGTAGTGGTTACGATGTGTTGCTGGTAGATAACAATGTGAAGAATCGATAATTATAACATACTAAAATAAGAGAATATGAAAAGGTTATGTGTGACTTGGCTTGTGAGCTGTATTCTTTTTGTAACTGCCTTTGGACAAGGAGTTAGTGATCGTCCAGAAGTAAAGGCTGAGAATATTGAGCCATATTATTTAAAGGTGAGCCTCAACAAAACGAGCAACCTTGTATTTCCTTATGAAATAAAAAGTGTTGATCGTGGAAGCGGTGCTATACTCGCCCAAAAAGCGAAGGGAGCGGAAAATGTATTGCAAGTGAAGGCTGCCAGCGTTGATTTTCCAGAAACGAACCTTTCCGTAATTACGGCTGATGGTCGATTGTATTCTTTTCTGCTGAGGTATGCGGAAGAACCCAACATATTAAACCTCCGCTTTTACAGGATGGGTGATGAAGATAGGAATGTGCTGATAAAGGGGGCAGCACACGGTAAGGAGTTTTACGAGTTGTCGAGTTCGGAGGTTCGTGATAATCGTAGCTTTTTACGAAAGCGTGTAACTGAACAGATGATAACCTTATCGCTTGGAAGCATCTACATGCGCGAGAATACTATGTTCTTTAAACTTGCTGTCCGCAATAATTCCTCGATTAATTACACACCGGATTTTATAAAGTTTATCGTGAAAGATAGGAAAAAAGCAAAGAAGACAGCTATACAGGAGAAGGTGCTTACGCCTGTATACGTTACCGATCAAGAGAGTATTACTGGCGATAGTTCAGGTGTTATTGTGCTAGCCTTTCCTTCTTTTACCATTCCAAGAAATCAGGAGCTGCTTATTCAGATTGGTGAAATGAATGGAGGAAGAGAGCTGTTGCTAAAGATTAAGCACAAAGTTCTGCTGAAGGCTCGAAATCTGAATTTGTGAGAGTTGATTGAAGTAGCTTTTCTGATGGTTTAATTTGGTTTTATGGAAAAGAGAGATCTTGATTTAGAAAGACGGTTGGAATTTGTAAAGAATCAGCTAACCAATATTGGAGCAGAAGACGCACTCACAGATATTTTGGTAGATAAATTGAAAGCGCGGGAACCTTTAATCAAACATGAATACATTAAGGAGTATCCGGATGGTATAGCACATGCGATTTTTCATTTGAAGAAGTCTGCTTCTACGGATGACCACTTCGTGAGCAAAATGAAAATGTCCACGATAATGACGAACACAGATATTAAAAGGTCGGAGGTATTTTATTTTAATCATAGAAAGTATCCACCAAGTGAAAATGTCGGCCTTTGGAACTTTAAGGAGGCATATAACTTTCTTCAAGGTAGACCTATATACAAGCCAAATATTGAAACATGGTGGCGTTTAGTTCCCTATATGCGCGTTGAAGGTGTTTATGCCATGCAGAACATTCCCAAAGAATACGGATTCAATCTTGAAAGAGTCCTTGCCGAGTATGGCCTTGCTAATATTCACAATAAGCCATTTATAATGGATTCATTGCAAAAAGGAAATTTGGAAAAACAAACTTTCACAACTAAAGATGGTAGTCAGCGTGATTTCTATATTTCTCCTGCAATTACATCTCGTAGTCTTGATTTGTTTGATATGAACAGGAAACCAGTTCCAATAAAGGAGCAGGTTTACCTTGGGTTGATTAGCAAGAAGCAAGAAAAAAAAATTCAGAAGCAGGCAGCTCGATTTGAAGTTTATACGGAAAAAGTGAAGCAAAAAATGATACAAGATACGGTGCGAAATGAACTTTCTGAAAAACAGCAAATGCATGGAAAAGAAAGTGAACCGATCAAGCAAAAGATATTGGAAAAGATTAAACCGCTGAAAAAACTACTGGGAAAAAGATAATTAGTATAGGACGAATATGCGGTATGGAGGTTCCATCGGCAAAAAAATATTTTATGGAAGGAAATGATAACAATATAACGCAAAAGCATTTTATGCTGATAGGCATGAAGGAAGCCTACGATCCCAATCTCATCGCTAAGATGAAGGAAGGGCATTCGGTTATTGAACACCCCTTTAGGAAAGAGTATCCTGATGGGAAAAGTGATACTGTATTTCATTTGCGAAAATCAGCAACAACCGGTGATTATTTCCTTAATAAGTATACAATGTCAGCCCAGAGGGAAGGTAGTGGTGAAATTCGTACGCATACTTTTTATTTGGATCACAAAAAGAATGAAGATGATGGCCGGAAGATAAAAGACAATTTCACCTATAAGATGGCATATAATTTCTTGCAAGGGCGACCTGTTTATCATTCTAAAAGTGAATCCTGGGAGCGAATTAAACCGAAGGAGAAACTGGAAAATGGGAACTATGCGTCAGAACGCTTTGATAGAGCGTACGGCTACAATCTGAGTAAGGTTATTGATGAATATTCCGTGGTATATAAATCTTCGTTGAAAGAATCACTTGAACGTGGAAATCTGCAAAAAGAAAAGTTCCTTAATAAAGATGGGAAGCAGGATGAATTGTATGTTTCACCAGCGTTGAGATCAGGCAGCCTCATTCTTTATGATCTGGACAAGAAACCAATTCCACTTGAAAAACAGATACAGATGGGCTATATCAGTGAGGATTTGGGCGAAAAGCTGAAACAGAGGCAACAGGAGCAACAGCAAAAGACAAAAGTGGAAAATAAGGAAACACAGAACCAGTCCGAGAAGCAGGAGGTCGGAAAGAAACAATCTGCGAAGAAAAGCCAGCAGCAAGGCGATGGGGTAACAAAACCTAGAAGAAAAAGCCAAAAACAGGGAGCGGGATGATGGTCTTTGAGAATTATATCGCTGACTTTATGGATATGGTAGGGGAAGATCCGAAGATGGGGCCGACGCACGTTAGCCTAATGCTCGCTATCCTATATTTTTTCTACCGGCAAGGCTGTATTAATCCAGTAATGGTATTTTCCAGCCAACTGCGGGAGCAGGCAAAAATACGATCAGAGCGGGTTTACTACTATTGTATGAAGGATTTGAAAGAATGGGGCTATATAAAATTGAATCCGTCATATAAGCCAGGCGTTGGCAGTCTTGTTACTTTGAGGGAAATAGGCCGGAAGGGGTAGTGTGAAGGAGCAGGCACGTGCCTGCTCCTTTTGCAGTCGAACCACACATGAATAAATTGGAGGCTATGGTAGTTCGGCCCTAATCTTACAAGCCATGTATCCGACTTTCAGATAGCCACGTTTATTGCATTGTATAGGGTCAACAACTACTCCCGGTTGCCATGCTCTGATCGCCATCTTTTAATTGCATGACTAATGGCCCGGATCAATATTATTGATATTAATATTGCGAGTATGCAAAATGAGGCGATGTTGACTGTCCGATATGAACTAATGTTAATTATGCACATAAGTGCGAAAGTAAGTGCCATTAACTTACCGCTGCCCTCAAAATCATCCAAAATTAATAGCCGTAACCTTAGTTTTCTTGCCAAGGTTTCGAGCAGTTTACCTATAATGAGTATTAAGAGTAAGCACCCGGTAATTATAGCTAAGGCCTGCAATACATCTGAACTCATATAAAGAACGGATTAAAAAACATTATTCGCTTCCTTAAAAATCATGGAAAAGACAATTTCATTAAAATTCGGAAAAGCTCTATTAAAAGACTTCTTATTGGCTAATTGGAGGCCAACACCTGCTAGTTTTATAAGAGCTGCATCTGTGTTGAACGCGACTGCAATTTGCTCAATCGTCGCGTCCTTTGGAATGGTTTTCCCTGTTTCTAAAAGGCACAACGATGTTTGGCTAATACCAACTGTATATGAAAATGTTCGTTGATCCATTTTGTAATGCTCTCTAATAATACGTATTGCATGTCCTACTCCCATCCGAATCAATGTTGAGCTGCGTATTCTTTAGGCAGTGTGAGGGTAAAAGTGCTACCACAGTTGAGTTGGCTTTTAACAGTGAGCGTTCCCGTTAGTTGCTCAGCGAACGTTCTGGAAATATGCAAGCCAACGCCAAGGCCTGGTGCATCCTTGTCTAAGCGTACACCTGCCTCAAAAATTGTTTGTAGTTTATCTTCTGGTATTCCTATGCCTTCATCCTTTACAGAAAGTACGCAGTTACCATCGTTTTCAGTTGCAGAGAGTAAGACGGTTGTACCCCTATGGCTAAATTTGATGGCATTTGATGTAAGGTTGGTAACAATTCGGTTTAGTCGGGTAGGGTCACTGGTTATTTTGTCAGGGGTTTTATCTGATATTGAAAGTTTTAATACTATGTCACGAGCTAAAGCTGCTGGTTTTAAGAATAATATTACAGATTCCATTAATGTAATGGGATCTACTTCTTGAATTACCGGGCTATTGTCGCCGTTGTTTAAGAAGTGAAAGGTGTTTTCCCTTAAATCTTTTATTGCTATACAAACGAGCTGAAGCATTTGGTAGTACTCAACCCAATTTTCAGTAAATGCCGGAAGGGAGAAATTATCCAGTAGATATTCTATCCCATTTAAAGGCGCGCCGAGATCATGGTTGACGGCTTTCATAAAGTCTTTCATTTTACGCAGCTCGATCTGGAGATACTGATTGGTCTTGTTGAGGGATTCTATTTCCCGCTGGTGAGTTTCGTCATTCTGCATCCTATCTTTATGCTCAGCAGGTAGAAGAGGAAAGGTTTGATTCATTAGAATAGAGTTTTTTTAATGTCATTGATGAAATGAGAACGGCTGGGAGTTTGCGCGGGCTGATCTTAAATAAACGAATTTGCTGCACAAAAGGTTTTGACTGATAATCAATGAATAATGTAAAAAGTCTACTTTTTTTGATTTTTCGTTTATGGTAAATATACTAAATAAATACATGCCTATAGGCATGTATTTATTGTTCAGGGGTTTGTGATTTTCCGTGTCAAAAGAATGTATGGCAGAACTATCGGCTATTGATCGATATATAATAGATAAGGTAAGGGAGTTTAGAGAGGCAAAGAAGTATAGCCAAGAGCATCTTTCTTTATTAGTTGGTAAGGCAGAGGGGTATATTGGTAATGTCGAAAGCCCTAAGCGCGGGAAACATTATAATACAAAAATGCTTAATGAGCTTGCGAAAGCCCTGGAATGTTCACCCAAAGATTTCTGGCCGGATCAGCCGCTATAAAGTAAAGGTCACCAGTTAGAACTGGCGACCTTTACAATTGTAAATAAGAATTGTTGCGATTGTGCAGAATATTAGCGAAAGAATGGTGAGTGATGTTATTTTGACGTTTTTGGGCGTCTGTCAGGCAATTTCTGCTAATTTTCGTAAATCAAACACAAATAAGTTCGAGTTTTGTACCATAGGGTTCACAGACAACTTACAAACCTCGCGTTAGTCGCGGGGTTTTCTTTTTTAGTTGAGCGTTTAGTTGAGTTCCTTTTGCATAACCCCGATTTCTTTCCCGTACTTTATACAGGTTAATCAGATTTTACTAAGATAGAAAATAACTAATGAATTATCGTCCATGCAATATTGAATTTTTGGGCCTTGAAGTTAAAAGGGAGTAATACAAGTCTATTTGCATTTAACACGTTTTCTGTACTCTCTCCAAGATTAAACACTTATCTTTAGTCGTGGAATTCTGGTCGGAGATGCCCAATTTATTCTCGATGAAAATAATAATTTCTATCAGTATTTGATACCTTTTTTACTGCATACGAAATATCAATATTGAGATTTACGCATCTTATTTGCTGTTGTGGGAACATGTAAAGAAGAGTCAAAATAGATCAGCTTTTACTAAGATACAAAGTGTTGTCACCATTAATCAAAATATTATATGAGTGAATCCCGGATAGCAGTTGTAATAAAATTACCAGCATCTGGCCGTACGCTCCCGTAACATTCGGCGGTTAACAATTTAAAGTTGACGAATTCATTCGCCAATCCATATACGAACCGGAGAAAAAATGTTCCGCGGTTGGAGAATTATAGGAATGTGAAGATAGTACTGGCTTATAAGGTGGTAGATGCATCACTGAGCAAGAGATGGGTAAAGGATAGGTGAAGGATACTAAAAGGATGCCACAGGAATGCCGCTGCAAAAATTGTGAATCAATAGATAATAAGAATAAATTTGATAGCTGGTGGAATGGTATTGCTGATAGTATTTTACAGCAGAGTAGTTGATAGAATAATATACTTTTAAACTCATACAGGTTTGTTTTAACCAGAAAAAATGTTTTTCTTCGCATTGGTTGTTATTAACCCAACCTATATATCGGAAGCCATTTGGAATGTTTGAGATGCAGTAGTACTACACCTATCACCTGTTCCTATCCGATTTACTAACAGTGTAACAGTTACCGGAAACGGTAGCCCAGAATCTTATTGTTTAATGGTGCGTATGAGTGCCCTATACCAATTTATGCCGCTAATGAGAAAATTAGTTCAGATCTCGTTTTTTTTGCTGATAGTATTTCTGTCTTTTAGGCTGATGGCCCAGGATATCACAGCCGATGCGTCTGTAGATGCAGGAACTGTTGCTAAACAAAGAACAGCGGCAATCGATGTTAATCTGTTCACTGGTATACCACAGATAAGGGTGCCATTGTTTGCCTATAGCCGCGGAGAATTAAAACTAAGTGTTGATCTGAGTTATTTTGCCGGTGGCGTGCAGGTACGGGAGAAAGCACCTGAAGCGGGTATGAGCTGGAGCTTAAACGCCGGTGGTGCGATCATGAGATCTGTTAGAGGTGGGCCGGATGATTTTACGCAGATAGGGTTTCTGTATACTCCTGTATTGCCACAGAATGTGCCAGACAATGTGCGCGAGGATATTTTTTATAACAAACAGGATGCGCAGGCGGACATCTATATCTATTCGGTCAATGGCCTTTCGGGAAAATTCATGATAGGGAAAGATAAGAAGATTTATCTAAGTGAACAACGAAATATCAGTATTATTCCGGAGTTTTCTACAGTTCCCAATGCCAGCTACACGTTAACCGCTTTTACTATTATTACAGAAGATGGCGTGCGTTATGAGTTCAGGGACATAGAACTTGAAAAGCTGGATACTCAGGATGATCAGAGTCTCTTTATCAATAAGTACTATCCATCTGCCTGGCACCTAACCAGCATAAAAGATCCCTATAACAGCGATTCCATTAATTTTCAATACGAAGAAAGTGGTGCAGCGTACGACTACAGTGATATAGCGGAGAGCCTGACATTTATAGGATTCGATAAGTTTTATTCAATGGCGACTTCTTCTTTAAACCGGAACCTGCTAAAAATTAAACGGATAATTCTGCCCTCCAATCAGTCTGTTGAATTTGATCGCAGCGCAAGAATGGAAGGGGGAGCGGCCTTGAACACCATCAGGATACTTAATAATGGTAAGGAAGTGGAAAGATTCCGATTAGACTATATGTTGTATGATGCATATTACAAAAACTGGGAAGAACATCCTGAGCTGCAATTGAATGGGCATCAGTACGGACCTACTCTCCGGTCTTTTCTGAGGCGAATAGTGAGAGTGACGCCGGCAGGGCATCTTATACACTATGCCTTTACCTATAACAAGGAGTACTTGTTGCCTGATAACAAGTGGTCAGGGGGAATTGACCGATTCGAAAATCTGCCGGACCCTGCTTTGGGAATTCATTCCCGTGATCATTGGGGGTTCTATAACGGTAAAATGAATAATTCCAGTATTCCTGCATCTGTAGCAGGAATTCCGGCAGGAGACCGAGAGCCAAGTGCTACACATGTATTAGCAGGAAGCCTTAAATCAGTTACATATCCTGATGGAATGGTACGCGCGTTTGAATTTGAATCACATGAACGAGCCAATATAAACAATATTGCCATGGAGGTGTCAGCACGGGTGAATGCTTCCGGTTCCTATACACTGGAACTTGCTCAGCATTATACCAATCAGCATCAGCTGCAATTTCGTTTTGATCCCGGTACAGATATTCCCCTGCCCACCAATTGCACGTTTGTACTTACATTGAAGGATGCAGCAGGAAATGTGGTCCGCACTGGTTATCTGAGTATAAATGATCTGTTGACCGGGGATGTTATTTGGGCTTTGAATACGCCGTCAGCTAATTATACACTGTCGGTACAAACGCCGTCTAACTGTAGTTTCCCCGTTGAATCCGCTATCCGTGTTACCTGGACGAACACCAGGGCGTCCGGCCAGAATGTTATCGGAGGCGGGATAAGAATAGCCAAGGTAACCACCTATGCGGGGAACCAAAGTGTTGCTCCGCTTATTACCAGGTATAAATACACTCTGGCCGATGGTGTTACCTCTTCAGGTTACATGGCGCATTTTCCCCGTTATGATTATCGTCGTACTACCTACTACTCGAACAATGTCTCAAGAGAAACAAGAATTGTTGCTTCCGATCCCTATAATAACCTGAAGTATGTTTCAGGTAACGTTGTAGGGTACAGCAGAGTAGAGGTTTCCGAAGGGCCGTCAGGGGAATCAGGAAAGACAGTGTATGAATTTTCAGATTTCCGTGATGTCAACTTTAACCAACAACAGGTGGAGTATCCTTACGTTCCGGTTGAAAAAGCGGAATGGGGACTGGGATTGCCCAAAAAAATACTGCTTTACGATAAATCCGGAAGACTGGTAAAAAAGACAACCCATGAATATAATATCATTCAACAGGCATTAACAGATGAAAATGTAGCAAGCCTGCTGGTGTCGCATACAATAAGCTATGCCCATACCTCAGAAACAAAGGTATTAAAAGGCAATCGGTATTACCCGCTTTCCGGAAGAACAGAACTGTCTAAATCTATCAGTTATTCCTATTATGCCAATAATGATAGTCTTTTAAATATCACTTCTTATACGTACAGCCCGAAAAACTTTAACGTCAAAACGCTTCGTCAGGATTTTAACCGGGAGACCGGTTCTGTGATAGAGAAGCGCTACTATTACCCAGACGATTATACAGTTGCTGATGGTATACTGAAGGTGCTGAGAGACAAGGGGATTGTGAAGCTGGTGGCTACGGAAGAATGGTTGACGGGCGGTGGGCAGCCCGCCCGCATGACCGGGGGGGAAATTGTTGAATACAGCACATTTAATAATTTCATCCGGCCTTACCATCGTTATGCGTTTGCATCCAATGCTCCTGTTTTGCAGCAAGTGGTTGGTGACTTTAATCCGGCAGTATTGATACGTAAACCTGAATTGTTTAAAGCTTATTCTATATATACCCAATATGACGAAAAAGGCTTCCCGCGTACCTCACAGGTAAATGGCAAAACAATGTCGGTGATGATGAGCCCGGACAAACAATTTCCTGTTATGAGTGTGGCCAACGCTGCATACGATCAGGTGGCATATACCAGCTTTGAAAGCGATGATAAAGGAAATTTCCAATTTACAGGTGCTCCGCAAAAAGATGAGAATGCGCTAACAGGCGACTATGTGTATCCATTGTCTGCGGGTATCATCACCAAAAAGAACATTTCGCTGTCTACCCCCTATGTGCTGAGTTTATGGTATAAAGGCAATGCACCTGTGGTATCCGGCGCCACGCAGATAGCCACAGCTGTCAACACTAATACAGGGTGGATATTTAGCGAATACAGAGTAAACCTGCCGGCTATCAGTATCTCCGGGCAGTCCCTGATCGATGAAGTACGACTATTCCCACAGGGGGCGGTTATGACAACGACTACCTATGAACCATTTTTAGGGGTTACGTCTACCTGTGGCGCTGATAATATGCCTGTCTATTATTCATACGATGCGCTGAAAAGGCCGATACTGACAAGGAATCATAATAAACATATCATCGAAAAGAAAGAGTATGTCATGAATGCTCCTTTGAGTACAACGCCAGTATGGGACTATACGGAGAGATACCGTTGCCAGACCAATGCGAATGGTATGACAGGTATACAGGAGGTAGAGCAGACCGATATCAATAGCAACAGCAGTACTTGGGGAACGTTCAGATGGATTGTTAGCGGACAGTCTGATAGATGTACCCCTAAGCCGATCTGGGAGCTGACCGGAAGGAAGCGTTGCGTTACCACTTCTCAGGGAGTTAACACAGGAACAATAGAGGTGGAGAAAAAAGATGTCAACCCTAATTCAGCTTCTTATGGAACCTTTAAATGGGAAAGTGGAGGAACAGACGAGACTCTGTGCCCGGTGCCGGTTGTTTGTGAGGGTGAATCGAAGAAAATGATTAATGGTAAATGCGAAACAGGTGTGAAAGTGATCATCGAATCTGAACCGCAAAATACCGGCTGGATGTGTACTTACCAGTATCAGTTTTCTGATGGGTCCATAGCAGGCCCTTTTCAGCAGTATTCTCCTACTCGTTGTTTTTAACCTAAGCCGATTATTCTTGACATGAAGAAGTTATATATCCCTATAGTTGCACTGGCGTTTTTATGGACTTCATTACTCCAGGCACAGAATAAACCGAATAATATAAAAGTCCCCCCAGCAGTAACACCGGAGGGGCTTCCGCAAGTATTGGACGACAACACGCTGATAAACCTGGTCCGTACTTATGTTCCGGCAAAGGCTTTCTCCGACGCAGCTGCGCTGACCATGCAAACGCCAGCGGAGCAAGCAGCGGTGTTAACCAGTTATGCAGATGCAATGGGCCGGCCATTGCAAAGCATCGTCCGACAGGGTTCGCCTGATAAAAAGGACCTCGTTACCATGCATACATATGACCAGCTGGGGAGAGAAGAACGCCAGTTCCTTCCTTATGCTGCGACCACGGCTGATGGAATGTTGAAGAAAAATGCATTTCAGGAAGGGATAGATTATAACAAGGCACAATACCCCGGAGAGCAGGTTTTTTACGGCAAAACCTACTACGATGGTTCTCCACTTCAGAGAGTTACTAAAGTTTCAGCAACAGGTAACAGTTGGGCCGGCAGTTCACGTGGTGCGACGATAGACGAGCGAACGAATACCGTATCAGACTCGGTATTCAGGTGGGTTGTTAATGCGCCGGAGATCACAACCATCCCAATATCTCAAGGGATATATGGTGCCGGTCAATTACTGGTAACAGAGGAAAAGGACGAACAGGGCCGCAGTGTACTGAAATATACTGATCAGAAAGGCCGCCTGATACTGGTGCGAAAGAAAAAGGATACTGCGGCAGCCGGAGGACACATGGGATGGACCTCCATGTACATGATTTATGATGATCTTAATAATCTACGGTTTATTATCACTCCCAAAGCAGTAGAACGAATATTGGGCGACTGGAACCTGGATAATGCTACCATCCGTAAGGAGCTTTGCTTTCAATTTGAATATGATGCTAAGAGAAGGATCGTTGCGCGGATTGTTCCTGGCGGAGGATTGACAGAGATGGTCTATGATTCCAGGGACCGTCTTGTATATACGCGTGGTGCTAATCTCATTGGTAAAGGATGGATGGTTAATTTTTACGACGGTGCCAACAGACCCGAGAAAACAGGTATCTACAACGTAAATAAAAGCCGCGTGCAATTACAGCAGGAAATAGATAATATCGATGCTGTGCTGCAAAAGGATAATAAGGTATACTCAAAAGAGACCGATCTTGTGGTAAATAGCCGGGATATCACCATTCAACGTTATCAGGCTGGTAACTCCATTCGTTTTGAGCCAGATTTTGACTCGGGGAATGATGATATAGAGGCTGCTATAGTACCGGGAAGTAGCGACGGGACCTATACTGAAACAGTATTGGTTAATCCCCGACCTTCGGAGGTGGACATTGACTGGATTAGTTATAACTACTATGACGACTATGCCTGGGCTGGTGCACAGCCTTTTGAAAATGCCCAAACGGGGAAATTGGGAAATACTGGTGATCCTAATGCAGATATAGCGCTGACACCGCAGTTGGCTGTAAGGAACCGCATGACCGGTTCCCGCGTACGTATCTTGGGTACAGACCAGTGGCTGACAAGAACAGTTTATTATAATCAGAATGGGCGTACGTTTCAAACTATATCCGGCAACACTGTTGGAGGAAGGGATGTGTCAACGCTGCTGTTTGATTTTAACGGAAAAGTACTGAGCAGCTATTTCGACCATAGCAATCCATCCAGTGATCTTACCCGTCGTACTGCTGTACTGACAACTTACCAATATGATCATGCGGGTAGAATACTGGAAGTGAAGACAAAACTAAATGATGACCCGGACCTGGAGCGGGTGGTGGCAAAAAATGAATATACACCGACAGGGGAGTTAAAAAAGAAAACACTGGGCGTCCGTCCGGATGGCGGGTCGATGGATTTCCTGAGCTATGATTATAATGTCAGAGGGTGGTTGACCGGTATCAACAGAGAGTTTGTAGAAACGGACAACAGCACGCTTAACAAATTCGGGGAAGTTATTTATTATGATTATGGATTTGAGGTGCCTCAGTATAATCGTAATATCGCCGGAATCAAATGGAAAGGGGGCAGCGATAGAATAGCCCGTGCTTACGGATTTATTTATGATGAGCTTGATCAGCTAAAAAACGCTGATTTTAATCAGCAGAATACACCGGGGGCAGCCTGGACAAAGGATAAGGTAAACTATACCGTAGATAATCTGCAATATGATGCCAATGGTAATATACTTTCCATGTCGCAGCAAGGCCTGAAAGGTATAGCCAGTGCGCTGATAGATCAGTTGAGCTATGCCTATAAGCCTAATTCCAATAAGCTGGAAGGTGTAACGGATGCTGTAAATGACCCTTCTTCGTTGTTGGGAGATTTTAAAGATGCCAATGGTACTAATGCTATTGATTATGATTATGATGATGCCGGCAACCTGTTGAAAGATCTCAATAAAAAAATAACATCTATTAGCTATAACCTGTTGAACAAACCGGAGTTGATAACAGTAGAAGGTAAAGGCACCATACAGTATGTATATGACGCCACCGGCGTGAGGGTTAAGAAAATTGTAAAGGATATCACCAGTGGCACGCCTGTGGTCACCACAACAGACTATGTGGCGGGTATGACCTATAAAAATGATGTCCTGCAATTTATTCCACATGCTGAAGGAAGGATTCGTCCGGTTTATAAAGCCGGAAGCCCGATAGACTTCGTCTATGACTACTTTGAGCGCGATCATCAGGGTAACGTCAGGGTGGTGCTGACAGAGCAGACTACTCCTCAGGTGTATCTCGCTACCATGGAAAGTGCAGCCGCACCTGTCGAAACCGCGTTGTTCAGTAATGTGGATGTTACCCGCAGTGCTAAGCCAGTGGGCTATCCGGAAGACCGCCTTACCAATAAAAATGAAATGGTAGCGAAACTGAACGCAAAAGCAGGTTCTCAGAAAATAGGACCTTCTTTGGTGTTAAAAGTGACGGCCGGTGATACTGTTCAGATCAGTACAAGAGCTTTTTATAAATCAACCGGGCCTGCGTCCAGACAAGGTAATACACCGCCTGAAGAAATGGTGGCTGCATTGCTGAATAGCTTTGGCGGCAGTGCAACTGCTGCTGATGAACATTCGGCGGTAGCAGACAGAACATCGCCATTCGGCAATACCTTCACCGACAGGGATTACCGTAGTCTTACACAAAAAGATCCTGATCAGCCGACAACACAGCCAAGAGCCTACCTGAACTATGTGTTGTTCGATAACCAGTTTAAAATGGTGGATGCCAATAGTGGTGTGAAACAGGTGAAGTCAACACCGGATGAGTTGCAGACACTGGGTACTGATAAGATGGTCATCACACAAGGTGGTTTCCTGTATATCTATTCCAGCAATGAGACGCAGCAGGACGTTTATTTTGATAACATGGCGGTAGTGTTGTCACCCGGACCCATCCTGGAGGAAACACACTATTATCCCTTTGGTCTGGAGATGGCCGGTATTTCATATAACGCCAGCGGACCGCTGAGAAATAATTATCGATACAATGGTGGCAATGAATGGGAAAATGAACTGGAAATAAGTCAATACAATACTTTCTACCGGCAGTACGACCCGCAGATTGGACGGTTCCTCGGTGTGGACATCGCTGCTGAGGCAGCAAGCAATTTCAGTCCATACAGTTTTGCCTATAATAATCCTATCTTGTATAACGATCCAATGGGAGATGTATCTTCCATCTGGGAAATTATCCAAACGATTAATGCTGCAGATCAGGGTTATGGAGGTAACTGGAATGCCGCTAACGGCACTACCGCTTTCACCAATCCGCTGGATGCATTTATGACCGGTGCTGGCCAGATATCTGATATGGGTATATGGGGTAGCTACGGGGTGGCTGACAGTTACGCGAATGCAGCGGCTACTTATAACGGCCTGCTGGGTGGAGGCGGTGGCGGTGGCGGCCGAGGTGGAGGCGGCATCGACTGGTACGCTCCAATCACCACTATGTTGCCGGGAGTTAAAATACCTTATCAGCAGCGGTCTGCCTATCCGCGCGCTGGTCTGGAGATTTGGCAGCAGATGACTAATGGGTGGCCATCGCCAGTTGGAGGTGCTGCTACAGAGAATTCACCGGATTTCTTGAAATCAGTAGGAGACTATGTTTCAAACATATGGAATAGTCCGAGAGTAAGAGCAATAATTCCAGATGGTATCCAGATAGGTGCTGGTATATCGGCCTTTACTGGTTTAGGCTCATCTGTGAGTATTGAGGCAACTTGGCTTGTTCGTGGCCCGCAGGCCTCATTGAAGCCGGTTGTAACTATTACCCCAGGAGTTGGGGCTGGTTGGTCTGGCGGTATTGGGGCTAATCTGACTAATGTGTATTTTTTAGGCCCTGTGGAGTCAATAAAAAGAAGTGCGATGGAAACAAAAATAACTAACGGGGACAAAACATACTTTATAAATTTTCCGAAGGTTTCAGCAGGATATACACCTGGTGCGACACCTATTCTTACAATAACCTCTGCTGTAGACTTGCTGGGGTGGCAAAATGGAGCGGCAATTGGCACAAGTAATTCTGTTATTCTCTATAAATAAATCTTAAATGAAAAAGAAATATCCAATTATTATTGCTATTATCATATTCCTTATTATCGCATTTTTCGGAAATAAGATTTGGAATGAAAAGAACAAACGCAATTTTGATGCTTTCTATAGTGCTGATATTAATGGGAGAATTATAAATATTGGTTACAGCTCAGGAATTACATATTTTATGCTGGATAATAGTAATGCCAGGTATGGATTTGCACCAGAGGTATTTGACTATGACCATTATATGTCTTTCGAGGATAGTGCCAAGGTGGGAGATATTATTATAAAACCAGCAATGTCAGATACCGTAAGACTGATAAAAGGAACGCATACTTATCTGTTTACTTTCAGAAAATACTAAGAGAACTGTAAAGCCTGTCAATTTTCGCAGTTCAAGGATAAAAAAATCCGGGTGCTATACCCTATGAGTCACAGAAGGTAATCAAAAGAAATTAAAGTCGCTTGAATCATAGAATTTAAGCGACTTTTCTGCTTTTACCATAGCAAGGTAAATCATAGTAAATGAATCTGAAAGATTTGACGGAATTACGAAGTGGGCGGCAACTTTTCCTGACATTCCCAATTTGGTACACACTGTGCCCACAACAAGTATTGGTTTCGGAGTACCCGTTGTTCCTAAGCCACCTTTAATCAGTACAATAGGCAAGTACCACATAAATATTGTTTAAATAGAGATTATGAAAAGAACCTTAAACTGGCTAATTCCGTTAGCTATAATTTCCTGGATTTCAGCCATCACCATACATAGCAGATGACTGCACCGGAAAGAGAAGGCCGATTATTCTGTTTTTTACAATGCAAATATCAATGGCAAGATTGTAAGAGTTACAGCCAGTGTAGGATGTATGTATGTTAATCTGGATAATTCAAATGTTAGTTGCTGAGTACAATAAAAATAAAAAGGCTACACCAGGATGTATAACAAACACCTTCAAGATGTATAAAATCTAGTAGTTTCAATAACATAGTTTCACGTAAGTCTGAATACAGAATCTTGTTAGTATGCTTGAAAAATCGTTCATAGCTGACATCAAAATATATTCCAGAAGGCAAGGCGGAATGCTTATAATGCCGCTGGAAAGGATGGTATAGATTGCCATTCGATAATTAAGGTTAATGGAGAATGGATGATTATCGCTATGTTCTCCCAAAACATCTGAGCAATAGAAGAATTTTCCGCATATTCTAATTTCCCCACTTATTATATGAAGAAGTTATGATTTAATCTGACAGTTGGGTTAATGAATAAGTGTGGTTACTTAAAATTAACCCAACTGTCAGATTAAATCACAACTTCTTCAGTTTATGTGGTATTTTAAGTTTAGTTTATACAAAACTGTGCGAAGCAGTATTCTTATCCATTAAAGGTCCCAGTATTAAATGTGAGCCGCGCAGATGCAATAACCAGTCTGCCTCAATCCTCTTTTAACAGCCGGTTAGCCCTGCTATATTCCACCGCTTCCTCTATACTGTTTACCTGGAATTTACGCAGGATGTTCATCCGGTGTGCTTCGATGGTGCGGATACTGATGTTTAGCGATTCCGCGATGTCTTTGTTGTTGTGCCCCTGGCTGATCATGCGCATGATTTGTTCCTCTCGGCGCGAGAGGGAGATTTCTGGGGTGCCGCTGTTGCCGGTCGTTTGCCGGGCATCCAGGTATTTCTTTACGAGTACATCGCTTACTTCGCCGATGAAGTAATACCTGCCCTGGTGAATGGTGCGGATGGCGCTGAGGAATATTTTGTTGCTGGTATCTTTTAGAATATAACCGCTGGCGCCCATTTCAAGGGCGGCAGCTACGTAGTCGGGTTCGTCAAAGAGGCTGAAGAAGAGAATTCTTCCGCGGGGATTTTTCTCCAGCAGGCGGATGCTTGTTTCCAGGCCGTTCATGCCGGGCATGCGGATATCCATAATGATAACATCCGGTTGTATCTCTGACAGCTGTTGTATCGCATCTTCACCGCTGCTGGCTTCGCCGATTACTTCCATGTCAGCCTCACTGTTGATCAACTGTTTTAAGCCATTCCGGAATATTTCATGGTCGTCCACTAAGAAAACGGCTGTCTTTTTCATTGCTAAAATGTTAATGCTAACTGTATAATTGTTCCGGTGCCGGGCTGCGAATTAATCTGGAGTGTGCCTCCAAGCAGTTCCGCCCTTTCTTTCATATTACGGATACCGTTTACTTTCCTGGCCTGTTCGTTAGAGTAGAGCTGCTGACTGTCGAAATGAAAGCCTTTGCCGTTGTCTCTTACGGTTAGCTGCAGGAAGTTGGCGGCGCCGTCAATATCTATTTCAATGATATCTGCATTTGCATGTTTGATAGCATTGTTTAATGATTCCTGCAAGATACGATAAACGCCTGTTTTAACTTCTTTTGGCAATGTTGCGGCTGATAAGGTTTCTTCCAGCCGGAAGTCAATTCCTGGTGCGGTTTGCCGGCACAACCTGAGCAGCTCATCGATGGCGGCCCGCAGTCCGAAGTCTTCCAGCACGCTGGGGAGCAGGTCGGCGCAGATGCGTTTGGTTTCGTTGATAATGCTGTACATCATGGTATTGACCATGGCAATTTCGGGATCGTGCTGCATGCTGCGGTCTTCTATCTGTTCCAGTTTCATCCGGAGGCTGGTCAGCATTTGTCCGATGCCATCGTGTATTTCCGCGGCAATCCGTTTGCGTTCCTTTTCCTGTCCGTTGATAATAGAGTAGGACCGGATGCGCTGCTCCATTTCCTGGCGCAATAGATTTTCCTGGTTGGCCAGCTGTACTTCTTCGGTAAGCTTTCGGGCCTGCTCCTGTGCATCTACCAACCTCCGGATAATCTTGCGGATACGGGTGGATAACGGGTAAAAGATCAGGCCTGCTTCCAGCAGCAGGGTAAACAGCACCAGGCCCAGCACGATGTATTCAATTTCCTTCAGGTTGCGGATACGTTCCTTCGAAATACGGTCATAGTCGAATACAATCAGCTCCATGCCCAGCAGGTATGATTTCTCGTACGCCAGGATGGTTTGTACATAGGGGCGTATATGTGATGCGTTAAAGGTGGTATCCTGGCCCAGTACAGTTATCATTTTGCTGGCGGCGTTCCATATTTCCTGGTGCGGATTGCGGATGATTTCAAACATCTGCTTCAGTTCATCCTGGTCGTTTGCGGGCAGATTAAGGAAATTGCTGCCGGCCTGCAGGCCTTCGTGCGATTTCTGCCACTGCTTTAGTGTATTTACAAATTCTTTCCGGTTGTCCTCTATATCTCGGCCCGACTCCAGCAATAAAGCCAGCTTGCTGAGGGTTTGACTGTAGGTGCGCAGCCTGGCTGCAAAGTTGATCACATGCGCATCGTTCATCTGGTGGCTCAGCGCCTGCTGGATCTTGATCTGGCTGAATACTGACAACAAAGCAATCGTGGTGAGCGCCACCGCATAAAGGATGGTGAAGATCTTGAAAATACTTCTTTCTTCGGATACAGGATGCATAATGTTAAAGATAAACAAAGCTACGCTTGCCTTGATTATACGGCAATATGTTTTTCCAGTTCGGCATGTTTCAGCTCTTCAGCAGTACCATCCAGCACCATCCGGCCCCGGTCCATAAAATAGTAATGGTCGGTTACCTGGTTGGCAAAATCAATTTTCTGTTCTACCAGTAAAACTGACAGTCCTTTCTGCTGCACCAGTTGTTTCAGAATGCTGCCGATCTCCTGTGCAATGGAGGGTTGGATACCTTCTGTCGGTTCATCAAGCAGCAGGAGGGAGGGGGCGCTGACTAACGCACGCGCAATGGAAAGCTGCTGCTGTTGCCCCCCGCTGAGGTTTCCGCCGGCGCGTTTACGGAAGTCTTTCAGTATGGGAAACAGCTGGTAGATTTCTTCTTCGGGGACCTTCGCTTTGCGGTTGGGATGGGCTTCCAACCCCAATAGCAGGTTTTCATACACCGAAAGCTTCGGGATGATTTCCCGGCCCTGCGGTACGTAGGCAATGCCGGCTTTTGCTTTTTTATACGGTGGCAGGGAAGTGATGTTTTCATTATTGAAAATAATGCTGCCTTCCTGTGCCGGAAGCAGGCCCATGATGGTTTTTAGCAGGGTGGTTTTTCCTACGCCATTGCGCCCCATTACAGTGGTAATGGCGCCTTTTTTTACGGCCAGGCTGGTGCCACGTAAAATGACGCTCTGCCCGTAAGCGGCAGAGATATTGTTAACAGTTAATACCGGTGTGCTCATAATGTTTCAAGTTGTGGGTTAGTACGTCCCAAATAACAATCTATTACCCGTTGGTCGTTCTTCACTTCAGCAAAGGTGCCTTCCATTAGTCTTTTTCCGCGGACCAGTACGGTTACCAGTTCGTTGGCTATCTGTTCCACGAATTTCATATCGTGTTCTATCACAATAATGCTGTGGGATTTCGACAGTTCGAGGAGTAATGCCCCTGTTTTCTCTGTTTCTTCGTCGCTCATGCCTGCTGCGGGTTCATCTATGAGCATCAGTGTTGGGTCCTGCAGCACTACTATGGCTATTTCCAGCCACTGCTTTTGTCCGTGTGAGAGGTCGCCTGCTGATTTATACATGACGTTGGTGAGCGACAGTTTCACGGCCACGTGGTGTATCTTCTCTTCCATCGCGGGCATAGCTTTGAAGAACAGGGAGGTGAAGATATCTTTCTTCATTTTTGCGGCCAGCAACAGGTTGTCGTACACGGTGAGCCCGGGAAATACGGAGGGCTTCTGGAACTTCCGGCCAATACCGGCTTCCGCTATCTTCACTTCCGATTTGCCGAGAATGGATTTTCCGTTGAAGGTAATGTCTCCTTTGTCGGCCTTTGTTTTCCCGCAGATGATATCGAGAAAGGTGGACTTTCCGGCACCATTAGGGCCGATGATGACCCGCAGTTCCTTGTCGCGCAGGCTGAAATGATCGAGGTCCAGTGCATGTACACCGCCAAATGATACCGACAGATTATTTACGTTGAGCAGCATATCAGTTAGTTTGAGATGTTTTGAGCCGGGCAGTCGAAAATTTCTGCCGGATGGTATCTCCCAGTCCCATAAATCCTTTATCGAAATATAATACCGTAATGACAAACAGGAAGCCCAGGATGAACAGCCATGAATCCGGGAATAAACTGGTGCAGATGCTGTAGAGGAAATTTACCAGCAAAGCGCCTATCACTGCTCCTTTCAGGTTGCCCCTGCCGCCAAGTGCCACCCACATCACCATTTCGACCGATGCTTTTACATCCATACGGCCTGGCGTTATAATGCCTGTTTGGGGAAGGTACAGCATTCCGCCAACGGCAGCTAACAGTGCCGCCACTACGAAAACGGCCAGCTTGTAGTCCACCACTTTGTAGGCGGTGTAGCTGACCCTGGATTCACTGTCGCGGATAGCCTGTAGCACTTTCCCAAACTTGGAATGCGTTATCCGGTAGCAGCACCAGTAAGCGGTGCAGAGTACGGTGAGTGAAACCAGGTAGAGTGCGAGCTTTACAGAAGAAGAGGACAGGGGGTAACCCAGGATGCTGTTAAAGTCCGTGAGACCGTTGGTGCCGCCCAGGTTGGTTTCATTCCGGAGAAATATTAACCACATGGCCAGCGTCAGCGCCTGTGTGATGATGGCCATGTATACGCCTTTGATCCGGCTTTTGAACAATACCAGGCCAATGATGAAAGCAAATGCCGCGGGGACCAGCAGGCATAGTGCCACCGTCCATCCAAAGGAATGGAACGGCTGCCAGAAGAAGGGCAGTGTCTCTATTTTGTTCCAGGCCATGAAGTCTGGCAGGGTTGCGCCGGATGCCACCGTTTTCTTCAATAGCAGATGCATGGCAATACCGTAGCTGCCCAGGCAGAAGAAGAACGCCTGGCACATGGACAGGATACCGGTATATCCCCAGATAAGGTCTATGCCCAGGGCAGCTATCGCAAAGCAGAAATACCGCCCCCACACAGAAATAGTGTTTACGGAAAGGAGGCCTGTCAGGTAGCCTGCGGGTAGCAGCACCGCAAAGAAAGCGATGAATAGAATATATAGCAGTGTGTTGTTTTTCGTTTTCATGTTCCGTTTTTTTTAATCTTCAGCAATGCGGCCTTTGTCCGGAAACAGTCCTTTGGGTTTATACTGCATGAACAACATGATGAACACCAGGATAAATACTTTACCGTATACCGCCTGGAAGAAGGACTCGGATATTTTTGTAAAGAAGCCAATGCCAAGGCCGGAAACTATTGTTCCTGCCAGCTTGCCAACGCCTCCTGTAACTACCACGAGGAAAGAATCTACGATATAAGTCTGGCCCATATCAGGCACCACGTTTCCGATCAGTGTAATGGCGCAACCGGCCAGCCCGGCAAGGCCTGAGCCGATAAAGAATGTAATGGATGCCACGCGCCTGGTTTCTATACCAAGACAGGCGCTCATCTGCCGGTTCTGTGTCACTGACCTGATCTGTAGACCCAGCCTGGTACGGTACAGCATCAGGTAGGTAAACAGTACCATGAACAATGCCAGTACGATAATGAAGATGCGGTTGTAGGGTAAGGTGAGGTGCGGTGAAACCTGCCATCCGCCAGCCAGTAGCTGTGGTGTTTTAACAGCAGTAAGATCACCGAACAACAGGCGGGCGGTCTGTATCAGTATCAGGCTCACTCCCCAGGTGGCCAGGAGGCTCTCCAGCGGTTTGGCGTACAGATGGCGGATTACCAGGCGCTCAAGTACCCAGCCCAGTGCGCCCGCTACCAGGAAGGAAAATGGCAGTGCAAAAAAGAAGAACAGGTCTGTCTGCGGAATTCCCAGTGTTTTCGTGAATATGATCTGCATGCAATAAGTTGTGTAGGCTCCGATCATCATAAACTCACCATGTGCCATGTTGATGATGCCGGCCAGGCCGTATACAATGGAAAGCCCCAGTGCAATGAGCACCAGGATACTGCCCAGGCTCAGGCCACTGAAGAAGTTTTGAACACGTTGGAGATGATCATAGCGTTTTTCCAGGCCCACGGCTTTCGCCGCGGCATATTGGGCTGTTTCCTGGTTCAGGAAGCCTGATTTGGCATAGTCTCTCAATAATACCGGTGCGTTGTCGCTCCAGTTGTCGGCTATGCTGTCGATAAAGGCTTTAGCATTGGCAGTTGTAACGGCCTCGTATAGTTGTATCGAGTATAGTGCATCTTTCCCCGTACGGAGTGCGTCGGCGTTGTTCTCCTTTGCTATGGCCTCTTTCAGGATGCTGAGGGTAGCGCTGTCGCTCGTGTGTTTGAGCTGTGAGTAAGCGAGGGTACGTTTCTGCGCGTCGTTGCTGAACAGGTTGAGCAGCGGGGCGATTCCTGCCAGTTGAAGCCGGTCGGCCCGTGGTATGTCTACTGCTTTGAGGGCAGACAATGGCAACAGCAGCGGTTGCCCGCTGCTGTTGGTAAGGAGAGTGTTGTCTGGATAAAGCGAATAAATCCGGTAGGTTCCTTCAGCGGAAGGATTGCTGTCTGTCGTAACCGCCTTATTGTCCAGCAGGTACAGTTTTTTATCATTAATCGCCATCAGCAAAGGGTAGGTGGCCGGTATATGAAGGGCGGCCAGCCTGCCAATAGCCTGTGTGCGCACGGAGTCGGCTGGTGGCTGTAATAGCTGTGCGGTATAGATGGAGGCGCTGTCCTGGCCGGCCGAAAATAGCGGCAGCAGCAGTAGGCAGCACATCAGCATCCGTAGTAAGGAAGTATTCATCGCATCATTTTTTGATAAGTTGGAAATAGCCTGTCTTTATCGGATAAAGCCCGTTTATTTTTTGGCGTAGGTACCGTTGTGGTTGACCCAGTCGCAATCCTTATCAGGAGAGGTTAATGGCGACCATGGCTGCGGGTCCACCAGTCCTCCGGATTTCCAGATGATATCGAATTGTCCGTCGGGTTTGATTTCGCCGATCACTACGGGTTTTGCCAGGTGGTGATTGCGCGGGTCCATTTTCACGGGACCGTCAGGTGAATCGAAACCCAGGCTGTATAAAGCGTTGCGTACTTTCGAAACATCGAAGGAGCCGGCTTTTTCAGCAGCTTTAGCCCACAGGTACACGCCAGTGTAAGCCCAGCAGATAGGGTCGTCCGTTACTCTTTTGTCGCCGCCGGGTAAACCTTTCTTCGCGCAGAAGGCTTTGAAATCGGCCACAAATTTTTTATTCTCCGGCAGGTCGTTCGACTGGAAGTAGTTCCATGCGGCGAGATGACCTACCAGGAATTCGGTATCCATCGATCTGAGTTCATCTTCCGCTACGGAAAATGCCATGATCGGGCAGGTGGCGGAAGAGAGGCCCTGATTGGCAAACTCTTTATAAAAAGGCACGTTGGAATCGCCATTGATAGTAGAGAGGATGCAGGCTTTACCGTCAGCGGCAAAACGTTTTACTTTCGAAATGATGGTTTGGTAATCTTGGTGATGGAACGGCGTATATTCTTCAATGATGTTTTCTTTGGGAATGCCTTTAGAGAGAAGGTAAGCTTTGAGTATTTTATTGGCCGTGCGGGGAAATACATAATCGGTGCCCAGCAGGTAGAACTTTTTGTAGCCTCCTCCTTTTTCACTCATGAGATATTCGGCGGCAGGAATCAGTTGCTGATTGGGTGTTGCGCCGGTGTAGATAACGCTGTTGGAGCATTCTTCTCCTTCGTATTGCACCGGATAGAAGAGCAGGCCGTTGTTCTGCTCGAAAACCGGGAGTACTGATTTACGGGATACGGAAGTCCAGCAGCCGAATACGGCAGATACTTTTTTATCGATCAGCAGTTCCTTTGCCTTTTCGGCGAACAGGTCCCAGTCTGATGCCGGGTCTACGATGACCGGTTCTATTTGTTTACCGAGTACGCCACCTTTGGCATTGATTTCATCTACGGCCATCTGTACGGCATCTCTTAAGGAAACTTCAGATATGGCCATGGTGCCGCTGAGAGAGTGGAGTACGCCTATTTTTACAGTTTCCTTTTTGGCGGAGGAGTCGCTGCTGCCGGTTTTCCCGGCGCCGCTGTTGCAGGAAGAAAAAAGTGCGGTAGCGCCCAGCAGGAGGATGGATAGTTGGTTGAAAAAAGCGTTTCTCATGTTGACTTATATTTTATGGAGAAAATGATTGAATGTTTGATAATCAGAAAATGAAGAATTGAGCCTGGAGCCATACCTGTCCGAATGTTTTTTTCGTATAGTCGTCTGGTATAGCGGTGGCCACATTATAGGTGCGGGTGGTGTAGGAGAGGCGGAGATTAGTGCCGGTGCCGTTGAAAAAGTAATTGAGCCCGCCTCCCATTACTGTGCTGGAGTTGAGTTTGTCGAAGTTGGCAGGTTTAATGGTGCCGGTTTGGGCTGCGTCCGCATTAACGTCCTGGTTTTCGTAACGGACCCAGGGCTGCAGTTTCGTTTTTTTGAAATAGTAGCCGAGTTCCAGGAATTGGACTGTTTGTTTGGGGATGAGTGTGGCGAAGGAGTATTTCGAATCTGTTTGTGTGCCGCCGGTCATGTACTGGTAGGCGGCATTGAGCGTGAGGGAGCCTGCATTGCCGAGGGGGTGGTCAAAAAAGACATCGGTGCTGAGGTTGTAATAATTCGCCTGTGCGTCTACACCGGCTGCCCAGGCCAGCGTTTTGCCATTTCCCAGTTTGGTGCCGGCGTAGTAATAGTCTTTTTCAACGTCCAGGAAGTTATAGGCGACGCGGCCTACGGTACGAAGGGGGGCGCCGCCATCTACATTGCGGCCGGTGAATACCCCCAGCCGGTATTCCAGTTTGTCGTTTGCGAGAAAACCACGGGCATTGATACCAAGATCGCGTCCGAAGTTACCCTGCAGCGGACTATTGGCAAACAGGTTATATGGATACTGGAAAAAGGTAAAGTCGTTGGCCATTAGCCCGGCAGCACCTTGTAACCCGTTACGGTTGTTGGATACCAGTTGCATGCCAGCTATAAGCTGGAATGCCGGGTTAAAGGTGTATTCCAGCTGTGCATCGAGGATGATGGGAGAGACTTTTACATTCTTCTCTCCGCTGGACTGGATGCCAATAGGTGAGGGTATCTCTGTTTCCATGAAGAAGCTGGCTTTTTTGGTGAGCTGTCCGCCTACCAATACCCTGGCGCGATAAACAGAAAAGCCCTTGTTCCAGTCTTTCGCCGTTTTATCATTGCCGGGGGTGCCAAATCCTGTCTGTTCCGCAGAGGCAAACATATGTACAATGGCGCCTACCTGGATAGATGGTTTAAAAGGTATTTCTGACGACTGGAAAAGAGTAATGGTCCTGGCGCTGTCGCTGTTGGTATTTAAGGACGCTGGTAATTCAATCAGGTAACTGCCTCTCTTTTTCTTTCTGGGGGGATTGTTGTTGTCGGCTTTTACCATAAACGGAGCAGTGGCCAACAGGAAGATAAGTGTGACTGGAGATTTCATAAAGAAGTAATTAATAATTGAATAATGTACTTAAGTAGTTTTTTGGTTGATCGATCAGTCTACTTAAGTATAAAAATAGAATATTAATTTACTTAATTCATAAAATTTCCTGTTGTAAACTTAAAAATATGCCTAGTAGTTGATTTTGTTGATATATATTATTTAATATAATATTAAATGAGTGATATTAATTTTTGTTGTTAATATGTTGATATTTAATATTATATGTCATATTTGACATGATTTAGACTGTAGAAGGAAAAAAATATATTACTAAGAATTAATTATAATTATATAAAATTATAATATGTTTATTGTTTGAAATATTTGACATGTCTTTCCTGCGGCCCCCTTTGCCGAGAAGTCAGGTGGGCATTGCTAAAAAATTGTTGAATTCCATATTATCCTTTCGAAATCCGGAAGGGGAAATCCATCGTTGTCATCGATCTTACGATTTAGTATAACACTCCAATTATAAATTACCAGACGATCCCGGCATTTTAAAGCAGTTTACTATGGTTTTGGAATTACCATTTTATTATTAAGATGATTAAATTAGATCCGGCAAAGTCTTCTATACCAAAGAACCCGAATCGACAATTGCTGTAGCAAACCCCTCGAAGCCCGAGGTAAAAAAAATTGAGTAAAGCATGGCGGCGAAAGCTGAAAACTTTTCCCTGTTTAAACGAAAATTCCTTATGAAATGAGACGATTAACCTGTTTCTGTACAACTGGATTTTATCTGCCATTGATATTGCTGACTGCCATAGGCCTTGGACCGGGATGTCATAAATCAAAAAAAGATGCCCCCTGCGATGGTGTATTAAGTGAAGGAACGCCTACACAAGTAGGCCTGACGCTCATGGACGGGCAGACTGGAGAGAATATCCTGTTGGCGAAAAATATTGATGTAACTACTATTAAGATTACTACTGAACCGGCAGATCTTCCTTCTGAAAAAGGTATGATTGTGAAAGATGCCGCTTCACCGCTGAATGGAGCGCTGATGTTTCATATTGCCGACACAAAAAAGGGCGCGTTCAAATATAAAGTCAATGTTCCCAATGTAGGTACTGCTACCTTGTCTTATACCAACAAAGAAGAAAAAACAGGTAATCCATGTAATCCTTTTTACATCAATGTGGCAGATCCGGTGATCGAAGACCATCAGTTTACGCTTTCGCGAACTGGTTACCGGTTGGTGTTTAAAGTAACGATGTAGAGTTCCTTCGGTAAGATACGTCAGGGGCTGACTAAAGGAGTATCCTTTTTAGTCAGCCCCTGACTGTATATATCGTTATAACGGTTAATAAACGCTGACTACATCGAGAACCATGTTCTGTCACTCAATCGGGACGTGAACGTGGCAGCCGAAATAATCAGTGTCCTCCCGTATTTACCTGTTTCCCGCTCTTCGCAAATTTATGTTCCTGGTACTCTTTCAGCCGGCTGTCCAACAAGGCAGCAGCAATATCACGGTGTTCCTGGTCGAATGGTATCGCGTTTAGTACAGCCGTCGCTACTTCGTCCCGATAGTTATTCCGCTGTGCCGGTTCTTTCAGGAAAGCAAGTGACAGGTCCCGGTCGTAAAGCACATCATGTCCACTGAGGTTTTTAATATAGGCCTTGATAAACGCCTGTTCGGCAGCAAAATCTTCTACCGTAACATAGCCTCTGTAGAGGCTTTGCACCCAGTCCAATGCGGCGGTATGACCAGCGCCGGCAATAAGTCTCCTGTCCAGTGCCCATTGCAGGAACATCAGGACGGAGGTCTTGTAAAAGTTTTGCTCTTTCACAAATTGCTCTACGGTACCGTAATCCATTTCGTTGTACAGGTGGAATAATGGATTTCTGTAATCCAGTCCCAGCACAATGTCTTTAACTTTTTGTTCGTCGGTGAATTCCGGTCCCCAGCTTATGTGTCGCTGTTTGTCTGCCGGAATGCGCCAGCGATAGAAACTTTCGCTGCCATCGTCGTTTAGCCATATGGGTGCTATCTCGCTGCTTTTGAGCGTAGGGGCGCCAAGGGAGGTGTTCAGGTACTCAAAAGTGGCGTTGAAGTCTACCTGGTCCGGGAAAGTGGTCAATGATTTATTGTTATACCATCTTGCACTTACCAGGCGCGGAACAAATATGCCTTTTTTATTGCCATGCAGCAGCGGGTATGCTGCCAGATAAGGCTGCGCATTAAACAGCAGGTCAATTCCCAGTTTCTTGTTTTCAATCCAGTAGGATGTTTCTGTTGAACGGTTGGAGATATAGGGCTTCTTCGGATATTTAAATCCGTGCTGCTCCAGGAAAGTGATGATGTCTGCGGAATCAATAGCAGATCCTATGAGGCTTACCAGTGTATTGAACATTCGGTCGGCATTTTTCGGGTTAAGATGGTAAAGGCTGTAAAATAATGAATTTTGTCACAGGTCCGGAAATGCTGAAAGGCCTGCGCAAATAATTATTCGGCAGGATAATATTGTTTCAACCAGCTGATGACTTTCACAAAAACATCCATGGAAGCTGTCAATCCCATCCCATGTTTTTCTGTGGGATACAACTCAAATTGCGTTGGTATATTCAACGACGTTAGTTTTTCATGCAGCTTTTTTGCCTGGCTGACATCTACCAGCGGGTCTTGTCCGCCGTGAAACAGGATAGTAGGTACGCCGCTGGCTTTAGTGAGCTGATGATAGGGACTGGCATCAAAGGCGATTTTGGCGGCAGGATCAGGTTCGCCCAGCAGTCGGGCTACTTTTTCATCGGCGTCTTTATTTTCCTGCCTTGTTTTTTTATCGGTAAAATCTGTTGGTCCCCACAGGTCTACCACTGTTTTTATCTGGTGTGAACTGTCGCAGGCGTAGGCGTACTGCATGGCGAGATAAGCGCCGGCACTACCGCCTATCAGGGCAAACTGGCTGCCATCGAACGACAGTTTTCCGGATTTGGAGGAGATGAACGCCAGTGCTTTTTTTATATCGTCCAGTTGGGCGGGGTAGGCGTTTTGATGGTCCCGGACCAGGCGATAGTTCATGGACACAACGCCATAGTGCAGTTTGCCGGCCAGTTCGTCGATGAGTTGTTTGGGAAACTCTTTTTTATCGCCGCCGGTCCAACCGCCGCCATGCAGGTACACAATGATTTTAGTGCCGGCGTGATGGTTTTCAGGGAGATAAGCGTCCAGGGTGTTGTCTTCTCCGGCGTCGCCATAAGGCACATTGCGCAGGGTGATGTACGCGGAGCTGGTGGCTACTGCCGGTAAAGCGGCGCCGGTCTTGCCATCGCGGAGGTTGTTTTTTTTCAGATAGCCGACCAGTGCTTCCGGGTGATCGCTCTGCATGCCCTGTACGCCCTTGTTTAATACAGCGTTCCAGGTGGCAGGTCCTTCCGATGGTGTTTGTGCGTCCAGCCATACGGCTACGCCATGTTGCCGGGTGACAGCCAGCATGGCGCTGTCTGTTACGTTGTCCAATACCGCAATGGTGATGTTGTCCAGCAGATAATTCAGTTGCGCCGGAGTGGTTACTTCATCCGGTACGCTGGTCATCAGTGGCATTTGCGGCGCTGTTTTTCTCCACTGTTTATATTGTTCTTTACTGTTGAGATAAACTACGATCTGTTGCTCCATCCCGGCGGCCTGTACCTGTTTCCAGGTTTCGGCGACGTCGGCATCTTTGAAATCCAGGTAGATATTCACTTTCCCTTTAGCGGCGCGTAAGGCTTCCGCGAACGTGGGCACGCGGTAGTCTTTCCCGTCTTTACTATTGACCTTTAACTGTTTGATGTCCGCCCAGGTGAGGTCGGACACTTTTCCTTTGCCGTTGGTCATGCGGTCTACGGTGCCGTCATGCATGAGTACCAGTTGTCCGTCTTTGGTGGTGCGGAGGTCCAGCTCTGCGTAGTCGGCGCCGCATTGAATGGTGGCGTTAATGGCGGCAACGGTATTTTCCGGCATGTTTACGTGGTTGCCGCGGTGGGCCACTACCACAAATTTATTTTTGGTGGCAGGCAGCGGTGCTGCCTGTTGTGCAAAGGTGGTATGCATCAACAGGCAGGCGCCGGCAAAAATGAACAGGTATTTTATCATTACAGGATCTTTTTAGTATCGGTCACGAATACACGGGTACTTACTGAGTAAGTGCCACCAGTGGGATTAACGTATTGAAGGTCTACATAGAAGGCCCGGTAGCCGCTGTCGGGTAGTGGGGCGTTTACTTTTACGGTTGACTGATGTGCCAGTCCCAGGCTTTGTGACGACCATTTCTCATTGCGGAAATCCAGGTCGGCAGAGTTGGCGGTCCACAGGATGACGTCTACCAGTTGGTCGGCGGTAGCTTTGGCGGTGAGCTTTACCTTTCCGCGACGGGTGCTGGTGGTCCAGCTGCAGGCAGGATAAGCCTGCTGGCTGAGGGTGTGGCCGAAGAAAGCGTTGAGGCCTTCGAAGGCATGTTTTTTATCACCCAGGTTATGGCCGGCGTTGGGCGTATAGTTGAGCATATTTTTACCAGGGATGCTGTCGAGGTAGTTTTTAATGTTGTCTACTACCCAGTATTCATCGTTGGTGCCCATGAAAATCATTTTCGGCATGGTGAGCAGCTGACGATAGGAGTAAGGATCTATCATGGTGTTGATGGATTGTCCTCCTTCGGTGTGAGCGGCCTGCGGGATGCCCAGTTTTACGTAGTCTTCAATCTGAATACTGTATTCTTTCCACGTTTTGATCTGATAATCGAGGCTTACCGGCATGTTCAGTACGTCTATCACCATGGGCGCAATAGCGGCTACGCGGTTGTCGTTGGCGCCGGTGAGCCAGGTGGTCCAGCCGCGTTTGGAGGCGCCGGACACCACGAAGCGGTTGACGTTTTGCGACAGCTTTTCTTTGGAGAAAGACTGTACGGCGTCCATGGCACGTACGGCGCTTTTCACCATCGGGAAAAGCAGCGGCCAGGTGTAATCACCATCTTCTTTAAACTGGTGGAGGGTATAAGAGATCAGGGCATCTTCCGTCAGGTTTTTAAATAGCGGCTGATTGGGGGTCTGTCTGAGCACGGCGGTAATGGCTTTGTTGTTGGTGGCCATGGACGCTATTTGCTGGTACAGGTCATCCGTAGGGCCGTTCCAGTTAGGCTGCCCGTTTTTAACGGAGCCGCCGGTGATGAACAGCAGGGCGCCATCATAGCTGACGTTGGCAGGTACAAAGATGGCGAGTTGGTGTGTCCAGGTATATTCCCGCCATTTTTGAGAGGTGAGTAAAATACTATAGCATTTTACGTCTTTGATATCGAAAGAATCTTTCAGCTCATAACGGAAGGAGGTGTCTGCGTTGTTCAGGTAGCTTTTCAGCGCGGTGGCCGGAGTGACGGTTTGCTGCGCAAACGCTGCTGCCACGAAAAACAGGTGGACAAATAGCAGGGTGGTTGTTTTCAAAAATCGTTGTTTCATATCGGAGGAATGATTTTAAGTAAGATAAAAAATGTTTACCATGGTTTGCCGGTGCCCTGTATGATCCATGGTTTGGACCAGGGGCTGTTCTGTGGACCGTTGGCGCCGGAAGCGGACTGGGAGGTTACTTCCAGCCGTTTCATGGCCTCGGTCACATTGGTTTTATTCAGGTTTCTTTCTTCCAGCATGTAATACAGCCGTACCGGCAACACCGGTGCTTTTGCATAAGGTCCGGCATGCAGATTGGGATAGCCGGTACGTTTATAGTCGGCCCAGGCTTCTGTGGCGGCGGTCCAGCTGGCGATCCATTTCTGCGTAATGATCTGTTCCTGTGTGTTGTTGAATTTCACACCAGGTTGAGAGAGATAGGCAGAAAGGTTACCGCTTACGCCCCAGGTGCTGAAGGAAGCCTGTATACCGGCCTTGTAATGTGTTTCCGCATCACCGGCGGCCCAGCCTTTTACAGCAGTTGCTTCTGCGAGGATAAAATGTACTTCGGCGGCGGAGATCAGCCGGGCTTTCAGCAAAGGCCCTTTGGCTTGTTTGTAGATATCGTTGAGCCAGGACACGTGCGGGTTCCGGGATGCCTGTGCTGCGTCCGGGCTCAGGTTGTATACCGCAGGGCCGGGGATGGCCGGTGGCAATCCCACATAGTCCACGTCCTGGTTGATATCTTTCAGGGTCAGTCCTTTAGCGGCAAGTACATCGGGAGATACATATCTTACTTTCCTGTTTTCGCCGTTCACCACGGTGTCTACGGCTTTGTATACGTTGCCGGTGCCGGGCGGCAATTTATCGTTTACAACCAGGAAGCATTGTACTTTATTGGCCCATACGCCCAGCCGCGGATCATGCAGTGACTCCAGCGAGGCGACAAGTGTATGGCACATTTTCAGGCGGCGGTAGTTGCTGCTGTCACTGTCATACGCGGCGTTGGCTGGCCAGGAGTCGGCGTTGCTGTTGCCAGGGAAGGACATGGTGGCGTCATCGGCAGCGTCGGTGATGATGGGATATTGGATGGGATTGCCCGCTATTTTTTCAATACCTGCTTTGGCGACGGCCGGCAGTTTCTCCGACAGGCGCATGTAATAGCGCAAGGCGAGGGAATTAGCCATTTTACGCCACTTTGCAGGGTCGCCCTGATAGTACACGTCAACGGCGTCAATCGGGGAAGGATAAGCGCTCTTTGGTTTGGACAGCAGGGTATTGGCTTTTTCCAGGTCAGCGAGTATCCCGGCGTAGATATCCTGTTGCGGGTCGTAAACCGGCGTGGTGGCGGGAGGGCCATCTTCTCCCTTTAAAGCCTGTGAGTAGGGCGCATCTCCCCACAGATCAGTGATCAGCCCGAACATCATGGATTTCATCACGAGGGCCACACCTTGCTGTAGTTCGTTTTGTGCGGCCACGGCGCGGTTATATACCAGCTGGTTGTTGCGCAGGATGTCGTAGTAGGCGGTCCAGCTGTTGCTGCCGCCCCAGTCATATTCGTTGTGCGTGGTGGTCCATCCGTCCTTCTGGGTATGTTGCATCACGCCGGCCATGTCCTGGTAGCCGAGGGTTACGATTTCAATGCCGGCCTGCGTTAGTACGGTAGACATGACGAGGTTCGGATTAATCGTTGCCGGATTGGAGCCGTTCGGGTTCTCATTCAGTTTCATCAGGTCCTTTTTGCACGAGGTCATGGAAGTGCCTAATAACCCGAGGCAAAGTATTATTGATTTGGTAACTGTTTTCATGTTGCTGCGTTAAAGGTGCTCTTAAAAAGTAACGTTCAGTTTAGCGCCCATGGGAATAGACCAGGGAGTGACATTGTATCTTTCAATGCCCTGCATGAACTGCATGCCGGAGCCCTGTACAGTGGTAGAAGGCTGATAGGCGTTTTCGGGATCAATACCAATTTTGGCGGCCGTCCACAGGATGATGTTCCTGCTGTAGACGGAAACGCTTGCATTTTGCACTTTCACGCCGGACAGCAGGCGTTTGGGCAGTTCATAGGAGAGCGATACTTCCCGCAGTTTCAGATAAGATGCCGGAAACAGGAATGCCCTGGTGAAAGACCAGGCGGTACTGCCTGCGTAAGGAAGGGTAGTGGTGCCCGGGCCTCCCAGGTTTTCAATAAAGCCGGTAGGGTTACCATTGGCATCGTACCCTTTGGCTCTTACACCGGGAATGAACACGCCGCCATAAGGCAGCACATACGGGCCATAGGCAAATCCATAACCATTGTATTCCGGTGTGGGGCCGCCCACTAAAGGAAACTTGTTGCCACCGGGGATAATCAGTTCGTCCTGGTGGCTTACGAGATAGTCTCTGAGTTCCTGCCCTTTCATGTTCCCGGGGTTGGTGAGTTTGTCCAGGAAGAGCTGTGAGTTGCCTTTCTCTTCTCCGTAGCGGTAGGTCTGGGAAACGAAGTCGCCGCCGTTTCTCCAGTCGAAGGTCATGCTGAGGGTGAAGTTTTTATAGCTCAGCGTTGTTTGCAGGCCCATGATAAAGTTAGGGTTGAAGTTGCCTATTTTATTACGGGAGTTGGTAGCGTCTATACTTTGCCATTTGCCGGTATTGTCCAGCAGCGGATAGCCGTAATAGGGAGATGATTTATCGGTAACGGTCACCATTTGCGCATCATAAATGTCGCCGATGTCTTCTCCTACGTATGTCCATGCGCCGCCTTTTCCTTCTTCCCAGAGGGTGTAATAAGGCAGGTCGTCAGGAAGTGAAATGATTTTTGTCCTGTTGCGGGTGAAGTTCATGTTCACGTCCCATCTCCAGTTTTTTTGTTGTATAGGGGTGCCTCCAACGGTGAGTTCCACGCCGCGGCTTCTCAGCAGGCCGGCGTTGATGTTGCGGGAGGAAAAGCCGGATGATGGCGCTGTTTTGGGACTGAAGATCTGGTTTTTATTTTCCACCATATAATACGTGGCGGCAAAACGCAGGCGGTTTTTGAACAGGTTGATATCAACACCACCTTCGTAGGAGGTGGCGATTTCCGGTTTCAGGAATGGATTGAGCAGGTTGCCGGAAGTGGACAAGCGCGGAATATTACCCCAGGCGCCGGCATTATACAGGGTGGCCAGCAACTGATAGGGGGAGGCGTCGTTGCCTACCTGTGCTGCGCCGGCCCTTAGTTTAATCAGGTTAATATCATCGGAGGTGAGATGGGCCATTTCATTCACCAGCAGGCTCAATGAGGCCGCGGGATAGAAATAGGCCGCTGCATTCGGCAGGGTGCTGGACCAGTCGGTACGACCGGTTACATCCAGGTAGGCCATGCCTTTATAGCCTACGTTCAACATGCCATAGATGCTGTTCACTCCTTTCTCGAACATGGTGCTGTTATAGTTCAGGTTTTGCGGGGCAATGTTCTGAATAGTGTATACGCCTGGTGTATTTAAACCGGTGCCGTCCTTTGTGGAGGTAATAATGTTTTTGCCGGTCTGATAGCGTTTGTTGCCACCTGCGGAAACAGAGAAGTCGAAGTTGCCGACATCTCTCTTGTACGTCAGCAGCACATCTATATTACGTTCAAAGTTGCTGAGGTTGATGATACCATAAGCGCCGCCGGGATTGTTAATGTAGCTATTGGCGATTTTTGTTTCCCTTTTTTCATTGTAGGTGTCCAGTGAATACCGGGCCATGAAGCTAAGGGAGGGTAGTATTTTCCAGTCGGCCCGGATGTTGCCGAACACGCGGTCCCTTACAAATGCGTTCTTTACTTCATAAGCCAGGAAATACGGATTGTTGAATACGCCGTTGGCCTGTGTGCGTTGTTGCAGGCCTTCCTGACCGGGCATCCAGTAGTCTTTCAGGTCGCGTATGTCGATGTGCGGAGAGATGGTGTATGCCGCCTGCAGGGGATTGGCGCCTCTGTCGCCCGCGGGGCGGTTGTTGGAATTGGTGCGGCTGAAATCCACGTTGGTGCTGAAGCTCAGTTTGGAATTGGCCTGCAGGCTGGAGTTCAGGTTGAGCGCATTTTTAAACAGATCGGTATTGGGAATGATGCCTTTGCTGGTCATATTGGCGTAACCTACCCGGTAAGCGATCCTGTCGTTGTTGTTGGCCAGGGAGACAGCCGTGGTGGTAGTCATGCCGGTGTTTACGAAATTCTTTACGTTGTTTTTATGTGATACCAGCGGCATGGGGATGGCTTTGCCGTTCTGGTCTTTGGGGCTGTTCCATTGTACTTCTTCATAACCCATGTCCAGCTCGGCGCCGAAGGTGCCATCCACATTTTCCGTGATAATGGTGCCAAAAGGATTGGTGAGCATATTACCGCTGCGGGACACCGGGATGCCGGAGAACTGTCCGGAGCCAAATTTGGTTTGCCATTTCAGGAATTTGTAGGGTATGTCGAATACGGTATTTACGGACGCATTGACAGTGGCGCGGTTCACTTTTTTACCGGTTTTGGTGGTGATGAGCACTACGCCGTTGCCTGCACGGGAACCATACAATGCGGCAGCGCTGGGGCCTTTCAGGATGGTCACGCTTTCGATGTTGTCCGGATTGATGTCTGAAATAGCATTGCCATAATCCACCTTGTTGTCCTGGCCTATCTGGCTGATGTTATTGACGGTGTTGGCCAGCGGTACGCCGTCTACTACGAAGAGCGGCTGGTTGTCGCTGCTGAGGGAGGTGGCGCCGCGGATGATCATGCTGACAGAAGAGCCGGGGCCGCCGGTGGAGTTGATGGTAACACCGGCCACTTTACCGGACATGGAATTCAGCAGGTTTTCCTGGGTGACGCGGGTAAATTCTTTACCGCCGACTTCTTCTACAGAGAAACCCAATGCTTTCTTCTCTCTTTTAATGCCAAGGGCGGTGACGAGTACCTGCTCCAGCTCTTCTACTTTTTTTTTCATGACAACAGACAGCGACAGTTTGCTGGAGTCGTTAATCGTATAGCCTTTGAGGGTATCTGTCGTATAACCGGCACAGTTAAAGACAAAGCGGTAAGGGCCGCCGGCAGGCAGCTTCGGGAAAGTGAAAATACCTTTTTCATTGGTCAGGGTATTGGCGAGTACCTGGTTGTCTGCATTTTCCACTCTTACCATTACCCGTGCCAGCACTTCGCTGTTGGCGTTTTTGATAATGCCGATGGCAGCTGGGTGTGTATTTTGTGCCAACAGGCCGCCTGCACATAACTGCGACAACAGCAGCAGCCAAACTGTTTTGGTGGGACGATCTTTTCGGGATTGTCGGATGTTTACACGCATAAATATTTCATTTTTAGGCAAAAGGAGTCACAGGCAGCCTTTTCAGGATGCAGTTGGTTACAGTTAAAGATGATTGTACCCGGCTTAAGGGGTTATGTAAATGATATTGTTTGTTTGTTTCATCGTCAGGTTGTTTAACGTGGCGATGGTAGACAGAAAATCGGTCAGGGATTCTTTGCTGTTATCGAATGTTCCGGTGAAGCTCATGTCAGTGAGCGTACCTTCCTGGCATTGAATAGTGACGTGGTATTTTTCTGATATCAGCCTGAAAATATTCGCCAGCGGTTCATTGTTGAACGTGAATATTTCCTTCTCCGGTTTCGCGATCACCTGCTTTACGGGAGCGTGTAGGGTTTTACTGACTGCCACGGTCATTTTCACCGGGTCAAAAGAGAGGTCTTCGCCGGGCATCAGATAGGTGGGGTGCAGCGTTTTAATGCCCGCCAGGCTGTCTGGCTGCACCTTTACTTTGCCGCTGATCAGTTGCACGCGGACAGGCCCTTCTGCGGAGTTCCAGGCGGTGATTTTAAATACGGTCCCCAGCGCCGTGGTGACCAGGCTCCCCGCATGCACGGTAAAGGGTTTGTTTTTGTCGGGCGCGACTTTGAAGGTGGCTTCGCCTGTTAAAAATATTTCCCGGCCGGTGACCGCAAATGAAGACAGGTATTTTAACTGGCTGCCTGGCGCCAATGCTGCCATGCTGCCGTCTTTCAGACGGACAGACATTATTTTCCGCGTATGGTTGGCCTGTTGCACATAAGTGTCCGGCACCGTAACAGCATGCACAACCGGTGTTGCAGCCGCTATCGGAGCTGGCGGCTGATGATGGTATTGACGCCATGCAAAACCGGTAAGGGCCACACCCAGTACTGCCGCCGCAGCCCATTTGTAATAGATGACCTTCAACTTTTTCTTTTGCCAGGTACCACTTTCAATGACGGTCATCATTTTATCGGAAACCTCGGTTGGTAAAGTATGCTCCGGATGAAAAGAATGCCAGCTTTCATCAGTTAAACAGGGTTGTACCGCTTCCGGATGTTCCGCGAAATAAGCGGTGACAGCCTGCTTTTCTGCTTCATTACATTCTCCCCGTAAAAACTTTTCAATTAATGCTGCTGGGTGCTTCATATATAGTATTCGTTTGAAAACAGTAAATCCCTCACTGCTTAACAATAAGTAAATATTCAGGTGAAAAAAGGATCAGCAAAGCCAGGAGAGGATGGCCGGCAATAACAACAACAGGGAGTCTTTTAGTTGCCGTATGGCACGTACAATATGGTTTTCAACTGTTTTGGGAGAGATGGACAACTGCCTGGCTATTTCTTTATGTGGAAGGCCTTCAAAACGGCTTAGTTTAAAAACGTTCCTCCTGACGGGGGACAATTGTTCTATGCTGTTGTATACCCGCGCCAGTTCTTCTTTCACGGTGAGGTCTGTTTCCATATGCCAGTCGGATGTTTCCCGGACCATGGTCTCGGTATGCCGGTTTCTGACCTGTTGCTTGCGCAGGAGGTCGGCCATCACGCTTTTGGCTATACGGAAAAGCTGCGTGGAGATATCATAGTTTGCAGACAGTTTTTCCCTTTTCTCCCAAAGTAATATGAAAGACAGCTGTACTGTCTCTTCAGACAGGTAAGCGGAATGTGTACATTTCAATACGTAGAAATAGAGCTTTGCATGATATTGCTGATATATCATTTTGAAACACCCGATATTTCCATTCTTTATATCCTGTACGATACTTTCCATAATGACCGCAAATATCTAATGGCCCTAAACAAGATACAAGGAATTGCCGATTATATTATTGTTATTTTGGAGGCTCCTTACTTCTTCAGTTTCAATACTAACGGGGCGGTAGCCACGCCCGGGATGGTGACGGTGACAGACAGGTCCAGGGTAGAATCGCTCACATTTTCGATCCAGTGCGGATCATTATTGCCCTTTTCATTGGTGAGCAGAAATACTGCATCGTGTACGTCCAGTTTCCAGGTGCCTGCATTGCCGGCAACAGGCAGTATCAGCTCAGTGCATCCTTTGATATTGAACTTGCCATCGGCGCCGAACTGATAAGTGTTGGCAGTGGTACAGGTAAACAAGGCACCGGCCTGGCCCAGGAGAGGCGCCAGTTTAATGATGCTGGTGCCGGCCGGAATATTTTGCCCGCCGAGCTTTACCGGAACGGCAAAGACAATATCTTTTTGTTGCCAGTTGCCTGCTACCAGTCCGTATTTGACGGATTTGTCAGGAGCGGCGTCCCGGCTCTTCTTACACGACGCCATCAGCAGCTGTCCTGCTGCCAATAGCACCAGTACTTTTACAGGGATAGAATTACGCATAACTTTTTACATTAAATGAAAGGGATAGTGAATAAATTGTTACGAAAGCCTTTATAATATATTCGTTTGAAAAAGATAAATCCCTCACCTGGTAACAATTAGTTCATATAGGGTATCATGGATTACCTTGCTCATAAAGGCTCATGTGGGCAGGTTACATTGTTGTGTTGCAATAATTGTTAAAATGACAAATAATATTTAGTTTGTGCAGACTTTGCACCTTGCTTAAATCAGAAAGAATGCTGTATTATTTGAAATTCCACGTTACGAAAGCAAAAATTGCCGTTTTATTCCTCCTTGTTCTCGCCTTGCCGGAGGTATACGCCCGGCAGGTCACCATTCAATCGCCCAATAAAAAAATTACGGTATCACTGATCGGCGCCAACGGCGGAAAGACAGGCGAATGGTACCTGAAAGCCTCTTATAATGGTCCGCAGGGCTTAACAGATGTTTTACCCCAAATTGATCTGGGGCTGATCAGAAATGACCAGGACTTCTCCAGGGAGCTCAGGTTCATTAAAGCAGGCGTGCCCAGGATTGTCAATGAGCACTATACGGCGCTTCATGGAAAAAGATCTGACTGCAGTAACAGCGCATACGAAACGGTGGTGTTTTTGGAAAGCCGCACCGGTGCTAAAATAAATGTCATTATCAGGGCTTATAACGATGGTGTTGCTTTCCGCTATGAGTTCCCGGAAAACAAAGGGACATTCACCCTGCTGGATGAACTTACGGCCTATTCAATCCCGGCGTCCACCAAACGTTGGATGGAAAAATGGAATACAGCCAACGAGGGTTTTTATACGGAGGGTAAAGATGATAGTGTGCAGCAGGAATGGTGTTATCCGGCTTTATTTAATAACACCAACGGAGACTGTTGGTTTCTGTTGCATGAAGCAGATGTAAACCGCAATTATTGCGGATCGAAGCTGAGCAATAAGAAAGACAAGGCAAAGTATAAAACCACCTTTCCCGATGCACGCGACGGAAACGGTATTGGCGCATCACAGCCTGCTATCAGCCTCCCCTGGAAATCACCATGGAGAGTGGTTATAATCGGCAGCCTGGGAGATATCGTTCAGTCTACGCTGGTCGACGATGTCTCTCCTCCGTCTGTACTTACCAACACATCATGGATAAAACCGGGTGTGGTGTCCTGGAATTACTGGTCCAGTAATCATGGTACAAAGGACTACCGGACCGTTACAAAGTTTGCAGACCTGGCTGCTTTCATGAACTGGGATTATACCTTGCTGGACTGGGAATGGGATGCAATGGGCAATGGAGGAAACCTGGAAGACGCGGCCGCCTATATCAGATCGCTGGGTGTAAAGCCGCTCATCTGGTACAATTCTGGCGGGAAACATACCGGCGTTCAGGCAACTCCGAGAGACCGGCTGTTGACGCATGAAAACCGGATAGCGGAATTTACAAAGTTGAAGAAGCTGGGGTTTGCAGGTGTTAAGGTCGATTTTTTTGAAAGTGAAAAGCAGGACATGGTCCGTTATTACCTGGATATACTGGAAGACGCTGCCAGCTGTGAAATGATGGTATATTTTCATGGCTGCCTGGTGCCAAGAGGTTGGGCGAGGACCTATCCAAACCTGATGACCTATGAAGCTGTTCGTGGCGCTGAATGGTATAACAACGGCCCGGACTTTACCCCGGCAGCGCCGGTACACAACGCCATACTGCCATTTACAAGGAATGTGGTGGGCGCAATGGATTATACGCCGGTAACGTTTACCAACTCACAGTACCCGCATATCACATCGTACGGTCATGAACTGGCGTTAAGTGTACTGTTTGAATCCGGTTTCCAGCATATGGCGGACCGCCCGGAAGGATATATGGACTTGCCTGACAGGGCAAGGTCTTTCCTGAAGGAAGTGCCTGCGGCGTGGGATGATACCCGGTTGTTAAGCGGATATCCCGGGAAAAGCGCAATTATGGCGCGCCGCCATGGCGATCGCTGGTACATTGGTGGCATAAATGCGCTGTCAAATAACCTGAACACTAAAATTGACCTGGGATTTTTGCCTTCGGCCGGCAAATATAAACTGTTGCTGATTGAAGACGGCAGTCATGACAAAGTCTTCCTGGAAAAGCAGGTATTGGTGGACAGCAGCAGCACTATCGATGTGCATATGCTTCCAAGAGGAGGGTTTGTGGCCGTATTAAAGCCCCAATAACCGGCCTCCCTGCCACCTGCTAAAATCCACACATAAATCGCTTAAATACCACTATAATCTGGCTGATATTATCACTACCTTCCGCCTAAATTCAACAGTGAATGGCGCCTGAATTATCGCCCCTTTCCAACGATGATATCTACTTGTTAACAGGGCTGGCACAGGGTGACGCTATGGTGTTTCGGCTGATATATCAATCCTATGAACGGAAGATATACAACATAGCTTTTTACTATACCGGTTCTGAAGAAGATGCGGAAGACATTGTACAGGACGTGTTTACGTCCCTCTGGCTGCGGCGGGAGAAAATAGAACTAAAAGGGTCACTTGAAAACTATATCACCCGCTGCGCGAAATATACCGCCTTTTTTTATCTCAAAATGAGGCAAAAGAAAAAGCAGGCGACTGAAAACGCTGCTGTGCCCAGGCCACTGGATGGCCCGGAAGAGCATATCCGCTACAAAGACATGCAGGCATATCTTCATAGCCTGCTCGCCTCCCTGTCACATAAAACAAGAGAAATTTTTTACCTCAGCCGCTATAACGGTCTTACCTATCCGGAGATAGCCAACAGGATGGAGATATCTGTCAAAACCGTGGAATATCATGTATCGCTCGCGCTTAGAAAGATAGCTACAGGAAAATTTTAAATTTTTTTTAACCCGGTTTAGGGTATGACCGGTGTTTTATACACTTATATACCGACGGCCTTTTCAAGAATAATGCTATGGCGCCCATAGACAGAGCTCTGCTGGAAAAATATTTTAATGGTGAATGTACTCCTGAAGAGGAAAGCATGGTGTACCGGTGGCTGGATGAGAACGATCTGGACGAATACCCCGATGTGCATAGTGAAAGGAAGTACGACAGGAAACAGCGGAAAGGATGGGAACAGTTGTCCGGCCTTGATGAAGGGCTCCGTGCGTTGACTGCCCCGGGAAGTACCTATGCCTCCCGCGGAAGGTGGTGGGTGGCTGCTGCCATGTTGATTTTTTTAGCAGGAGGAGGCCTGCTGTATTTTAATTATTTCCGCGGTTATGAAAAAGAATATACCACTTCATTCGGCGAAATCAGAAGCTTTCGCCTGGCAGACGGCTCTACGGTAACGCTCAACGCATGTTCTGTATTAAAGGTCAGGCGTGGCTTCGGCCGCCAGCACCGCGACGTGCAGCTACAGGGTGAAGCCTGTTTCGATATTCACGGTCAACCGGGAAAAGCGTTTACCGTGCATACCGGCAAACTAGCTGTCACGGCGCTGGGAACGGCTTTTAACGTCACCGCTTTTACTGAAGATCCACAGACCATTGTATCGCTGGCCAATGGCAAAGTACTGGTAGCTAAAGGGGATGCGCCCGGCGTTATACTGGCACCCGGGGAAGAAGTGGTATACACCGCACAGGAAAACCAGCTCAAAAAAGAGAAATTCGACTTCAGGAAACGGTTCGCCTGGAAACAGATGGTTATTTATTTCGACAATGCCAATATCGACGAAGTCCTCACCAAACTGGAGCGGTTTTATGGAGTACAATTTGATATCAGCCAATTGAAGTCGCGCCAATGGCGGCTTACGGGAGAATACAGTAATCCTGCGTTACAGGAAGTACTGGAAAGCCTGTCTTTTAATTATGACTTTAAATACAGGATGGAAGCAGGAAAAATCATCCTGTCAGAATTTTAAACCCAAATAAACAGATGTAATCACCGCATTTTAAAAATGCCGGTAATCTGACAGGACTACCGGCCTGTTCATGTAAAAATGCGTCATCGTGCGGAAAGTGGAGCCTCCGCGCACAGGCGACGTTTGCTTAAACAAAAACACGTTAAAAGTATGAAAAAAAGATCAACCAGGGTATTACTGTGGTGGGTTAGATGCCTTATTATCTATTTCCTCGCAGAACTGTTAGCATTCAATATCTCGTCCGCGAGAAATGTAAATGCCCAAATGAACCACGTTATCACAGAAAAATTCCAAAACATCTCTGTAAGAAAATTATTCTCTGTTATCAACCAACAAACAGCGGTCACTTTTGTATTCGATGCCAACAGTATCAATCCTGATACGATGGTGCGCATCAACGCCCGCAGCCTGACGGCCAACAATATACTGGACAGCCTCGCAGAGAAGCTGAACTGGTCTTTCAAAAAGTCGGGCAATACCATCACAGTGAAAAGCAATCCACCCAAAGCCGGCGTGCAAAGCAGCGCTCAACGGGCGCCGGCAGACCCGGGCCAGCACAAAGGGGCACAGGCTGTTGCAGACACCTTTCACATCTCCGGTACGGTAAAAGACTCGCTCGGCACCCCGCTGGTAGGAGTAACCGTACAGGTGAAAGACATGCCCGGCGGAACAGTGACGGACAAAAACGGACATTATACCATCGCCGGCGCGCCTCATGCAATCCTGGTCTTTTCCTACATCGGATTCAATCGCCGCGAAACCACCGCAGGCGGCAGCAACCGCCTCGATGTTATGCTGAGCAGCGCCGCCAGTGGATTAAATGAAATCGTGGTGGTAGGATATGGAACAGAGAAAAGAGCCACGCTCGCAGGTTCTATTGCCACCGTCGCAGGAAAGGAAATAAAAGACCAGCCGGTAGCGAATCTCTCTAACGCCCTTGCGGGCAGATTGTCCGGCGTGCGTATCACACAATCCGGCGGTAAGCCGGGCATGGCCTCCGCCATCACCATACGCGCGGCTAGTACCTGGAACAATACTGATCCCCTGTACGTCATCGACGGCGTGGTACGCGATAAATTTGCCTTTGACGCGCTGGACCCCAGTGAAGTGGAGAACATCTCCATCTTAAAAGATGGTGCTTCTGCGGCGGTATACGGCTCCCGCGCGGCCAACGGCGTCATCCTCGTCACCACCCGGCAGGGCAGGGAAGGGAAAACAGCTATCTCGTACAGCGGTTCGGTAGGGGTGGAGAAGCCCATTCATATTCCGGACGTGCAGAATGCCTACCATCAGGCCATGACCATCAACGATGCGCTGCGTATCGACAACATCCCCACCAACGACGCCCGGTACTACTCTCCCGATGAACTGGAATACTTTAAAACACATAACTGGAACTGGATAGATGAGGCCTGGAAAAATCCTGTGACTACCCGGCATTCGCTGTCGGTCAGCGGCGGTTCTGCCAGGGTGCGGTATTTTATGAACGGTACCTACTTCTATGCCACCGGCTCTTTTAATAAACTCGACTTTCGCAAGAACACCCTGCGGGCCAATGTGGAAGCTGATATCACCAGCAACCTCACCGCTTCCCTGAACGTAAGCATGGATGTACGGAATGACCAAAAGCCTTACTGGCGCTACGACAACGATGGCGACAATATGGAAGACCTGTATAAAGCCTTCCTCTTCCGGACACAGACCGTGCCACCATATATCAACGGTAAACTGAACGGCACCTATGTGGAATGGTCGCCACTGGCGATCACAGAAGGCCAGACCGGCTACAACAAAAAGAAATTTACCAATTACAACACCATTGCCACGCTTCGCTATAAAATACCGGCGGTACCGGGCCTTGAACTGAAAGTGATGTTCAATAAATACTCCCGCACCAATTTCATCAAGCAGTTCAGTCTGCCTTATGAACTGTCCGTATTTAAACGCACAGGAGACCATAACCATATTGTCACCGATGAACCGGAGAGCGTGAAAGTGCGCAATGACGGTGAGTTCCTGTATGAATCATATGACAACCAGGAGGCTTATCAGCTGGATGGATATATTTCGTATAACCGTGCCTTCGGTGCTCATAAACTAAGCGCGTTGTTGGTGTACGAACAGGCAGAAAGCAATGGCAACAATTTCAACGGCCAGCGGAACAATTTTGTCTCGCCGTCTATCGATCAGCTGTTTGCCGGCAGCGCCGCCAGCCAGTTTGCCAATGGCAACGGATGGGAAGATGGCCGCGCTTCGTATATCGGCAGGCTCAATTACAACTACGCCGACAAATATATCCTGGAGGGAGCTTTCCGGTATGATGGCTCTGTGAAGTTCTCGCCTTCGAAACGTTGGGGCTTCTTCCCTTCTTTTTCCGCCGTATGGCGTATTTCAGAAGAGCCTTTCTTTAAAGACAATGTATCGTTTGTCAACGATCTTAAATTGAGGAGCACCATCGCGTTGATTGGGAATGATGCCGTTGGCGGCTGGCAGTGGATGCAACGGTACAATGTGGCCAACGGCGCTGTTTTCAGTGGTATTACCAGCGGTGTCACGCCCGGCTCTTTGTCGAACCCGGATATTACCTGGGAGAAGTCGGTATCGTGGAATGGCGGGCTGGACGCTTATCTGCTGCAAGGCAAACTGAATTTTTCCGCCGATGTGTTCCGTACCCATACCTATGACATCCTGGGCGCGCGGCAACAGAGCGTGCCCTCCACTTTTGGCGCCACGCTCCCTGCAGAAAACTATGGGGTGATCAATGCAAGGGGGTTTGAACTGTCAGCACGGTATAACGCCGCAGTGAATAATCATTTCAACTACTATGTGTCCGCCAATTTCGGATATGCCACCAACGAAGTGAAGGTGCAGGACGAACCGGCCAATCAACGTGCCTATAAGTCCGTTGTCGGTTACAACATGAACCGTATCTGGGGATATGAAGCCACCGGTATTATCCGTACGCAGGCAGACCTCGATGCATTGCCTGCCGGTTATACCATCTTCGGTCAGAAACCGGAGCTGGGCATGCTTAATTACCGGGACATCCGCGGCGCGGTAGATGGTAAGCCGGATGGAAAAATCGATGACAACGATGCGCAATACATCGCTAACTACAGCACCCCTCCCGTGAATTATGGCATAGCCCTGGGATGCACCTGGAAAGGGCTGGGGCTGGACCTGGTTTTCCAGGGACTGGCAGGCAGTAAAATAATGATCGACGCCCGCAATGCGCAGGCCAGAACCGAAGAAACAAATTTTGCTTACTGGAACGATCACTGGACACCTGAAAATCCCAATGCCGCACTGCCCCGGGTGGCCAGAAATGTAGCCGGTGAGGCTTCGTCCTTCTGGTTGCGGAACGGCTCCTTTTTACGGTTAAAAAATGTAAACCTGTCGTATGATCTGCCGCGGTCTTTAATGAAAAAATACGGCCTCGCCGGCGTACGCCTGTTCTTCTCCGGCACCAACCTGTTGCTGCTGGAAGACCATGTGAAGGTCAGAGACCCGGAAGCGGCCAGCATGCGCTCTTATCCGCTGATGAAGAACTACACCTTCGGCCTGAACATTACCTTATAACGTGAAAAGCAAAATAGTTATGAAATTCGGATATACTACGATATGCGCCTTGTTCTTGCTGGCTTGTTTCACCGGCTGCAGTAAGGTATTGGACAAAAAAGACCTGAGCGCTGTCAATGAGTCGGACATATGGAAAGACAACAAGTTGGCCACTGCTTATGTGAACCGCCTGTATGAAGATAACCTTCCCGGCTGGAACACCTCAGATGCCGGTACTTCAGATGAAGCGCCGGGAGGTGATGCCGTGATGTACGGTCAGCTGACCATCACTTCTTTCGACCTATGGCCCTTTGATAAGATCAGGAACATTAACATCCTCCTGAAAAATATTGATGGAGGCACCCTGCCTGCCGCAACGAGGGACCTGTTAAAGGGACAGGCGTTCTTTTTCAGGGCGTGGCGTTATTTCCAGATGGTGCGATTGTACGGAGGCGTACCGCTGATTCTCGAACCACAGCAGGTTACAGACAACCTGGCGGTGGCGAGGAATAAAACATCGGCCTGTATTGACCAGATGGTGGCAGACCTGGACAATGCCGCGAAGCTGTTGCCTCCGTCGTGGACAGGCAGCGACATCGGGAGGATCACCCAGGGGGCCGCGCTGGCCTTGAAAGGAAGGATATTGCTGTACTATGCAAGCCCGCAATTCAATCCGGCCAATGACCCGGCAAGATGGCAAAAAGCCTATGACGCGAACAAGTCGGCCAGAGAAGTGCTGGAAGCCGCAGGGGCGGGGCTGTACGATAAATTTGCCAACATATGGCTGGATGAAATGAACAAAGAGGTCGTTTTCGTAAACCGGTATTCCTACCCTGATAAGGTAAATGACTGGAATGCCGCTACCCGTCCGCTGAGTGAAGCGCAAAACAGTACCGGCGCCAATCATCCTACCCTTGAAATGGTCAATGCTTTCCCCATGAAGAATGGCCTGTCCGTCACAGATCCGGCTGCAGGCTATGATGCCGTACATTACTGGCGAAACAGGGACCCGCGCTTTGCGGCCACCATCGCCTACAATGGATGTCCCTGGGAGCTGAGCGGAAAAGCGGGGAGAAGGCAATGGAACTATGTAGGCGCGGAAACACAATACCTGTCGGAAACAGGGTTTTATTGCAAGAAAGCGGTAGACGTCAGTTATTCGAAGTTCTTTACCTACAACAGCAGTACCGACTGGGTGGAAATACGTTTCGCCGAAGTGCTGATGAACCTCGCGGAGTGTGCCAACGAAACAGGTAAAACCAGCGAGGCGTACGAGATACTGAAGCTCATCCGCAAACGGGCCGGCATAGAGGCCGGCGGGGACAACCTGTACGGCATGAAAGCCGGTATGACTGCGGAATCCATGAGAGACGCCATCCGGCTGGAAAGAAAAATAGAATTTGCCTATGAAGGGAAGCGCTACTGGGACCTGAGACGATGGAAACTGTTTGAACAGGAACTGAATGGAAAAGTAAGACATGGCCTCGTCATCACGTTATTGATACCACAGAATGAATTCAACAAAATACAGGACACCGTCAACCTTGATATCAGCTACGACAAGTACTTCAAAGATTCGCTGGTGGCGGTGGACAAGGTATTTAAAATAGACTTTAAACCTAACTACTATTTTTATCCCATCAACACCAAGCACCTGGAGTTGAATGGCAATCTTAAACAAACAAACGGATGGGATGGAGGTGCTTTTGATCCCCTGCAATAATTTTATGAAGATGAGATGGTTTTTTCTGATCTGTATGTTTTCCGGCCTTTTGGCGCAGGCACAGTCTGTGCCCTTACAATGGGAACCTGTAGCGCCGGGCGTCTGGAAGGCAACCGTAGGGCAGCCTGACAAGGTGGATTTACTGACGACGGCAGGTGGCAGTCCCCGGAAAGAGGCGCTGCAAAAGCTCGGAGAGGCGCCCTTTCCGCTGCCCCAGGCCGAGTGTAGCGCCGAAATAAAAGAAGGAAAGGTGTACCTGCGTTTTCCTTTGCAGGAGGAGGAACAATTGTTTGGACTGGGCCTGCAATTTAAAACGGTGAACCGCAGAGGGCAGATATTGAACCTGCATATGGACCACTACCAGGGGCGCGACGATGGCCGTTCACATGCGCCGGTGCCCTTTTATGTTTCCAGCAGTGGTTATGGCGTGCTGATAAACAGTGCCCGTTATATCACCGTATATGCCGGCACTGCCGTACGGGTCAACAGCCAGCATCCGCCGAGGGTATATGACCGGAACACGGAGCCTGACTGGAGCGCGCAGCCTTATTCCGATGCCGTGGAAATGTTGGTGCCGGCGGCTGGCACAGAGATATATGTTTTTGCCGGTAAAAATTCGATGGAAGCAGTACAACGGTATAACCTGTTCAATGGCGGCGGCGTGCTTCCTCCCAAGTGGGGCCTCGGCTTTACGCACCGTATGCCCACCCTCTCTACCGCAGCCCAGGTGAAAGCGGAAGCGACAGCGTTTAATGAACACGGTTTCCCGCTGGATTTCATCGGGCTGGAACCGGGTTGGCAAACAAAATCCTATCCTTGCACTTTCGAATGGGACAAGTCAAGGTTCCCCGATCCGGCTGCTTTTGTAAAAGAGATGCAGGCCAGAGGCATCCGGTTAAACTTATGGCTGAATCCTTATTTATCGCCGGCTTCCTCTTTGTATAGTGCCGCGAAGCCCTTGTCCGGTTCTCATACCGTATGGAACGGCCTCGTACCGGACCTTACTTTACCGGCTGCGCAACAGCTGTACAAAAATCTCTTCAAAACGCAGCACGTGGACATCGGTGTCTCCGGATACAAAATCGATGAAGTGGATGGCGTGGACAGCTGGTTGTGGCCGGACGTGGCCACATTCCCCTCCGGAACAACAGCCGAACAAATGCGGCAGGTATACGGAGTAATGATGCAGCGGCTTACCACCGGGTGGTTCAGAGAAAAAGGCGTACGGACATACGGACTGGTACGCGCCTCTAACGCCGGAGCATCCTCCTTTCCCTATGTGATCTACAACGACTATTACAACCATCGCGATTTTATCACCGCATTGTGTAACAGCAGTTTTATCGGAGTACTCTGGACGCCGGAGGTAAGAGCCTCCAAAACAGCAGAGGAGTGGTTGAGACGTATGCAGTCCGCCTGCTTTTCTCCCATGGCCATGCTTAATGCATGGGCTGATGGCACCAAGCCCTGGAGTTTCCCTGAAGTGGAGAAACAGGTAAAAGACGTGGCATTACTGAGAATGCAGTTGTTCCCCTACCTCTACACTGTTTTCTCCCAATACTACCTGGAAGGTAAACCTCCGGTGAGGGCGATGAACCTGGTGGAGGGCTTCTCTTTTCAGCACCAGTCTCAGAAAGCCGCACTCGACGGAACCGAGAACCCTTACCGGATGGCATTGCGGGAAGATGTAAAAGACCAGTTTATGCTGGGAGATGATCTGTTGGTAGCACCTATGTTCACAGGGCAGACCACCAGGAAGGTGATACTGCCACAGGGTAAATGGTACGACTTCTACACCGGTGAATACGTTGGGAACGGTAATATTATCGAAGCAACACCGGGGCTGGATAAAATACCGCTGTATGTAAGAGACGGTGGCATTATTCCGATGATACCGCCGGTAACGCACACGCCGGCGCCTGATGAGCAGCTGCCGCTGGAAATCCGCCATTACGGCGAGGCGGAAAGTACCGCTGTGCTGTATGACGACGACGGACAATCGTACGACTACCAGCAAGGTAAGTATATGCAATACCGGCTGTCCGCAAAAAAGGACAAACATGCCAAATGGCAGGGGCAGGTAGTGATAGAAAACAAGCAAGGACTAAAGGTGGCCTACAAAAATATCAAATGGCGGTTTATGCTGCCTGAAAGCTCCGGCAGATAAACCAGTTGCTAAAAAGAACACTAAAGGGAGAGCTGCATGTTGCAACATGCAGCTCTCCCTTTATCTTTGGAACTGGAGCTTTGTATGTATTTTGTAAATTTATTTATTATGTGAGGAATCCAAATAATTTTACTAAATTCGACCACTCAATATAACCATGTAACCCTTAACCATTTTTTTTCACCCTCAATTACCATTTACTATGGAATCCAAGACCTCCCAAACAACGGCCCAGTCTTATGGTGGCCAACAACCCGCAGATGCAAAAGTGGCAGTACAGCTGTGCTCATTGACACTCGATACGAATATTGTCAATGACATTGGTACGCTCATGCCTGGTTGGAAAATAGTCTGGAACGGTAAGCCGACTATTGACGACAACTACGCATTTGTTGCGTTTAACGCTTCCGAAAAAAAGTATGCGCTGGTCATCCGTGGCTCAGTTGTCGACAAGTTTAGTGACTGGAACACTTTCGCAAACTGGATACTGGAAGACCTGAATGCGATTGTCATGCTGCACTGGCCCTATGCGCCCACTACCCAAAAGCCCCTGATTGCCGCAGGAGCCTATATTGCCTTCACCAACCTGCTCCTCATGGAAGATGCGCTGGGATCTGGTAAAAACGTTGGCGAATATCTCCTTACCCATGCGACAGGCGCGGGTAATAGCCTTATTATTGCCGGGCATAGCCTCGGAGGGAATATAGCCAATGTATATGCCTCCTATTTTGTGCAGATGCTGATAAACAGAAATATTTCCACCTCCAATATTTCGCTTTTCACGTTTGCTGCCCCGGCTGCCGGCAATGCTGATTTTGCATTGGACCTGGACAACAAACTGACTACAGCATGGCATTACGAGAACCAAAATGATATGGTGCCGAAATTCCCTGTTGTTACCGGGCTTGTGTATACCAGCAATACATTCGCGCCTAAAACACCGGATGCAAATAAGATTACGGTTACCCTAAATGCTAAAACAATCACTCTTAACGGCCCGAATACAACACTGCATGACGTTTATATGGCGATTGCAGGCATATTCGCGAAGAATGGCTACGTACAGCCAATAAAGAATAACTATATCATCTTCCCGACGGACCTGAACCCTAAACTTACAGAGAACAGCATCAAAGACTGGCTTGGCCAAGTGGCTCCTCAGCATGGGCTGGATTACTATGCTGCCTTCCTGGGTGCCAAGCTTCCGGTAATACAAAGTAAGCGGGTAACAGCAGAAGCGGTTATCTAAACAGATTGTCCTAACATATCAAAATAAAAAAGAGGTTGTCTCAACAGTAATTATATTACTTTGGGCAGCCTCTTTATGTATTGTTAACATCCGTGAAAAACTGGTTAACTTCTAACTATACCGCCTATACGGGTTGTCGTAATATTGCCTCGCATTCGGAAACGGTTACAACTAAATGATGTTGTCCGGGCCATGCCAGCAATATATTTAAGACAATCATTCTCAAATAACCATGAACAACGGAAACAGCTCTTCGTAAAAGAGCACAGCCCCTTTCTCAGGAATATATAAGGTAGCATTCATCATATCAGGTCTAAGCCTGTATGGTCTTTCCCATGTCAAATAATTTCACATTGTCAGTAGATGTCATCGGGATGAAGGATTTGTTTTATTTATTATTTAAACATCAGAAGAATGAAAAAGCAAACATTCAAAAAGTTGAACCTGCGCAAAGTAGAGATTGCAAGCTTAAGTCCTGAAGGTCAGAGAAACCTGTGGGGTGGTACCGGCCCTGGTCCTGCCGGCGCTCCTACCGGCGGTGGGTATACAATTCCGGGTGCTCCGGTCCCTTTGCCCGGATCTCCCTGCGCGGCTACCAACGGTTATCCCTGTCAAATTACCAATGGCAATGTCGGTCCTTGTTGTCCTATTTGATCCACAACCGTGGAATTAACCCGCAAGCAAGTAACACTCCCCTGGAGTGTTGCTTGCTTCTTTGTTTTAATGATTAAACCGAAAATATATGAAACCCGGATTCCATACTATAGCACATCATTATGCCACTAATCTGGTGATTTACTTTCTGGGATTGCACGATATTCATATGGGACGTTTAGCAGTAAGGACTGCGTTGTATGAGAAAGAAACATTCCCGGAAATAGCTATACAGGACATCAGCAGCCAGTTACAGGAATGGGGCGTCCGCCATGAGCTGAAATCAGCTCCCTGTAATATCACAACGGCTGTTATTTTCCCAACCATGGCTGTTGTCCGGATACAGGAACAGGAGGTGTTGGCCATTATAGAAAGGGTTGACGGCCAACAGGTGTACCTGGAATATTTTTCGGCAGATGCCACCACTTATGCTATCAGTGAATTAACTGTACTACATTACCTGGACGTCCGGGAGATTATTGTAGACAAAACATTTTGTGAAGCACGTGCGCGGGAAGATGTATCTAAACAGGAAGCATACACGGACACCATTTTTGCGGTGGAAGATTTTTTGTCTGAAGAGGAATGTACTTATATGATTGATTATTGTGAGCAGCATAACCTGTTCAGCAGAAGTATGACCGGGACGGCGGACGGCACCAGCGAGGTAACAGGAAACAGGACCAGCTATTCGGCATTTATCACCACCTGCCGGCAGGATACCTTGTTTAAGGACATCATAGAACGGGCCGCCGATCTGATGGAAGTAGATACGACCCGCGTAGAAGATCTGCAGTGTGTGCGTTATGGAAAAGGGCAGTTGTACAAACCACATTTTGACTCTTTTGAAACGGGCCTGAAACGTAAGGCTACGCTATTGGTTTACCTGAACGATGATTACGAAGGAGGGGAAACGATATTCCCCGAAATAGGATTTAGTATAAGCCCTAAGAAAGGTATGGCTCTGGCCTTTGTCAACCTGGATGAACAAAACAACGATCTGATCTATTCGCTGCACGGAGGTGCACCAGTAACAGCCGGTGTCAAGTTTGCATGTAATATATGGATTCACTTGTGATAAAAGCTATCTAACAAAAAACCTTCAGAATCCTGAAGGTTTTTTTGTTAGATGTTAATGTACATAATAAAAGGCTTTGCCTGGTCATTACCATCCGTGCGGACATGCAACCGTGAAAGGTCCGGTAGCGCATGTAGGAGGGCCGGCAGGAACGGCGGTCCTGGAAGTAGGGCTGGTAATGGGGCCGGTTGGGCTGCCCGTCGGGCTGCCGGCGGGGCTGCCGGGAGCGGTAGGGGTAGCGTTACCTCCCAGCATTAATTGCGCTCGGTCGTCGCTTAGCTGAGCAATCTTGATCATTTTGAGGCTTAATTTTTTTACAGTCGTCTTTTTCATGGTAATGATGTTAAACTGTCGGGCGGATAAAGGGTTTACAAGAATTTTTGCATGGCTTGTATCTGGCGTCATGCGGATGCAAATATCCTGTGTTTAGGATGGATGCATTTGATAGAAATTAGCTGATGCTGTACAGATTTTAGCCGACATGTGTTGAGAAAAAACAGGTTGTTATTTTTGTTTATTGCAACTATTGTTCACGCGCGAGGTTCTTGGATTCCTGCCTGGAAAGGTCATTAGACGAATGGCATCGGCTTTGGGAGCATGAATGCAGCGTTGTTCCAAAAGATAGAGGAACTGACGTTATATATTGTCAGCTGAATAAAACGAATGAAGCACTGGAAAAACGGGTAGTGGAAATAGAGAAGGAGAAAAGGAGCGCGCTATAAAATCCATCCTGCTCTCTTCCTCCATGCATTCATCTCCGCTTTCCTTTTGTCAAAATCTTTGGGTGGGGTCTGGTTTTCAGCCTTCACCCGTTTTCTTATCAATGCTGTCTGCGCTTCCAGCGTGTTAAGGCCAATGGATGTACGCCGTTCATTTACTTTGGCCAGATCATCGAAAGGATTGGGAGATAATTTTCCTTGCTCGTCCCAGTCAAACTGGGTGCCGTAAAGTTGCGGCGATCCTTCCAGTACAGCGATCCGGTCTGCCAGGTATGCTAAATTGACCGGGTCTGCATTGCCGTCATGGACGGCCTGTTGCAACAGGTCCCGGCATTTTCTCATAAAGGCAGGTTGACCGATAGCATGCTGGATGACCAGCCAGGCGGCTTCACTGGCTTCCTTACCCACCTTGTCGATGGTCGGATAGCCGATGGCGTCGATGATATCGTTTAATATCGCTGCATTCGTATTATGCAATTCCTCCATGGCCCTGTCGTATCCCTGGGAGAGCCTGCCCTCTTTTATGAGCATATCTCTCAGTTGCAGGTCTTTTCTTTTCAGATCGATGATTTTATCGGCAATTGCGCTCATATTGATAGTAATAGGATAAATTTAAATATTAGCAGGCATAATCCTTACTTTTAAGCTGATAACTTCATTAGTCCATGAATGCAATGCTGTCTGGTGTCGATGTATTGTTGGCTGATGCTCCGCATTGGAAAACCAGCCGTATCGGCCTGGTGACTAACCATGCTGCCTGCACGGCGGATTTCCAGCCTGCGCGACAGGCCTTGCTGGCAGCGGGTTTTAATATTACCCGGTTGTTTTCTCCGGAACATGGTTTGGACACCATCGGGGTGGACGGTGCAGCAATGAAAGACGGGACCGATCCGTTGACAGGCCTGCCGGTGACAAGTCTGTACGGCGGCAAGTTAGCGCCTGATGAACAAGACCTGGCGGAGGTGGACCTGGTACTGTTTGATATCCCGGATATCGGCTGCCGTTTTTATACTTATCTGTGGACGATGACCCATGTCATGGAAGCCTGTGCGCTTCATGGGAAGCACCTGGTGATCGCCGACCGGCCCAATCCTTTGTCCGGCCGGCTGGACCTCGCTGAGGGACCATTGCTGGACGAACGCCACTGCAGCAGCTTCATCGGAAGGTGGAACATGCCGCTCAGGCACAGCTGTACGCTGGGCGAACTGGCGCTGTATTTCAAGGCAACAGCCGGCAGCAGTATATTACGGACAAATGCATTCCGAATGGAGGTGGTCCGTTGCGCCAACTGGCAACGGACAATGTTCTACCCCCAATGGCGGCATTCTTTTGTGCCTACATCCCCTGCCATACCCTGTTTTGAATCCGCATTGCTATACCCGGGCCTGGGCCTGCTGGAGGCGACCAACATCAGCGAAGGAAGAGGCACAGCGACCCCGTTTCGCATCGCGGGAGCGCCCTGGATGGATGGCGCCGGCGTTGCAGCGCGGATAAATATGGAGCATCCTGGCGGCGTTTATGCCCGGCCGGTAACATTTAAGCCCACAGAAGGAAAATATGCCGGGCAAAAGTGCGATGGGGTTATGCTTCATGTACAGGACCCGGCGGTTTTCAGGCCGGTCCGCTATGGATGGCTGCTGATCTGTATCATTAAAAAACTTCATCCCGGCTTTTTTGCGTGGGCTTCCTATCCCACCTATGTCAATCACACCGGCGCCCGGCATCTTGATCTGCTGACCGGGGTGCAGGAGGCAGAATCTTTAGTAGCGGTAACAGGTGATAACATCGATGACATCAGCCGCTATACCGGCGCCGGAGACTGGCCAGCATGGGTTGCCCCGTATTTATTGTATTAGCCTTTACCGCCACGGGAAATTTTATCTTGTTACAGTTAAAATGGTGTATTCTTCAAAGAAAGCGCTAAATTTAGATGCAGGACATGCATATGTCTGATTGATCTGTTTGCCCTCGGACCATCTTTAGCGAAAAACTACCTTTATGTTGCTTAGTAACAAGCACTTCACCCCGGTTATAGGCCTGGATATACACATTGTTATTCTCCTGGGCTTTCCCATTCCTTTACCGCATCCTTATATCGGACTGGTAGTGGACCCCATGGACTATGTGCCGTTTATTGGCGCCACCACTAAAGTGAACCATGTGCCGCGCGGTAAAAGCGACACTAGTGGTAAAATTATTATCCTCTTTCATATCCCCATGGGCGGGCCTTTCCTGCTGGCGCCCATGATAGGGCACGATTCCGTGAATTTTTTCGGCAGTAAAAAAGTGAAAGTGGAGGGAAACCTGATGAGCCCTTCGGGCCATATGCTGATGACCTGTAACGACATCGGTATCCCGCTTTCCCTACAGCCCGGAAAAAAATTCATCCCTATCCCCAGCCTCTACCTGCCTACTTCCTTTTCTATCCCGCTTTCCTTCGGGAAACCGGTGATGGTCGGCGGTCCTTACGTACCCGATTGGGCTGGCGTACTGCTGAACCTCATTATGTCGTATGGTTTTGGGGCGATGATGAAAGGACTGGGCAAAGCCGGTAAAAAGGCCATGACCCGGTTGAACAAGGCATTAAAGAAAAAGCTGGGCAGTAATAAACTGAGCAAGTTCCTCTGTAAGAAGGGATTTGAGCCGGTTGACCTGGTGCAGGGCATCGTCATATACGATGGAACAGACTTCGAACTGCCAGGCCCGGTCGCCCTTAAATGGGAACGCTCCTGGAACAGTGACAGTGACTTCGAAGGACTGCTGGGACATGGCACCCATATGAGCTATGATATGCGGGTAGTGGAGCTGGAGGAAGAGGCGGCCACGGTGGTAGTATTGGGAGATGGCCGCTGCGCGGTATTTGACCAGTTATCGTATAGCGGTGAAAGTGATTACAACCGGCATGAAAGAATGACCCTCACCCGCACCGCCACCGATGAATTTGAACTGTTCGACTACGCGCAGAGACTGACCTACACTTTCCGTAAACAGCCGGGAGAACAGCAGTTCCGCCTGATCACCATTACCAACGAAGCAGGTTTCTTTATCAGCCTGCATTATGCTAATAACTGCCTGCTGCGTATTATCGACAGCGCCGGCCGGCACCTGCATATTGACAGCGACAATGCCGGCAGGATCACCCGGGTGACAGTAAGGCATCGTGGCGAACAGAAAGTCCTGGTAAATTACGCTTACAATGATGCCGGCGACCTGGTGGAAATTACGGACGCCCTGTCACAGTCCGTTCGCATCCAATACCGTCAGCACCTGATGGTATCCAAAACAGACCGTAACGGACAAACTTTTTACTGGGAATACGACAAGGAAAACCGCTGCACCCACACCTGGGGAGACGGCGGCCTGCTGGAAGGACGGATCGCATATTATCCCCAGCACGGACATAACCTCGTGACCAATTCGCTGGGCCATACCACAACCTACTACTATACCCCGGATTTTGTAGTAGAGCAGATCAAAGATCCTGTTGGCAGTTCCACTTTCTTCTCTTACACAGAACATTTCGAAGTATACCGGATCACAGATCCGGAAGGTAACGTTACCGGCTACACTTACGATGAACATGGCAACCAGACCAGCATCATACAACCAGACGGTTCCGAATATACTTTTGTGTATGATCCTGAGCACAGGCTTATCCTGTCCGGCGATCCGGAAGGCGCTACCCGCACTTTTATCTACTATAGGGAGAGCGGGCTTTTACATACGCTGACGGAGGCGGATGGCCGCATACAGATTTTCAGGTATAATGACCGGCACCTGCTTTCCATGGTGGAAAATGAGCAGGAAGATAAAACCTGGCTCACCTATGATGCCGATTACAATCTGCATACGCTTACCCTGCCCGACGGCGGTAAAGCGGTATGGGAGTACGATGCCTGGGGACAATGTACCAATAGCGTTAATCCGTTGGGACAGGAGCAGCTTTTCCGTTATGATGTATTGGGACGCATCACAGATGTGAAGCTGCCGGACGGCAACCGCGTAGAACTGCAATACAACGCCTATGAGGACGTAGTAAGCGTCAAAGACAAACATCAGCAGGTACGGTTTGGATATACCGCCCTCGGCAGCCTGAAAACGAGAGAAGAGAATGGCACCAAAATACATTTCACCTACAATACGGAAGAGCAGTTAACACGGCTGGTAAACGAACATGGCGAAAGTTATTCCTTCCAGCGGAACAGGCGCGGGGATGTGGTCTCTGAAACAGGATTTGACGGCCTTACCCGCCATTATGAACGCGACAGTGCCGGTAAAGTCATAAAGATACAACGGCCGGGCCAGCGCTGGACGACCTATGAATACGACTATAACGGCCGCATCATCCGGTCGGCCTACAGCGACGGCACCTGGGAAACGTATAACTATAACCGTAACGGCCTGCTGACAGAAGCAGAGAATGAACATAGTACCATCAGGCTGGCGCGTGATGTGGCAGGCAGGATTACGCAGGAGTGGCAGAACGGACATGCCGTTACCCGCAGCTATGACAGGAACGGACAGTGTAAAACAATACAAAGCAGCATAGGCGCTGATATCAGGCTGCATCGTAATAACCTCGGAGAGGTAACAACGATGGAGGCCTCCGCAGCAAAGGGAGAAGACGCCTGGACCGCCCACATACAACGTAACGCATTCGGGCTCGAAATAGAACGTACGTTGCCCGGTGGCATAAAAAGCACATGGACGTACGACAGCGGCGCCATGCCGGCATCGCATATCGTGCAAAGCGGTTCCCGCACCACCCGCAACAGGCAATACCATTGGGATGCCAACCAACGCCTGAAACAAATTGTCAATGGCCTCAGCAAAGGAACAGCGAAATTTGGGTATGATGATCTTGGCAACCTGGCGTGGGGTCAATATGAAGATGGACAATACGATTACCGCCTGCCCGACAAAACAGGCAATCTGCATAAGACCCAGATACGGAAAGACCGTAAATATGGCGCGGGCGGCAGGTTGCAGGAATCTGAAAATACCAGGTTCATCTATGATGAAGAAGGTAATCTGTCGAAGAAAATCGTGAATACGGCCCCGGCAGGCACCGGAGTATGGGAATACGAATGGTATGGCAATGGGATGCTGAAACAGGTGACGCGCCCGGACCGTCAGACACTCACCTTTCAATACGATGCGTTAGGCAGAAGGAACAGCAAAAAGTACAAAGGAGAGATAACACGGTTCGTCTGGAACGGGAACACGCCATTGCATGAATGGAGTTATCCGGCAGCAGATATCCCCACGATGACGATCGACGAGGCGGGAAATATACAACAGAGCCACCCGGAGCCCATCCCATCTGAAACCCTTGTTACCTGGGTGTTTGAAGAAGGAAGGCAGGCGCCGGCCGCCAAAATCGTCCGGGGAAAACAGTATTCCATTATCGCTGATTACCTGGGCACGCCCACCGAGGCATATGATGAAACCGGCCAGCAGGTGTGGTCCTGTGAGTTGGATATTTATGGGAAGGTGCGTAAATTGAGCGGGGACAAGGCTTTTGTTCCCTTCCGGTACCAGGGGCAATATGAGGATGCAGAGACAGGCCTGTATTACAACCGCTTCAGGTACTACAGCCCGGAAGAAGGCTGTTATATCAGCCAGGACCCGATTGGGCTGGCCGGCGGTATCAGGCCTTATGGATACGTGGACGATCCCCTTAGCTGGGTAGACCCGGCAGGGTTGGCTGCCATACCCAGTCTGGCTGACCTCAAATATGCTGCACAGCATACGCTCGATTTCTCCACCGCCAAAGACGGCGCGGTGTTTTGGTCTGGTAATAACACCCACACCAATATGCTGGCCGCTCAGCAATGGGCCGCCGCCAATGGCAAAACAACGCTGGAACAGACGGTCGGCGGACAGTATCTGAACGACCTTGATCTGTTTGGGCCACACAGTACGTTAACAGGCCAGGAAGCCGCAGAAGTGTGGGACATCGCCTCTAAAAGATTTGCGGAAGATGCGTCCGGCGATGTACATGTATTTTCAACGAATGCCAAAAAGATAAATAAATGGGGAAACCTGAGAACATGGTGGCGCATCGAACTGCCGGCATTGTTGAAGAATACAAAAGTTAACAATATCTTCAGGATGAAAAAAGATGGCACCAAATCCAAGACAGGACATGTCAAGTGCCGGTAATAAGTATAAAAACATTCGTTATGAACAAGGACGCATTAGCGCAAATACAACAACTGAAATCGGATGTTAACGGTGTACACCGGTTTGTGGATGGTGAAAATAAATATGGCCTGTTGATTATCGCCAGGGGAGAGCTGTTGTTTTTTCAGGAGAATGACAAGGCGTTGATATGTGATGTGTCGGCAAGATATGCGCTGATAAACCCTGCTACCATCAAAAAGTGGGACAATGGCGATAAAATTTCCGACGCCGAACGCGAAGAGATCGTGCAGAAAATTATCCTCTATTATAAAAAAGCCTACCGGGACGATTTAAAGATTTTTAAGGAATGAGGCAGCACAGAATATGTTTATTTATCGGTCTTATCTTAATGGCGGCTTCAGGATATAAACTGAAGCAATCTGTTGATTTCATCCGAAGCAGCGAACAGGTGAGGGGTACGGTCACATCGCTGGTAAAAGATAATGACGATACCTATTCCCCGGTTTTTACAATAGACACTAAAACGGACGGACAGATCGTTTATCACCATCTGGCAGGGAGCAGTCCGTCTGCATGGGATGTGGGAGAAGAGGCGGATTTTCTGTACAAAGAGGGCAATCCGGATTCCATTACCATGATGAGCTATTTCTGGCTGTTCGGCTGGTCCATCGTTTTAATGGCCATTGCCCTTCCGTTGTTGATTCTCAGTGCCGGTTATTTTCTTCTCAGGCCGTTACTCACTATTTAATGCAAAGCAGATGGTCATATATCTCATTGTGGTAATCATTGGCGCTTTATTGTTCATGAGTGCTGTAGCGGGGCTGAAAAGTAAACTGGCTTTTGTGAAAAACGGAGAACGCGCTACGGGCACCATTGTACGGGTCGATGAAAAAACAGACGAAGACGGCACTTACTATTACCCTGTTTTTGACATCCCTTCCGCCAAACATGGCATAATGACGTACAGCCATTCCACAGGACGTTCCACTCCTGTCTGGCAGGTAGGGGATACGGCTGTATTCATTTTCATGCCGGGCAAACCGGACACCGTACGGTTTCTTAAATACACGGAGATTTTCTGGGGGCCGATGTTGCTGCTGGCGACTGCAGCCGATCTTTTATTGATTGGCGGAGGCTATTTCCTGATACGTGGCCTCTTTGGCTTTTAGTAGTATGCTACTGTGCTCCCTTTGTAAGCAGATTGTCCCCCCATTTTTCCATCATGTCCACCAGGGGGAGCAGTGACTCGCCCAGCTCGGTCAGAAAGTATTCCACTTTCGGCGGCAGTTCCGGATAGATTATTTTTCTGACAACACCATGTTGTTCCAGTTCTTTTAACTGCAGGCTTAACACACGCTTGCTGGCGGCAGGGTTTTGCCGGGCCAGCTCGCTGGGCCGGTGTATGCCCTTATGGATCGCATTAATTAAACAGGGTTTCCATTTCCCCCCGATAATCTCCAGTGTCATGCCAATACCACAACTCAGGTCTTTTGGATTTTTCTTTTCGTACATCTTTTTACCCTTATGACTGCAAATTTAGGGGATATGTCCCGAAACGGGCATAGGGGCAAAATTTTCACTATGACAATATTTTTGCCCTTATTTTTTGCGCTGTGACACGGCGATACCTTTGTTCTACTAAATATCAGACAGATGGAATTATTAACGTTGTCCAACAAGGACAAAGCAGAGGCGATCCAAAACAGTATCGAAACAGCTACACTGGAAGAAACCGGATTAATACACCCGGTGTCATACAAACAGCATAATCCCCACGTGGCGACCGGCCTCCGGGCCATCCTCGGACTGCATGAACAGATGCCGATGGAAAAAGTATATACCAATGTGGTGCGCAAGTTCCAGGATGGCGATATCGGGTTTGTACATGTGGATTATTACCTGTTCGGACCTACAGTGGCTTTCGATATTCACCGTTTTGAAGAAGGGGTAAGCGTAGAGCATTGGGACAATCTCCAGGCAAATCCCTTAAAACGCAATAAGAGCGGAAGGACCATGACAGACGGTAAAACCAAGGCGACAGACCACCACAAAACGGCATCCAACAAAGCGCTTGCCCGGAATTTTGTGCAGGAAGTGCTGATCGAAGGCAATGCCGAACGCCTGTCCGCCTACTTTAAGGGGGACGAGCTTATTCAACATAATCCGCATATGGGAGATGGCGTCAGTGAATTTTTTCGGGTGCTGGAGCAATGGAAAAGAGAAGAGCGGCCACAGGTATACCATACCATACACCGCGTACTGGGAGAAGGAAATTTTGTATTGGTACTGAGTGAAGGATACCTGCATGGCCTACATTCCGCTTTTTATGACTTGTACCGGATAGAGAACGACCGGATCGTTGAACACTGGGATGTTGTTGAGGAAATACCGCCAATGGATAAACGAAAAAACGACAATGGTAAATTCTAAAACTGCCTAAAGGATTGTCCGTCCGTTAGCCTGGTCTTCATCGATGTCGGATTTTTGCAGGTAACGCATCTTCCTGCTTTCGTTGCAGTACCTGACAGAGCCGGATTGAACATACTTGAAATAAAGCACGGCGCGCGGACAGGTTGCGGCTAAACGGTTACAGGCTTCTTCCATCCTGGCTTCATAGTCATAGAATAACCGGATGCTTTTGTTGATGGCTTCTTCTTCACTACAATGATCGGCCCTGCGGACCACATAGACCAGGTTGGTATAATCCGAGATTTCTGCTTTGTGGGCGTTTAAGTTATAGAGGTCCAGCAGAATGCCGATACACATGCTGGAGTACTCAAATATTTCCGCAAATTCCGGGCTATAAAACATGGACATCTCCAGGTCGTCCTGCGTGTCATACAACAGCGAAAATATTACCCACATGGCGACATTAAAATGCCGGTAGCTCAGGTACTCCTGTACGCCTATGACTTTCTTGTGTGCTTCTGTAATGCGCAGCTGTATAACAGCATTCAGGTACCTTTTTACTTCATTCCTGAATAGATTTTTCGCGTCCTCCTGCCAGTCGGTACGTGCACAAAATTCAGTCACCGGAGCAAACAGTTTATCTCCGTTGGGTATTCCTTGCAGCGCGGCGGTATATCTGTCGCTGATTTGTTGAATGTGGTCCAGATCTATGGAATTATCGAAATACAGGTCATCTATCAGGGCCCAGTAGGCAAAGTATCTGCTGATGGCCTTGAGCTTTTGGGTATCTCCCAACGGGTAGATATATATGCAATACAGTGCGCCGGCAGCCATATAGTCTCCGTATTGCGCCGTGTTCCGGTTTAAGATATGAAAAGCATCTGTTTGAAAGAAGTTTTTGATGTCAGTGGTTATCTCCTCCATTTGTGGATGCGTCATAACGGGAAAACGGGAAATTAGCAATGGGATTTTCATATGGGTCGAACATTTATGATGGTTAAAATGAGGAACATGTCACATTAGGATAGCGAATTTAATAGTTCGGGACTGTTATTGGATTGCAGTGGGCCGCGCGTTAAAGCAGGCTGTGCTGAGGACGATTTTCATAAAACACCAATGGCCGGTACACCCCGGCCGTTGGTGTTTTTATAGTTACCATTATCAGGCAAGTGGGGTGCTTTACCTGATTTCCCGCCTGATCCGGCTGAGCGATTGCGGCGTAATTTGTAAATACGAGGCAATGAATTGCTGTGGCACCTGCAGGGCAAGATCTGGATAACGTTTCAGGAACTCGAGGTACTTTGTTTTGGCATCGCCGAAGTTCAGGAAATCGTTGTCTTTTATTTTAGTCAGCAGCGCGGCTTCTGAAACTGTTTTGACGAAGATGTACAGGTTAGGTATTTCAAGGCTCAACTTCTCGATGGTGGATTTGCGGATGGCATAAACCATTGTGTCTACCACGGCCTGTATTGGATTGGGAGAGGGTTTTAAGGAATAATAACTTTCCAGGTCGGCGAGAAACTGTTTTTCCCTGGCGAAGTATTTCGTCACCTCGTCACCGTCGGGCGTCACCGTATACAGCCGCAGGATACCGCTTTCCACGAAGGCGATTTCATGGGCGATATCACCTTCCTTCTGAAAGTGTTCCCCCGATTTTAGCAGCTTCTTTCGGAACTGACGGGAAAAATATTCAATATCCTTTGGTGAGAGGATACCGCCAAATGCCAGAGATGAAGTGAGTTTGTCCATCTATTTTACGATTCCTGTTTCAAAGATACTTTTTGCGCATGACAATACTGCCTCCTGCGTGGATACCGGTTGCCATTGCAGTTCCCGTCTGGCTTTGGCGGCATCTACCTGCCTTTTGACACCAAGGTCCAAAAGGATAGGAGCCAGCGTGGCGTCGAATTTTGCCAACAGCCTGACCAGAAAATTGGGCATCTCCCTGGATGGGAGCTTCCTTCCCGGGTAGGATTTTTTCAATATCTGCGCGATGTCTTTCATCATCAGAAACCCGGCAGAGGCCAGGTAGCGGTTATGCGCCGCCTCCGGTATTTCCATGGCAAGGACAAGCGCATCGGCGGCGGAGCGCACGTCCACTATTTCAAATCCTATTTTGGGAAGGGCGGGCATGCTGCCGTCCAGCATCTTGATAACGATATTGGCGGAAGTGCCAAAATCCTTCTCTAGCACTGGTCCCAGGATGGCGCCGGGTAAAACGGTCACGAGTTCCAGGCCCGACTGGTCTTCCCGGATAAAGTCCCACGCTGCCTTTTCTGCTATCGCTTTACTTTTAAAGTAGGGGGTGAGATCTTTGGTATTGTTGACGTTGCTCCAGTCGGCTTCGGTATACACTTTCCCCAGCTGTTGCGGTGTTTTGCCATGTGTAACGGCTGCGCTGGACGAGGTCAGTACTACCCGTTTTACCTTGTTGATGGCTGCCGCTGTCAGAATGTTTAACACGCCTTCTCTGGCGGGGACAATGATGTCGTCCTCATGTCCGGGCAACTCCCGGGGAAAAGGGGAGGCCACATGCTGTACAAAATCGATACCTTTTGTCAGCTCAAACCATTGGAATTTATCCTGCAGGTCGGCCTGTGCAAACGTTAAACGGTGAATATGAGCGGTATGCCGGGCGATCACTTCCCTGATGGCCGCCGCGCGGTCCATATCCCGGAGGGTGCCTGTCACCTGGTATCCTTTTTCCAGCAGCCGGATAGCGGTATGAGAGCCCAGAAAGCCGGTCACGCCGGTTAGTAAAACACGTTGGCTGTTCATGATTTTAATTTTAAACAAAATTGATACGGCCACGTCAACCGGCAATTACCATTTGGTAAGAAATTTCATCGGATGCTTATATTTTCGCTGCGATGTTAATGCAATTAAATAGGATATACTTGCTATATTTATACCTATAAACCATGTCTTTTTACTCCCTGTTCCTGCCGAAAAACCTTTCATAACGAGAACGCATTAACCTATGTTGGTCAGTAATAAACACTTTACGCCTGTTTTAGGGTTGGATCTTCATATTGTGATCCTGTTTGGATTTCCTATTCCGCTGCCTCATCCGTTCATCGGACTGGTGGTAGACCCGATGGACTATGTCCCGTTCATTGGTGCCACCACAAAAATCAACCATGTGCCGAGAGGGAAAAGCGATACTTCCGGATTCCTGATTTTCCTGTTTCATATTCCCATGGGCGGCCCTTTTCTGCTGGCGCCTATGATAGGCCATGATTCCGTGAATTTCTTCGGCAGTAAAAAAGTGAAGGTGGAAGGTAATCTGATGAGCCCTTCGGGCCATATGCTGATGACCTGCAATGATATTGGCCTGCCACTGTCGCTGACGCCGGGAAAGAAATTCAAACCCATTCCCAGCCTATATCTGCCTACCTCTTTTTCTATCCCGCTCTCTTTCGGTAAACCGGTGATGGTGGGCGGTCCTTTCGTCCCCGACTGGGCAGGCGCTTTGCTGAACCTGGTCATGTCGTTCGGTTTCGGCGCCATGATGAAAGGACTGGGAAAAGGCATGAAGAAACTGGGCAAGGCCGCTAAAAAAGCGAAAAACAAAATCACCAAATTCAATCTGGCACACCAGAAAAAGATCGGTGGCAGCGATAAGCTCAGCCGCACACTGTGTAAACTGGGCTTTGAACCGGTAGACCTGGTACAGGGCATTGTTATCTACGACGGCGTCGATTTTGAACTGCCCGGCCCTGTTCCGTTGCGGTGGGCCCGTTCCTGGAACAGTGACAGCGCGCACCACGGACTGCTGGGTCATGGCAACCATCTGGCCTTCGATATGCGGATATTGGAGTTTACGGCGGAAGAAGCCACGGGGTTACTGCTGGGAGACGGCCGCAGCGTGGTATTTGACCTGCTGCCCTATACCGGCGACAACGAATATAACCGCCACGAAAAAATGACATTGACCCGCACCAGCCAGGATGAATACCAGCTGTTCGACCACCGGGAACGGCTATACTATCTTTTTAAACGCCTGCGCCCGCTGGACCCGGAATTCCGGCTGGCGGCCATCAGCGATGAAGCGGGTTTTCTCATCAGTTTCCATTTCAACAGCAAAGGGACATTACTGCGTGTCATCGACAGCGTTGGCCGGCACCTGCATATCGATAGTGATATGGAAGGCCGTATAACGGCGGTGATAGCCCATCATCGGGACCATGTACAGCGACTGGTCAGCTATGCCTACAACGAGGACGGCGATCTCACAGAGATCACAGATGCGCTCCGGCAAACTACCTATATACACTACCAACACCATCATATGGTGAAGAAAACGGACCGTAACGGTAACTCGTTTTTCTGGGAATACGATGGCAAAGGCCGCTGTATCCATACCCGCGGCGATAATGGCGTCATGGAAGGCCACATCACCTACCATCCGGAAGCAGGCTACAACCACGTTACTAACGCCGAAGGACAAACGACAACGTATTATTACACACCGGAATACCTGGTGACTCAGATAAAAGATCCGCTGGGCTACTCCCGCTATACGGAATACACCGAAGACGGGGAGATATACAGAGAGATCGATGAAGAAGCGGGGCTCACCGGTTATACTTATGATGACCGGGGAAACCGTACCGGCATTGTGCATCCCGACGGTACGGCGGATACTTTCAGTTATGATGATGAAGACCGGCTGATATTGGCCACAGAACCCGGCGGCGGAAGCCGCACCTTTATCTATTACAGTGAAGGGCCTGATAAAGGACTGTTGCATACCCTCACGGAACCTGACGGACGCATCACCATCTTCCGTTATAATAAACACCGGATGTTATACAAGGCGGAAGATGAACAGGAACGCATCACAAAACTGGAATATGATGAAGATTATAACCTTGCGTCCATCACCCTGCCGGATGGCGGTCATGCCACCTGGCAGTACGATGTATGGGGCAGGTGCGTGGCCAACCGCAACCCGGATGAACAACAACAGACTTTCCGCTATGATGCCCTCGGCAGGGTGACCGAAATTGAATTGCCTGACGACAACCGCATACTGTTTCACTACAACGCTTACGATGAAGTAGTGGAAGTACAGGATAAATACCAGCATGCCCGTTTCGCCTATACGGCGCTGGGCAGCCTCAAAATGAAGGAACAAAACGGTGCCAAAGTACACCTGGTATATAACAGGGACGAGCAGCTGACCAGCCTCGTCAACGAACACGGAGAGATGTATCGTTTCGGCCGTAACCGGCGGGGCGATATTATCCAGGAAACAGGCTTCGACGGACTGACACGCCATTACCAGCTGGACGCCACCGGTAATATCATTCGCATTCAACGGCCCGGCGGCCGCTGGACGGAATGTGAATATGACTACAACGGCCGGCTTACCAGGGCTGAACATAGCGACGGCACCAAAGAAATATTTGCCTATAACGGTAGCGGACAATTGATTTCCGCTGCCAATGAACACAGTACCGTACGGTTGCAACGCGACAGCGCCGGCCGTGTAACGATGGAATGGCAGAACGGTTATACCGTTGCAGCCACCTATGATGCCAGTGGCCGCCGCCAGGGCCTGGAAAGCAGCCTGGGCGCAAAGGTCCGGATGGCCCGCAATGCACTGGGCGACCTGACAGGGATAACGGCGGCGATGGAAGGAATACAAGGCCTCTGGAGCGCCACCATACAACGCAGTGCTACCGGCCAGGAGCTGGAACGCATATTGCCGGGCGGTATTAAAAGCAGCTGGAGCTACGGCCTGTCAGGAATGCCAACATCGCATATCGTGGCCGGCAATGGCAGGGAAAGCCGCAAACGTTATTACCGCTGGGATGCGGCACAGCAGCTTAGAAGCATCGTCAACGGCATGAACGGCGCCACTGTCAAGTTCGGGCATAATGATTTCGGTAATCTCGCCTGGGCGCAATATGAAGACGGGACCTATGACTACCGTACCGCCGATAAAGCGGGAAACCTGTTCCGCGAACAAACACGCAGCGGCCGTAAATATGCAGCCGGCGGGCAATTGACAGCATCAGAGCAGGCCCGGTATGTCTATGACGCGGAAGGTAACCTTACCCGGAAAATCATCTCTGCTACGGGCAACGTTTGGGAATACGACTGGTGTGGCAACGGCATGCTGAAGAAAGTCACCCGCCCCGATGGCAGGACCGTGGAATTTAAATATGATGCGCTGGGCCGCCGTATCGAAAAAGTATATAACGGCATTATCACCCGGTTTGTGTGGGACGGCAGACAGCTGTTGCACGAATGGCATTACCCTGCGAAAGAGCGCCCGGTACTGACTGTTGATGAATGGGGCGAGGTGAAACAAAGCCACCCGGAACCGGTGCCGGCCGAACAGCTGATCACCTGGGTATTTGAAGATGGTACCTTTTCGCCCGCCGCAAAAATAGCCGGCGGCAAACAGTATTCAATCATCAATGATTACCTGGGCACGCCTTGCGCGGCATACGATGAAACAGGAGAGAAGGTGTGGGAATGCGAGTTGGATATATATGGCAAAGTACGTAAGTTAGCAGGTGATAGCACGTTTATACCATTCCGTTACCCCGGACAATATGAAGACAGGGAAACCGGATTATACTATAACCGTTTCCGCTACTATAGCCCGGAGGATGGCGTCTATATCAGCCAGGACCCTATCAGAACGGCCGCAGGTATTAAGCTTTATGGTTATGTGGATGATGTGCTCACTGCTACTGACCCGTTGGGACTGCACCAGATCCTGGCGAGACTGGTGGATCCGCAAACAGGTAAAAGCACCAATTTCGGTCAGATCGGCAGCAAGGAAACAGAAAAAGTGTGGACAGAACATGGGGTGAAAGGGCACTCGGAATACTATCTCCTCAAAGACCATATATCTAAAATACCACCGGAGGAGCTTCAGGGAAAAACACTCGTGATCAAATCCCTCGGTGAACCGGAAGCCGGTTACTGGTTGTTACGATTCCCGTTGCCGCCTTGTAAAAAAGTAGATGGCGGCTGTGATAAGGCGTTAACGGAACTGGCGGAAAAACACAATATGCGCATCATCTATACATGGTCTGATAAAGGCAAATTTAAAATCAGGAAATATGGCAAATGTAAATAATGACACAGCACTGTTACAGTCACTGAAAGACTATGTGGCCTCGGTTGACTGGGCAGCGGAAGAAGATCATTTTGATACGTGTGAATACATAGGGGAAGCATTTGAGGCGCTGGCAGCCGGTGTTCCCGAGGAAGAAGAACAACAGCTGCTGGGCGAAATACTGGCAAAGACCTATCATCAGTTCCATGCACTGCCAGTCATATTGAAACTGGTGTACCCGTTGCTGGTATTAACGAAAACGCGTAAACTGCATTACCGCGCCGAGGTACTGGAGTTTTTCACCGACATAGCAGAAAAACATTTATATCTCCGCTATCGCCTGCTGGGACTGAAGCCTATAAAACTGGACTTTATCGGTGACGTATATACGACAAAGGAGCAGACGGATGCCAGCATGAACAAACGCCTCGAATACTACGATGAAATCAGGAAACATGCGGACCTCGTCCGGGATATTATTACGGATGAAAACCCTGCTGTGAGTGCGCTCGCTGTGAAACTCTACTTACTGGCCCTTTATGTGGAAACACCGGAAGCTGCCCTGGAAAAGATCGTTGCCATCAGGGAACTGATAGCCGCCAGAGGCGACGCGGCGCTGGAAAACCTGTTGATAGGGTCAGCGATTGTATTGCAACAACGTGTGGCACAGCTGCCGGAAAGCCTGGTGATTCCGGGGCATTATCTGAACATCGCCCGGTTGTTCGCTACCCCTACTACGGAAGACGTGGTGGAAGGAGAGCTCTTATTGCAATCGCAGGAACAACAATACGACGGTCATCCCTGGGCCGATGGATACCTCGCCGCAATGGCCTGTGCGGGCGTTCTCCTGCATGAACGGGAAAGTAAAGAAGAGATCGAAGTGGTCCTGCAGGCGATCAAATTTCAAAGAAACCATAGTAAAAAATATCCCACTGACGGGCCCCGATGGCTGCCACATCAGATCATGGCAGAGTACCTGGTGGCTCGTTTCTTCTCTGAACACTGGGCAAGCCTGACGAAAGTTGCGTGGGATTCGCTGAGTGAAAATCAGCAATACATCCTCCGTAAACTGTCCCGCGAAATGGGTATATACACCTACCTGCAAAGTTATATGGGACTGCCGGCAGAGAAAGAAGAAATGAAAGAATGGCTGCCTCAGTAAGGCGTCGCCTCTCAGCTTCCAGGCATAAAAATTTTTCCCGGTCGCAAAAAAGCGATATGTTCGTACATATATGACGAAGATACCTTTATTGGACCACGATAGCAAAATTCCCCTGCATCAGCAGGCGGAAGAGCTATTACGGAAGCTGATCCGTGAGGATTATTTCCGGGAAGGAGACATTTTTCCAAAGGAAACAGACCTCGCCAAACGATGGAGCATTTCCCGGAACACCTTACGCATGGCCATCGGCAACCTGGTTAAAGATGGGCTGCTGGAAAGAAAGAAGCGGTATGGCACCGTAGTGAAAAAGAAAAAGATCACGACGAACCTCGATAACTGGTACAGCTTCACGCATGAAATGGAAGACAAAGGCATTCCTTTCAAAACCCTGAAGAGCAAAGTGTCGGTACTGAAAGCGGGAGAGGAAGTGGCGAAGATGCTGCAAACGGAGCCGGTGCAGCCGGTAGTGTGCCTGGAACGTATCCGCAGTACGGAAAAAAGCCCCATGGTGTATTTTGAATCTTTCTTTCATCCCAGGATAGGCCTTACCGGCAAGGAGAATTTTGACCGCCCGCTGTATGAGATGCTGGACGCGGATTTTCATGTGGTGCCTGTATATTCACAGGAAGAAATCAGGGCGATAGGAGCGGATGAAAAAATCGCCGGGCTGCTGAAAATCAAAAAAGGCGCCCCGGTGCTGGAACGCCGCAGAGTAGTGCTGGACGCGGGCCGGCGACCGCTGGAGTTTAACATCTGCTGGTACCGGAGTGATTGTTTTACGTATAGTATCGAACTAAAAAGACCACAACTGTAAATAAAAAATGCCGGATGATTTTCATCCGGCATTTTCTTTTATACGATTTGAATTACGGAATAAGCAGATATTCTTCCACTCCCATCGCAGGCAGGCTAACAGTCGCCTTCGCGTCTTTCTCTTCACCATTCCTGACTATCTTCATTCGTGCAGGCTTCAGCGTGCCCCAGTCAAATCCGGTGCTTTGGGTGGTCTTTCCGGGGTTAAAGAGGCGTACCATATACTGACCGTTTTCCTGTGGTACAATGGCGGTGGCCACCACGGCGGTATTGGTCAGGCGGAACAGCCCTGCCTGGAGCGTAGCGCCTTTCTTCACCGGGAAACCAATGAGCGGCTGTGTGAAGTCCGCAGCGGCGGTTTCCAGCGCGGCGCCGTCAGCCTGGCCATGTGGCTGCAGCGCATAATGATAGCTGCTGCTACCCGACTGGTCGGCTTTATAGTTGGTATGCCAGTAGTTGTTCATGACATAGGAAAACCAGCGGCTGGTCGGTTGCCCTTTCGTCCGCCATTCTTTATGGCTTTGGACTACCTGTAAACGTTCATCGATCATGCTGTCTGGTTCTGCCATCGGCGTTTCCAGCAGCATCCACTGCAAGCCGTTGGACTGGTTGGAGATGTCCATCCATCTGCGGCCGAACAGGAAGTCCATATTGGAGCCGGGCAGCTGGTCCTGGAGGTAACGCATGGTGCCGTAACCTGCGTCCAGCGTCACTTGCCCGGAAGGCACTTCAAAAGGAAACCCGAAATGCAGCGCTTCTTTTTGTCTGACCGGTTTTTTGTCAATGATGTTTTCAATCAGTACCACGTTGCTGTTGGCATAGAGTGTCAGTTTTTTCTCCAACGCGTTGGCGCCTGGTGCCTGCGCACGCAGCACGACGGTCGTTACCACCGGACCGTTTTCAATGACCTGTGCCTGTACAGGCTGATTAGTCTCCGCATCGGCGGGGTTCTGTCCTGGTACGTACCAGTAACTGTTCAGCCCCTGCCCGCGGAAAGTGCCGGCGTAGTTGTGACCGTCTTTCGCGGCAAGCCGGGTGATGCTGCCGTTGTTGTCCCAGGTGACGGCAACGTTGCCGTTGGACAGGGTGTTGCCGGTCTGTTTAAGGGTGTTGGCGGTGTTTGCCGGCTCATCGCTCACCGTGTACACGGCTGTTCCGAAGGCGGGCACGTCACTGGCCAGGAATACGAAGGAACCATCGGAGAGGCGTTGCAGCGGGTATTTCCGGCCGCGTGCGTCTTTCACGGATTTTCCGCTGACTTTGATTTTCACTGGTCCGCTACGGGGCCAGGAGAGCGTATTCACTACTGCTATGCTGCGGGACTGTTCATCGGTAAAAGGTTGGAACAGCTGAGTGCTAAGGATGTTGATGATACTGTCGGCGTCCAGCATAAACTGCTTTTTGATGCGCCATTGTTCTGTTACAAACGGTACGTCCGGCTGGGAGATACTATTATGCGCTCCCCAGGTATGTTCATGGAACATCAGGACGTTGGTCCAGGCATGGTAGAACTGCTGCGCATTAAATTGTCCGGGGGCCAGCATGGCATAGGCGTTGGTGAGTTGAGACAAACGCAGGCTGTTGATACGGTTTTGTCCTTCCTCCCTGGCCGTAGAGCCGGCGCCATCTTCCCAGTAAGGGGTGATGTCCCCTTTTACCACGGGCAGGTCTTTACCATATTTCTGTTCAAAAGTTTCAAAGAGTTTATCGGTGGTGTTGAGTACAATTTTGGGAGATGAATATTTTTCATTCCACTGTTTAACGAAACGGGACACAGACGTGTCTATCGGCCCGTTATCGGCTACCACATTGTATCTCCACTGAACAATATCATAAGGGTAATGTTTCTCGTCGAGCTCATTGAGGTAGGCGGCTATCTTCTGCGGGCCTCTTTCGAAAACGGCGCCGGGAGCGGTGCCATGCCAGGAGGAGTAACCTTTGCCACCTGTCCAGAACAGTATTTTTTCCTGGCCGGAAGGTGATTCCCACCATACGGGCTTATCGCCCCAGCTGCGCACAAAGTGGCCTACACGGTCGCCCAGGTAAGGATGGTTTTCACCCAGATAATTAGGTCCGCTGGAGAAATATTTCACACCGCCTTGGGCCAGCGCCGTCACTGTGCTCCAGGTATAGCCCGGCACGTCGGAGATCATGGCACTGGGGATGTGGAGGCCATAGGCTTTGCGCAGCTGTGCGGCGAAGTCGGTGTAGTGGAAGGTTTCTTCAGGCAGGGTAAGGCCGGTAAGGATATTGGCGTACAAAGCTGACAGGCAGATGTCGCCGTCTTTCACGGCCTGGATGAACGCCGCTTTTTTCTCCGGTGTGGCCTGTTGCAGGAAATGGTCTACCGCCCACAGGGATTCTATGTTCCATTTGAACTTGGCTTCTTCCGGATAGCTGCGGGTGGCGACTATCATGTCCAATGCGTCGTTGATATTGCGGAGGTGTATTTTCAGCACTTCCGGTTGCAGGTGCGAGTAGCCGATGTCTGTATGGGAGTGGTGTATAAAATGCAGTTCCCGGTAGGTGACAGGTTTCAGGGTAACGAAGCGGTCTGCCAGCACTTTGCCGGCATCGGCAACGACTACACGAATACTGTCCGTCTTTTTCACGGCAGGAACGGGGATGTCGAAATTATTGACGCCGTCGGCTACCGGGAAGGAATATACTTTTTTGCCGTCCACGGTCACCCTGAAGGTACGTGGCGTGCCAAAGTGAAGCGCAGTAAGCGTTACCGGCTGTTGTCCGTTTTTAAGTATAAAAGGCTGCGGGTGGATGTCCACCTTTTCTTCAAAAGAAAATTTGAAGGTCATGAGCCAGTCATTGCTTTGCTGCGCCTGACCGATGATTTTCAGTTTGACCGGTTTGCCGGGTGTGATGCGGCTTACCGGCAGCCGGAGAAACATCAGGCCATGGGAGTCGTTGGCGCCGTCTTTACGGAGTTGCTGAAACACGATGCGGCTGCTGTCGGGCGCGCCGAATGTCCATGTGGGCGACTGGTTGCCGGGTTTGGTGGTGAAGGTCAGCAGTTTTTCCCCGTCCACGTACAGGTCGAAGTGGCGGTCACCACTACTGGTAGCGGACGAGTGCCCTGCCACCCAGCTGAAGTACACATAAGGGCCTTTGACGCGTGTTGGAACGGCGGCAGTTTCCCATGCCATCACCTTGTGGCCGTCGGTAGCGCGTGTGAGCAGCGCCGTAGTGGCATAGTCGGGGAAAGCAGAATAATAGCGCATGCTTTCGCCTTCCGTTTCATGGTCGTAGCCATTGATCCAGTCTACCTTGCCGAGATAGGGTACCGTTTTCTGGGCGGAGGCGCCCAGTACGCTGGCAAGTAAAACCGTGACACAACAGAATATTTTTCTCATAACAAATGATTAGTGGTGGATGATCGTTTTTTCTTTGATGGTGATGTTTTCGAGCGACTGGCCTTTGGTTTCAAACAGGTATTTTTTCGCGTAGAAAAAAGAGAAAAGGCAACAGCCGGCAAACAGGAAGAAAGTGGCGGCAATGCCCATGCCTTCCCGCATGAGGGGGAACAGCAGGTTGAGCAGCCAGTCAGAGATCCACATCACCAGGATACAGATGGAGAGGGCGAGGCCCCGCACCGGTGTTGGAAATATTTCAGTGGCAATCACAAATTTCAGTGGTCCAAGCGAAAAGGCGAAGAACAGCAGGAAAAATGTGATGGGTACCAGCAACGGCCATCCGTTGACCTTCAGCAAAAAGCATATGCCCGTTAACGTTAGGGCGGCGGCGGCGCAGATGGAGCCTGCCAGGTACAGCGGACGGCGTCCGAGGCTGTCTACTTTCCAGATGGCCACGAAAGTGAAAAGCATATTGGCGGCGCCCAGCATCACCTGGTACAGGAGCGTGTCATTTGCCACTACGCCGGAAGCGCGCAGGATAGTAGGACCGTAATATATCACCGCGTTGATGCCGCTGAACTGGGAGAAGGCGGTCAATACACAGGCCATTACCAACAAATGCCGCAGCGGTGGCTGCAACAGGGCACGCAGTCCGCCGTTGGCCTGATCGGCAGATACCGCCATGATGGCCTGCAGTTCATTGACCGCATCCGCCTGGCTGCTGTTGATTTTTTCCAGGATGTGCAGCGCTTCCGCCTGACGGCCAAAGCGGGCCAGCCATCGCGGGCTTTCCGGCACAATGGCCAGCAGCGCAAAGAACGCGGCGGCAGGCACTACGCCGACGAGGAACATGCCCCGCCAGTATTCGGTGACAAACAGCCGGTGCAGCCATCCGCCGGGCATATCACCTGCTGCAGCAGCGTGCCGTTGTATCGCCAGGTTGGAGCAATAAGCCACCAGTATGCCGATGGTGATGGCCAACTGGTAAAATGTGACCAGCCGGCCCCGGCGGGAAGCCGGCGCCAGCTCCGAGATGTAGAGCGGCGATATATTAGAGGCCACTCCTACGCCCATGCCTGCCAGCACCCTGAAAAATATCAGCAGGGGATAGGTGGCAGACACGGCAAAGCCGATGGCGCTGACCAAAAACAGGAATGCTGCCAAGGCCAGTACTTTCTTGCGGCCGATGCGGTCACTCAGCGCGCCGGAAAAAGCTACGCCTGCAATGCATCCCAGCAGGGCACAGGAAACGAACCAGCCCTCCTGTGAGGCGGTCAGCTGGTATTGTGTTTTTACGGGAAGAATAATGCCGCTGACAACAGCAATGTCGAAGCCGAAAAGAAGGCCTCCCAATGCAGCGATCAGGGTGACGGTAGTGATGAACAGGCGTGTGTTACTGTTTCCCATGACGTGAAATATTTGAATCAGCAATAGTTGTCTTTTACATAAGCTACTACCAGCATGGCTTTGCCTTCGCCTTCATAACGACAGGTATAGCTGTCCGCCCCTGCCGGAATGACAAAGGTCTCCGCATACTGAAAACGCTGCGTGCCGTCACCGGCGGTAACATCCAGCTGATGGCCTTCTACCAGCATACAGATATGACATTGCCCGTTGGTGGGTATGTGCATTTCACCGGAGAACTCATAACGGTCTACCGTATAGAAATGTTCCGGGTGGGTAGGCAGCTGCCATTTTTTGCCGGATGGCCATTCTTCCTGCAGCTGTGGTTGGGATATCAATGTATCTGGCACTGTTGCGCCTTTCCGGTCAAAGTACAGGTTGTCGAATGCGCGGTCCAGATGGATAGGGCGTGGACGGCCGTTCAGGTCTGTCCGCAGCCAGTCGTACATCTTAAAGGTGAAAATATACGGCGTGCTGCTGATCTCCAGTACCAGGTTGTTTTTGCCGGAGGCATGTACCGTACCGTTAGGGATCAGGAACAGATCGTGTTTATTGGCGGTGAACTGCTGTACGTATTTTTCAACGGGTAGTGGCGTACCCCCGTTGATGGCCGCTTCCAGTGCGCCTCTGAAGGCAGCGGGTTGTATGTCTTCCTGGAAACCAAGGTACACCTCGGCGTCAGGTCCACAATCGAGTATGTAATAGGTTTCGTCCTGTGTGAAATCTTCACCGAAATGTTGCAGCGTGTATTCCGGGCGAGGGTGGCACTGTATGGACAGGTTGCCGCCGTTGAACGTATCGAGGAAATCGAAGCGGATGGGGAAAGCGGTACCAAAGCGTGGTGCGGCTTTGCCGAGCAGCCGGTGGTTGTCGTGGAATGCCAGCATGTCGAAGGTGACTTCCAGCAGGTTACCGCTGCCTTCCAGTACCAGCCCGTTTTCCGGTGTGATAAGTTCAAAGGACCAGGCATAGTTTACTTCATCGGGGTTCAAGCCTGGCAGGTGTTTTTTCATCCAGTCGCCGCCCCATACGCCGGCTTCAAACCAGGGCCGGGCGCGGAAAGGCCGGGTGAGTATCACGTCGAGGGATGCACGTAGTTGCCCGCCCTGCATCCAGGTGATGGTGTCCGGCCGCTGACCGTCGATGATCATATCGATATGCGGTAACAAGGACTGTTTGTGTTTGTTCAATACCGGCCAATCGGCGAAGTAACAACGTTTATACGTATACGTTGGTGTGCCGATATTGGTAACGCTGCCGGCGCGCAGGCGGTATTGGACCTCATTTTTAGGCACGTCCACGTACAGTAATTTCCCTTTGATGCCGGTAAGGGCAGCGCCGGTACCGTAGATAATATGCAGGCCGCCTGTATTCTCCGGTTGTATTAAAGATAATTTTTCCGCATCAAAAAAGTCGGCCAGGCTGCCGTCAAATCGTTTGCCGAATACAGGATCTGGCGTGCCGGAATATCCTTCCAGCATGGAGTGTATGGCAGCAGGCGTTTGCAGGCATGCGCCGGCATGGTACCAGTAAACGGTCCGGTTATGGTCGAGCAGTGCCTGGTGGAGCGCTGTTCTGAACTGTTCCCACAGCACGCCTTCATAGCCGTCTATGATAAGGAGGTTATCTTCTTTGATAGCGGCTGCCAATGAGGCGTAGCCCGCCTGTACCGGATGATCTGTATGGAAAGAAGGGAAGACGGTATAAGTGTCTTCGCTGTTATTCGTTATTGAAACCGGTAGCAGTGGCTGGCTGGTGCGCCGTAGTTCCGCAGGTTCCGGCAGAGCGGGCGCCATGGCGGCTCCTGCCAGAATGCAGCGTTCAGTGTCCTGGCAGTAGGTAATTTTTACAGGGAGATCGCTGAGCTGTTCTTCCAGCGGACCGGAGAACAGCGTATAGGCGCGGGCGATATTACCGCCGATCACCAGCTCAGTGCAACCGTATTGAGAGAGCCAGGGCCGTAGGAAAGCGCCCAGGTTTCCGCCGAAGGCGTGAAATACCGGCCGGGCTATTGTTTCATATTGTTCCGCCATTGCTTTCACAGAGGGGGCCATCACGCCTGTCTGTTGCTGGAAAGTGTTCAGCAGCCAGCGGGTGGAGAAGTAGTCGTCTGCCAGCCCATCCTGAAAGGGACAATCATAGAAGGCGGCGGAAGCCAGTCCTGCAGGGCCTTGGGCCAGTTCCCCGTTTTCCAGGAACGCCGATCCGAAGCCCGTGCCCAGTGTCAGCAGTATGGCCTTTTCACCGCCGAGGCCCAGTATATGCCGGGCGCCGATCGCAAAACAGTGGGCGTCGTTGTTGAAATGGACAGGCTGGTCGCCGGTGCCGGCAGCGTCCTGCAATGCCTGTCGTACGTGCAGTCCAAAAAGGCGGCCGAATTTCCCGCCTACTTTGGTGATGGCGCTGATGCCCTGCTGATAGTCAAACGGCCCCGGCATCGCTATCCCGATGCCGTCAGTTGCGGTGTCTTTAAACGCCGTGATACAGCCAGCTATCGTGGAGATGATGTCCGCTGCGCTGCCGCCGGCCTGCAAACTTCTGGTGATGATCGTTTCCGGAGCCGCTCCGGGACAAGTGGTGTCTACTATACAGGCAGATACATGACTGCCGCCAATGTCGATCGCTATTTTTTTCCCCGTTCCCATTATTTTTTAATGTTCATATGTTCAAACATAATAAAAGTTTTTGGAGTGGCAAATTAATTTGGTCAACAGTCAGCGGAAAGAACGGCAGGGGTTGGCGGACACAACGTGAAAAGCCTTGCTGCGTCGGGAGATTGGCAGGATAGCGGGGCGGAGGAATGGGCAGAAAGGGAGGTGTTGAAACCGACGGCAGGTTGCCGATGGATCGGGAAAGTAAACCGGGTGGACAAGCCTGAAGAGTGGAGCGGGGTTGAGTGGATCAAACGAACGAATCAAACGAATAAATCCATAAAACCCAGGGCTGAAAGCCTTGGGCATCGGGCAAAAAGCCAATGCCTCAATGTTGATCAGCCTTTCCGGCGAAAGAAATAGAAATCTAATCGTAGCCGAGGGCTTCAGCCCTGGGACCGTTTTTTCAGATAATTTCTAACAGGTTCGTCGTATCCTGCCATCGCTGCCCAGCCTAATGTAATCAGGCCCACCACGCCAGCCGGTATTACTACCGCCAGGGTGGACATATCCGGTTTGTATGTCTCGAGATAATGCGCGAAGATCCACATAAAGCCGTAGTGGGTCATATATAGCGGGTAGGAGATTTTTCCGGAGAACGTGCAGGGTTTTTCCAGCCAGGGTACCAGCTTTGCGCCGGCGCCGAGGGCCACCAGTGCCGGGAAATAAAACAGCACAATGACCAGCTCCATCAGCCAGTTGTGCGGAAAATAAGGCATGAACAGCGCCAGCAGCAATAACAGTGTGACGCCGGGAAAACCGAGGCGGTTAGGGATGATCAGCCGGAAACGGTAGACCAGCATACCGGCGGTAAAGGAATAAAACAGTCGTGCGCCGCCCTGCCAGAAGGTGTCTTTGCTCCAGCCGCCCATCAGGTTACCGGCTTTCCAGGCTACTATGCCCAGTAGCATTGCGGCTATGAGGCCCAGTGCGAGCAGTGTGTTACGGCGAAGGCGCCATAATACCAGGGCGTAAAAGACATTGGCGATATATTCCCACCATAGAGACCAGGCGGGGGCGTTCATACAGAAGAGGTTAAAAAAACGCTCCGGCATTACCGGGTAGGGGATCAGCAGCAGGGTGGTGATAAACAACATGGTTATTTTACCTAAGCTGTAGCTGGCGGGAGGGGCCATCAGGGGATCAAACAGAAAGGTGAGCAGGCCCAGTACAGCGCCCAGCGCTACCAGCGGATGAAGGCGTATCAGCCGTGTCCGGAAGAAATCGCGGAGGCGCAGGTGCGGCATCCGGTCGTCATAGGCATAGGCAATCACAAAACCGGACAGGCAGAAGAAAAAGTCTACTGCCAGAAAACCGTGTCCCGCAAAGTTTTTGCTATAGTCGGTATATACTATTTCCATGAAGTGGAAGATCACCACCACGATGGCGGCTATGCCCCGCAGTCCGTCCAGTATCGCATAATGTTGTTTGCCGGTGGGTGTATGTGCCCGGGCTGCTGTCGTCATTGTTCCTGTTTCCATATTGAATCCGCACAAGATAACACCCACGTACGGGAACTACAAATAGGAATTATTTGTATCTTTTAGAAAAAAGATGACCACTGTACAGCAAATAGCCAAACATTTCCGTGATGTGCATTTCGGAGGGAACTGGACTGCCGTTAACCTGAAGGATACACTCGCTGATGTCGACTGGCAGGTGGCCACTACCCGGATAAATGGCCTGAATACTATAGCCGTACTGGTGTTTCATATCAACTATTATGTAGATGCGGTGCTGAAAGTCCTCCAGGGGGAACCGTTACAGGCCAGTGATAAATTGAGCTTCGATCTGCCACCTGTTACATCGGAAGAAGACTGGCAGCGGCTGGTGAACAAAACACTGGTGCAGGCAGAGTCCTTTGCCGGTTTAGTGGAAAGACTGGAGGAAAAGCAGCTGTCAGAAGATTTTACGGATGGGAAATATGGCACCTGGTATCGCAACCTGGCGGGCATCATCGAGCATACGCATTATCATCTCGGGCAAATCGTGGTCATAAAAAAAATAATAAAAGAGGCATGAGCCTTTCCTTTAGGGTAGTTGAACAGACAAATAAGCGCAATTCCTGTTTCCGGTGATATTAATCCCTGATCCGGCTACTTTACCGTTTTGCGGTTGACGGACTTTTGTGTCAAAGCAAGAAAAGATGGAATTGACACATTATCGTACGCTGGGGCGGTCGGGACTGAAAGTAAGCCCGCTGACGCTGGGCACCATGACATTCGGAACGGACTGGCACTACGGCGCTTCACCGGAAACATCCAAAGAAATACTGGCGGCCTACCTGGACCAGGGTGGCAACATGATAGACACAGCCAACATTTACACCAGGGGGCATTCTGAAAAAATTATCGGGGATTATCTGAAAGAAAGTAATGTCAACAGGGACCGGCTGGTGATCGCTACCAAGTTTTTTGGCAGCATGCGGCCCGGAGACCCCAACAGCGGCGGTACCGGCAGAAAAGCCATGGTACAGGCGCTCGAAGCATCGCTGCGCCGCCTGCAAACAGATTATATAGACCTCTACTGGATGCATGCCTTCGATCCCCATACACCAACAGAAGAAACGCTTTATACATTGGAAAGCCTGGTACAGTCGGGCAAAATCAGGTATATCGGTGTGTCGGACACGCCGGCATGGAAGATCGCAGAGGCGCAGACCATAGCGCATTTCAGGGGCTGGCCTGCATTTATCGGCCTGCAAATAGAATACTCGCTGCTGGAAAGGACGGTGGAAGCGGAACTGGTACCGATGGCCCGGGAAATGCAGCTGGGCGTTATGCCATGGTCTCCGCTGAAACAGGGCCTTCTCTCGGGGAAATATACCAGGGAGAACAAGGGGGAGGTCCTTAGTAAACGCACAGTTACAGGGCCCGTCAGTGAAAAGGCCTATGACGTGATTGACATGCTGAACACTGTTGCGGCAGACTATTGCGTACCGGCATCGGCCGTGGCGCTGGCCTGGGTGATGGCACGGGAAGGCGTAACCTCTACTATCATCGGCGCACGCACAACGGAACAATTGCAGCAGAACATGCAGGCGTTGGCGGTAACCCTCTCTCCACAGGTGATTGCAGCACTGGATGCCTTGTCAGCGCCGGACCTCATTTTTCCCTACAACCTGCTGGCCAACGCCCGGCATATAGCGCAGGGGGGCGCCACGATCAACGGACAGGCCTCCGTGTTGCCCGCCATCCTGCCACAGCAGGAGAACGATCCTTATTGACGTGATATGTGTTATTTTTATGGCATGAAGAAAACGATGCCATCACCGGCGATATATCCGGATATCGCCTCTTTTCACAACGAACTGGGACTGCCGGCGCCGCAACATCCGTTGATCAGTTATGTCAGCTACGAAGGGATGCAGTTCCAGCGTGAATTTTCTTCCCGTATCTTGCTCAATTTTTACAAGGTTTCTTTTATTCATAAAACCAACGGCATGGTCCGTTATGGCCAGCACTACTACGATTTCAAAGAAGGTGGGCTGTGCTTTATGGCGCCGGGGCAACTGATCTCCGGCGCCTCTCCGGAAAAGAGCCTTTCAGGCGTGATCATTTTTTTTCATCCTGACCTTATCCGGCATCATTCGCTGGCGAAGAAAATCCGCCAATATGGTTTTTTCTCGTATGCCGTGTCGGAAGCATTACATCTGACGGAGAAAGAAAAGGCGGTGGTCCTTAAAATATTCGATCAGATAGGCATGGAGCTGGACACGCCGGCCGACCGCTTCAGCCAGGACCTGCTGGTGTCCGGGCTGGAGCTGTTGCTCGACTACAGCAACCGTTTTTATCACCGGCAGTTTGCTGCACAGCGCGACGATGACCACGGACTGTTGAACCGGCTGGACACCTTATTGTTGCAGTACTTCGACAGCGATGCACCTTCCCGTTCAGGATTGCCCAGCGTACAATATGTTTCAGCGCAATTACATTTTTCGCCCGATTATCTCAGCGATTTGTTGCGGGCCAATACAGGATTGAACACACAACAACATATCCACCGGAAATTATTGGAAACAGCTAAAGACCTGTTGGGCGCCGGCGAGTGGAGCGTGGCTGATATCGCGTACAAACTGGGCTTTGAGCAACCACAGTCTTTCAACCGGTTGTTCAAGAGTAAGACAGGTATGTCTCCGCTGGCCTACAGGCAATCCCTCAAAGCAGGAACTGATACCTTATGATTTGACATTTTCTTCCTGCACTTTTTTTCTTCTCTCCAGTTCCGCTGCAGATGGCGGTTTCGCATCAATAGCGCGGGTCTGTAATGCTCCCGCCGCTTCGTATGTAATCAGGATCACGCCGGTGGAAGTAGGAATGGCGTCTGTCAGTTTCCAGCTGCCGGGCAGCGTACCGTTTTCAAACAGGCGTTTGCCGGAACCGATAGTGACAGGATGGAGCCACAAATGTGCGATGTCCACCAATTGATGTTTCAGTAGTGTTTGCACCAGCCCGCTGCTGCCATAGACTTGCAAATCAGGTCCATCCGTTTTTTTCAGTGCCTGAAGTTGGGCCACCACATCGCCGGTAATCAATGTCGTATGTTCCCAGGGCAACGGAATGTTGTGATGGGAAACGACAAATTTTTCCGCACCGTTGAATTTTTTACCGACGAAGTCATCATAATGAGGCCAGTGGGCGGCAAAGATGTCGTAGGTACGTCTGCCCAGCAGCAGGTCGAACGGCTGCTCCATCACCGCCATCAGCTTCTTGTGGAGCATATCATCTCCAAAAGGCGCTACCCAGCCACCCCATTGAAAATTGCCGGAGGTATCTTCCTGCGGCCCCCCTGGTGACTGTATAACACCATCTAACGTAATAAAATTAACAAGGATGATCTTGCGCATAATGTTTGGATTTGTACAACAAAAGTACAAACGGCAGTTAACGGGAACGCTGTGTAAATGCGACTTTTTACGGGTGAGATTACGGCAGTCGGGTGGTCCAACGGCCGGTAAATTTGTTAATACAGACTGATTTACGGGAACAGGAGATTTAGTGGGATGGCAAACCATACTTTCGCGCCTTATCCATATTGTTATGCCTGAACAACAAAATATCGAATACAAAACATCCTGGAGGGATGAACATCTCAAATGGATCTGTGGTTTTGCCAATGCCCAGGGAGGCAGACTATTTATCGGTTTTGATGACAACGGAGTGGCAGTAGGCGTAGATGACTATCAGAAGCTAATGGATGAAATACCCAATAAGACTGTTAATCACCTGGGGCTCGTAGTGGATGTTAATCTTCATCGACGGGACCATCATTACTATATTGAGATCGTAGTACCGGTAAGCACGGTCCCTATTGCTTATCATGGCGTTTATCACTATCGCAGTGGCAGCACCAAACAGGAACTGAAGGGAATAGCCTTGCAGAATCTTCTATTGAAAAAGATTGGTAAAAAATGGGAGGAATTGCCGGTAGAAGGAGTTACGATAGCGGATTTTGACCGGGAAACGATTGATACTTTTCTCCGGAAAGCCAGGATGAAAGAACGTATACCGGCGGAGGCGTTAAAATTGAACACCCTGTCTTTGCTGAAAAAGTTGGGCCTGATGGCACCCGCAGGACAGTGCTCACAGGCGGCGCTACTATTGTTTGGGAAGCACCTGGGGCGGGTTTCCATTACCGCAAGCTTTAAGATCGGCAGGTTTGGAAAATCAAACCACGATCTGCTGTTTCATGACATGATCGAAACCAACATCTTCAGTATGGCAGACAGCGTGATAGAGTTACTGGACCGGAAGTACCTGATCCGTCCTGTTTCCTATAGCGGGCTGCAGCGGCTGGAACCGCTGGAGTATCCGGAGGAAGCACTCAGGGAGGCGATCTGCAATGCCATCATACACAGAGACTATTCAAGTACGTACACCTTTCTCCGCGTATTCGACGACCGCCTGCACTTATGGAACCCGGGCTGCCTCCCGGAAGAACTCAAGATTGATGCATTAAAAGAGAACCACTCGTCTTATCCAAGAAACAGAAATATCGCCAATATATTCTACAAAGCCGGTTATATTGAGTCGTGGGGAAGGGGCATTAACAGAATTGTGGAAGCCTGTGTAGAGGCTGGGTTGCCGGAGCCATTGATGGTAGAGGAACAAGGTGGGTTTAGTATTGTGTTTTATAAGAATAGATATACCCGGGAATTTATTGCAAGTCAGGGACTAAGTAAAAAGTTAGAAATGGTGATGTTTTATATTTTGGAACATGGCCGTATCAGTAATATAGAATACCAACAGTTAGCTGGAATATCTAAAAGAACGGCGTCAAGAGATTTACAATTATTAATCGGAATGGAACTTGTTCAAAAATTAGGCACTACTGGTAAAGGCACTTTTTATACCTTTTGGTATAAACGATAAAGGGGTCATGGAAAGGGGCCAAAATGGCTTTAAAGGGGCCATAAAGGGGCCAAAACGGTTTTATAGGGGCCATAAAGGGGCCACTTCTCTTTGGTGGCCATAAGATGACCGTAGTATTTCAGAATATCCATTATCATTATTTGAGCAGCCCCATGGGTGTAATGCCGAACTTCTTTTTAAACGCCCGGTGGAAATGTTGCGGATGCGTATAGCCGAGGCCGTAGGCGATCTCAGATATGTTATGCTCTCCCTGCAGTATCTGCTCCCGCGCGGCTTCCAGTCTTTCGTTGCTCACGAAACCGAAAACGCTCTGTCCGAACAGCAGCCGGAATCCTTTTTTGAGCTTGAATTCATTCAGCCCGCACAGGCGTGACAGTTCCGCCAAAGAAGGAGGAGCCGCCAGGTGTTCCAACAGGTATTGCCGGGCGTGATGGAGGCGTTCGCGGTCGGCGGCACGTAGCGGGTTTGTGGCGGATCTGGAAGAGGCAAGCAAAGCCTCACATTGCAACGCGAACAACTGCAGTACCTGTGTTTCAAAATGCAGCCGCTTCAGCCCTTGCGGAAGAGGGCTTTCCCATATATGGTCCAGCGTGTGCTGTAACCGTGGCGCGAAATAGGCGGCAGGGGAATGTATGACGAAAGGAGTGCCCTTCGCTATTTTGTCTGTCAGCTGATGCAGTTCCGGAGCGTAGCTGTTGAGCAGCGCTATCATCCGTTCGGGTGTAATATGCACGCCCAGGTTACGGAAACCTTTGGCGTCGGCCAGTTCATTCTTTTCCCAGGAGCGGGGGTTGAACAGGATATTGGCATATCCCTGTGTGAACAGCTGCCGGGAGATCAGCCCTTCGTGGGTTTGGTACAGCTTTCCTGCCATCACAAAATTGAGCTCCACAAAAGTCTTTTCGTTATAGTGCTGCCACGAAAATTCCGGTGGACCGGCCACCACGCTGCCATCTGCAATGGCCATATCCTCACAGAGGACAAACCTGCCGCTGCCATCAATGTCGGGCATCGGCAACCGGTACTGGTGCACTTCTCCCTGTGGTATCAGGAAAGCGTCTCTGAAAGCAGCGGTATGGTTAGCGGATGATTGCATCATGACAAATGTAGGATGAAACGGTTACAAAAATGGTACTTATTTATCCGTTTTATGCACCGGGCCCCCCGGCTCAACCAGCAATTTTGTAAAAACATTTTTTCATGACAACACAACATCAGCTGCATGTGCCGGTATTGATCGCCGGTGGTGGTATTACCGGTCTTTCGGCGGCTTTATTTCTTTTACAACAGGGTGTCCGGCCGTTGCTGGTGGAACGGCACCGCAGCACCTCTATCCATCCAAGGGCCAGGGGTTTTGATATCCGCACCATGGAGCTGTTCCGGGAGCTGGGCGTGGGCGAGGCCGTGCGGGAAGCAGGTAAGGCGCTGGGGCCGGCCTGGGGCGTATTGCGTGCCGATACGCTGACAGAAGCGTTGAAGGGTTTAAAACCACGGGAAGGAGGCCCTATTACTTATCCCAGTCAATTAAAAGGGTTGGAGAGCCTGGCGGCGCTTACGCCGGAATCCGGCGCCCGTTGTACACAGGACCTTGCAGAACCCGTACTGCGGACCGCTGCCGAAGAGCGGGGTGCCACCCTGTTGTTTTATACCGAGATGATTTCTTTTTCTCAGGATGATAGTGGCGTAACTGCGGTATTGCAAAACAGGGAAACCGGTGAGACGACTACCGTCACAGCCGACTATCTCATCGCGGCAGATGGCGCCGGCAGCCCCGTCAGGCAAAAACTGCAATTGCCGGTTGCCGGTCCGGGCGTGCTGGCCGATTTCCTCAACATTTACTTTGAAGCGGACATGGCTGAACTGGTGCTTAACAGGGAGTTCAGTATCTGCATCATCGATACGCCGGGCATTATTGGATTTGTGACCGCCATCAATAACAGCGACCGGTGGGTGTATCAGTTACGTTATTATCCGGAAAACGGGGAGCGGGTGACCGATTATACGGAAGAAAGACTGGTCAATCTGCTACATACCGCGCTGGGCATGCCGGAGCTGCCAATCCGTATCCTGAGCGTATTGCCCTGGGAGATGACCGTCCGCGTGGCAGACACCATGCAAAGCGGCCGTATCTTCCTGGCCGGTGATGCGGCGCATGTAATGACGCCATACGGCGGCAAAGGCGCCAATACCGGCATCCAGGACGCGCAGAACCTGGCCTGGAAAATAGCCGCGGTGTTAAAAGGCCATGCAGCCCCTTCGCTGCTGAACTCCTACACCACGGAAAGGCAGCCGATAGGCCTGTCCAATGCCATGTCTTCGGCCATGCTGGCAGATGAACGCGGCATCCTGAAAGACAGGGAGATCATGCAGCGGGCGGTAACCGCGCCTCCGAAGGAAGGCGAAAAGGCTAAGCAGCCGGAAATAGAACTGACACAAAACATCCGCACGCTGATCGGTATTCCGGACTATCAATACCCGGTAACGGTGCCTTCGCAATGTCCGCCATTGCCGGCAGATAAAGTGTTGTATGGCCTCCCTGGTACAAGAGTGCCGCATCTGTGGCTGGATGAGGAACGTAAGCGCTCTACCCTCGATATGCTGAAAGGACGTTTCACGCTCTTTGTTCATGGCGATACCACCCCCTGGCAGAAGATGCTGAACGGGCATAGTGTATTCGTACAGGTATTGCCGTTAGATGGAGACCTGGCGGCGCAGTGGACCGAAGCTACCGGCGCCGCTCCCGGCGATGCCCTGCTGGTACGCCCGGACGGCTTCGTGGCCTGGAGAGGCAATGTAAAGGCGTGTGCACAGCTGCCACTGAAGGAGCTGCTGTCATAGACGAACGGAGATTAATCCGGACAAACATATTACCGGCAGGCTTTCTCAAAGAAAATAGAGTAGCTGTGCCGGTAATATCAGGTCCGCAATAGTTTGCAGGACTTGTAATTATCCTTTCATGATTTGTGATTCGTAAGCGGAACCGCGCATCCAGAGCAGCCAGTTCATACTGGCCACAGCGCAGATATTGATCACGCCGGCGTATACTACCCAGAAGCTAAACCCGTAGAAATAAATAACAGGAATCCAGTAGCTGAACACGCTCCAGTACGATGCCATGCAGATAGGGCACTGGATGACCGGTTTGCGTAGATATTTATTGACTTTAAACACCTCGTCTATCTTAAAAAACCTGACGCCGTGGTCATCTGCCTCCACCTGTATTTTCCCATCGATCTTTGGTAAGATGTTATTAAGCTCTTTTAGCACGGGAATGCGGGAAGCATCGCCCAAAGGAAGCAGGAGGTAGTTATCTTCCGTCTGTAAGGGTGATTCCGGCATCAGCACCCGTAGTTTTTGTATAAGCAGTTCGAACTGCCCGTCGCTGTAATAGATTTTTGTCCACGCTGTGCGGGTGAGGTATTTAAAGATGGGAAACAGGATCATTTCGCTGTCCTTGTCTTTTCCGTTGGGCAGTTTTTCCACGGCGCCTTTTGCGGCCACCCGTACGCCCAGGATGAAGAGAGATTGCAGCACTATATAACCCAGCGCTGCCATGATGCCGAAAAATATTACGTTTGTATCCATTTTGTTTGAATTAGGAAGTACAAATTTACCATCGGGGCGTTTGGCATTTATGACACTTACCGTTGGATATTTGGTACAAAACACAGAAACTCATTATTGATTTTAAAAGCATTGGAAGATGAAGATAAGAAGAGCGACCGCCGAAGATTACCCGGAGATGGTACGTATATGGGAGTCTGCTGTCAGGGCCACCCATGATTTTTTAAAGGAGGAGGATTTTGACCACATCAAAGGACTTCTGGCAGACGCATTTTTCCCTCAGGTGGACACCTATGTGTTGTTGGATGAGAAAGGCATGCCGGTGGCTTTCCTGGGTGTACACGAAGATTCCCTGGAGATGTTGTTTGTACATGATACGGCAAGAGGAAAGGGGATAGGCAGGCATCTCGTGAACTATGCCATTACTGATCTGAACATTCGTAAAGTGGATGTGAATGAACAAAACGGGCAGGCCGCGGGCTTTTACGAGCGGATGGGTTTTAAAGTCAGTGGCCGGTCAGAAGAGGATGCTATGGGCAAACCCTACCCGGTATTACATATGACATTGTAAAAAAGAAGCCTGCGTGATCGCAGGCTTTTTAACTTAGGAACAGCTATGCTTACTTTGCTGGCTGAAGTGACCAGGCTTTTTCTTTGACCCTGGCGCGCGCAGGGAGTATCTGCCGCGCTTCCAAAAGGGTTTCCATTTTATACCAGTTTACAGATACTCTTCCGAAGATGTCTTCTTCCACAGGGCAGCCCAGTGCCGCGTCATCGATGTAGTAATCAGCCTGTACTTTCGGACTGCCGGTCCACCGGCGCTGTAGCGGGTTTCTGTTTTCACCGTACAGGGTAATGCCCCTGCCATTAAGCCATTTTACGGCATCTCTCAGGTATTTTCCCGAGCGCATGGTATTGAGGACAAGTTTTACTCCTTGCTGTTGTAATCTCTGCAACACATGGATACAGTGTGGAATTTCTTCCCCTATCATCGGAAACCGGTGATAAGTGCAGGTACCGTCAAAGTCTATCGCTATGATGATGTTGGAATGCATAAGTCATGAAGGTTTTAAAAAAAGATATGGTAAAATTTTTTATCAACTATAACTAGAGAAAGCGGTAAACCGGAAAAGGCAGATCTGTTCTGAGCATGGTGGGTGCCTTTTTCAGCGTCAGGGCTTTGTACGTGGCGGTATCGGCTATCAGGCGCCACGTTTTGAAATCCAGGAAGTGTTCAGAGAACCCTGCTTTAAAATGGAACAGTGAATCCTGTTGCCCGCCTACGCCGCCGCCGAGGTGCAGGTGCTGCATGCGTTTGGACTGCCCGAAAATACTGGCTTCTTCCACCAGCAGGCGCATGGGGGAGTCGTGAATGAAATCTTCATGCGTGGCTGCCAGGTGCAGCTGCATAATGTTGTTGCAACAGGTAGTGAGCACGCCGGCGGTGTCCCTTCCTTCAAAAGAGGCCAGTAGTATGTTGCTTTGAAACGAGGTGGCCTGTAACAGCTGCCGGAAATAATTTTTATCAAAATGATAATTCGCATTAGCCCCCAGCCGCTGCATATTCTGCAGGTAGATGGCTGCAAATGATGCAATATCTTCTTCGTATATGCCCTGGCGTACCTTGTAGCCTTTATTTCGCAGCTGGTTGATCTTGGAACGGAATGCCTTGCGGTATTGCTGCCGCTGTTCTTCCACAGGCAGTGTAAGGTCTATGGTCACTGTTTTTCCGTTGTCATACAGGCCGCCGGTCTGGCCGGGCCGAAAGTGCTGGTGAATCAATGGGTGCAGCCGTGTGAACACGCTCACTATCTTCTCTTTTTTCAGAAAATGAAGGAAGGTCTGCAAAAACTGCTGCATCAAAGATAATGGGATGTCGCTGAAATCCAAATTGGAAACAGGTCCTGCGTAGCCATACACGGAAGTGCAATCGAAATAATTCGTGTCTTCTATGTTCCGCTTCAGCAGTGGCACTGCCACAAAATGCCCCGCCTGTTCAAATACAAAAATAAAAGGATGGCTGTCTCCCGCTGACAATTGATGATAATACCAGGTATGGTGGAAATCGTAGCTGTGCGCTGCATGAATGAGCTGGTCCCATTGTTCCTGTTCCGTGATGTCAACTGTAAAGTAAGGCATAACAAATGAGGTTTTTAAACATATAGATTTGATGGTTATGTGTTGGCCGGTGCGGCCATAGACGACAGGATATTTGGCGTAACAGGAAAGAAGTTCGTACAGGCTTTCGCACAGGCGCATAGCATCCCTGCAGAGACCAACTGGTATCTTTTTTGTGTAATCCAGCCTGCTATTGATGTAAAAAATCTTTACCTGTTACTATCGCTGAAATCTGCTATTATTTTTTGTATGTGTTGTTTGGGCTTCAGTTTGTATTACAGACCTTCTGTAATTTTTTCCGGGTTAAAAATTTCCATCCGGAATTCAATGACTATGCCATGTGAGTAAGTTATTGTTAACCAGTTGTTTACAAAGGATGTTGGTCTATGCTCCCGTCCAATATTTTGGAGTTACCCAAATGGATATACGAAATATTGGAGATTGTTAACCGGAGTTGTCCCGGCAACTCATTGACCCGATAGTAAATGAAAAGTGAACAGTCAGAACATGATGCTACGTATTTATCAACGTCATACGGACCATTGATAGGGGGGCCTGCTTTGCAGACTGTGGTACAGCAGGTGCGGCAGGTGGCCGCCACCGACGCCACGGTATTGCTAACCGGTGAAACCGGTACGGGCAAGGAAGTGGTAGCGCAGGCCATTCATGAATTATCAGCCCTCCGGGCGCGTCCGATGGTGAAGGTAAACTGCGCTGCGCTGCCGCTGCAACTGATAGAATCCGAATTGTTTGGCCATGAAAAAGGTGCGTTTACCGGCGCACTGCAACGCCGCACCGGTAAGTTCGAACAGGCACACCAAAGCACTATCTTCCTCGATGAAATAGGAGAGCTGCCCTTGGAACAGCAGCCGAAACTGTTACGGGTGCTGCAGGAAAAAGAAGTGGAACGAATTGGTGGCGGAACCGTCAAAACAGACGTGCGGGTCATCGCTGCCACCAATCGTATACTGGAAGCGGAGTGCCAGGCGGGCCGCTTTCGCTACGATTTATATTATCGCCTCTATGTATTTCCCATACATCTGCCGCCGTTGCGCGAGCGGAAAGAAGACATCCCCCTGCTCGCGAAATATTTTCTGGAAAAAGCTGCCCGACATTTCCGCAAACCTATGGCCGCTATCAGCCAGCGCTCCCTGGATGCTATGATGAACTACCATTGGCCTGGCAATATCCGGGAACTGCAACACCTCGTGGAAAGAGCGGTGATCATCGGCAATGCGCCGGTGATCTGTGTGGAACTGCCCCCGCCGGAGAACGCCAGGAACACCGATTCCAGCCCGCCTATCACCAGTCTGGCAGAAGCGGAAAGACAACTGATTATTCGTGTAATGAAGCACTGCAATGGACGTATCCGCGGAGAAAACGGCGCTGCGGCCATTCTACAGATAAAGCCCACTACCCTGGAAGCAAGAATGAAAAAACTGGGCATCACCAGAGAACATGTCCACAACAACTAACACCAAAACTCTTTTCTCCCAAAATAATAACCTGCTACAGCTGTATATTTACTGTGTAAATATACCCGTTGCCGTATGATTGCTATTGACTGGATTCGGAAAGACCACCTGCCGGCACTGTTGTCAGCACTGTCCCATATCTGTCACCATGCTTTTAATGATGCCGATACAGCTGCAGTGTCTTATGGGTTAACCGATACTTCCCTCGAAAATGATTGCTGGTTTGATTATTCCCTGGCGGGAGAACAAACGATTGCACTACAATTTTGTACAGATGATGATGACTCCGACATCATTTGCTGCCGTATTCATTGTGCGGATGACCATCGACAAGCCATAGAGATGATGCAGTTTTTCCTGGAAAATTTTGCGTTACAGTACCTGCATTGATCATTAAAGTGATGAGCACTGCAGCTGCTGTGCGGCCCAGTCTTTTTTGCTCCAGGCCTGCAGCTCGAAAATAACAGTGAGCAATCCTTTCCCTTTGCAGGTAATGCTGTATTCCGTTTGTACGGGCGTAGTGGTGGTGATGCATGTTTTGCTGACAAGGCCCTGCGCTACCAGTTCCCCGAGCCTTTTGCCCAGCACCTGGTCGGATAAAGAGGGATGCGCTTTTTTCAGCTGACTGAAATGCTGCAGGCCGGTGAATATACTGTGCAGTATCTGTACTTTCCAGCGCTGGCTGATATTCAGCAGGGTTTCATTTACGTCGCAGTAGGATGCCAGTACTTTCAGGTTATGGGCGTTCATGGAACTGCCCTTTACTTTCGATGCCATACGTCACGTTTTGCTTACTCACTTCCGGGTGAGTTATTGTTGATGATGATAGGTCTGTCTAAAATTGCAGAAAATTATATTTCATGCAATCAAAGTTAGTCAAATTAATCATTGTATTCCTGTTGGTACAGATGTCCCTGATGGCACAGTCCCACAAAGTGTATGTACTGGTGCACGGCGCCTGGCATGGCGGCTGGTGCTGGCAAAGGGTAAGTGAAAAGCTGAGGGCGGACGGTAATATCGTATATACGCCCACACTCAGCGGCCTGGGTGAACATAACAATCAACCGCATGACAGCATTGATCTCAATACTCACATCACGGACATTGTGAACCTGCTCAACATGGAGGACCTTCATGAGGTGGTGCTGGTAGGCCACAGCTACGCCGGCGTGGTGATCACCGGGGTGGCGGACCGTATCCCGGAAAGAATCAGTAAACTGGTTTACCTCGACGCGGTGCTGGCGGAGAACGGGGAGAGCTGCATATCAGTACATCCGGAACAGGTCCGGAAAGAGTTTGAGAAAGATGCTTCGCAACATGGCATGCGTAGCTTGTCAGTACGGCCTTCCAGCCTGTTTGGCGTAAGCGACCGTAAAGACCGGCAGTGGGTGGACAGCCGTCTTACTTTACAGCCTTACCACACTTTTGCCCAACCACTGATGTTACAGCATCCATACGGGAATGGCCTTCCATTGATCTACATCGCCTGTACCCAGCCACAGCTGCCAGTGCTGCGCCAGTTTGCAGACAAGGCCCGGCAATCTCCCCAATGGAAATATTACGAAATAAAAACAGGCCATGACGCCATGATCACCCAGCCTAAAGAGCTGGCCAACCTGCTGGTGTCGTTAAGCCATTAGGGATTTTGGCGGAAGACGTAATGCGCTTATATTTGATACACTGTTTTTAACCAATACATTGTACTTATTATGAAGAAATTTTTTGGCGCATGCCTGTTGACCGCCGCCCTTTTCACAGGACATGCCTCCTATGCGCAACAGCCGGCAGCCAATACACTCCGCGAAGGAAAGCATGACCTTACCCTTCAATGGATCAGCTGGGACCGCCCCGGAAAAGTCATGATCAAGAAACAAAAAGACGGCACCTATACGGTACAGGGAGAACAACGCGATGCCAAAAGCGGTGATTTTGTGACTATCGACGGAACGCTTACGGTAGACTCGCCAAAGGAACTGACCTTTAATGGCATTATCCGCACGCAGTACAGCAATGTCAACGGCGGCAAGGTGTGCGAAAAAAACGGTACCTACCACTTCGTGTCCAAAGGCGCCAGAAAATACTGGAGGCTCCAGGAAATGGACAACTGTGAAGGCAATAACGTGGTAGATTATGTAGACATCTACTTTAAATAATCTCCCCCAAAAAAAATATGTAACCGATCGGTTTTATATTTATATTTGTAACCGAACGGTTATGTATTTTTTTATTGATTAAAACCACGCTCATGGCAACAACATCTCAACCAGCAGTCGCACAGACCGGCATGCTGATCAGAAAACCGGCAGCGGAAGTGTTTAACGCATTTATTGATCCGGCTGTCACCACTCACTTTTGGTTCACCAGGAGCACAGGCAAACTGGAGAAAGGCAAAGAAGTGATCTGGTCCTGGGAAATGTACAATGTGGCCTCCGCAGTGCAGACAGTGGACATCGTGCCCAACAGCAGGATAGAGGTCCGCTGGTTTGACGGCTTCGACATGAAAACCGGAGACCCCGGCACCCGTGAGAACGCCACCCGTGTGGTATGGACATTTATACCGCATGGAGACAACGCCACTTTTGTAGAGGTAGTGAACGATGGATTCTCCGGTGACGCGGCCACTGTATGCCAGAAAGCACTGGACTCCAACGGTGGCTTCTGCTGGGTGTTGGCCGGATTGAAGGCTTATCTTGAACATCAGCTGGAGCTGAACCTCGTGGGGGACCGTTTCCCCATGGGTAAATAATTTATCAGGGCATCGGTTTGCCCCAGGCGGTCAGCACCAGGTTGCGGGGCCCGCCATAATCCCTATGTTCACACAGGTAAATGCCCTGCCATGTGCCCAGCGCCAGCCTGCCGTTATGGATGGGGACCATCACAGAACAACCCAGCAGCGAGGATTTCAGGTGTGCGGGCATATCGTCCGGCCCTTCGTCATTATGTTCATAGTCCGGATCGTTCTCCGGAACAGCTTTATTAAAATACGTTTCAAAGTCTACACGCACAGTAGGGTCTGCATTTTCGTTGATTGTCAGCCCGGCAGACGTGTGCTGGATAAATACCTGCAACATACCGGACTGCAACGTGCCTATCTGCGGAAAGGCCTGCAATACTTCGTGCGTGATCAGGTGAAACCCCCTGGGACGGGCTTTTAAACGCAATGCCTGCTGAAAAATTTCCATGCTGCTGTATTTTCTGCAAAAGTAAGATTTCTGTACTGCATAAAATTCTGCTTGTAAATCACTGCATTGCACTGTATCTTACCGGGATTGATGAAAAACTAAACCGGAAATTTACTCATGGCGGAAAACGTACAACCTTTACGGGTACTCGTAGTGGGCTGTGGCAATATGGGCACGTCTCATGCGGTGGCCTACCATACCCTGGAAGGCTTTGATATCTGTGGTATTGTATCTACAGGCTCCAGCAAGCAGGTATTAAATGATAAACTGGGCGGCGGTTATACGCTGTACAGCAACTACGAGGAAGCGCTGGCGGCCACGCGGCCGGATGCTGTCTGCATCTCCACCTATCCTGATACGCATGAAAGTTATGCGATCAAGGCGCTGGAAAGCGGTTGTCATGTATTTATAGAAAAACCACTGGCAGATTCCGTGGCCGGCGCTGAACGGGTGGCCGCAGCTGCACAAAAGGCAGGCAAAAAACTGGTGGTAGGTTATATCCTGCGGCATCATCCTTCGTGGGAACGTTTCGTGGAAATAGCACACCAGCTTGGCAAACCGCTGGTGATGCGCATGAACCTCAATCAGCAGAGCTCCGGCAGCAAATGGGGCGTACACCGCAATTTGTTGCAAAGCCTAAGCCCTATCGTGGACTGTGGCGTTCACTATATCGATGTGATGTGCCAGATGACCCGTTCCAAACCGGTACAGGTGAGCGCTATCGGCGCACGACTGTCCAACGACATCCCGGCAGACAACTACAACTACGGCCAGTTGCAGATCCGCTTTGAAGACGGTTCTGTAGGCTGGTACGAGGCAGGATGGGGACCAATGATCAGCGAAACGGCTTTCTTTGTGAAAGACGTGATCGGCCCGCAGGGCTGCGTGTCTATCGTTGCCAAAGAATCCGGCAGCACCGGCAACTCAGATAACATCGAGGCACATACGAAAACAGAGTCCCTGCGGCTGCACCATGCTGCGCTGAATGAAAAAGGAGAGTTTGCAAAAGAAGATACCTGGATTAACATGCAGGATGAGCCGGACCACCAGGAGCTGTGTAACAGGGAACAGCGTTATTTCCTGAAGGCTGTCCGCGAAAATATTGATCTGACGGACCATGTGCAGGACGCGGTGAACAGTCTGCGTATCGCCTTCGCCTGCGATGAATCCGTTCGTACCGGAAAAATTGTAACGTTATAAACAATACAGGCCCGCCTTCGGGCGGGCTTTTCTTTACAGCCATAACCAGCCGCACACACCGGCCACCAATGCGGCAAACAGCGTGTTGGCAAAGTTCACGGCATCATTGCCGATGTAGTGTTTACGCTCCAGCGCAGCTCCCAATACAGAATCCACCAGGTTGCCTAATATGCCGGCTACTACGATAAAGGCTATACGCTGGTCGAACCCTTCCGCCAACGCATATACGACGGCAATAACCGCAGCGCCTGCAGCCCCCAGCAGCGTGCCTTCCAGGCTCACAACGCCATCCAGCCCTTTGGGCTCTTTCCTGAAAGTAAGAATATTAAAAAAACGGCGGCCATAAACGGTGCCCAGTTCAGACGATAAAGTATCAGCGGTGGCAGATGCCAGGCTGCCTGCCAGCATCAGCTCATACAACCCCTCATGCTCCGGGTCTGTAAGCATCATCAGGGCCATCAGGGCGGCGGCGCCACCATTGGCAAATACCTGTCCGGCCTTCCGCTTTTCAGGATGTGCGCCGTCAGCAGTAATAGCTGCTTTGATATTTTTTTTATGCGAGGTGGCCAGTGTGCCCAATACAAAGAATGTTCCCAGCTGCGCAATACCGGAATATCCCGCCCCGGCGAAGACCACCAGTCCGGTAAGGCCCGCCGCCATTGCTGCCGGGACAGACAGCTTGCCGGTCCGGACACAGACCACTATAAAGCTTGCCAGTAAGAAAATAAAGAGGCCGTAATACTGAAACATCGTATTCATAAATCGAGGTCAGCAAAACTAATTAATTACTTTTGCTGTCTGAAAATTTTATATGAAAACATTGTTGAATCTCGAAGAAATTGCCATGTTCCTGGCCGCCGTGGTACTCTTTAATGTACAGTCTCCCTATGCCTGGTGGCTCTTCCCGCTATGCCTGCTGCTACCTGATCTCAGCATGCTGGGTTATGCCGCAGGAAACAAAGTGGGCGCCTGGGTGTACAACTTTGTTCACCACAAAGGCATCGCCATATTGGTGTATTTAGCCGGCCATGCGCTGGCATTGGACTGGCTCGCTTTCACCGGCATCATCCTGTTTGCCCACTCCTGTATGGACAGGGTTTTCGGTTATGGCCTGAAATATCTCACCGCTTTCAAAGACACCCATCTGGGTGAAATAGGCAAAAAGACAATTACGAATTAGGAATTACGAATTACAAATTACGAATTACGAATTGAGGGCTCTCTTATAGCGAGGTTACTAAAATAACCTTTCCATAAAAGAGCCCTCAATTCGTAATTCGTAATTTGTAATTCGTAATTAGAATTTAAAAGCCACACTGGCAGAGAAGCGGCGGGGCATCATTCTTTCCACGGTAGTCCATCCGCTGTAATATGCCTTGTCAGTAAGGTTGTCCAGTTTCAACGCAATGCGGTAAGCATTTACCTGATAGAAAACACCTGCATTCAGCACTACATAGGAAGGCAGCGTGAACACACCCGTAGCTTTGGAATTGGTGATCATGTTTTCGCTGCCGTAGTTGCCACCGAAGCCAAGGCCAAGGCCATGCAATTTACCGCTGGTAGCGGTGTAGCTCACCCACCAGTTGGCCACATGCTCAGGGCCCGCACTGGTTGGACGGCGGTCTAACACGCTCGAATCGGATTTCACCATTTTACTGTCGTTGTAACCATATCCGGCCACAATGTTTAATCCGGGCAACGGGTTGGCGATCAGGTCCAGTTCCACGCCTTTGCTGCGCTGGGAGCCATCCTGGATCGTCACATTGTAAAGGTTGCCGTTTTTTTCCACGTCGATGCTGCGCGTCATGTTGGTAACGAGAATATTATAGTAGCTGGCGCTCATGCTCAGTTTGTTGTTGAGCACATTCAGTTTCACCCCGCCTTCAAACTGGTTGGCCTGCTGCGGTTTCAGTACGCCGCTGTATTCGGGCAGCGACTGTGTCACTGGTGCTGAATTTTTAAAGCCGTTCATATAGTTGGCAAACAGGCTCACTTTATCTTTTACCACCTGGTATATCAAACCAAATTTCGGGGAGACGGAGGTCTGACTGAAATCATCTTTGCCTTTCTCGCCGGTCACGTAGTCTTTGGTGGGTTTGGTGACGAAATGGTCTACGCGTAAGCTGGCCATGGCTATCAGTTGATCAGTGATATTCAGCACGTCTGATACGTAGGCGCTGTAAGTATAGTTGGTGGTGGCATTTTTCACCTGGCCGTCTTTTACCTGTGCCAGACGGGCGTCTACAGCGGCTTTGTTCAGCTGGGAGTAGCGCGGGTCTTTCGGGTTCACGGCATTTACCAGGTCAAAGAGCAGGTAAGGCGAATTGTTGTTTTCGGTGTACTGGCTCAGGAAGTCCAGTCCCGCTACGAGCCGGTTGCGCAGGCCGCCGATTTTAAAGTCACCGATGAAATTCTGTTGAACGTCGGTAGCAGTGGTGGTGGAGTTTTGATTCGTTACGTAGCGGCTCAGCAGCGTATCGTTGGGTTTCTGTACGGAAGCATCGCCCTGATCGAGGAACATCACGTAAGAGTAGTAGCCGTTGCTGCGGCGGGTGCTCCTGGAGATGGTGGTCTGCGAAGTCCATTTATCGGACAGTTGATAGTTGGCCTGACCGAAAAGGTTCACGGACGGCGTTTTCATGGTGATATCATTGCTGGTGAAAGACCGGTTGAAGTCGATGCCCAGCTGGTCCGGCGTTCTGGCAATCAGCTGGCGGCGACGGTTCAGGAACACCATGGTGGGATTGGTGCTTTCGCCGCTGTAGAATTCCGTGTTGACGAGAAAAGACAGGCGGTCATTCACGCGGTAGGAGAGGCTGGGGGCCAGGAACCAGGAGCGTTTGAAGCCTGCGTCCTGGTAGCTGCCTTCGGAATGATAGGCCGCATTGGTGCGCAGGACAGCGGATTTGTCTTTGTTCAGCGGTGTATTGATATCGGCCGTTACGCGGTTAAGGCCATAGGTGCCGCCGGTGTAGCTGATTTCGCCGCCGAATGCGTCGTACGGTTTTTTAGTGACGATGTTGATAAGACCGCCGAAGGAAATGAGGCTACTGCCAAACAGGGTGCCGGACGGGCCTTTGATGGTCTCGATCCGTTCTATGTCTGCCGGATCGGGGCTGCCGTTGGAGATGCCGGCGATACCGTTGACCATAGTAGGCTGCACGGCAAAACCACGCATGGTGAAGTAGCCTGCACCATCGCCGCCACGGCCGGTAGAGGACCACAGCCGGGTTACGCCGGGCGCATTTCTCAGCGCATCGTCAAAGTTGCTGACAACCTGTTCTTTCAGCAGTTCCTTGCCTACTACGTTATATACCTGCGGATTCTCCAGGTTTTTGATAGGCAGGCGCGCGATATAATCACTTTCCTTGTTGGCCAGTTTGTTCTGTCCGCCTGTCACCGTTACTTCCGACAGTTGTGTTTTAGATACCTGTAGCTTCAAATGCACGGTGGCCGTCTGGTTAGCCGTTACCGTTACTGTCTCTGCCATCGGTTCGTAGCCCAGCAGGGACACCTGTAATATATATTTTCCCGGATCGAGGCGACGGAAAGCGAAGTCGCCCTTACCGTCGGTAACAGTGCCCCGGCTGTGTTGTTCTATGCGTACGCTCACGAAAGCTGCTGCTTCTCCTTCACTGGTGACAATATTCCCTTTAATGCCACCGGTGCCGCTCTGCGCGCTTACACCGGCTGTTATGCTAACAAGCATTACCAATAATGCTGATAATTTTTTGACCATTGTTGTGCTATAATATTGATCTAAAGATGCTAAATGACAATCCCGGGCGCAAAATTCTATCAGCAAAAAGAAGTTGCACCATCAAATCGGGAAAAAAGTTTGCGCATTCGGGAATTATACATTGACGGTTCAACCCAGTTATCTGACAACTCGGCAAAAAATGGGCGGCCAGGGCGACGGGACATTGCATTTTTGTACCGTCCATAAACAACACATCATGAAATTTGAAAAAGTGCATAACAAAGGGCAGGCGAGGCTTTTTAAAAGCCGTTACCTGGAAATGCTGACCAAAACGCACCCTGTGGTGATTTTTGGTATGTACCTGCCCGTTATCGGGTATATGCTCTATTACAGCCATGCCAACCTGGGATATTCACTGCTCCGTATTGTATTGACCTACTTCGGCGCCATGTTCTACTGGACATTGTTTGAATATGTGGCGCACCGGTTTATTTTCCACTGGGTCAGCGACCAGCCGGCCATCCGCCGCGTGGTGTATACCTTGCATGGCAATCATCATGAATATCCGCGCGACCGGCAGCGGTTGTTTATGCCGCCGGTGCCCAGCATCATCATCTCTTCTGTTCTTTTTTGTATCTTCTATCTCCTCATGAAAAATAATGCGTTCGTCTTCTTCCCGGGATTTGTGTCCGGGTACCTGTTGTACGGCAGCATGCACTACGCTATCCATGCCTGGGCGCCGCCATTTAAATGGCTTAAACCGCTCTGGCGCAACCACCACCTGCATCACTATAAAAATGACGATCTGGGTTTTGGTGTCAGTTCTACTTTATGGGACCGGGTATTCCGGACCATGTTCACGCTCTGTCTGATGTTGAGTCTGTCGGCCGCCGGTTACGCCCACCAGCAGGCAGAAGGGGAGTACCGGCTGGTGAAAAGGGATAAGTCCATTTCGCTGTACGAAAGATGGATTACCGCAGGTAACGAAGAAAGTGTGCGGGAAATCAAGGCGGTATTTACCGTCAGGTCCGATGTTCCCGCAGTGGCGCGGCTGCTGACAGACCAGCAACAGGGCGTGGTATGGAATGCCCGTGCTAAAAGTTACCAGGTGCTGCCGGTAGACGACGGCCGGTGGATCACCTATCTGAAATACAACATTCCCTGGCCTTTCGGTGACCAGGACTGTTGCCTGCTGTTCCGCCTGAACATGCGTAATGAACATTCCGGGGAAATCAGCTTCGAAAGCACGCAGAACAACCGGTTCCCCGTTTCCGGTGATGTGACCCGCATCACGGGCACCCGGGGCAAATGGCTGATGGAGGAATTGGGCAACAACCATATGCAGATAACCTACACTATCACTACCAATCGCAGCGCCCGGATACCAAGATGGGTGTCCGATCCCATTGTACGGAACAACATGTTTGAAACCATGTCCACCTTCAGGAGCATCCTGGAGAAGCGTTGATCAACTTGTGCGGTATTTGATTATTTTTGGAGAAACCTCCGGTGAATGATCTACAGGGAGTTTGCACCTCATCCGCAACTGGCGCCATATGTTGAATGTTACTGGAAAGCTGATGCCGACAGGCCTCCTTTCCGGGACGAGGAATCGCTGATCCCCGATGGTACCATCGAGCTGATGTTTAATTTCGGTGACCACTATGCCAGCATCAAAGACGGCTCCCGTCAGCCGGTAAAAGGCTCACACATTATCGGTATCCGTCAGCATGCGCTGCGGATCTCTCAAACAGCCCATCAGCATGTGTTTTCCGTGCGCTTCCGGCTGGGAGGCACTTACCCGCTGTTTCGCATCCCGGCCCACCTGCTGGCCAACGATTTCTGGTGTCTCCCCGATGTAGTGGGAAAAGATTATTCCTTGCTGGAAGAACAGCTGTTTGAGGCTGCCACCGATGAACGACGGGTACAGCTCACCGATCAGTTTCTGTTGAACCGCCTGCAATTTGATAATATCCCCCATCGTTTTCTGCAACAATGCACCACATGGATGCTGCAACAGGAGAGTGTTTCCGTGGCCGATGCCTGCCGGGTATTCGGTGTTTCCTACAAAGCGATGGAGCGCCGGTTTAACCAGGTGGCAGGCCTTACCCCAACAGACATGCTAAAGATACGGCGGTTCAACAAGGCCATACTGGCTATGTACAGCTGTCGCTACGAATCCCTCACCGCGGTGGCACACAGCTGCGGCTTCTACGACCAGTCCCATTTTATCCGCGAATTCAAACAGCTTTCCGGCACCACCCCGCGTCATTTCCTTAAGGAACAATACACTATTGTACAGGTAATACAACCGGCCCTCGCAGCACGGTTGTCTAAATCGTACAATTTATAACCGCCCGCATTTATCATCTTCGTAAAAAAATATATGTCATGGAAGGAAAAAAATATGAACTGATTCCCTACCTCACTTTCGGAGGCAATTGTGAAGAAGCAATGAACTTTTATGCCAAAGCACTGGGCGCCACTTTTAAAGTATGGACCCGCTACGACAACCCCAACATGAAGGCGCCGGAAGCCTATCGTGACAAGGTGCTTCACAGCAGGCTGCATTTTAATGACCTGGCTATTTATGCCAGCGATACTTTTCCTGGTAAAGAAACGAAAGGCAACAGCGGAGATGTGTCTTTATCGCTCACTTTCCCCGATGAACAAACCGCACAAAAGGCTTTTGACGCACTGGCCGCAGGCGGAGAAGTGGGCGTGCCTTTCGGGAAACAGTTCTGGGGCGACTGGCATGGTAATCTTACAGACAAATACGGCATTAAATGGATGGTGAATTGCTGATTCGCAAATTTTCCCAGGGCTGAAGCCCAGGGCTACGATTTGTTCTTTCTCTTTTATAGATAACCTCCAATTGATGAGACAGGGTCAATGTAGGCAATAGGAGATTATCTGGTATCATCCAGGTTATCGATGCAAAGTTTCCGAAAATGATGGGTTAAAGCCAATTCATTGAGAAGCTCCACTCTGAAACAGCCTGAAGAACAGAACGTAACCCAGGGCTTCAGCCCTGGGACTTGGCCCTGGGGCTCCTCAGAAAATCTGCCCTAAAGCAATCAGATTACCGCATTCATCCTCGAAAACGGCTTCTATGCCCCAGTCGGCCTTGGTAGGTGGTTTCCGGAACACCACGCCTTTGGCTGTCAGCCGTTCGTATTCGGCTGCAATGTCAGCAGTGCCCAGCATGATAGCAGGTATTCCTGCTGCGTATAGCCCTTCCATATAGGCTTTGGCCACCGGATGCTGGGACGGTTCCAGCAGCAGGGTGGTGCCTTCGGGATCTTCAGGAGAGACCACTACGGCCAGTAATGCTTCGGGCATATAAACTTTCTCTTTAAAACCCAGTTTCTCTGTGTAAAAGCGAAACGCTTCCAGGGGGTCGTTGACGTGGACCCCTGCCATGGCTATTTTCATATGGATATGTTTTTAGTGGTGAGTGATCATGGTGGAGGTGTCTTTCCCGTGTTTGCGCTTTAATATCAAGGCGCTGATGAGCGCTATCACGATGCCGACAGGCAGTACTTCCGAATAGGTGATCAGTATAACAAACAGCGGGTTTTTATAGAGCTGCTTAAAATTTTCCGCTTCGGCCGTCTTTTTAGACAGTGTTGCAGCGTCGGCGCCTGCTTCTCTGGCCTCTTTCAGCAGGTGGGCGTTGTATTTGTCCATAAAATCCGGAACAAACAGGTAATAGTCAAACAGCCACACCACTACATATATGGTAGAGGCGATGAGGGCAATCAACAGGCCTACTTTAAATGCCTTGCCGAAGGTGATGGCGCCGTTGTTGTATTTGTCGCGATAGTTTTTGACGCCCACAAAAATGAAAGAGAAAGCGACGAGCATCCCGGCGTAGCCGAGCACCATATTCCCCTTATAGTTGGGGTCGCCGTAACACATTAAAACGGAAAACACCATCATCAGGCTAACGATGGCGCCGGAGATCAATCCGAAAACGAGCACATTTTTTTTCATCTGGTCAGGATTTGGTAGTGAGTACAAAAATGCTGGTCCTGCATCTTTTTCCGTTCATACTTTAGGGTGATTTTACCTTTCTTACCTTTTTTCCTGCTTTCGGGTGATGATGATTATGGTATGATATTCAGTCGCTTAGCTTTATCTATGGCTTGTGTTCTTCTTTTTACGTCCAGTTTTTCGAATAAACGTGACGCGTGGGTTTTGACCGTGTTCAGTGACAAGAACAGGCGGCCGGCGATCTCCTGGTTGCTGAGGCCGTCGGCCATCAGCTGTAGTACTTCCAGCTCGCGGTTGCTCAGGCCGGGGTGGTCCGGCGCAGGGGTATTTAAAGAGAAGGCAGCTGCCGGAGTAATAGGCACCGGTTTTTCGATGATCACAGTCTCCACTTTTGGTCTGGTGAGTTTTAAGGCCAGCCATATCCCCAGTGCTGTAAAAATGAGGGCCACCATGCCTACATATATCTCCATGGCATGATGAATGATCAGGAAACGCAGCTCCAGCCATTTCAGGAGAAAGAGCAGCAGGGCCAGCGAAAGGCCGTAAAGGATATTATGTTTGTTTCTGGTGATGGCGTGCCACTTCATGCGCAATGGTTTGCTGTTGGCATAAAGTTACATATTTGATGCAAAAGCAGTAGTCTGCGCCCATCCTTTTGCTGCCTGATATGCGTTATATGTTGGAGAGAGGTCTGTATTCAGCAAAACTTTTCCGGATGGTCTGTTGTATTAAATTATTATTCGCCGGACATCCCGGAGTAACATTTAAGTATTCTTGTGCGTTACACTGCTTTTGACGGCCTCTGACAAGAAACCGGCATGATTATTAATCTATTATTTATCATAAAATGACAGCAATTGTTCATTTTAACGCATGAATGTTCAATTACATACAAGATAAAATAAATTACATTTGACACCAGAAAAATTCAATTTTCCCATGAACAGACGCACTGTTATTGCATTGCCATTGGTTTGCCTGACACTTCACAGTTCCCTTGCAAGCCGGGCTGCAAATGTTTACCCCGCAACTGAAACTGTTGTTACTGCCATGGCGGACCAAAACAAAGCTGCCAAAGTGATCAACTATGGTCAGGGTATAGACCTGATCGTAAAAGCCCTGGGCCTCAACATTGACAATATTCGGTTTATCAAAGAGCCGAAGGCTACCGATTACTGCGAATATGCCGATAATAAGGCTCCCTACGCTTCATCCGTGATCATTGCGGCCAACAACGGCATTACGCTGGACCGCAAACAGCGTTTCAATACGCCTATGACACGCGAGCAGTTTGCGCTGGCACTGGAAGAAGCTATTGAACACACCGGTCCTTATCCGATGAACATGATGTGGATCAATATCGGCGATGCCGCAGCTTTTGCCAACAAAGACAAAGCGAATAACGCCGTGCAGGCGCTGATTAAATTTGGCGTGGTGTCGCTGGAGAAAAACAATTTCCGCCCAAGGGCGAATGTTACACCAGCTGAAGCCAATGCTATGGTGGCAAAGGCGGCCAAATTTGTAAAAGAACACAAACAACGCGTGGAAGAACATCAACAACAGAGCGAAGTAACGGTAACGTCTACACCGGTAAATGCGCAGGTGAACAGCGTAGTCCTGTCAAGAGGCAGCCAGCCCAATTCCGGCTACCAGATCGCCATCACGGGTATTGACTTTGCAGAAGGCACTGCCACCGTACGTTACAGGCTTACCAACCCCGAGCCCGGCAAAATGTACATGCAGATGATTACCGAGCCCAAAGCGGAAACTTTCGTGGGCAGCGCTTATAAGGTAGTTATACAACAGGATAAATAATTGATATGGCGGGACTGGACCTGTACCATCTAAAGCCTTGCGCGACACCCGTTGGCCCGACGCTTTTTTTTCGATGGAAGAGTTGGCAGATGCGCCGGCAGCATTCATCGAAAAACATCGGCATTTGATGGTGCAGGTGGCCGTCCCGCCTGATATTTTTCTGTCTTTATTTTTACCGGTGAGCAACAGGTGCGTGTTTTCGAAAAACTATTTGGTAAACATGACGACTACCGGCTGCTCACCGGTACTATGGCAGAGCCCCGGAAAAGTGCAAAAGAAGAGACCCTCCGCAATTTTCGGGAAAACTTCATTGATAATTTTGAAGGTGGTACCAGTGCTTTTTTTCCCGGCTGGTAAGCCTGGTCTTAGAGAAACAAGTCCGGCTGCAGTTTCCCGCCCGGCGTCACAGCATAATGCGCCAGATCAGTTATCCCTTCCGCTTTTAATACTGCTTCATCAATAAAGTTATTGCCCGTACAGGAAGCCGCCGGTTTCCCGAGTATGTAAAACGCCGCGTCCGCCATGATGTCCGGCTTACGGCTTATTTTCATCAGGGCTTCGCCGCCGAGGAGGTTTTTAATGGCCGCTGTAGCGATGGTGGTAGCCGGCCATAATGAGTTGGCCGCAATGCCGTATGATTTTAACTCTTCCGCCCATCCCAGGGTGAGCATGCTCATGTTGTATTTGCTGATAGTATAGGCCACGTGCGGACCGAGCCAGTTGGGGGACAGGTTTACCGGTGGCGACAGTGTCAGGATATGCGGGTTGTTCCCTTTTTTGAGATAGGGGATACAATGTTGTGTTACCAGGAAGGTGCCTCTCACGTTGATGTCGTACATGAGATCGAAACGTTTGGCCGGTGTTTGTTCGGTGTTGGTGAGTTGAATAGCGGAGGCGTTGTTGATGACCACATCGATGCCGCCAAATTTTTCGACTGCCTGTTGCACGGCTTGTTGTATCTGTTCTTCCTCGCGGATATCCACTTTGACGGGCAGGGCTTTGCCGCCGGCTTTTTCCACGGCTTCCGCCACGGAGAAGATGGTGCCACCGAGGCGGGGATCTTCTTCGGTGCTTTTGGCGGCGATAACGATATTGGCGCCGGCGGCTGCGAGCTTCAGGGCAATGGCTTCACCGATGCCTCTGCTGGCGCCGGTGATAAAGATGGTGCGATTTTGAAAGGTCATGTCAGGCTGCTTTTGTTGGGTGTAAGAAATATTTATGGCCGGATGTTTTTACCGGCTTTGTATACGGTCACAATATGACGGGTATTTTTGATGTTTGACTCCGGGTTGTCTGCCAGCACCAGCAGATCGGCCACCTGGCCGGGCGCGATGGTGCCGGTATTGGGGAGCTTCAGTACTTTGGCTGCGTTGCGGGTGCCTGCGCTGATGGCTTCCAGCGGCGTCAGTCCTGCCTGTACCATCAGCTCCAGTTCCAGGTGTTCTGAGAAGCCTTGTGTACGTAGCGGCGTAGCGCCGGAGTCGGTGCCCATGGCCACGAAGATGCCTGCGCGGTATATGCGGCGAAGGTTGCGCAGCGCTGTTTCAAAGGCCGCCTTGTTTTTGGCAAAAGCGGGAGAGCGCTCCAGTTGCTGTTTGTATTCCGGGGAGGTGATCATTTCATATACGCCCGGCTCCAGCGAACGTTTAAAGAATTCGTCGTGTAGCCATTCGGGTTGGCGTGCGTAGATGTAGGCATATTCATCGAGCGACAACGTAGGGATGTACACGATGCCTTTCGCCTTCATGGTCTGCAACAGTTTGTCGTCGATGTCCCGGTCACGGATGCTGTGCGCGAAAATATCGATGCCAGCATCAGCCAGCTGTTGCGCGTCTGCTGCGTAATACAGGTGGGAGGCCACCCTGATGCCGTGGCGATGTGCTTCGCTGATCACTGCCTTGTATACGGCAGGCTCCATCTTTTTAAAACGGCCGCTGAAATCGTCCAGCCACATTTTCACCACGTCGGGACGTACCTGTGCAACCTTGTCCATGGCCGGCGCCACATCGGCGGCCGTAGCGGGACGGTTTACGAGGTCCATGCCAAACTCCAGCGGCGGTGCGCCGTTGGGCACACCGAAGCCATAACCGGCAGAATGCAGGCGTGCGCCTGGCAACAGTCCGGTCAGCGATGAGTCCCGCAGACCGCTTTCAAACAGCATGGGCCTGTCGGTGCCCATGGCCAGCACATGCAGCACGCCATAGTCCGCATACTGTTGCAGCTGCCGCAGGATATTTTCCCGGGTGTAGTTAACGGCATTGGTGGTGGTGCCTTTCAGTGTGCCTACGTGCGTATGAACGCTGATCAGTGCGGGCATGACGGTCTTGCCCGTGAGGTCTACCACGGCGGCGCCCGGCGCTTTCAGGTGGCTGCCAACGGCGGCAATAGTATCTCCCTGTAACAGGATATCAGTATGCAGTTGAGACCGGTGGCCGGTGCCATCTATCACGGTGGCATTTTTAAGCAGGGTGGTCTGCGCTGACACCGCTGTTCCTGATAACAAGGCTGCTATCAGCAGCGCAGAAAAGTTTGTTGTCATTCTTTTGTTTTATGGATCTGTCTTAAATATAACCCAGACTGTATAAACTACCATGTAAAATTTTGCAGGACATTTTACCGGTTTTGCAGAGAAACCAGGCGGTGTTGCACAATACTGTTTGCTGACGCGGTCTGAGCGGCTATTTTTGACCGGCAATCATTTTTTATGGCGTACTGTATTGAAGTGGCCGGTCTGGCCTACCAATTTAGAGACAAAACACCTGTGTTGCAGGATATACAACTGAAGGTGCCGCAAGGGGCTATCTATGGTTTTCTGGGACCTAACGGTGCCGGCAAAACGACGACGCTGCGACTGATCACCGGCCTGCTGCGCATGCAGACAGGCAACGTGCAGGTACTGGGCAAGTCTTTCCGGCAGCACCGGCTGGAGATCCTGCGGCAGACGGGCTGCCTGATCGAAAGTCCGGCTATCTATGAACATCTGAGCGCCGCAGACAACCTGCTGGTATTGCAACGTATTTATCAATGCCCCAAAGCCAATATCATGGAGGCGTTGAACACAGTAGGGCTACAGGCCGTGCGCGATAAAAGAGCCGGTCAGTTTTCGCTGGGCATGAAACAACGGCTGGCATTGGCCATGGCGTTGTTGCACCACCCCAGGCTGCTGATACTGGACGAACCTACCAACGGCCTGGACCCCAACGGTATCATCGAGATGCGTGAGTTACTGAAGAAGATCAACCGGGAGCAGGGCATCAGCATTTTGATCTCCAGCCACCTGCTGCCCGAAATAGAAAAGCTGGCCACCCATATCGGTATCATCAGCAAAGGCCGTATGGTGTTTGAAGGCAGCCTGGAGCAATTGTCCGGCCTGCGGCAGCAGGTGAGGGGCTACTTGCTGGAAACGACGGACAATGCCGTTGCTGCGAAGCTTTTATCAGCCAGGGACATCCCCATTGTGACAGACACGGAAGGAATACAGCTGCCGGCATTGCCGGTGGCGGTCATCACGGAGCTGAACAGTCAGCTGGTGCAGCGTGGTATCGGCGTATATGGCATCCAGCCGGTTAAAAATGATCTTGAAACAATTTTCATGGACCTTATTCAACCTTAAATTATGTTGGCATATCTCCATAGTGTTCAGAGTGAATGGCTCAAAAGAAAGAACAGTGCCGCCACCTGGCTTACCGTTTTGGGCGCCGCGCTGGTGCCATTGATTGTACTGTGTTACCGTTTTTATTATTTTGAACTGCTGGCCACGCAAAACGCATCGGCCGACATATGGGAGCAGCTGTACAATCGTTCCTGGCAGTACATGGGATTCCTACTGTTGCCCATGGGCGTCATTCTGGTCACAAGTTTGATTACGCAGATCGAAACCCGTAGCAATGCCTGGAAGCTGTTGCATATAACGCCGCAACGGCTGACGACCATCTTCTTTGCTAAACTGACGGTTATTTTGATCATGCTGTTATCCTTTTTTCTGTTGTTTAACATCGGTATTTACCTGACGGGCGTACTGCCGGCGCTTTTGATAAAAGAGGTGCCCTTCCCCACAGCACCTTTCCCCTGGCTGAAATATCTGTATGGTAACGGAACATTCCTGGTTGCCTGTCTGCCGATAGTGGCGTTTCAGTACCTGATGGGATTGCGCTACCGGAATTTTATGGCGCCGCTGGGAGTGGGGCTGGGCCTGTATATAGTGTCTTTCATCGCGTTCAAATGGGAATATGCTTATTTTATTCCCTACATTTATAGTATACTGACATTTATCGATGGTATGCATCATACAGTAAGACCGGCGAACATTTATTTGTTGTCGACCGCTTATTTTGTGGGGTTCACCGTATTGGCGTATACGTTATATATCAATAAAAGTGAGAAAGGATAGATCATGTCGACATACATCTGCAGTGTTCAGAGTGAATGGCTCAAAAGAAAGAACAGTGCCGCCACCTGGCTCACCGTTTTGGGCGGTACGTTTGTGCCACTGATCATCCTGGGCGTCAGGTTATATCATTTCGACCAGCTGGCCGGTCAAAACGCCTCGGCCGATCTATGGGAACGGTTATATCATGAAGGCTGGCAATACATGGGCTTCCTACTGCTGCCCATAGGCATAATCCTGGTAACGAGCCTGGTCACACAGCTGGAAACCCGCAGTAATGCCTGGAAGTTATTGCATGTAACGCCACAGCGGTTCACTATTATTTTCCTGGCTAAACTGACGGTTATCCTGATGATGCTGTTGTGCTGCCTACTGTTGTTTAACGTCGGTATTTACCTGACAGGCGTGGCGCCTGCATGGGTGATGCATGATGTGCCCTACCCTGTGGCTCCTTTCCCCCGGATGAAATACCTGGTTGGCAGCACACAGTTTCTGTTGGCCGGTTTACCGGTATTGGCGTTACAATATTTGCAGGGATTGCTCTTCAGAAATTTCATGTTGCCCCTGGGAATAGGACTGGGGCTGTACATTGCATCAGTGATAGCGCTCCCGTGGAAGTATGCCTGCACAATTCCTTATATTTATTGTATGATGTTAGCTAATCAGGGGGCAATACCATCTGGTATTTACATCATGTCGACCGGGTATTTTGTATTGTTTGGCGTGTTGGCTTATATACTGTACGTCAGAAAAAAAGAGAAAGGATAATGACAAAGAAGGTAATCGTTGTACTGCTCCATATTGGATACTGGATGATGTACTTCTTCCTGATCTTACTTTTTTTGGCGATCATAGCCAAAGGTAACCTCCGTTCCGCCAACCTGCGAGGTTCGGCGCCAATGGCTATTTTTTGTTTTGCGCCCGCTTTGCTGGGCTTCTATAGCTTTTATGGCTTGTTGTTTAACCGCTACCTCCATCCTCAACGGGTAGGAACGTTATTGCTTGCTGGCATTGTTACCGTGCTTTGTTGTGGCGCCATTTCCCTGCTGCTGCTCTGGCCTTACAAGGGTCTTGCCTCCGGCCGGCAGCTAGTGGTAATGTGGTTGGTCACATCCGGAATGGCGGCCATTCATGGTATTGTCGCCTTCGTATTAAAGGGATTCATCAGCTGGTATGGAGACATTCAACTGAAAGAAGCGCTCAATAAAAAAAATTATGAGACCTCAATGGCGTTGATCAAAGCGCAGATCAATCCGCACTTTTTATTTAATACTATTAATAATATCGACGTACTGATTTCGAAAGATGCAGGGAAAGCTTCATTATATCTCAATAAACTGTCCGGTATCATGCGGTTTATGTTGTATGAGACCAGGGGAGAGATTATACCGCTGTCGCGGGAGATGGCCTACATAGAACAGTATATTGAGTTGCAGCGTATCCGGTCCTCCCATGCCGGATATGTCACCTATGAAGTAGAAGGCACGCCCGGTAACAGGATGATTGCCCCGATGCTTTTTATTTCCTATATCGAAAATGCGTTTAAACATGCGGAACATAAGAAAGCGGAAAACGCGATCCGTATCCGGTTGCAGATAGAAGACGACCGGCTGGTGTTTTCCTGTCGCAATCTGTATAGTGTGGAAGCGCCGGTGAAGCAGGAACACAACGGGCTGGGCAACGAGCTGCTGCAACAGCGGCTGGAGCTGCTGTATCCAGGCCGCCACGAGCTGGATATTACACGCGAAGGAGGTGTTTATCAGGTAAACCTTATATTGCGGGACGCATGAAGATCAGTTGTATTATAGTAGAAGATGAGCCGCTGGCCATGGAAAGGGCGAAGGAGTACGTTGGGAAACTGCCCTACCTGCACCTGCTGGCCACGTTTGACAATGGCGTGGATGCTATGGTATACCTGCGGCTGCATCCTGTGCAACTTATCCTGCTGGACATCAATATCCCCGGTATTTCCGGCATACAACTGCTGGAAGCGGCCAATACCCGCTGTGAAGTAGTGCTGCTCACTGCTTATGAGGAGTATGCGTTGAAAGGGTATGAGTTGAATGTGACTGACTACCTGTTGAAGCCTTATACGTTCGACCGCTTTGTGCTGGCGATGGACAAGGTCCAGCATAACCTGCAGCGGCAGGCGCCCGCCGCACCGGATTATATCTTCATAAAAACTTCCTGGCGACTGGAAAAAGTGTCACTCGATGATATTATTTATATAGAAGGCCGTCGCGATTACCGTAAAGTATATACGCAGCAGAAACAGATCATGACCCTGCAACCATTTGGCTGGTTTGAACAGGAACTGCCGCCCCAACAGATCTGCCGGGTGCATAAGTCTTACATGGTGGCCATCTCCAAAATAGACAGTATTGAGAAAGAAGGTATCCGCATCGCCGGGATTACCATTCCGGTATCCGAAACATACCGCAAACAGTTTTATGCTTTGATTACGCGCGGCTGATTTTACGGCGGGCAAACCAGTAGGGGACCACAAAAATCAACACAGCGGCGGGTATCCGGTACCAGTTAGCCTCTGGCCCGTAGAAGTCCGGATAATTAGTTTGCTCTATTCCGGTTACATTGAGTATCCATTGCATTATTTCTATGATATGCGCAATGATGCTGACACTGATTAATAGTAAGCAGGTAAACCAAACGCTGGTGTTGCGTTTACGGGAGAATGCCAATACAGGAACGATGCCACATAATAGCGATATCATTACTATCATCTCCCCGCGATAATCCCGATGGACGGGGACTTCCTTATAATATTCTCCACTGAAAAGGTACATTACCCAAAGATGCAGGAGAACCGACACCCCTAACATGATTAACCCCAGTATGGCAAAGGGAATATTGGCATTATGAAGATAATGTGGTCGTATTTTTTTCAGGGCAGGAATGAAAGCTGATGCTATCAGAAAAAGAAAGAGCGAAATGATACAGCCATCCAGCAGATAGATGGTAATGGTCCAGATAAATACCATGGTATATAGGTTGTCCCTTAAAATAGAGAAAACGACTGCAGCCAGGCGTTAGTCTTTGTTATGGTCGCGGTGCGCCATTCCGGTAGTCGCATACTATAAAAACAGGAGCGTCGAGAGTATATAACCAGCTATCAGGTGATGGAGAAAGTTCCAGAAGTATTCCATAGTTAGGGCATAAGCTGTTACTTTGTAAAGTAAAGACAAACGGGCATATGTTCCAACTGCAACCTAAACCGGTAATCGTCACGCTTGAGATAGCCCCTTCTGATATGGCACGGTTCAATACCTTGCGGGAATTGTATTTCCCGTCCCACGCCAATTACCTGGAGGCGCATCTTACCTTGTTCTACCGGTTACCCGGCATGGAAGCTGTTATCCCCGAAACGTTGCAGCAGTACAGCCGAAGGGCGCCTATGGCCCTTCAAGTAAATGGCCTGGTGAACTTTGGTACCGGGGTGGCCTATACATTGTATGCACCGGCATTAGAGGCGCTGCATAAAAAATTACAAGTGGCGTTTGAGCCCTGGCTGGTGCGGCAGGACCGGCAGCCCCTTCGTCCGCATATTACCATACAAAACAAAGTGACTGCTTTTAAAGCGGCGCAGTTACATGCACAACTCTCCGCTGCATTCACTCCTTTCGATATTACCGCTACCGGCTTTGGTACCTGGGCGTATCTGCGCGGCCCATGGAAAGCGCTGGACAAATTTATGTTTCAGGAATAGATGGCCCGGATGATCGCGATGTCATCGGAAGGTCTTAGTCCGTGTTGATGTTCCAGGGCTTTCAGTTTACGGTCCAGCATATCTTCGTGCTCGTTAAAATGGAGGTCATGCAGGAGAAAATCCACGGGATCTGTGCTGGTATCAGCGATAGGGCGGCATGGTTGAAATAACATGATGCCGTCGGTGGTAATGCTGACATCGCGGAGCTGCTCCACGAATATTTTCTGATCAAGGGAATGATACCAGTTATCGAAATTTTCATGCAGGTGGAAGCCAAGGTAGTCGGGCTTATTGTCCTGGTCAAACACGGTAATTGTGCCGTTTACACTGACTAACCCATCGCCGATGGCGAGTATAAGGCCGTTGTTTTGTTTTTTATCGGCCAGAAATAGGACCAGTGTGGTGAGCAGGTCTTTTTGTTCCAGCAGCAGCAGGCTTTGCAGTTGTTTCAGTTGTTGCATCAGTGCGGAGAGTATCTGCTTCATCTGTTCTTCCGGCGACGGAAGCGGAAGGCCAGGCTGGTGCAGTTCCAGGTATCCCTGGGTAACGCATATTTTCCGGAGTATGCGGGCCACGAGCGTGGACGCAAAGTAGCTGTCGCGTGCCATGGTACATCCGTCCATGACGGCCATCAGTGTTCTGTTGGTACCGGCATTTTCAATCAGGAAATAATCTTCGCAGTGGTTGAGGTGAAAATCACCGATTTGAAGGGTGGTGTATATCTTCATATATGGGAAGCGCGAAGATATTCATTTTTTCTTTCGATGATTTCAGGGCTTTCCGCCCCGGCACAAAAAAAAACGCCTCCTTCAGGAAGCGTTTTCATAATGAAATAATCTTGTCAACTATTGCTGTGCTGCTTTTTTCTTTTTGGAGTGATCAACGATCGCGCCGGTACCTGCACCTACGCCAGCACCGATGATGGCACCGATGGCTGCACCTTTTACATGGTCCGGGTTTACGATGGCACCGGTGATGGCGCCAGCGCCTGCACCAACTACTGCGCCTTTAGCGGTATGGCTCCATCCTTTTTTCTTTTGAGGAGCAGGGGCCGGAGCGGGTGCTGCGGCGGGAGTATTGTCGGCTGCTACGGAGTTAGGCGCTGCGTAACTGTTACGTTCCGGCGATTCGATCCGCTGGCCTTTATGAGCAGAGTGGTGGATAGTGTTGATAGAATCGATTACCTGTTGTTTCGCTACATTGATGGCGTTGATGGAATCGATCGTTTCTTTTTTGGCCTTTTCAACCGCTGTGGCAGTGTCTGTGCTGTTACTGTTACAGGCGAAAAGAGTTACTACAGTGGCCAAGGCTAAAACTATCTGTTTCATGGTTCAAAATTTTTGAAAATTCTAGGTTTAACCAGCTGTTAGCGAAAATTATGCCATATGTTTAAAAAGTGTTATAAAATTTTAATTTTATGAGGTCTATGGTTGGTTGAAATTTAATATATGATTGACCGTTAGGACTTTATATCCGGGAGGGATTATGCTTTGGGCATCCGGCGGACAATCAGCCAGGCCACGATGATGTTGGGCACCCAGCAAAGCCAGGCTACTACCCGATAGGCAATGACAAAATAGTGCAGTTCATATACCAGCAGCGGGAGCCATAGCCGGAGGGTAACCGCAGCGAGGCAGGCCGCGTAGCTGTATATCATCAGTTTTTCATGTTGGGCGGTATTACCCTGACGGATAGCCGTGTAGGCCAGTAAGGTAGTGGTGGACCATACCACAGCGAGACAAATAAATCCGGTTTGCGCAATGGGGCCGCCGGTAGCGGTGAAGCCAATACAGAAGCCCGCCAGCCCGCTGATAAGGGCGGTGATGATGTATACCTTGCCCAGTTGCCGGTGCCACTGTACTTTGCGCTCACGCAGCCTGCGGCTGAACTGTGGCCAGCCCGTCAACAGTGCTATTCCGCCGGGTACAATGTGGGCGTAAAAACCGATGCGCCACAGTGTGTTGCTCAGTAATGCGGGTGGTTTGGAACGCAGTAAGCCGAATTTTTCTCCCAGAATAAAATAGAGGGAGGGATAGAGGCCAACGATAACAGCCAGCAGGGACAGGAGTGCCCAGGCGGATATCCGGAAATATTTTGCCGTGGAAGAAGGGGTGGTCATGGTCCAGGGATTTATAACTTCCATAAGTTGCAAATAAAATCCCGGATTAGCAACGGTGATTTTGACCACGATAGGTTAATGCAGGGTTTCCTGCTTCCGGTTCATTTTGCGGTATATGCCCGGTGTGATGCCGCGGTATTTTTTAAACAGGCGGGAGAGGTAGCTTTCATCGGTGAAACCCAGTTCCTGCGCTATTTCCCGTACCCGCATGTTGCTATAGCAAAGGCGGATGTCCACCAGTTTTAGTTTGTAGCCGATGATATAATCCTGTATGCTTTCACCCGTATGTTTTTTAAAGTATTCGCCGAGGTAATGCACCGACATGTTGAAGTGTGCCGCCAGTGCGGGCATGCGCAGCATTTCCGGTTGATAGACATGTTCCTGGAGGTAGCTGATCATGCGCAGTATGGAGAACTGGCCGCTGTTTTCCTGTACGTCAGGGTTTTCCGACATGAGGAGGTTGCGGGCAATGAGATTGAGCAGAATGGAGATGGACTGGCGGATGATCAGCTGATAGCCTTTGCCATGCTGTCGATGTTCGCGGGCGATGCCGCCGAGTAGTGCCTGGGCCATGGCGCCGTCTGCGGCGTCGCGGAAGATGCAGCCCGCTTTGGCGTGATAGTTATTGAAGATGTAGTCTGTCTTTTTTATCCAGTCGCACAGTTCCAGCCGTTCAGCATCATCTTTTAATTGTGTGATAAAAAGCTGTGTGAAGCGAATAATAGTAAAAGCAGTGTGTGCTGTGATATCGCAATGGTAACGATCTTCCGGGGCAACGAGGAACAGTTTGCCCGGGCAGTAATCATATTGGTTGCCATTGATATAGTGATGGCCTTTTCCTTCGCGGACGTATACCAGTTGGAAGGAGGTTTGCGGGTGCCGTGTGTTTTCCCAGGAGTCTTTCTCTTCCAGCACAATGTCGTATGGCTCGTGCAGCAGTTTGTTGAACATGTTGCAAAAGTACTGGCAAAACCCGTTAAAGTACAATTTTTTATTGTACAAATGGGGTTTCCTTTGCAACCATAAAAGCAAGGATTTGTATGGAAGCGATGGAAAGCCGCCGTTGGTGGGCATTGGCGGTACTATGTATGGGCGCGTTTTTGTCGCCGTTGGATTTTTTTATTGTCAATGTAGCGTTGCCGGCCATTAAGAGCAGTTTAAACGCCTCAGAGGGAGGTTTGCAGCTGGTCATTGCCGGTTATGGCGCGGCGTATGCCGTACTGGTAGTAACCGGCGGGCGGCTGGGAGATATCTATGGCCGCAAGCGTATTTTCCTGTCGGGCATGGCGATGTTTACGCTGACATCGGGTATTTGTGCTATGGCAGGGGATATCCGGGTGCTGATTACTGCACGTATTGTGCAGGGGTTGTCGGCAGCTTTGCTGGCACCACAGGTGTTGTCCACTATCCGGGTGATATTTCCGGTGAAAGAGCAACCGTTGGCCATGGGGATTTTCGGGTCAGTATTTGGATTGGCGGCCATAGGCGGACAGCTGTTGGGCGGCATGCTGATTGAAGCCGGTATTTTTGGCTGGACGTGGCAAAGTGTATTTATGATTAATATACCAGTGGGTGTGATCACGGGTATTGCGGGGATGTATATACTGAAAGAGAACCGTCCGCCTGTGCGGCAGCGACTGGATATCCCTGGTATGCTGCTGATCACGCTGACGTTGGGACTGTTTATTTATCCGGTGATCATGGGAAGGGAAGCGCATTGGCCGCTATGGGTATACGGCTGTTTGTCGGCATCGGTGGCGGCGGGACTGTGTTTTGTGTATACGGAGCGCTATATGCTGCAACGGGGAAAGGCGCCGTTGATACACCTGCCACTGTTCCGGGACAGGCATTTTGTGACGGGCCTGGCGATCATCTACCTGTATAATCATACCGCAGCATTTTTCCTGGTGTATCCTTATTATCTGCAGCATGAGTTGCACCGGGACGTGTTGTCTGCCGGATTGGCCGTATTGCCGTATGCCGCCGGTTTTTTTACCGGGCCGTTAATCAGTCCTTTGCTGGCCAGACGGATGGGCGTGTATATTGTGGGCCTGGGCCAGGGCTTGCTGGCAATGGGCTTTGTGCTGGTGGTGACGGGCCTGTGGCATTCGCCGGAGCCGGGTGGTCTTGTACAGGCAGGATTGTTTTTCGCGGGTATTGGTCATGGTATCGTGATGCCTTCCATGATGCGGATCATCCTTTCTGAAGTGGCGGTATCGGTAGCCGGGCAGGCGGCGGGGATCGTAAGTACGGCCATACAGGTGGGCAGCGTGATGGGCGTGGCCTTGCTGGGGACCTTGTTCTTCGCGTTGCTGGATGCATATCCTTCACCAGCAGCGGTAAGCATCACGCTGGGCATTCTGGCCGTATTGGAAGTAGTGGGGCTCTTGTTGGTCATCACCCTAAAATCATCTTCAAAACAAAAGATCATATATGGACAATCTTAGTAAAGCAAAAGAAGAAGTTATCCGGTTTCATGAGCAGATGGCCGCCTGGTTCAGGGGCGGGGAGCAGGCTGCAGCAGCCGGTACAGCGGGGCTATTGGCCAATTTCAGCCCGGATTTCCGGATGGTGTCGCCCCATGGGAAGCGCAGCAGCCTGGAAGATCTGGCGGAATGGATGCCGGAGTTGCTGGGTAAGTTTCCTGATATGCGTATAACCGTAATGGATATACAGGGATATGCGACAGACTACCATGTACTGTTAACCTACACCGAAGTGCAGGCTGACAGTCGAGGTGGAAATACCCGTCATTCCAGCGCTGTATTTATCCGCGATGGAGAGCGCATGTTATGGCTGGACCTGTGGGAGAGCCTTTAAGTTCTGAATGATCCTGTCGAGGAAAAGAATGGTGTAGGCATAGTCTTCAGGGTCTGTGCCTTCCAGCATTTTTTCCCGGATGTGTTTTTGCCGCCCTTCTATTTCAGTGAAAACATCTGCGCCGGCAGCCGTAAAACGGCAGGTATCGTTGCATACCGAGATCCAGTCCCTGTCCAGCAGAGAGGCGATGATAGCCTGGAATGTTTCCGGTGTAATGAAGCGGGCTACCTGCGGGTAGTAGTCTTTCGTATATATTTCTCCATTGTCCGCGATGTTTTTCAGCAGTTGCCAGTGAAAACGGGTGAGGCCAAAGCATTCGAAAGCATTGTCGAAAGTAGAGGTGATCAGGCTGTCTGCTTCTTTCAGGTACCAGCCGATAGGTTTAACGTGTCCCATGTTAGTCTTTGCTTGCGGTAGTTATTTCAATCATGATGTTGTCGTACCGGAAATAGAAACCAAAGGTTTTTCTGATCCGGCGCGGTGATTCTGTCAGCGGAATGCCGCCGTCATGCAGCTGTTGCCAGGTTTGATGCACGGCAGCCTGGTCCGGCAGATAGAAGCCGATATGAAAAGCGTCAGGGTAGGCGCATTGGCCGCTTTCATTGAACCGGTCGTGCATGAGTACCAGTATGAAACCGTCCGGACCGTTCAATACGGCCAGGGCGTCGTTCGGCGGCATGTCAGCAGGTTTGAATCCGAGGTATGTCTGGAAGAAGTGGCTGGCATGGGCCACATCGCTAACGGTCAGATTCAGATGGTTGAGTGTCATTTTTTGAGATATTTAAAAAGAATGATCGTTCGTTTTTATGGTGCAAATATAAAACGAATGATCATTCTTTTTAAAATTATTTTATCGTGACAGGAAGTCCGTTGAAAGCGCTGTACTGTTGGATGGCTTTCTTAAGAGCAGGCTGGTGTGTTTTTTTTAGTGGTTTGATCGGCTGGAGTTCAAGGGAGATATCTTTTTTGTTGACCGTACGTTTCCAGGTGCCGGTAATTTGTCCATCGGCCACAATGACCGGCCCGAGGCTGGCCATCGGGGCCAGGTTGCCGTTGATATGCAATTGTTGGATATCGCGTTTTTTATAGGCTACGGTGAATTCATCGTAGGCGGGCAGGAGGAAAACAGACAATTTTTCTTTTGTTGTTTTCACGGGTGGCGTCCAATAGGTTTTGTCATCCGCTTCCACGGCAATAAGCTGGTCTTTTACCGCTTCCAGTCCGCTTTTGGCTTCAGTAACCGTCAATCCGGACCACCAAGCAAAGTCCTGCAGGGTAGCAGGTCCATGGCTGTGGAAATACCGTTGGGCCAGGGCAGCTATCGATTCTGCTTTGGAGAGCGGGGCAGTTGCCAGCACATGTTCTTCCAGCAATACATAAGAGAACTGTTTGCCGTGCCGGGGACCGCTACAGATCAGCCCGTCCAGCTCTGCGTGTACCAGCAGGGAACCAAGCCGGTATTCATCGGTCACAATGCCGGCCTGCTGCAAGGCAGGGGCTATCTGCAACCGCGTTAGCTGTTGCCGGTTGCGGAGCAGCTTCTCCAGTACTTTCTGGCTTTTGGTGATAACAGCCTTAGTGATGCCCCAACGGTTATCGTTATATGCACACAGCGCCTTGACCCTCGGTGCTGACAGTTTCAGCATCCAGCGCAGGTCTGCCGGCGCCACAAAATGCCAGGTAGGCCGAAGCACATGCGTACGGATGATTTCCCAGTTGCCCATAGCGTCGTCAAGCAAGGTGTCAGTAGCGGCGGTGAGCCGTTGACCGATAGCCCATTTGGCAGCTGCATAATCCTGTGCCTGCACGGCGCCCATCCAGGCCACCAGTTCACCGGGACGGCTGTGTTGCGGTGTGATCAGGCATTGTTGTTGTAATCTCAGTTGGGTGATATCAAAAGCGTTCATCATGGACAAGTTAGTAGTTCTGTTTCTGATTACAAAGAAATACCCCGTCTGTGACAACTATATGTCAGCAGCCTTTTGATTTATTTGGAATATTTTCAAAATGGGACTATGAGCAGTTATGACGCCATCGTGGCAGGCGCCGGTCCTAACGGTCTGGCCGCCGCTATTACCCTGCAACAGCGGGGCTTACAGGTATGCCTGTATGAAGCAAAAGATACTGTCGGCGGCGGCATGCGTACCAAAGAGCTCACGCTGCCCGGATTTCATCACGATGTATGTTCCGCCATTCATCCCATGCTGGCCATATCGCCTTTCTTCCGCAGTTTATCGCTACAGTCATATGGCCTCGAACTGATACATCCTGCCATAGCAGCTGCACATCCCTTTGACGATGGGAGCGTGGCCGTTCTGCGTAACAGCCTCGCCGACACGGCTGCCGCATTGGGAGAAGACGCATCTGCCTATCGGGAACTGATTGCTCCCCTGGTGGATGACTGGGGAAGCATAGGCGCCGATATCCTGGCGCCCCTGCACCTGCCGCGGCATCCTCTAAAGATGGCCCGCTTTGGGCTCACCGCTTTACGATCAGCGGCAGGTGTGGCCAAACGTTTTCGCACACAACAGGCCCGCGGCCTCTGGGCAGGTATGGCCGCGCACTCCATGCTGCCATTTGACCGTTCACCTGGCGCAGCCATCGGCATGGTGCTCTGCGCTGCAGCACATATTGGCGGTTGGCCGCTGGTGAAAGGCGGTTCACAGAAAATAGCAGAAGCCATGGCCGCTTGCTTCCAGTCGCTCGGCGGCACTATCGTCACCGGTGTTACTGTCAACACCATCGATCAGCTGCCGCCGGCAAAAATGGTCCTGCTGGATGTTTCTCCCCGACAGTTGACAGACATAGCGGGGCACCGTTTTTCTTCACGCTACCTCCGGCAGTTGAGCCGTTACCGTTATGGTCCCGGTGTGTTCAAAATCGACTGGGCACTCAACGGCCCCGTACCTTTCACCAACGCCGAATGCCGGCAGGCAGGGACGGTACACCTGGGAAATACTTACGAAGAAATAGCAGCCGCCTCCCGGTTGCCCTTCGTGTTATTCGCGCAGCAGAGCGTATTCGATGATACCCGCGCCCCCCATGGATACCACACCGCCTGGGGTTATTGCCACGTTCCCAATGGCAGCACCACCGACATGACCAACCTCATTGAAGCACAAGTCGAGCGCTTTGCTCCCGGATTTAAAAAGCGTATCCTCGGCAGGCATATCATGAATACTGCCGATATGCAACAATACAATCCCAACTACATCGGCGGCGATATCAATGGTGGCATTATCGATCTTCGTCAGCTGTATGCCCGGCCGGTACTCAGTACCTCACCTTATCGCACCAGTGCCAAAGGCATCTATATCTGCTCCGCTGCCACACCGCCCGGAGGAGGTGTACATGGTATGTGCGGATACCACGCCGCATTACAGGCGTTAAAAGATTTTTAATAATTTTTTTGGAGATGAAAATGTTTTTACTACCTTCGCGCTCCCGTTAAGGGGAAATGATTCCGTAGCTCAGTTGGTAGAGCAATACACTTTTAATGTATGGGCCCTGGGTTCGAGTCCCAGCGGGATCACAAACAACTTCTAAAACCTGCGCTGGTCGCAGGTTTTCTGTTTTTACTCTATAATTTATTCTATAAAAGCTTTGATAAGCTTTTCTGTTGGACGCAGCTTTACAAAAGCGAACTATCCGTACGAAGTTAAAGAAAATTGTTGCGCAATTAAATTCCTTTTTGGCTACTCTTATACTAATGCCTGCATTTGAGATCTAATAATTATTAGAAACAATTAAGAATGAGAAATGTGCGAGATATGAAGAGTAATTTACGTTACATCACTATATTGTTCACTGAGCTTTTATGTTGAGAATATCTGCTACGACTTCTTCGAAATCATGGAATTTGTGAATCATTGTTGTCGAAAAAATCATCTCTTTTGTATCCTCATCTAAATTTGCCACCGTTAATTGAATTTGTCCTCCGATTACGACCCTTTCAGAAATATCCATTAACATATCCTCTTTTTTTTGTTTATTCATTAATTCGATGATCGCAGCAATGTGATCATTGCCATATTTTTTCAGTATTAGATTGTGTTCATTTTGTATCAATCCAGGCTTCATTAAGAAGCCGAATCCAGTCAAGTCTGTAAGTTCTATACCCTTATTTTTTGATAACACAAGCTTAAAGCTCTGCAAACTCTGTGACTGATTCGAATATCCAAAAAAATAAATAGTGCCTATATGATTTGTTGGATAATAGTCTATGTCGATATAGGTTAAAAAGTACGCTTTAAAAGAGTCCAAAAACCCCGTAATGTCAACGGCCTTAACTGTCTCTTGACCAAAGCAAAATATCTGCTGGTTAAGTATGCTAAAGCCTTGTGTTGCATAACATAGTTTAAATTGAGGTAAGCATGTAGTTTTTGATGTTAGATTCAGAGGGACTACTGTATTAAGCGTTTTTTTGTGCGACAGTGTATCTGTAGCTATGATGAAACCATCATCATGCTTTAAGGCAATCAAGCTTGACATATTTAGGAAATTAGAGTGGTAAATATATATATGGATTATAATCTCAAAAAATGATCTCTTATAAAGAGGCCCCGCTGGTTGTAGTTATGACATAGGTAGCATATTACTGTGATCCTATGCTACCCATGTCTTGTCTACATTGGTTTGTTTATTTTCCACTCTTATTTTTAGTAGGATCAACAAGTTTATAAGTTGAACCTGGTTTTTCACTTGGTGGAAGTGGATTGCCTTTTGTTGAGGTAATTTCTTTACCTTGTCCTCCCCTAGGCCCAATTGTAATATACTGTCCAGACTTCGGTGCCTGCTGGCCAGGCTTCAGATTTTTACTCATTTACTTTAATTTTTAGTGTTAGTAATAGCACCATTCATATAATAATTTGCAAATTTGAACTTTGTTTGCTTAAATTTGTCTTATTAATGCAACGATGTCTTTGTAAAGATACGAACTGTTTCACTAATGCAACAATGAATCACAAAAGAAACTTATTCACATGAAATCCACATTAAACACAGAGCTATTTGCCAGTATGATCAAATCAAAGCGAGGCAAAATGGGTTTAAGGGAAACGGCAAAAAGCATTGGAAACATAAGTTCAGCAACGCTTTCACGTATTGAACAAGGTAAGCTACCTGATGTTGAGACTTTTATTACTATTTGTAAATGGCTGGAAGTCAATACAGAAACTTTTGTTTCAGGTGACCCGCAGCAATTCAGTGACTTATCCGAAAAAGATCAGCTGGTATACCAGCTTAGGTCAAGTAGAGAATTAGACTCTGAAACAATAGAAACTATGATTAAGATGGTTGATATGGCATTTACCAAAGTACGTAGAAATGGCTAGAAAATCAATATTGCCGCGAGGCTTTAAAAGCCAAGCAGAGCGACTTTCGAGAGATTACAGGTCTCAAATGAATTTAGACGATACAGCTCCGCTTTGTGCGTTTAGATTGGCGAAACATTTAAATATTCTCGTCGCATCTATAGAAAATCTTTTGTCACCAAATGAGGTTGATATATTGAAAGATAGTTTTAACGCTTTGTGGATGAACAATGTGGATGGGGACAAAGTAATTATTCACAATAATTTTCATTCGGTTTACAGACAGCAAAGTAACTTAATGCATGAAATTGCACACATTATAAGAAAGCATGAAAGACCGGAGAATATTAAGACTCTACGTCTTCCGTTGAATTTGTATTATTATAACGAACTTCATGAAGAGGAGGCAAGGTATTTGGGCGCTTGTCTTCAAATACCAAGAGAGGGCCTGGTACAGGCCCTTAGGCAAAGGTGGACAGAAGCATATATCTCTGAGCATTTCTCCGCAAGTCCCCAAATGGTAAAATATAGGTTATACTCTACAGGTGTTATAAAGCAAGTAAACCATAGCAGGCTCTAGCATATTATGTACCCGTGTGAGCATTGCAATTACTTTCTGAGTTGCTCTATGGCAAAGTAGCTTTTAATGTATCAATAGAGGTCCTCACCTCATTTTCGTACTGGATAGTGAGAATTTTCATTTGTGTATCCATTTTTTGATAGAGTTCCGCATTTTCGTCAGCTAATACAGCAGCAAATGTTGCGTCTATAATTCTGCTCAGTTCATTCACGTTAAGAACTACGTTAGCAGTGCGCCCTTTAAAAAATAAAGCCCCAGTAGGGTTAGATGACCTAAATGATAGTTCTAACTCTAATTTTGGGTAGTAGTTATGTGCCATGCCATTTCTGAAACACCCCATGCCGACTACAAAGTGTTGCTCATTGAATGTCCAGGTTTTATATTCATCCGCTTTTTGAAAAAAAGCTCTCAGATTTTGTTCAGACTTATAATATGTTTTAGCATCCCTAAGCAAAAAACCTAATAATTCTGCTACAGAGAATAAATTTTGAACCAGAGGAATTGCACACCTAGGTTGATCTGGTCCAGGGACAAATACTCGGATATTGGAACCCTCTCTGGATGTTGTTTCATGGTATCGGCCAGTTTCATTTTCTTTATTCTCTGCTTCTGCCATTATGTTATAAAATACTTTTAAATCACTATCAAAATAGCGTTTAACCCCTTCAAGGTATTTATATACTTCAGTGTCTTTTATAGGCATAGTATTAACATTAAATTTCACAAATATTATTGAATGATTTCAACCTCTGCTTATATAGGTAAGTTTTCTTAAATTTAAGGAAAATAGTCGTGTATGAAAAAGATTTTAGAGCGGTTGCTGTCCTTCGTTATCTTCGATCTTCCTCTTAGAAGCTCTTATATCCAACAAACGTTTGTAGTCACCCACGAAAATTATAGTAGAGACTATGTTGGCTGGAGCCTTTATGCGTCTCGTAAAAAAGTCATTGCAGACTACTGGATTAAACATGTTATAGCTCATTTTGCTACCTTTTATCTTGTGGGTATATTCATTACTATACCGTTTGGCACCAAATTTAACCAATTTACTATGTCCAGCCTATTTCTGGGCGGGATGATCAGCTTGACTGTGTTGAGCATTTGGCTTTATGGTCAGCTGTTTTACTTCGATTTCCTACCCAAGCTGGATACTATCATGGAAAATTATGAGGGCAAACGACTACAGCATCTTAAAAAGTGTCAACAGGCACAAATGTCCAATTTTGCAGCGACAGTTGTTTATTATGCTTTGGCTAAAGCTAGCGGGGTACAGATAACAGGAGCAAACCGGCAATATGGGGAGCTGCTAATGCAGCTTTTCGGGAAAGATCCTGACGATATGTACAAGGCTTTAAAGCTGATTACCTGTAAAGTATCAAAGCTATCTCCTCATAAGCAAACCGAAATTGGGAAAAGTCTGGAGGAAGCTCGTAACTTCTTTGAAGCTATCGGTTTCTCTTCCGGAATTAAGGTTATGGAACAACTGGACTCAAAACTAATGACGGTGTAAGCCAGTATAATGGTATAGCCAATGTTGTCAAGCCCGTAAAAAGTATACTTTACTTTTTACGGGCTTGTTGTTTTGCTATAGTTGCAGAAAAATCGTAGAGCTATGCAAGACAATGTGAAGAATGGAAGTGCAGCAACGCCGATGCTATTTCCTTACGAACCGGGTCAATTCTGGCAGAATGTCCGTCAGATTATACGTGAGGAAGTCCAACTAGCAGAAAAAGGCCGGCCCGCTTCCCCGGTTTATGAAACCCCCGGTTTGACCTACAAGCCGCTTTTTAAGATTTCCGAAGTATGCTCCCTGTTCCAAGTGTGCCGACAGACTATCTATGACTGGGTTAAGGATGGCAGGCTAAAGCCTTACAAAATTAAATCCAGAGTCTATTTTCTTTGGAATGACATACAGCGATTGCTGGAGCCCGGAGAACGACCGAAAGAATGACAGGCAGCTTTGCTACCTGTCGCGGAGATGGGGCGGGGCTGCCACGCAGGCCCGCCCGCGAAGATCGAACGGGCCGCCTTCGGCATCCCGTTCGCGGATTCGGAACGGGCTTCGCTCCGTTAGCGAGCGGTGTTTTTGCTGCGCAAAAACCGCTCGCCCCCTCGCCCCCTTGCGACCGGTGGTCGCAAGGGGGAAGTGCGGAGATTTTAGCGGAGAATGACGGGCAGCTTCGCTACCCGTCTGCGGAGAAAGTACAGGCGGCGTTGCCACCTGTACGGGAAGATCGGGCAGGGCAGCAGAGCTGCCAGCCCTCAAAGGTTAAAATGTAGCAGATATGGAACAGACGCAGGAAAAGAAGAAGGGTAAAGGCGGCAGACCGCCTAAAGCTGTAAGGAAAGAAATACGTACTGGCGTACGGTTTACCAAGGCAGAGTACTTTATTGTGAGGGAAAAGGCCATTAAAGCAGGTCTGCGTTATACTGGCTATATCCGTCAGATGGCATTGTTTGGCAGCGTTGTAGCACGTTTAAGCGACGAGGAACTGGCATATATCAAACAGTTAATAGGGATGGCCAATAATATCAATCAGGTATCAAAATAGGCACATAAAGAGCGCATGTTGAATGCCATGTTACTTTTTGAAAGTTACCGCCAACAGATTGACAGCCTTCTAAACTGGTTAAGACGTGATAAGTAAAGTAATTACCGGTAAATCCTTTTATGGCTGTTGTCGCTATGTCTGTGCAGATGAACGACGGGCGGAAATACTGGAAGCAGAAGGTGTGAGAGATTACAGCTACCGGCATATGGGTAACGATTTTGAAACGAACAGGCAGCAGTTGTCAGATAAGCACCGGGCCGTTTTTCATGGTATCCTTAGCTTTTATCCAGGTGAGCAGGTAACTGATGAAAGGTTGGCGCAGATAGGACGGGAATATCTCGAAAAACTAGGCATCACTAATACCCAATATGTGATAACAAAGCATACCGATACCGATCATTTGCACCTGCATATCATCGCTAACCTGGTTAACAACAGTGGAAAGGCAATCCGGGATAACTGGATAGGGTTACGGGGGAAGAAGGCCGCGCAGCAGCTCACCCAAAAGTATCAGCTAATTCCTGCCATCGAAAAGAAAATAGCCCTCACCAACCTACAAGCCCTTAACCATGAAGAAACGGCTCGCTATGAAATTTTTCAGGCTATCGAAGCTGTATTGCCCCACTGTAAGACCTTGCCGGCATTGGAAAACGAGTTAATGAAAAAGGGAATAGACGTACAGTATAAGTACAAAGGGAATACGCAACAACTACAGGGAATTAGTTTTAAAAAAGGTTCATATGCCTTTAAAGGCAGCAGTATTGACCGAAAATGTTCTATATCAGGCTTACAAAAGACAATGCAGCAGCAGATTACGCAGGAACAGCAGCAAATAAAAAAACGTGGTTTGCGCTTGTAACGGTAAACTATTTAAGAATGAATTAAACTATATGTTATGAACGAGTTGTTATTGCAGACAATTGTAGACAAGTTAAATAAAGTTGATGAAGGTATCCGACAAATAAGTAGCGCCGCGCTGCAAATGCTGGACTATACTGAACAGTTAAAGAATGTCAGTACTTCTTTAGAGCAGATAAGAGCCGATGTAGCTGGAATGCCGGAACGCCTGAAATTTCCTACAGCGGCGGTTTATACACTATCGCAGAATCTTGAAATAAATAACGATCTGCTGAAACGTCCGCCTGTACAGGAAATAAAACATCACCATCATGTAAAGGCAGGGGCAGTTGTTTCCGCTTGCCTGTTCCTCTTACTTGTCTTAGGGGCTGTATGGTTATTCAACACACGTTCCATTTTACAGGCTTATAGGGCAGGAGATATAAAATACCGTTATATGCAGCTACAGGGAGGGAAACAGCTACGTCCGTTCCTGTCTACGATAGATAGCTTGTATCATGCGCACCCGCAGGCTTTCCGGGATAGTGTGGTACAATGGGAAGAAGAAAGGCTGCGCATAGCAACTATGCTACATGAAGCACAGGAAAAGGAGGAGGAAGCAAGCCAGTTGAGGAATAGAGCAGGGAAAATTCAGTAAGGCCAGCTTGTCCGGGGGGGAGGCGCTGCCGCCGCGCCATCCCCCGCGCCCCCTCCCGGCGGGGTTTCAAAAAATGGGAAATGGTCAACTATGAACAAGTTGTTGTCATCATAATATTGAAGTTTAAAATTATTTTTTGGTGAAAGATTACTACTTTCCCCATAGTAGCATGTTTTATCGACCGAAATCTGTAGTGTTTTCTTCTTTTGTGACGACTTATTGATATCTCCCTGTGTTGTCTGATAAGCAGTTTTTGTTAATCTCATAATCCACATCTGTTCTGCTGTTCCTTACAATGATCATCAATTTGATCCGCGACTTAATCAAAATTTACCATTTTAAAGCTCAGAGTTGATTTTTGATTTATGTAACAAGAAGCCTTCCACTTTCTAGGAAGGCTTCCACTTTTATCGCACCTCTTTGGCTAAAGTGTTATATAAGTGATAAATTATATATGTGTAATTATAGATTTTAAACAATCAAAAGCTAAATATTTCTAAATGCCATACTTGTTTTTTCATAATTTTTTTTATCTTAGTCAATTGACAACTACTAGAGTAGTTGAATACTCCTATACTGAATTTAAGTAGCGAATAAACCTCATTATTACTGATGATAGATTCATCTTATAAGTTCCTATCGAATGTCCCAATTGGACAAGACCTTTTTGAAGGTAAATCACAAGAGAAAATAGCCAACCTCCTTTCAGAGGTCCTTCAAAAAGATGATTTTCAAATTATTGGTATAGACGGTGGCTGGGGGACAGGCAAGAGCAATCTTGTTAAAATCGTAGAAACAAAGCTCCAAAAAGAATGCAATTTTTTTATTTATGATGTTTGGGGACACCAGGAGGATGACCAAAGGAAAGCAATATTGGTAGAACTTACAGAGTATATTGCTGACCAAAATAGCGGTCTCTCGGTGCAGCATAAAAAGTGGGCTGACAAGTTAGACCGATTATTATCGAAGGAGAAGCGAGTAACTACAATTACGATTCCATTTCTAAGTATTGGCTTTATCCTTTCACTCTTCCTGATCATCTATGTACCTTCAGTAACAGTCTTTGTAAAAGACCTGGAAAAAGATAAATTTTATACAAAACTTGTATTAGTAATGCTTCCAATAATTATTTGGTTTGGCATTTACATTTGTAAGCTCATAGGAAATTTTAAAAAGGCGAAAACACGGTGGACGCGAAACAACGTTAAGAGCTCTCTTAAGCTTACTCTTCAACAAATGATGCAAGTTTACGGAAGTAAACAAACGGATGAAACCAAGGTGGAGACAATATCTGAAAAAGAGCCAACTGTTAGGGATTTTAGAGACTGGATGAAAGAAATTGACTTCGACCTTGGTACAAATAGAAAGAAAATGGTTATTGTCTTGGACAACTTTGATAGGCTTTCTAAAAAACACATCCAAAGTATTTGGTCATCGATACACATTTTCTTTCACGAAGAAAAGTATAAGAACATAAAAGTAATTATTCCATTTGACCGGGCTCATATAAGAACCGCCTTCAGTGAGCTGAATGGGAGTGAGAAAGAGAAAATAGGTCCCAACTTCGCGAATGATTATATCAACAAAACATTTGATCTTGTATATCGTATATCCCCTCCCATAATGTCTAACTGGAAAAGCTTTTTTGCTAAGTGTTGGATGGATGCAGTCCAAAGTCATTACGAGGAAGCAGAATACATCAAGATTGAGCAGATCTTTGAAACTTATGCACAGACAGTTACTCCGAGAGAGATTATTGCTTTTATCAACGAAGTGGTTTCCGTAATTCAACTCTACAACAAAATCCCTGCTCGATATATTGGAATATTTGTCCTAAACAAGGATACGATCCTGGTAGATCCACTTAAAGCCATAACCGAGGCAGATTTTCTGAGAGGTCTAGGATACTTGTATAAAGAAGACGACAACTTTCAAAAATACATCACCTCACTTTCTTATCAGATAGATCCCGACAATGCATTGGAAGTAGTCTATACTAAACGACTTAAAGAGAGCCTGGTTAACAGAGAAATCAATAACCTAAATGAAATTGCCAAAACAGAAATTTTCTCCAAAATTATTTTTAGTGTATTAAATGATTTGGATGATTATGAAATGCCAGTAATGGCGCTGGACAAACTTTCGTCAGAAGCAAACATTTCCAAAACAAAGTTAGAGTATGCTTGGAGTATCGTATACATAAAGGAAAAGAAGAAACCTTTTACAGGATTTATTTTGAAAGCACATCAAAAAACCATCTTTAAGCGAATTGATATTAATGAGAAGATAGAATGGGTCCTAACACATCTGAACGCACTCCAAGCAGCATCAGAATTTCAGGTTGTAGAATATGCCAAAGTAGTGGATGAATACGACACTATCGATCGGGAAAATAGCTTTAATATAGACATCTTCAAGCTATTGAAGCCGAAAAAAATTGATCCAGAGGCACTCCTATCATTAGTGGATACATATCAGAAATCCTATAGTCTATTTAAAATAACGACCGGTGAAAAGGAATTAAACGACATCCTCATCGATCAAATAAACGATAACCCTTATGCTCTTGTGGCCATAGAGTACCTGGTCCCATATTATAACTTCGACCGAGTAAAAGATAAAATTATAGCTAGAATCAGCAAGGTCAAATCGGACTATGAACAATTACGTCAACTTTTTCCACCGCTAAAACACATTATGAAATCAAAGGGTCTCATCGGAACTCTTCTGACAGATTCGGAGATAAATAACTATTACGGAGATAGCGACGAAGATGATGATCTTGGCTACGACATGGTGGCTATGTTCCTTGCAAGGGGTAATAACTACCAAGTTTCCACTGATGAATATTTACAACCAGAACTAGACCAAGATCCATTGCCTGAATTTGTAAAAAAGGTATCAGAGAGAATCCAATATTACATTAACTATGAGGCTTTATTGAAATTATCAACCAGTTTTAACAGTTCACTTATGAAGGCTGTTATTCAGGATGTTGTCCAGAATAACTACCAAATGCAAAGTGTAGATGTCAGAGAGTTAATTGAAATATTCGATAAAGTCTGCGAAGCGAACGAATTAGATCCGTTTCTATTTATGAATGGACTTAATAGTTGGAATACTCCAGAATTTGACTCTACTCTATTTGAATCTACCCCTCCGCTATTCTGCCAAACTGCCGTTAGTAGTGACACTAACTTGGGCAAAGAATTTATTACATCTTTGAACAATTACTTTGATACCCTTACAACGAACTCATGGGTTGATATATTTAAAAATACCGAAAATAATATTTTTTGTGCGCTCAAGATTATAAATTATTCGAATTGGAAGAGTTTTGCTATCACTGCATTTGAAAAGGTCCTCCTGGAGATGATTTCAATTTCATTAATCAAAAATCCCACTGACCACTTATACATTATTCAATCATTCAAGGACTCAGGAAAAAATTTAACCAATTTATTTAAAAACATTAGGGACGAGTTCACTTCGGGTAGAACTAAAATGATTCCATTGCTTTTTGAGTTTATTGGAGATGCCATACTTGAGACAGGAGAAATTCAAGAAAAATCTGTAGACGTATTCCGAACTATCTTAATACCTTCCCTCTTAACATCTGAACCATGTCTGAATATTCTTAAGAAGCACAATACGATAATAAAAAAACTACTCAAAAATGCTCCAAAGACTGATAGTGCATCATTAGTTGACACTATCATAGACCTCAATGACAACCAGTCGGTAAAGGAATTTGGAGATTTGATAGGACTTAAAAAGCACTCAAAAGAGAAAAACGAAGGAAACAATAAGAAATCAGGCACTTAAAAGAAATGGTACGAGTTGATGATATCTGCGGCAATTAAAGGAGAGGATAAGGTGACCATACCTAATACATTCGTCATATGCTCCGATGGTTTTACCAGCCGAGCCACATGATGAAATGCTTTTTGTTATTTATTGCTTGTTGGACTGTTTGTTTGGAAAGAATTGATGGAGTTCGGCTTCCATGGCCTCAGCCAGTTTCACTATTGTATACAATTCTATGTTCTTTTTCCCATTCTCTATTTTGCTGATGTCTGCGCGATCTATGCCGGTGCGGACTTCTATATCCAGCTGAGTAAGGCCCGCGGCTTTTCTCACAGCGCGAATATTTTTTCCGAGGCTTATTTGTTCCCTTAAATACCTATCCATAGCCATCTTTAAATGTTGAACAGGTAATAATCGAAGATTTTATCCGAAAATAATGTGGGTTATAAACCACATTTCAAAAAATGTGTTATATTCGCATTGTGATAGTGAATTTGTAGTAATTGATTATTTTCGCAATCCTTAAGATATTTAAGGCTTTGCTTGAATCCTCTTCTTGGGAACGTGAGAAATTCTAAAGGGAACGAGGGGTTAAGTGACAGCCCATGCTATGCGTGGGCCCACTTACTTGTTCCCAGGGCTTCTCACGGCCTCCAAGACAGGTAATGTTGGGTCTGCGCTTTTTTTATGCCCTTTAGCAGACCTCCCCAATCGTCATGTAGACTTTTTTATTGTTTTTGTCGGCAATTATGTCGGCCGGAATGCTATTGTCAATTCCATAGTGAAAGCCAGAGAATAGTTCCCGGCACGGTTTATTTATCACTTTAAACATTTTACGATGGCTGATCTCTTAACCGATTTAAAGAAAATCACGCTTTACACCACCAAGCAAAGCCTTACTGAATACTGCTGGGAGCTATTCACCATTGTTTTGTCAAGTTCAGAGGCGGATGGGTGGGATATGCGCCAGAGGAATCAGGCTATACTCTTTTGTCGGTTTTTCATGAATACAATAAACGCGGCCTTCTCCATGAAAGAAGCCATGATACGGGATAACCTGACTAATCTCAACAATTCACTGGGTAATGAGTTACAGGTGCATTTGGCTAATCTGGAAGAATACCGGTCGGAAGTTGACGTTGACGAGATGGAACAATTCTTTGATGGCTATTCAGAAATCCTGTTTAAGTATGAAGAATCCCTGTTTGACAGCTTATCGCTCAGAATCAGTTTAAGCTTTTTTAAAGATTTCTTTACCCGTCTTAGACTAATTGATTTAAGTTTTTAAAGTTATATATTATGAAATACATTTATTCCTTTCAGGATGAATTGAATCCTAATCCACTAAGAGTTTTGTACATGGCGTTTTTCAACGCAAGCGCAGTATTTAGAGCGCGTATGTGTGAAGAATGTGGTTTTAGTGAACCCACATTTTACCGTAAGATGCGGGAGTTGCAACTAGGAAATGGGCGTGTGCGCGTGGTAGATTTGAGCAACGCAGAAAAGTATAAGGCCTGCCAAATCGCGGAAATAGTGAGCAAGAACCTGGTACAGGAAGTGGAAGCCCTTGTTGCCTCGATGCAAGCCGAGTGAGCTTGTTGAGTTTGTCAAAGGTGTTGTTTCAGATTTTTGAAACAACACCTTTTTGTTACCGGCTATCTTACATTCACCAAAGTTGTAGCTGTGATACCAATATCGCCCCGCTTTTCCCATATTTCCCTGATCTTTCGGCCCGCTTCCTCCGGCGTAATCCTGATGTATCTGTAAAAATCGCGCAGGCTTTTATGGCCGCTGATCTTCATTATCAGCTCTACAGGTGTTCCTGCCAAAAATTCGTTGGTACAGAAGGAGCGGCGGCAGGTGTGTGAGGTTATCCATTCATTTTTGGGTTTTACCTGTACTATGTCTTTATTTCCCTTTTTATGGGAGAACTTTATTAACTCGCAAATGCCCGCCAGTTGTGCTACTTCTTTGATATGTCGGTTAAATTCGGGGTTACTGACCGCGGGAATCTGGCGGTTAAAGCGTTTAAGCAATATTTCCTCCGCCGCGTCCCTCAGTGGTACAACTACCCAATGGTCAGATTTTTCTTGTTTCTTATATAATGACCCTTTCCGTACGTCCTCCGGCTGGATAGACGAAAAATCGGAAAACCTTAGCCCTGTCAGGCAGCCAAGTACAAATAAGTCCCGGTACTTTGTCAGATGGGGCTTTTTGGATAGGTCTGCCTGATAAATCCGGTTAATTTCGGGCCAAGACAGGTATACGGCATCGGCGTCCTCGTCCAGTATTTTAAAATCGGATAGGTCAATAGGAGCGATAATTTTACGGCGCATTCTATCCCGCAGGAATATACGAAGCTGTTTAATAGTTTTGCCTACGGTGGAGGTTTTTAGCCCTTTTATCTGTTCCTTTTTACCGTCAATAACCTCCGATCTCCGGCGTTGAACATAGTCGTAAGTCAGATAATTGACAAGGCTTTCATACAGGTTAAAGTCAAAGGAATCGAATGTGATAGCGGCTTCCCGGTGTTCCTGAAAGGCCGCCATGTGGTCTTTCATGTTCTTATACACGTTCAGCATACCCGCCGAAACCTTATCCCGCTTGCATTTGATGTAGTCCTCTATCTGGAAAATCAGATCAAGATTGGTTTTAGGGTCGAGGGCCGCGGCCTGTTGGGCCTTTTGAGTAAGCGTAGCAATGTCAAATCCCGGTTTGAAAGTCGTTTTAAGGAATGAGAGAGGGTCAGTTATTTTTTCCTTTATAGCAAAATTTAGTATGTCCTGCACACTTCTAATGGCCCGTTGAAGTTGTTCATTAAGTGCTGCTGCCTTGCCGTAATTTTCAGGTAGGTTGTCGTCTATCCGTTGCCGTTTAAGGTTCCAGCACGAAGGAGGGATAGCTATACCTGAATTTAAAAGGGTACGCTTATCAATGGAATGGCAGTATTGGATGAAAATTACGCTTGTGCCGTCCCTGCGTACAAATTTCTTTTTGCATACTGGTTTGACTGGAAACATAGTTACTCTATAATTTACTCTATAAAAATTGTGTCGGCCTCTATAAAGGTAGTTTACAGAAAAACACCACGATGTTATAGAAT
>NZ_JBQEOP010000011.1:0-209393 GCF_052045305.1 Chitinophaga sp. 22308 | reverse complement strand
TTTACCTGTACTATGTCTTTATTTCCCTTTTTATGGGAGAACTTTATTAACTCGCAAATGCCCGCCAGTTGTGCTACTTCTTTGATATGTCGGTTAAATTCGGGGTTACTGACCGCGGGAATCTGGCGGTTAAAGCGTTTAAGCAATATTTCCTCCGCCGCGTCCCTCAGTGGTACAACTACCCAATGGTCAGATTTTTCTTGTTTCTTATATAATGACCCTTTCCGTACGTCCTCCGGCTGGATAGACGAAAAATCGGAAAACCTTAGCCCTGTCAGGCAGCCAAGTACAAATAAGTCCCGGTACTTTGTCAGATGGGGCTTTTTGGATAGGTCTGCCTGATAAATCCGGTTAATTTCGGGCCAAGACAGGTATACGGCATCGGCGTCCTCGTCCAGTATTTTAAAATCGGATAGGTCAATAGGAGCGATAATTTTACGGCGCATTCTATCCCGCAGGAATATACGAAGCTGTTTAATAGTTTTGCCTACGGTGGAGGTTTTTAGCCCTTTTATCTGTTCCTTTTTACCGTCAATAACCTCCGATCTCCGGCGTTGAACATAGTCGTAAGTCAGATAATTGACAAGGCTTTCATACAGGTTAAAGTCAAAGGAATCGAATGTGATAGCGGCTTCCCGGTGTTCCTGAAAGGCCGCCATGTGGTCTTTCATGTTCTTATACACGTTCAGCATACCCGCCGAAACCTTATCCCGCTTGCATTTGATGTAGTCCTCTATCTGGAAAATCAGATCAAGATTGGTTTTAGGGTCGAGGGCCGCGGCCTGTTGGGCCTTTTGAGTAAGCGTAGCAATGTCAAATCCCGGTTTGAAAGTCGTTTTAAGGAATGAGAGAGGGTCAGTTATTTTTTCCTTTATAGCAAAATTTAGTATGTCCTGCACACTTCTAATGGCCCGTTGAAGTTGTTCATTAAGTGCTGCTGCCTTGCCGTAATTTTCAGGTAGGTTGTCGTCTATCCGTTGCCGTTTAAGGTTCCAGCACGAAGGAGGGATAGCTATACCTGAATTTAAAAGGGTACGCTTATCAATGGAATGGCAGTATTGGATGAAAATTACGCTTGTGCCGTCCCTGCGTACAAATTTCTTTTTGCATACTGGTTTGACTGGAAACATAGTTACTCTATAATTTACTCTATAAAAATTGTGTCGGCCTCTATAAAGGTAGTTTACAGAAAAACACCACGATGTTATAGAATGTTGAAAATCATAGAGTTATTGTAGTGTTAAGTAGTTTGCTGTCTAGTGGAAAATGACAGCGGTAATCCCAGCGGGATCACAGACAACTTCTAAAACCTGCGCTGGTCGCAGGTTTTGCTTTTTTAGTTGAGTTCCTTTTGTATTGCCCCGATTTCTTTCCCGTACTTTATACAGACTAATCAACATTTACTAAGATAAGTGGTATCATCACTTAGGACAAGCTCTCGAAACTGAAAGCCTGCCCTTTTTAGTTCCGTTGGAAGTCGCTCCAGCGAAGTTGTAAAATATTTGTGCAGATTTCAGCATAAATCTGTTATTTGAAGTATGTAGCATGATCTGCAATAAAAACTTCTAAGGTTCGTGGTGGACAACCCAGTATTGTCCTTACACAGTCTGTAACAATTTCAGTTTCTCCATTACGCTGTTCAGCGTCGTAAGCCAGAAAAGTTTCGATTAATGCGGCCGGTATGTTCTTTTCTTCCATATCCTGCTTTGCCTGTTCAAAAGAAATAGGACAGTAGATCACTTTTTCATGAATAACATTGCTGATGGCCGTCGCAACATCATAATAGTTTACTGCCTTATCGCTGGTGAGGAGATATATTTTATCAAAGTGAGTTTCGGGTACCGTCAGACATTTAAAAGCCACATCTGAAATATCCCTCCTATCTACATGTGCTCTCTTTCCATCACCGGTTGCTTCATAGAATTTCCGTTCCTTACACACTGCATCGGCTATTTCACCTAACCAATTCTGCATAATTCCATTGGGACGTAGGATCGTATAATGGATTCCAGATGCAATTAAATAATTTTCGATCTGTCCGTGGCTACGTGGTATATAAAGCCTGGAGTTGAGGTCAGCGGCACCTGAGGACAGCTTCACAATATGCTTAATCCCCATTTCTTTTGCCACATCAATCACATTTTTTTGATCTTCTACAACTGTGGGGCTATTTCCAGATAATAAAAAAACAGCCTTACTGTTTTCCATTGTCGCATACAAACTTTCCTTATGGGACATATCTGCCTGTACCCATTGTACAAAGGGGAAGTCAGTAGTATTATGGCAGTTCCGGGTTACTGCGATTGTTTCAATTTGGGCTTTGTATAACAGGTGGACCAGCAATGAACCGATATTGCCAGATGCACCAAAAACGGTAATTTTATTATTTTCCATTTTGAAAAAATTTTGAATTATGGCTCAAAACTATCTTAACGGAAAAAAGGAAAATTGAACAAACCCGACATTTTTAAGACAACCATTCCGGAAAATTTAATACTTGTTCATTTGCCTGCTGCGAAAACAATTTCGGTGTAGTGCCAGTAAACGATTTAAAATCACGGATAAAATGTGCCTGGTCCGCATAAGAATGCTGATAGGCTATTTTAGTATAAGATGTAAATTTCCGGCTACGAATATGGTCCAGCGCTGCCTGAAAGCGGCAAATACGAAAGTATAACTTTGGAGGTATGCCTATATTCGTTTTAAACATCCTTTGCAAAGAACGTTCTGTAATGTTAAGTTCTGTCTGAATTCTATGTAATCCATCGTCGTTGTTTATATTCAAATTTGCTACAGCATATGAAGCGTAAAGATTTTCACGATGCTTATTTTTTGTAATCAACTGTGAGATGAAATCGGAGATAATAGTAATTCTTTTATTTAAACGTCTCTCTTCCAGCAATTGCGCTGTTAAGTTGTTTTTTACAATATCATCTAAATGAAAATAACTATCTGTTAACTCATTAGCATCAATTCCGAAAATTGATTTAATGGCATTGGTCTGAAAACATACGATAAGGTTGCAATAGCCATCGCTGACTGTTTTTTGCGAATTAGAACTTGTCAGACCATGCAGATAAAGTGGAGGTAACTTTTCATTATTAATACCAATAAAACAGGTGGTTTCCTGAAATACCAGGCCAGGGTTGGCGTCTGCAATTATCTTAAATGTTTTTATTTGATCACAACGGCCGTTACTTTCCAGTAAACCGAAATGGCGTATGTATGGTCGCAACTTCGTAGCCGGCTGTATTTGTGTATATTTCATCCTCTTGTATTCGATTGTAATGCCATTTTAATTTTTTCTTTATGCCAATTTACGTAAATCGTACATAAATAAGTTTGAGTTTTGTACCGTAGGGATCACAGACAGCTTACAAACCTCGCGCTGGTCGCGGGTTTTGTTTTTTAGTTGAGCGTTTAGTCGAGTTCTTTTTGTATAACCCCGATTTCTTTCCCGTACTTTGGAGGCAGTTGCCTAACGCCAGCACATCTCTTCGTCACATGTCTCTGGCGAATCTCCTCCTTGCTTTACAAGTGGTACTACATTCCCGTCCGCGCCTTCGTTTACATTATAGCGCCGCCCGTCCGCGGGGATCACTGCCATATTCCATATATGTGAGTAAGGGCCGGTGGCCCGGTAATTTGTTCCTACCAGCAGATATTTGCCATCCGGAGAAAAGAGGGGCATTATCTCTACGTTATCGCTGCTGGTCACCTGGACAAGGTTGCTGCCGTCAGCATTCATCATCCAGATATGGTTGCTTGCTGCCAATGCCATTTTGCTGCCGTCGCGGCTAACAGAGAGATAACCCCATTCGCTGAAACTAAATGTTTTGACAAGCGTGGCCTGCGTAAAAGTGCTGTTGGTACGGTACAGGTTATTGCCGATGCTGAAAACCAGGGTCTTGTCCGGCATCCAATTAACGTTTCCTTCAATCTTCTTTCCCTGGTAAGTGGCAAGGTTATACAGTATTTTTCCTTTCGTGTCCAGGACTATCAATCCATCATCAAAAGTGGGTGGTACGGCAATCAGTTGCATATCCGGCGATAGAAGCGGGTGAGTATGACTGGCATAGCCGGATTGTCTCACAAATTTACTTACCACCGTGCCATCGGCGACGTTCATCAGCATGTAAATCTCCGAATCGTAGTCGTCCGGATTGTCTATGGACTGCAGCATCTTTGTTCCATCCAGGCTGATGTCCCATCCGTTATCACCTGAAGTATGCTGCCGCTGCACCGATATGGTCCCGTTCTGCAGTTTGAATTTCAGTATACCATCATTGGCCCAGTCGTAATAAATTACGCCGGCGCCGTAATTCCGGTTTGCCCCGCCGTTGTCCGGGCCGGGATTATCATTTTTCTTGCTGCAACTGCAGCACAGCAGTAATAATGCAAGGAATGAATGGTACAATGGAGGCTGCATCTTCATTTCGATTAATTTATAGGGGTAATGAGGGTTAGAGCACCGGAGAAGATCCTGTACCCAAAATTGCGGAAGATAACGTGTCAGAACAATACTCCCTGGGGAGTATTTTTTAGGGTCAGAGCAACTGGTATTCTTTTGCCAGTTTGATAAGCGTCACTATATTATTGGTCTGGAATTTCTGAAGTAATGTTGCGCGATGTGTCTTTACGGTGAGGGGACTTATAAACAGTTCCTCCGCTATTTGGGCAGACTTCTTCCCTTCAGCCAATAGCTGCAAAATCTGCTTCTCCCTTTTGGTAAGGTTCGGGGTATCTGTAATAGTTCCCAGTTCCGGACCGGACATGATCGCCTTGACCTCGCCGCTCAGTGCGGTACCGCCTTCAAGTGCATGCCGGATACATTCCAGGATATCTTTTGCCGTGGCAGTTTTGAGCAGGTAACCATGGGCGCCGCTTTGTAACATCAGCCGGATAATGCTCCTTTCGCTCAGGTTGCTGATGGCCAGTATTTTCATTTCGGGATACCGTCTGCATATTTCTTTGCAAAAGTGGATGCCGCTGCCATCAGGCAGGGTAATATCCAGCAGGACAATGTCTACCGTATTATCTTTCAGGTAGGACAATAAGTCGCCGCCAGTGGTGAACCGCGCTTTTACACAAAAGCCATATTCTGCTTCCAGCAGATTTTTCAGTCCTTCTATTACAACAGGGTGATCATCTACAATAGCGATGCTTATGTTGGGGTTATACTGCCACATTTAGTTCAATATTAATAATGGTACCATTGTCTGAAGAATCGATATGAATATTGCCTTTCAGGAAGGTTACACGGCTGCGGATATTGTGTAATCCCATACCTTCATATTCCTGTGCGGCATCAAATCCTTTACCGTTGTCCTCTACGGTAATAAAAAAGGTATCCTCCGCCTGGCTGCATTGCACCATGATCCAGCCGGCGCCGGAGTGTTTTACAGCATTGCCCAGAATCTCCTGTATCATACGGTATATAATAATCTGTATTTGCGATGGTATGTTCACGTTTATATTGAATGCATGGAATATGATCTGTACTTTTGGAGACATGCTGTTTTCACATAGTTCTTTAAGCGCTGTCTGCAAACCGGATTTGAGCAATGATTCCGGCATCATATTGCGGGCTATCCGACGGAGTTCATTGACAGAGGAGCCCAATTGATCAATGGCGGAATGCAGTGCTGTGTTTTGTAGCGCCTCTTCTTCGGCCATCCGTGAGAGATTAAGCTTTACGCCGGCCAGCATACCCCCTAAACCATCGTGCAGGTCCCGGGCCAGGCGGTGGCGTTCTTTTTCCTCCCCTGTAAGCAGGGCCTGTGTGACTTCTATCTGCCGCTGCTGCTCCAATGACTGCAGTTGCTGGAGGGTCCGCACTTTTCTCTGTTTGAACAGGTAGAGGAAAAAAAGTATAACGAGTATCAGGGGGATAACGATACCCCATAACAGAAGCTTCTGCATCTTTGCCCTGCTTTGCAGCTCGAATATCTGCTGTTCTTTTCTGGAAGACTGGAATTGCATCTCCATTTCACTTAGCTTAATAGCTGCCTCTTTCTTGTCGATACTGTCCTTCAACTGCGTATACTCAGAAAGATACCGGTAAGCATCAGTAATATTTCCCGTTTTTTTGGAAAGGTCTGATAGATCATGAAGTGAAGCAATCAGAAATGTGGGTATATTGTCCTCCCTGGCCATTCTGTTGATGAGCGCTGCATATACCTTTGCCTCCCGGTAACGGCGTTGGACAAAGAAGTTTTCCTGAAGCATGGAATAGGCATTGTGTAAATTCATCCTGTCAGGATACACTGCCTGCTGTGCGATGGCCTTTCTGCATAAGGAGTCGGCAAGCGAAAATTTCCCTGATTTGGTGTAATAAGATGCTTTATAAGCATAATAATTTGACCATTCCCGTGTCTGGCCGACAGCTGTCAATGCCTGTTCTGCCTTATCGAGGTAATGTTTTACGCGGTCCATGCTGTCCAGTTCAAGCATCAGATAGGCTACTGACAGGTATAACCCTGCCTTTCCGGGGACGGAAGGGTCTTTTTCAATAAGTGAAACGCTTTTTAAAAAATAAGGATATGCCTTCCTGAATTCGTTTGCATTGAGGAATTTATTGGCAATATTATGCAAGGTAATTGCGTACGACCCGGTATCTGACATTTCTTCGAATATGGGTAGCGCCGAAATCAGCAACTGTAATGAAATACCTTCGAAACCTTTCAGGCTATAAGCATTTGACAGGTTCCCCAAAGTGCGCGCATAAAGTTTTTTTGCATCAGGGCCAGACTCGTTCTCTATTAATTGTCTGGTTATGCTATAATGTGCGATCGCGCTGTCCGTATTTTGCAGGTACAGGTAAACCGTACCGAGGCTGTATCGGGTCCTGGCTTCTTCAAATTTCAGGTGCTTTTGCCGGCAAAGTGATAAAGCCTCATTTCCGATCCGGATAGCTTTTTCCCCTTCATTCATCTGGGCATAGGCGAGTGCCAGACCGCGCAGTAAACGAATGCGGGTCGTGTCGCTGGTGGCCTTTTGCAGCAACTTATGTAAACTGTCAACTTGTTGCTGGTATGGTTGTGCCATCAGTACTACTGTGCTGCAAATGCACGCAATAAGGAAAAGAGATAGGCGGGTCACCTGGTAAAAGATTGCGACGTAATGTTACAGAAATTTCCTGAGAAATATAAAAGTACCGGTTTAAAATACTCCCAGGGGAGTATTGTTAGGATGGCAGCTGATGCCCAACTTTGAATACAAAGATAATCAAATGAAATATACCCCCATCTTTGCAGTCGTATTTTTAGTTGCAGCCATCTTCGCCTCCTGTAAGAAAGACAATGTTAAACCCAGAGAGACAGTCCTGTATGAAGCGGATTTTAGCAGTGAGGACGGACATTGGTCTGTAGGGGCCCTTGGCAGTGCCGGGGCAATGGCAACCATCAGCAACGGATACTATACCCTGGTGGGAGGCTCGCAGGGGAGGGATGTCTGGACCTGGGCTGTTTTTTCAGGCGTTGATGGCGGTACCGCTGTGGAGGCAAGTGTAAAACTAAGCACAACCGGTAGCAGCAGTGATGGAAGCGGAGGACTGATTTGGGGATCCAAAGAAAATAACAACAGCAATGTGCGTTATTATTTTGGAATATCATATGATGGGTATTATACCATATGGGGATACCCGAACGGAACAGATAAGCCATTCGTTGTGTATAAAGACTGGGTATCGAACAGCGCGATCCGGAATAGCGACTTTAATACGCTTCGCATCACATTGGTTAATGGTTCGCTTCACTTTTATATCAATACCCAGGAAGTGTTTAATATGCCATCTACCGGTGGGTCACTTGATAAGTCGGGGTTTGCGATCTCCAAAAACTCCACTATGCAGGCGGATTACTTCAAAGCAGTGAAATTGGATTAGAAGAACTACCACTCAGGTATTGCGCAAGTCCGGTAAACAGGTCCCGGGGTTGTACGGTGGCAAATGCCAACGCATTCTTATACCCGGGCCTGGGGCTGCTGGAGGAGACCAATATCGGTAAGGGGAGAGGTACGGCTATACCATTCCCCGTCACCGGCGCTCCCTGGATGGCGCTGGGATTATCCAACTTGTTAATACGCTACATCCTGACGACGTATTTGCCCGGCCTGTCAGTTTTAAACCTGCAGAGCCACCCTGCGCCTGTACCATCTGAAATACCCACACCAATATGCTGGCCGCTCAGCAATGGGGCGCCGAAGTTTGAAAGATGAGAAGCTTTTTTATTGACCCCACAATACTGTCAACATCATCAGACATTGTCTTGTTGTATCCTAACATAACAACGGCGTATTTACGCAGTTCAAACCAGATTCAATTTCGGGGAAACGACCGGTATCTCTGACATAGTTGATAATCAACGACTGCGGCCATCGCAGTTAAAAAAATGCTGTTTTTATCTCATTTATTTAAGTAGTGGACAAGGGGGCTGGTATATCATTTAATCCATCTATCGTCATTTTGGATACAACCTAACTCAATCTGGCAACAGAAGAGTAATAATTTCTGCACAATTTTGTATTGTCAAATCCAAACAAAAATCAAAGTCAGGAATATGAAAAAAACAATCGCATTATTAGGCGCAACCGGAAAGGTTGGCAGTAAGATTTCGGAAATCCTTCTGAAAGATGGATTCCGTTTAAAATTAATTGCTCAAACGGATAGCAAGCTAAAAAGGTTTAAGGATATGGGTGCTGAAGTAATTCCGGCAGACATTACAGATGTGAATGCATTAACTGAAGCATTTCGTAACGCCGATGGTGCTTATGTCATGACACCACCTGATTTTGGCGCTGCCAGCTATCGGGTGTTTCAGCGAAAAGTTGGAGATGCTGTTATTGAAGCGGTTAAAAAGTCTGGGATAAAATATATTGTAAACCTAAGTAGTTGCGGAGGTCACATGCACGAAGGTAATGGTCTTATTGGTGGTCTTGCCGAACAGGAGGTGAAATTAAACCAACTAAATGATGTTAATGTATTGCATTTGCGCCCGGCTTATTTTTTGGATAATACGCTGTTAAATGCGCAACTAATAAAACAAATGGGGATAAATGGCACTACTGCCGATGCAGACCACGAAATTCCAATGGTTGCAACAAAGGATATTGCGGTGGTTGCGGCAGCTTATCTGACCAAGCTGGATTTCGCTGGAAAAAGTGTTCGGGCAATACTTGGGCAAAGAAATTACTCATTTAAAGAAATAACCGGAATTATCGGCAAGGCGATTGGGAAGCCGGAATTGCAGTATATTCAATTCCCGGTTGAACAGTCAATGCAGGCAATGGTTGAACAAGGTCTTTCTGCTGATGTCGCTAAAGATATAACTGGTATGGAAAATTCTCTGAAAACCGGGGTGATGAACTACGAAAAAAGAACTGCTGAAAACACATCCCCAACATCGGCAGAGGTTTTTATACAAGAGGTATTCCTGCCATTGTATAATTCTTTATAATTTTTAAACAGAAAAAATTTCTTTTACTATGGAAAAGAAAACAACCATGGCGGGAAAAGTAGATAGAAATCATCCCGCATTTAACAAAAATTCAGAACCATTTTACAGAATTGTAATGGAGGGACTGAAAGGAGAAGTTGACGGAGAACATTTTTGGGATGCCGTGGCAGAAAATGCCGTGTTTGAATTCCTGTACAACATTCCTGGATTTACTAATGAGATTAAGGGGCGCAAAGCATATATGGACTGGTTTGGCGGATATAGCAATGTTCTTCATTCTTCTGACAATTTACGGATATATAAATCTGTAAATCCGGAAAATGTAATCGTATTGGAATATCAGGTTCATGGGACTGTTCCATCGACAGGCAAGGCTTATGATAATCGTTTCTGTTCTATCGTAACCATTAAAGACAGGAAAATAACTCATTGGCGTGATTATATGGACTCGCTTGCGGTGATGCTTTCAGTTTCTCCTGAATAGACATAGCATTAAATGGTGTTTAGTGGAAATAGTTTAAATTTGTTGTCATGAAAAAAGATAACAATATACCCCAAAGATTCAATTCCATTTCGGAATTTCATAAGCTGTTGGGTTTCCCGAAACCATTACATCCATTGGTTAGTTTAGTGAATTACGCAGATATAAAAATACCTTACAGCGAACTGCCCAAAATACTGCTGCTGAATTTCTATAAAGTTTCTTACATGGAAAGCACTCCGGAGAAAATAAAATACGGACAGAATTATTATGATTTTGACGAGGGTGGTTTATCTTTTGTTTCACCTAACCAGATTATATCATGCGCAGAAATTGAGGAAAGCTATTCCGGATTTACTTTGCTTATACATCCTGATTTTATTCGTAATTATTCACTTTTAACCAGGATAAAAAATTACGGTTTCTTTTCATACTCGGCAAATGAGGCGCTGTTTGTATCTGACAAGGAAAAGCAGATTGTTTTCTCCATCTTTGATAATATAAAAGAAGAACTTAATGCCAATATTGACGATTTTAGTCAGGATGTAATTGTTTCTTATATCGAAGTTTTGCTCAATTACAGTAAGCGGTTTTATAAACGGCAGTTCATTACAAGAGAAGCTGCAAATACCGATTTGGTCGTGCGAATGGAGAATATATTGAACGACCATTTTGAACAAATAGACACGTCACAGGATAGGCTCCTTACAGTTGAATATTTGGCGGGTAAATTGAATGTTTCGCCACGTTATTTAAGTGACATGTTACGTTCTCACACAGGGCAAAATGCACAACAACATATCCACGACAAATTGATTGACAAGGCTAAGGAGTACCTGACAACGACAAATTTATCTGTTTCAGAAATCGCTTATCAATTGGGTTTTGAACATTCGCAGTCGTTCAACAAGCTGTTTAAAAAGAAGACAAGCCTGACGCCAACAGAATTTAAACAATCCTTCAATTAGCGTGATGAGTTATTTCAGTTACAGTAAATATTTGCCGGCGGATAAGAGCTATCTGTCATAAAATTGTTATCCAATAGATGATTCTTCCTTTAAACCGTAATTGCAACCTTTAAATACCCGCACCGCATTTCGCTACAAATTCCTCAAACTTCCGATCTGTGTTTCGTAATACCGGCCCGTGACCGAAGCATATAATGGCCGGGTTCAGTTCTGCTAACTTCCTGAGCGATTTGATGTTGCGTTGCTGGTCCGTGGTGAATATGCTGGGCGGGAGCCGCAAACCGGTTGCTGTTGTGAGCAGGTTCATATTTACCGCTGCATCTCCGATTATCAGTACACCATCCCGCTCGCGGAATAAAGAAATATGACCGGCCGCATGTCCGGGTGTCTCTATTACCCGGAAGTTTCCGACCCTGTCGTTTTCAACAATCGTCCGGTCAACTTTATGCCCCTGACCTGCCCAATATTTTTGTTGAAGCTTTGCCACCCAATGTTGCGGAGTGGGATAGTCGTTGGTGACCATGCCGGTTTCGGTCCTGAAAACCTCGTCGGGATGGCAGAGCAGGGGTATCGCGAACTCTGCACATATCTGATCGCTACAGCCCTGGTGGTCTGCATGCGCATGGGTGAGTATATGTTGATGAACGGGGACTTTCCGGAGAGCTTTCCTCACAGTGGTATAGGAACTCCGTATTCCGGAGTCTACCAGTACACCTTCGATAATATAGCAGTTGATACTGTTTCGTGGCATCAGTGGAATCTGTAGCACTTCGGGCGCAATTTGACGTAGCATTTTTTAGTGCAAAGCTACATCGCCAGTCAGAGCTGGATAAGGACATTTGTCCTATAATAGGTTGGATCTGTGTATTTCGCCCTTCGCCCTCGTAAGCGATCGCTGCGTGATGCCCAGGTATGATGCCAGGTCCTGCGTCGCTACACGTTGAACGAGCATCGGTTCGCTGGACAGGACATGACGGTATTTATCCACCGCTGACCTGTTATTGTAATTCAACAGGTAACGTTCCTTTTGCTTATACTCCTGCTCCATCACCGATTTTATAACTCCGTTCCAGGCGGCCACCTGATCAAGCAGATACTGATAGTCCGGGTAGCTTATCCTATAGATTACGCTATCTTCTATGGCCCTGATACTCCTGCTGGATTTTTCCTGCGTCACAAACTCCTGGAACGAGGTGACAAACTCATTTTCAAATTTGAAGCAGGTTATATTTTCCTTTCCTTCTTTGTCGGTAGCATATGCTTTAACACCGCCACTGGCGATGAAGCCAATATGACGGCAGGATTCACCCTCACGAACAAAAAAATCACCTTTTTTTAAACGGACCGGTTTGAAGAACTGCGCAGAAAAGTTGATTTCCTCTGCTGATAGTCCTCCTGTTGAGGATAGGTAATTTTCAAGTATGTCAGGCATTTCGCAATCTTTTCGTCCTTTTATTTTTTAGGATCAGATACCCGATCCGGTAACCAAAGCTAAGAATTATTGCACATTTTAGGTTAATGATTAAAAAGAACAGTTTTTTAGTTTGCTGCCGGCTTTGTTTTACAGTTAATGGCATATCAGTTATCGCCTTTTTTTTAATAGTTCTTCATACGGCGGCTCTTCCGGCTTTTCCATACCATTAGAAATTTTTATCCCGGCTTTTTCAAATGCCCGGATTAATCTTTTGTCGAAACCTGCAATGTAAGATGCAAATGACAAAGAATCTTTTGTTTCGGGAATTTCCTTAAAAGGAACATTCGATTCTTTAAACCTGTATAAAGTAGCTTTTGTGCTATCGTTGCCTTCTAGAAGGATGGAGTCACCGTAGTCTGTGATCTTGGCTGCGTAAGGGTTGGTAAGGTATTTCAGGGAATCATTTTCTATTTTGTAGGGAAGCCCGAACCGGCCGACTTTCTGATTATAAAAAACGATGTATTGCGAATCAATGTCAAATTCGCTATATCCATTTTCCATTGAAAATCTATGCCATTTTCCGGTTAGATATTTTTTGTTTTCTTCGATGTTTTTAAAATTGGGTGAATCGCAGGCATAAAGCGTAAAAATGAAAGATACAAGAAAATAAGGTATTGATCTCATTATAGCTGGTGGTTGAATGGTTCGGAAATACCCGCACTAAATACTGCCTGGCTTGTCGTCAGGCAGTATTTGTGTGTCATTAATTTAAACCGGTGTTTATTGCATCCAGATAGTACAGTTAATATTGCCGTTGGTATTAGAGCCCCAGGTCTCTGAAACCATGATAGCCGGAATATTTAACTGGCCGAGGGTATACCCTAAACTGCTCCACTTGTTATAGTGGTTGGCAAAAGTAATGACGTGATTTTGTCCGGTACTTACTTTGTTGACCCTGGAGCTGTAAATCTGTCTGAAGCCATCGCCACCATCGATATTTTTACCTGTCATCCAACGGGTCCATACGTTATAACCTGCGCCATCGCTTTCAAATGTCCCTAAATAAGTGCCGGTGTGCGGTGACACTGCACCCCACGTTTCATTCACATAATACTCATAATAGGGGTTCCTGCTCCATCCGTACCAGCCGAAAGTACCGCCACCGGAATTTGAATAAGTACCCAGATTATAGCCTATTTTGTAGGATGGAGAACCTGCCGAATAGCCTTTGCCGCATGTAAAATTGCCATTAAATCCATTCCAGTTGACGCTGTAGTTTCCGCCGGGGCCATTAGCGTAATTAACCGTGCCGGTGGCGCCATCACTTTGCCAAAGTGACCAAAAGAAGCCGTTATGTGTACCCGATTGGTAGGTTTCGGTCACGGCTTTGGAAGGACGCTCAATACCCGTTACATCGGGCTGGGTCTTTTCCTCTTTTTTACAGCCTGTTAAAATTGTAGCGCCTGCAAGTACAACAATGGCAGCAGCGCCAAAAGCAACCTTCCTGGTTGCGCTTGTTAGTGGGTTTTGTTTTTTCATATCGTGGTTATTTTGTTAGAGAAACAAAAAAAACATATTTAAAAATGGAACACTGCTAATAATCGCCAAATTTGTTACACAAATGTTCATACGCAGCTGGTTGTTCATCTCTATTCCCAAAGAGCATATTCCCGGACAAAACATTTTTACTCTTCATTTCAACATTTGTGGCATTCTGCTGAAGCGCACAGGGGTATCTTGTCGTCACAAAATTCGTTTGTCAAATGTTTTTAAGACCTGTTGCTTTTGTCATTGTATGTTTAAATTTGATGATACAAAACGGCCTTGCCCAACAAAATTACCCGGCAGGGCGAGGCAATCACCAACCTGTGACGGATGCGGGCGCCGCACGTTTTTACTCGGGGGTAAATACCTATGTCAATCCGGTTTTGCCAGGGGATCATCCTGATCCAACGTTGCTAAAGGTGGGTGATGACTTCTATCATTGCGGTTCCTCTTTCCATTTTAATCCCTATCTCCCCATCTATCATTCCAAAGACTTGGTACACTGGAAAGTGATCGGCCGCGTTTTGACGCCTTCGAATACCGGTATGGTAACGGACCGTCCGGGGGCCGGCGTATGGCAGGGCGCCATCACGTATTTTTATGGTTCTTACCGGATCTATTTTTCTTCAAATGGGCAATGGTTTGCCAAGGCGTCATCACCGGCAGGGCCATGGTCCGCCCCGGTGCGGGTACGGGAAAATGTTCGTACCGGACCGCTCGGGTATGATAACTCCATTTTTGTTGACGATGATGGCAAGCCCTATATGTTGATAAAAAATGGCCAGAAAGTAAACAGGATACAGGCACTCGGGCAGGACGGGCAACTCACTGATACTGTCATCAACCTGGACTGGATGAATGCCGGACTGCAGTACAGCTGGGCGGAAGGCCCTGTCATGTGCAAGCGTAACGGATATTATTACTATTTCCCTGCCGGTGACGTGTCCGGTGGTCAGTATGTTTTGCGGACAACGGCGCTGACGGCGGATTCCTCTAAGTGGGAACGATTGGGTGATTTTTTCAAACCTATTACAGACCCGGACAATACCTTCCCGCGCCCCAATCATATTTCCGCACCTGTACAACTGGCAGACGGCACCTGGTGGACAATAGGTCAGAGCTATGAAAAGCATGGCAATGACGACTGGTCGGGTATGGGACGGCAAACCTCCCTTTACCGGGTGGTCTGGGAAGGCGACCGCCCCTGGGGAGAGGCACCGGTCAGCGGGCCTGTGGTAAAACCAGCACTGGATAATAATAACACGCCATGGCGCAGTGTGCATACAGATCGTTTTGACAGCGACAGCCTGGGGCCCTGGTGGCATTTCCTGTCGCAACCCGCCGCTGCGGCCTATTCGCTGTCACAGCGCAAAGGGTGGCTACGCCTGTCTCCTGACAGTGCCGGCGCACACCTGCTGCAGAAAGAAACAGACCATTATTATACGGCCGTTACCCGGGTAAGTGTGGATGCCCGCATCCCGCAGGCACATGGCGGTATTTATCTTACCAACGGAAAACAAAGTGTGTTTGCCCGTCTTTATTATAACCATGGTAATAACCCACGTGTCCTATTGCAATTGGATACTGCGGTGCGGGAAATGCCCTGTCGCAAGGGAAAAGATGTCTGGCTGAAACTGGAACGGCAGGGGCATCAGTTGACCGGCTTCTTTAGCGCGGATGGTAAAAACTGGCAACCGGTTGGTGCGCCGGTGAGCGCAACGTCCATTGATAAAGCACAACCCGATTTTAACAGCTGGGTAGGGACCAGCGTCGGCTTATTTGCGGAAAAAGGCCCGGTCGACTTCCGGTTTTTTATTTGTAAAGATGGATTCTCCCGGCTGCCTGCGGCGGGAAGCAGCAATTATTACGGCATCAGGAAAATAAAAGAGGGAGAAGAAACAGCTGTCACCAATTCTACTGTAAACGGTGGATGGCTGATGATATCGGGAGTGGATTTTGGAACTGCCGGTGAAGCGAAGGCTGTTGAAATAGTGGGCCGTGCAACCAAAGGCGGCAAATTGGAACTGTTCACTGACGACCTGGAAGTGGGCCGCCAAATCGCTGTGGTGCAGGTTAAGCCGGGAAACAACAAGTTGCATACAGGCAGTTTGCGCCAGGTGTCCGGTCAGCATGATCTTTTTATCCGGTTTCCCGCCGGTACTTCAGGAGATGTCATCATTCAAAACATCCGCTTATTAAGAGCAGAAAAATAACACCCGTTTTTGCTTTAATTGCGTTAATGATAATATTATTTGTTTGAATGACATTTATTAATTTAACAACAGAAAAATTCCACGATATGAAAACTACGGTACTTAGTCTTTCCCTTTTTCTATTATTTATCATGCCGGCTTTTACACAAAACGTTGTTGAGCAGGCAGTCCCCGGTTTTGACTCCCCGCAGGCAGCTATACCACACGGCAGGATTGATACTGTCAGGTATAATTCCACAACAGTAGGTAACCAGCGCAAAGCGTTGATATATACGCCCCCCGGATTTTCGCGGCAGAAAAAATACCCGGTGCTTTACCTGCTGCATGGCATCGGTGGTGACGAAAAGGAATGGTTAAACGGCGGCACGCCCCAGGTAATCCTGGACAACCTGTATGCACAGGGGAAAATTGAGCCCATGATCGTTGTTATGCCCAACGGCAGGGCCATGAAAGATGACAGGGCCGTCGGCAACATCATGACGCCCGACAAAGTACAGGCGTTTGCTACCTTTGAAAAAGACCTGTTACATGACCTCATTCCCTATATACAAAAGAACTACCCCGTGTACACCGACAGGGACCACCGCGCCATCGCAGGACTGTCAATGGGAGGTGGGCAGTCACTGAATTTTGGCCTCGGTAACCTGGATAAGTTTGCATGGATAGGTGGTTTTTCATCTGCCCCCAATACAAAACTGCCGGAGGAGCTGGTGCCCGACCCTGCGGCTGCAAGGCAGCAGATAAAACTGCTGTGGCTCTCCTGCGGCGCCAGTGACGGGTTAATCACCTTCAGCAGACGCACCCATGAATACCTGCAAAAAAACAATGTACCGCATATCTATTACATAGAGCCGGGCGTACACGATTTTAAAGTCTGGAAGAACGGGCTGTATATGTTTTCCCAGCTGATCTTTAAACCGGTGGATACCACCACGTTCTCAAAATACCCGGTGGCGGGCATGCCTGCTGAAACTAACGTGCGTGCTGCCGGATATCCGCAGATATTGCCGGACCACCGTGTAATCTTCCGCGTTAAGGCGCCGGAAGCGCAGAAGGTGCAGGTTGACCTGGGCCGCAGATATGACATGACGAAAGACACCGGCGGATTATGGACAGTGACGACAGACTCCATCAGCGAAGGATTTCACTATTATTCATTATTGATTGACGACATGGCCATAGCAGATCCTGCCAGTAAAACTTTTTACGGCATGGGCAGAATGGCAAGTGGTATTGAAATACCCATTACCGGCGATAACTATTACGCATTAAGAGATGTGCCACACGGAGATGTCCGGATCAGGAAATATTTCTCAAAAGTCACCCGCTCCTGGCGGCAGTTGTACATCTATACCCCGCCTGGCTATGACGTAAATACAGGTGGAAAATATCCTGTGCTCTATATTTTACACGGTGGCGGTGAAGATGAGACCGGCTGGGCCACGCAGGGTAAAACAGACCTGATCATGGATAACCTGATTGCCGCCAAAAAAGCCGAACCAATGTTGGTCGTGATGCCGGATGCCAACGTAGGTGGCGCTGCTTTCGATGAATCCGGGCTGAAAACATTCGAGTCGGAACTGAAGGAAGTGATCATTCCCCTGGTAGAAAAAAATTTCCGTGTTGAAACCGTTGCAGCCAAAAGGGCATTGGCGGGTTTATCCATGGGAGGCATCCATACGCTTTATACCGGCATCCGGAATACGGACCTGTTTTCCTGCCTGGGGGTATTCAGCTCGGGCTGGATGCAACCCCGGCAGGGCGGTATTGCAGCAGCCCAGTACGATTTTATGGGCGCTAACACATCCATGATTAATAACAACCTGAAAGTACTGTGGATTGCAATGGGGGGAAAAGAAGATATCGCCTATAAGAACTGCCAGCTGATGCTGGCAAAACTGGATGAGCTAAAGATCAAACATATTTATAGCGAATATCCTGGTGGCCATACCTGGCCGGTATGGAGAAATAACCTGTTCAATTTTGCGCAGCAGCTTTTTAAATAATTGCAGTACAGGACATTAATGTTTACAGGAGGATATACTGTTTATAGGTTATTTAAACATTATTGCTATCCTTTTGGAGATTCGTAGCATTGATATATACGTCTCTATTGTAGATTCGACTGTTGTTTTTTTAGTTTCAATGTCTTCTGACTGATTTTCGACTGTTACGTTATGAAAAAAAATTCCACTTAAACGTTAAATGATTACTTATGAAATTTCAATGCACCCGGGTTACCACGTCCCGTATCAACCAATTTCAGTTTCATTCCTGACCAGGTAGTATCCGTATCTCTGTAACGATACTGTCTTTTATCGCATTGTGATTGTTCCTGCCGGTTTTCCGGCGTGACGGCCTTTTACCGGCTGTCAGGACCCGTATTGCCCTAACATTAAATATTCTGAATTCCATGTTTAAAATGATTCTTTCGCAGATGTCATGGAAATGGCTGGCACTGATGGCGCTAATGCTGTCGGCAGTACCCGGCTATTCACCATTGCACGCCCAGGATGCAGGTGTGGTCCGGGGAGTAGTGCTGGATGAAAAAAAGACGCCCATCCCTGGTATAACGATACTGGTAAAAGAAACGAAGGTCAGCACCAGTACTGACGGTGATGGAAAGTTCCTCGTTCATGTTCCGTCCGGCAAACAGGTGCTCGTTTTTAGTTACATAGGAAAAGTGACCCAGGAAGTAAATATCCTAAACCGGCCGGAGATAACTGTTCACATGAAAGACAAGGTGGTTGGTCTGGAAGATGTAGTAGTGGTGGGTTATGGCCGTCAGAAACAGGCCAGTGTGGTTGCTGCTGTTTCGCAGACTTCCGGCAAGGTGCTTGAACGGGCCGGCGGCGTATCAAATATCGGTGCTGCCCTCACCGGAAATGTGCCCGGGCTGATTACCGCCCAAAGCACCGGCCTGCCCGGCGAAGAAGATCCCCAGCTGATTATCCGCGGTCTCAGCACCTGGAATAACAGCAACCCGCTGATACTGGTGGATGGGGTGGAACGTCCAATGAACAGTGTGGATATTGGGTCTGTAGAAACTGTAACGGTTTTGAAAGATGCTTCGGCAACCGCGGTATTTGGTTCACGGGGCGCCAACGGCGTTATCCTCATTACCACCAAAAGAGGAAAAACAGGGAAGGCCTCGATCCGTGCAACGGTCAACACCACACTGAAAGCTCCTTCTAAATTACCCGGCAAGGTAGATTCCTATAATGCCCTGCGTACCGTTAATGAAGCTATCGAGTATGAACTGGCATTAAAGCCTGAAAGCTGGAATAACTATTACCCCCAGGCCATTTTAGATAAATACCGGCATCCGGCTAACCTGGAAGAAGCAGAACGTTATCCTAATGTAGACTGGGCAAAAACCTTATTCAAAAATTACGCGATGTCACAAAATGCCAATGTGAATATCAGCGGAGGAACACGTTTTGTCAAATACTTCACCAGCGCGGACTTTCTGCATGAAGCCGATCTTTTCAAAATTTATGATAACAAACGCGGGTATAAACCCGGTTTCGGCTTCAACCGCGTGAATGTCCGGTCTAACCTGGATTTTCAATTAACGCCTTCCACGCTCTTTAAAGTAAATCTTGCCGGGTCGTATGGCGTAAGGAAAAGTCCATGGGGATTTTCAGGAAACCAGTACGGATCATGGATAGACGCCTATACCACTGCACCTGACGTGTTCCTGCCGGTATATGCCGACGGTTCCTGGGGATATTATGCGCCTAATGAAGGAAGGGCGGAGAATTCGGCGAGAAACCTGGCGGTTGGCGGTATTCAATATCAGACCACTACCCGCATTACCACCGATTTTACGGTTGAACAAAACCTGGATATGCTACTCCATGGACTGAAGTTTAACGGCACGCTTTCTATGGACAACACTTTTGTGGAAAGTAACAGAGGAGTAAATGATCTTTACAATGATGTGCAACGGAAATGGATTGATCCGGCTACAGGAAATGTATTTTACAGAAGCGCCTTTGACGGCGTTACTAATTTCGATTTCCAGGAAGGGGCAAAATGGACGCCGGCGGCAGGTGCGGTGACCGATAACCAGCGCAGGTTGTTCTACCAGTTGCAGCTGAATTATGCCAGGACAATTGCGAAAAAACACAATGTAACTGCCATGGGGCTGCTGAACCGTAATGTTACAGCCTATGGCAGCATGATACCTTCGTACCGGGAAGATTGGGTGTTTCGTACCACTTATACCTACAACGACAAGTATACATTTGAGTACAATGGCGCCTATAACGGCTCCGAGAAATTTGCGCCTAAATACCGTTTTGCCTTCTTTTCGTCCGGCGGCGTGAACTGGATCGTTTCCAATGAGAAATTCATGCAGAACATCAGGTTCCTTGACCTGCTGAAAATCCGTGCTTCATACGGACAAACAGGTTTTGATAACGTGGCGGGCCGCTTCCTATACCTCACTGACTGGGCATACGGTGGTCAGGCACGACTGGGCACCACTGGTGAAGGCGCTGAGCAAAGCCCGTACAACTGGTACCGGGAAGCCGCTGTAGGTAATCCCAACGTGCAATGGGAGCAGGCGGAAAAAATCAACGTAGGTACCGACTTTGAATTATTCAATGGATTTATAAAAGGCAAAGCCGATTTCTTCCAGGATAAGCGCTCTAAAATATTATTGGCCAACCGCACTTCTGTACCTTCTTATTACGGTGCCACGCCACCCGTGGCTAATCTGGGCAGGGTAAATTCCCAGGGTTATGAGCTGGAGCTGCATTTTAACTACCAGGCAACTAAACAAACCCGGGTTTGGGCCGATCTGAATATGACCCATACAAAAAATAAAATCATCGAGGCTGATAACCCCGCATTGTTGCCGGCCTATCAGAAATCAGAAGGCATGCAGATTGGTCAGACCTATTCTTACGTAAGCCAGGGATTTTATAACACCTGGGATGAGCTGTACGGGAGTACCATGCACAATACCAACGATAATCAGAAGTTACCGGGCAATTACTATCTCGTGGATTACAATGGCGATGGGGTGATTGATGCACGCGACAATATCCCTTACGGGCATAGCGGTTGGCCTGCCAATACCTATAATGCCACTTTGGGCGTAGACTGGAAAGGGCTGAGTGTCTTTGTTCAATTCTATGCGGCCAATGACGTTACCCGTCAGGTGGTCTTTAACAGCCTGTCATCCCAGGGCCACACCGTTTATAATGAAGGCACTTACTGGTCAAAGAACAACCCCGGTGCAGACGTGCCAATGCCCCGCTGGTTGTCAACGCCGGCAGATTATTACCGGGGTACGCAATATATGTTTGATGGTTCCTATCTGCGATTAAAGAACGCTGAAATTGCCTATACGTTTAATACTGGATTTATCAAACGTGCGGGACTTGAATCGCTGAGACTATATCTCAACGGCAATAACCTGGCGGCCTGGAGCAAAATGCCGGATGACCGTGAATCAAACTTTGCCGGTACCGGTTGGGCATCGCAGGGAGCTTACCCCACTGTAAAACGTTATAATCTCGGCGCCAATTTAACCTTCTAAATATGACCGTTGTGAATAAATATATAAAGCTGTTAGTGGCCACCTTGGGCTTGACTGTCTTTCTTGGCCTGGCATCCTGCACAAAATTCCTCGACAGGGAACCACAATCTGTCGTATCGGCAGATAATGCCTTTAAAACCTTCATCAGTTTCCAGGGATATACGGAAGAACTCTATCATTGTATACCGGATTTTACCAACGCTTACTGGACAAATTCCTGGAACTGGGGCGAAGATGAAATTCAATCGACCTCGCGCGATTTTCACTTCATTATAAAAATAGATAACGGTGATTTCTGGGGCTGGCAATCGCAGTTCGACGGCTGGCAGGCTGGCTGGATGGACCGGAACAATACCAGCACCAATGACGACCGGTTTGCAAAATCATTGTGGAAGCTGGGCTGGTACGGCATTCGTAAAGCCAATATGGGCCTCGAGAATCTCAATTATCTCACCGATGCCACCCAGGAAGAAAAAGACCTCATCAAAGGCCAGCTGTTGTTTTTCAGGGGATGGTTTCATTTTATGTTCATTCAGTATTTCGGTGGCCTGCCGTACATTGATAAAGTACTTCCCGGCGATCAGAAGTTAACACTGCCCCGCCTCAAATACAGCGAATGTGCAGATAAGGCCGCCGCCGATTTCGCCGAGGCGGCAAGGCTACTGCCGGTGAACTGGGACAATACTACCGCCGGTAAAAGGACGCTGGGAAAAAATCAGCTGCGCATTAATAAGATCATGGCACTGGGTTACCTCGGTAAAAATTATCTGTGGGCAGGAAGTCCCCTGATGAATTATGTATCTAGTGGCAGTAAAGCATATAACGCAACCTACTGTCAGAAGGCGGCCGAGGCTTTTGGTGAACTATTGCAACGCTGCGAGTCGGGCGACGCGCCTTACAGCCTTGTGGATTTTTCAAAGTACTATACTAATTTCTATAGCGCCGGTCAGAACTGGCTGATGCCGGGAGGCACGGAAGCTATTTTTCGCGGCCCTTACTACGGCGCACATGGCTCTACCTATGGCACCGCAAAACAGTATGGCTCCGCTTTGCTGACAGGAGAAACCATCACCTTTGCGCCAACTGCCAACTATGTGGATTACTATGGCATGGCTAACGGGCTGCCCATTAAAGACATCACACAGGCAGACCCGGAATCGGGTTACGATCCGGCATATCCCTGGAAGGGAAGGGACCCCCGTTTTTATAATGATATCGTTTTCGATGGCGTGAAATGTGTGCAGGGCGCCACCACGGATGAAAACAACCGCTATGCGAATCTCTTCACCGGTGGCAGTTACCGCGATGTCAGCAGCGCCAGCCGGTCCGGTTATTTACTCCACAAGTTTGTACCCATGACCGCTAATCGGTTTGACAACGGCTGGAGCTACGACAAGGCACTCAATATCCATCTGCCTTACATGCGTCTGGCAGATGTGTACCTGATGTATGCAGAAGCGGCTGCTGAAGGGTATGGTTCTGCGGCAGGAAAATCCGGTAATTATAACAAAACTGCATTAGACGCCATCAATACCATCCGTGACCGGGCGGGAGCAGGACATGTGGCTGCGCGCTTTACCGGCGCGCTGGACGAATTTATGAGCGAAGTCCGGCGCGAACGGGCAGTGGAACTCGCTTTTGAAGGTCATCGTTTTAATGATCTGAGAAGGTGGATGTTGCTGATACAGCGGCCGTATACATTGAAGAAGTCAGTAGAATTTGACCGGTCGTCCACATTCAATACGGCCGATCCCAGGAATAACAAGGTGCTCAACTTACGTGAAGCTGTAATCCTGGAGCGGAAATATTCAGAGAAACACTATTGGCTGCCGCTGAAAAATGCTGATGCCAATATGTACCTGGATTTTAAACAGAACCCCGGTTGGTAAAACGCGCAGTTCCTGCTTGTACCGTTACCGCTAATTTCAAAAATTCATGAACCAGATGAAAGCATTAATAGCCGCTATTGTATTGACCGGCCTCGTGCAGACGGCACAGGCACAGGACACTACTGGCATCATTATATCAAATCCTCCTGACAGCAATACCGCGCAGGCGGCATTCCGCAGATTGAATAAAAATGAACTGCCGGGTGGCATTTCAGTGGTGGACGTAGCATCACAAATGACACAAAACTATATGAACTACAGCCTCGAAAATATGGAGAGCTGGGCCAATGGTTTTAACGGCAATAGTATGTGGGGAATGGGAAGTTACCTGCTCGTGATCAACGGAGTACCCCGCGAGGCCACCAATGTGTTGCCCACTGAAATAGAACAGATTTCATTTCTCAAAGGGGTGAATGCAGTAGCATTATATGGCAGCCGGGCTGCGAAAGGCGTGATATATATTACTACGAAAAGAGGAAAAGCCGGCAACCAGCGGATAGACGTAAGGGCAAATGGAGGGACCATGGTGCCTAAAGCCTATCCCGCATACCTGGGATCAGCCGAGTATATGACGCTCTATAATGAGGCACGCCGCAATGACGGGCTCACAGACCTGTACACCCCTGAAACTATTGCCCAATATGCCTCCGGTAAAAATAAATACAGGTATCCCGACGTAGATTATTATTCAGATGAATACCTTAAAAAATTCTTTAGCCGTTACGATCTCACGGCAGAGATATCCGGTGGAAATAATAAAGCCCGCTATTATACCAATATCGGCTATCAGACTACCGGATCATTGCTCAACTTTGGAGAGGCCCGCCAAAATGGGAAATCGGACCGCCTCAATCTGCGTGGTAACGTAGACGTTAACCTGAATGATTATATTTCCTGTAATATAGATGCCGGCGCCATCTTTTATACCGGAAGAGGCGTAAATACCGATTATTGGAGCAGTGCGGCCACGTTGCGGCCTTATCGTTTTGCGCCGCTTGTTCCTATAGATATGCTACGGCCGGATGATGAAGCACCCAATGTGCTGGTGAAGAACAGTAACCATATTATTGACGGAAAGTATCTGCTGGGCGGCACGCAGCTGGACCAGACCAATCCTTTTGCCGCTATCTATGCCGGTGGCAACAACCGGTATATAAGCCGGCAATTCCTGTTTAATACCGGTGTGAATGCAGACCTCAGGAATTTGCTGAAAGGGCTTTCCTTCCACGCTACGTTTGCGGTGGATTATAATACATCTTATAATCTCGCTTATAATAACAGTTATGCCGTATATGCGCCAACGTGGAGCACGTCTTCCGATAAGGATGTGATCAGCAGTCTTACGCAGTATGGACAAGATGCGACGTCCGGTGTGCAGAATGTGAGCAACAGCTGGTACCGTCAAACCATTGCTGCCACCGGTCAGTTCAATTACCTGAATACTATCGGTGATAAGCATCATCTCTCGGCTGTTTTGCTGGTGAATGGTTTTCAGCAGTCAGAGTCTGCGGTTTATCATCGCACCAGTAATGCCAACCTGGGTTTGCAGCTGGGCTATAATTTCAGCAATACCTACTATGTTGATTTGAGCAGCGCTATGGTGCACAGTGCGAAACTGCCGGTAGGAAACCGGAATGCTTTTTCTCCAACAGTGACACTCGGCTGGCGAATCAGTAATGCACCTTTTCTGCGGAGCGTATCAGCCATCGATGACCTTCGTTTGACTGCTGCGGCAGGGGTGTTGCACACTGATCTGGATATTTTATCCTACTATTTGTACCAGGGGGCCTATACCACCCAGGGCAGCTGGTTTGGCTGGAAAGACGGTACCGGTGTACAGGCTACCGAGTCGCGCCGGGGAGCTAACCCTGATATGCGTTTCCCTAAGAGAGAAGAATTCAGCATTGGCCTGGATGGCTCTTTCTTTCATCAGTTGATAAAGCTGAACGGTAATTTCTTTATCAATAAAATCACCGGCAACATCATACAGCCGGATGTACTTTATCCTTCCTATTTTACCACCGGGTTCCCGTTATCCTCCTTCATTCCCTATATCAATTATAATGATGATAAGCGGGTCGGCTTTGACTTCAACCTCAGTTTTAATAATAAGTTGAGAGAGGTTAGCTATACCATCGGACTGGTAGGTAGTTACTACAAAACTATAGCCACGAAACGAGCAGAATTATATGCTGACGTCTATCAACGCCGCCAGGGGAAACCACTGGATGCCATATGGGGATTACAAAGCCAGGGGTTTTTCCGTGATGAGAATGATATTAAAAATTCTCCTGCCCAGGCTTTTGGCCAGGTAAAACCGGGTGATATCAAATATAAAGATCAAAACGGTGACGGGATCATTGATGCCCGTGATGAAGTGTACCTCGGCCGTGCCGGTTGGTTTGGTTCTCCGCTTACACTGGGCATCAATCTGAGCGCCAGGTGGAGGAATTTCTCTTTTCTGGCCCTGGGGGTGGGCCGCTTTGGCGCATATGATATGAAGAATAATTCCTGGTTTTGGGTTGCCGGAGAAAGTAAATATTCCACTATCGTGAGAGACCGCTGGACACCGGAAACAGCGGAAATCGCCAACTATCCCCGTCTGACGACGCTCGCCAGCGATAATAATTTCCGCAATTCAGATTTCTGGTTGTATAAAACCAATCGCATAGACCTGGAGAAAGTGCAGGTTTCCTATGATATGAGCGGTTTGCTGGGTAAAAAGAAAGTGTTGAAAGAAATGGGAGTATATGTCAGTGCTTTTAACCTGCTAACGATATCGGCAGAACGAAAAGTGTTGGAAATGAACGTAGGCGGTGCTCCGCAAACACGCCTGTATAATCTGGGTATAAAGGGATCATTTTAAACTTTTTCATTCGCATAATTAAGTTCCCGTTTTATGAAAATAAATATTGTCATTTTACTTGCCTGTCTGTTGCTGGTGGCTGGTTGCAAAGATCTGCTGGTGCCGGAGATTGAAAATATCCGGGACCTGAATCCGGGTAAATATCCTCCCAATGACGCGGCGCTGCCATTTGGCGTATTACTCAACGGCTATAATCGGATACCCACTAATTCCTGGTCATTTAATGATGTGGCCACTGACGACGCAGTGACAAATGACCAGAGCAACAGTTTTCTGAAAATAGCGAACGGACAGTGGACGGCCAATAACAATCCGTTGAGCCAGTGGACCAACGCCTATGCGGCTATCCAGTATCTTAACATCGTATTGCGCGACGTGGATACGGTACGCTGGGTGTCAGATCCCATAGTAAGTAAATTATTTGCCATGCGGATAAAAGGGGAGGCCGCCGGTTTGCGCGCGCTTTTCTATTACCATCTGCTGCAGGCCCACGCCGGTGTATCTGAAAGCGGCGCTGTGCTGGGAGTGCCCATTATTACCGCAGTACAGGGACCTAATGCTGATTTCAATACGCCCAGGGCTACCTTTGAGGCTTGTATGAAGCAAATTTACAGCGACCTGTCTATGGCGGATGATTTGCTTCCGCTGGATTACGAAAATATTGCCAGTGCGGCATTCATTCCTGCTAAGTACGGCACTATTACCAAAGAGCAGTATGACCGTGCTTTCGGCTCCGCTTTCCGGGGATTTTTCACCGGGCGCGTAGCAAAGGCAATCCGGTCAAAGGCCGCATTGCTGGCTGCCAGCCCGGCTTTTAGCGCAGGTAACACCACCACCTGGGCAGATGCGGCCGACTACGCTGGGGAAGTGCTTTATCTGAAAGGAGGCGTCAGTGCTTTGGCATCCAATGGCCTCACCTGGTATGCCAATGCGAGCGAAATTGCCGGTCTCGCTGATGGCGCCAACCCCGCTGAAATACTCTGGAGGAACAATTACGGCGATAACCGCGACCTGGAGCAGGCTAACTATCCACCGGGACTGTTCGGCAACGGGCGTATCAATCCAACACAAAACCTGGTAGACGCCTTTCCTATGGCTAACGGAATACCGATTACCAATACCGGCAGCGGTTACGATGCAACGAAACCATACGCCAACAGGGACCCCCGGCTGCGCATGTTTATTTTAGTGAATGGCGGCACCGCCGGTCCGAATAATACCGTTATCAGTACTGCTGCGGACGGTGGCACAAATGATGGGCTCAACATAGTGGGAACATCTACCAGGACCGGTTATTACCTCCGCAAGCTGTTGCGGCAGGATGTAAACCTGAATCCTACTTCCACCAACAACCAGCGGCACTACAAGCCGCATATCCGGTATTCGGAAATTTTTCTCAACTACGCAGAGGCGGCCAATGAAGCCTGGGGCCCGTTAGGAGCCGGAAGGTATGGCATCTCCGCCTATGATGTGATCAGGGCTATCCGGAAAAGAGCCGGTGTAGGCACTACCAATGGCGATGCCTGGCTGGAAGAAGCGAAAGGCAGTAAAGATCTGATGAGAGACCTTATCAGGAATGAGCGGAGAATAGAATTGTGCTTTGAAGGATTTCGCTTCTGGGACCTGCGCCGCTGGAAGGTGGACCTTGGCGAAACGGCCAGGGGGGTGAGCATAAAAAATAACGTTCCGGCCGTGATAAATGTGGAGCCCAGGCAGTTCCAGCCATTCATGGCTTATGGCCCCATACCTTATGGAGAAATACTGAAGTTTGGCGCGCTGGAACAAAACAAAGGCTGGCGTTAATAAAAAGCAGGACAGGTGATCATTTTTAATTGATTTTTTGAAAACAGCAAAGATGAAAAAGTTTTTAATGCCCGTGGTATTACTGCTGCTCGCAGCATGTAACAAAAACGTAACGTTCCCCGACTATCCTTATCAAACGGTATACTTCGCTTATCAATACCCCGTGCGCACCATTACTTTCGGAGAAGATATCTTCAGCACAGAGCTGGATAACCAGCGGAAATGTAAAATCATGGCTGCAACGGGTGGTGTTTATTACAGTAAAAACGACGTGAACATCAGTATAGCGGTAGATAATACCCTGTTGGGGAACGGGTTGCTGTTTGGCGCCGGTAAAGATGAAATTCTGCCCATGCCCGCTAAATATTATTCACTGGCAGACAACAAAATCATTATCCCCAAAGGCAGCCTGGCCGGTGGCGTGGAAGTGCAGCTGGCAGACGCCTTTTTTAATGATCCGAAGGCAATCAAGAATACCTATGTGATTCCATTACGTATAACCGATAAATCAGGCGCAGATTCTGTCCTGAGCGGAAAAGATTTTATTCTGTATGCCGTCAAATACGTGAATGAGTGGCATGGTAACTACCTGCGCAGAGGGAAAGATGTCATATCAGGAAGCGTAAATCAAACCATCGTGCGGCATAAGGAGTATGTGGAAAAAGATGAAGTCAATAAGTTAAGTACGAGGTCCATGAAGGAACTGGAGTTTCCGGTAGTATACAAAGACAAAGACGGCAATAACATCAACTGTACGTTGCTGCTCACTTTCCAGGACAGCGGGAAATGTACGGTTTCTGCAGCAACCGCCAATATCAGCGCTACGGGAGATGGACAATTTGTAAAGAGGGGAGAGAAGAACAGCTGGGGAAACAAAGACCGCGATGCGCTTTACCTTACCTACCAGGTTACCCTGCCTGGTATGCAGGTGTCTTCATCGGACACGCTGGTACTCAGGGACCGGTCTGTCACCATGGAAACATTTACGCCTGTGAGTAAATAATATTTCACCTCTGACGAAAGCACATTATGATAACAGCCCCTGTTTACCACGGGACTGTTATCATTTTTGCTGTTTGATTACTCAAGCGCCTTATCCCTTTGCATCCTCGCCATAAATTCGGAGGGCAGCACATTGTATTTTGCCTTGAATGATTTGGCGAAATAGTTGGGCGTGGAGAAGCCCACCTGATAGGCGATTTCAGCAATGGTCAGGTCACTTTTTTTCATCAGCATGGCGGCTTTTTCCAAACGGTAAGACCGGATATATTCTACCGGGGTCTGGCCGGTTAATTCCAATAATTTATTGTACAGCGAACTCCTGCTCATCCCTAGTTCCTTGCTCAGGCTTTCGACCGAAAGTTGGGAATCTGTCAGGTTTTCTTCCAGGTGGCTTGCAATCCGCGCCATTAACTTTTCTTCCGATGATACCTTTTCAATTTCAGGCGCAAGTAATTTTATTTGTTTGGTATACGTGTTTTTCAGGGTGTAGTTGAGATGCAGGAGGTTTCTGATCTTGGCATGCAGTATTTCGAAGTTAAATGGTTTGGTAATATAGTCGTTGGCGCCTGTAGCCAGTCCTGCGATCTGTTGGGCCTCATGAGTAAGTGCGGTGAGCAATATCACCGGTATATGACTGGTCCTTTTGTCCGACTTTAACTTCTGCAATAAGCTGATGCCATCCATTTGCGGCATAGTGATATCACTGACGATCAAATGCGGATGCTGTAACAGGGCTTTTTGCCAGCCGTCTTTCCCATTAGCGGCTTCTATTATTTTGTAATTCCTGCAAAGGTTATCTTTAAGATAGAACCGGAAGTCGTCATTGTCTTCCACGATGAGTACAACAGCCTTGTCCTGACTGTCTGGCAATTCCCTGCGGGCCTGCGATGCTGCTGCTTCCTGTTCCTGCGGTGTTGTTTCAGCCACGGACAACAACGGATGGTCAGGCGGCGCCTGTTTCGCCGGGATTTCTGCAACCGCTTTCAGAGGCAGTTCTATGGTGAAAGTAGCGCCCTGTCCCGGTTCGCTGTCTACCTCAATTGTGCCGCCGTGTATTGTTACAAATTCTTTCGTAATAGACAGACCTATGCCGATTCCCTGGTTTAATATGGTGGAAGCGGTATCTGTCTGAAAGAAATGTTCGAAGATCCTGTCTTTTTTATCTTTGGGAATGCCGATGCCGGTATCTTTTACTGTTATCCGGACCCATTGCCGGCAGGCAGCTTCATCTTCCTTTAACAGCTGCAGCGTGACGGTAACCGCGCCTTTTTCTGATGTAAACTTAAAGGCATTGGAGAGCAGATTGAAAAGGATACGTTCTGTTTTGTCATGGTCAAATAGAACATACAGTACTTCGGGGCCACTGATAAAAGTGAATTGTATGTTCTTTCTTTCGGCAAAATCACGGAAAGAGTCTGTAACCTCCCTGATAAAAGCTACAAAATCTCCCGCTGTCGGCTGTAGTTTTAGCTCCTGTTCTTCCATTCTCCTGAAGTCCAGTAATTGGTTGACCAGGTTAAGCAGCCGCCTGGAATTTCTTTTGATCATGTTTAGCCTGTCGAGGCGGGGACCGCTGCTTTCTCCGCTAATGAGCTGTTCCACCGGGCCCATGATCAGTGAAATGGGTGTTCTGAAATCATGGCTGAGGTTAGTGAGGAATTTAATTTTAAGCCGGTCGATGTCTTGTAGTCTTTTTACTTCCAGCCTTTCCTGTTCCAGCAGGAATTTTTTCCTTATCCGCTTAATGCCGAGGTAACGGCTATATAGCAATAACAGGCAAATGGCGCAGACATAAAAGACGTATGCATAGATAGTACGCCAAAAAGGCGGGCGGACGTGGATTTTTATGGTGGTGTCCCGGCTGCTCCAGATTCCATCGTTGTTAGCGGCTTTGACGTGGAAGGTGTATTCTCCGGGATCAAGGTTCGTATAGGCGGCACTGTTGGCTGTGCCGGTATAGTTCCAGTCTTTATCAAACCCATCGAGTTTGTAGGCGTAGTGGTTTTCTGTAGGGAGCGTGTAGTTGAGCGCCACAAAACTGATGACAAAGTTTTGTTTGTAGGCCAGGCGGATGTTGTCGGCTACAGCAATATGTGCTGTAAGGGGACCGTCCTCATCGGGAAGTATCGATTTGTTGGATACCTTTAAATCTGTCAGCAGTACGGCCGGCGCATGTTTATTGAGGGTAAGGTCGGAGGGCGTAAAGTAATTAATGCCTTCCAGTCCGCCGAACATCAGGTCTCCGTCAGATAGGCGTATCCCGGAATTATGAACGAAGTTGTTATTTTGAACGCCGTTATAGCGTGTATAGTTTCTGAACTTTTTTGACTCAACATGAAAACTGCTGATGCCCATATTGGTACTTAGCCAGATAATACCGCTTTTATCTTCAATGATTTTGTAAATGGTCACGTTTTGCAGCCCGTCTTTTTCGGAGAAATTGATAAACCGTTTTTGCGTTTTGTCAAAATAACTCAGGCCGCCAAAGGTGCCTGCCCACATACGGCCTTTACTGTCGCACAGCAATGTTTGCACTTTATCACTGGGCAACAGGCTGTTGCTTTGCGTATAGATGTCCCACTGGCCCGTGCCCGGATGATAAACGCCAACGCCGCCTCCATGGGTGCCGATCCAGATATTGCCTTCTGTATCTTCCTCAATAGCCCTGATATATCCGTTAAACGGCAGCTTTTTCTCATTGGGCCTGGTGGGGTCCGGATGAGGTGTATACCTGGTAACGACCTGCTCATTTTTGAGAACGTTGAGCCCTTCTCCGTTGGTGCCAACCCAAACGTTGCCTTTACTGTCTTCCTTTAGGCAAAAAATATCATTGGCGCCGGGATGGTCGCTCCCCGCGACTTTTGTAAGGTATTTATAGCTGCCGGTAGCACTGTTTATGATGAGCAGGCCCAATGCATACGTGCCGATGTATAGTTTTTTGTCGCGGGTGTACTGGAGGGCCATAATGGCCGCTTTATTACCCTTTACCGGCAGCGGGATGTCAATTGGACGGACTTTCCCTGTTTTGCGGTTGAATTCAAACATGCCTCCGCCGTCAGTGGCCACAAAAACATTGCCTTCGCTGTTTTCCGCAAAGGCAGTGACAATGGACGACTGACGGCTATTTTCATGAAAAGCGCTGCCTGGTTTAAAATTAAAGAGGTGCAGATTCTTGTCATATTTATTAATCCCACCTCTGAAAGTGCCTAACCAATAAATGCCCTGTTCGTCGTTATAGATACATCTTATCGATTGGTTGGTAAGACTGTAAATGTTTTCATCGGAGGGAAGATATTGATCAATAGTGTTTGTCCGGGTATTTAGTACCATGAGCCCTTCTTCGGTACCAATCCATAGCTGATGGTCTCTGTCAGGCCTGATGCAGTTAATTAATTTATTGTTCAGGAGCGGGATGATATGATAAGGGGAGATGCTGTTGCCATCGGGTTGCAATGTATACAATCCTGTAGCAGTGCCAACCCATATCTGCCCGTCATGGTCGCCTGTAATTGACTTGATCTCGTTATCCAGGCTGGTACACCCGGCTTTGTTGTTGGCTATCCGTTTTATGGCGCCTGTGGAAGGGGCATATCGGTACAGGCCATGGGTGGTACCAATCCAGATCTGTTGATTTCGGTCAACAAAAAGGCAGCGGGGATTCAGTTTTGTCTCCTGGCCCTCTTCTCCAGCTACCAGATTGATCTGGGAAATATGACGGCTGCCAGGCGTGAGCTTAAATAAATGTTCGAACTGTGCGATCCATATGTTACCGGACGTATCGCTGGAGATATCCAGTATTACCGCGTTAGGGGGCAATTGCGGGGCATCTGCGTGCAGGGGGAAGTGAACGAAGGCGTCCTTTTTACGGTCGTATAAGCTTAGCCCGCCGCCACTGGTACCTATCCAGAGGTTGCCGGCTTCGTCTTCATGCAGCGTCAGTATCTCATTGGCTCTCAGGCTGGAAACGTCATCCGGGCGATGACGGTAAACAGTAAAGTGTGTACCGTCAAATTTATTTAATCCATCATCGGTAGCAAACCACATCAAACCATAGTGGTCCTTCGTGATGGCATTTACCCCATTGGATACCAATCCGTCTTTAGCGGTAAGCGAAGTGAAGTTGAGGTGGCCGGTTTGGGTCCGACCGGTTTTAGCAAGGCATAGTAAACAGCACAGGAACGTAAATGTATATTTACACATATGGAGCGATCATTAAAAAACGAGATGTTGGTTGAATGGTAATAACGTGGTCCTTTGTATCTCAATTTAAGTATTGTAATGAAATTTATAAACATTATGATACTAAATTGCCTTAATACATTGGTTTTGGACGATAATAATTGTATAAAAGACATTTTTTCCATCAATTTCAACAAATGTGCTATCGGGAAAGTACCGGCCCTTGTATTTTTGTCTTCTGACTGTTTTATCCGGAAGCAATCATGCATAGAATCTATATGACTGAATAATGTTTTTAAAGATGTATAAGAAATTCCTCGTTATAGCACTCCTTTTCTTTTGTAGTGCTGCGCTTCATGCGCAGCAGTCTGATAATGAAGACGGCACTTACACCAATCCGGTCATCTGGTCCGACTTTCCGGATAACGATGTAATCCGCGTGGGAGATACTTATTATATGGTAGCTACCACCATGTATTTTTTCCCCGGCGTGCCATTGCTGCAGTCGAAGGATCTGGTGAACTGGACGTATGTTGCCAATGCCGTGCAGCGGTTCAGGCAGCATCCGTTTTATGATTTAAAAGGCGGGAACAGGTATGGAAGAGGGCAGTGGGCCAGCAGTATCCGTTATCACAAGGGTAAGTTCTACATACTATTCATGACACTGGACGAAGGCGGTTTTTTGTGCACCGCTGCCAGGGCGGAAGGGCCCTGGGAGGTGCAAAAGCTGGTAAGGCCCTACTATGACCCAGGGTTGTTTTTTGATGAGGATGGGCGCATCTACATCGCTCACGGTTATTCTAAACTGTCTGTGACAGAAGTGGATGCTAACCTTGCCCCCATTGGAAGAGACAGTATTGTGTTTGACAAGGTGCAACGGCCGGGGTTGGAGGGGGCACATGTCTATAAGGAAAACGGGTACTATTATATCTATGCTACCTATGGTGGTGGAGACGGTTACCAGGTTTGCCTCCGGTCAAAAAACATATACGGCCCCTATGAGGAAAAAACCGTGCTGAAAGATGATATGAACCTCTATGGTAAAGGTGTTCATCAGGGTGCGCTGGTCGAAACGCCCCAGGGGGAATGGTGGAGTATTATCTTTCAGGACAGGGGAGGGGTAGGAAGAGTGCCGACTTTGCAGCCGGTGCAGTGGATAGATGGCTGGCCTATCCCCGGAAAAAACGGAAGAGCGGTTGTAACCCATGTTAAACCACGTACAGAAGCCGTCGTTCCGGTAGAAATACTTCCCACCAGTGATGAGTTTGATGGCGATAAGCCTGGCATACAATGGGCCTGGAACCACAATCCTGACGACAGCGCCTGGTCTTTAAGTAAACGGAAAGGTTATCTGCGGCTCACTACCGCCGGCGTCGCCGCTGATTTGCTGCATGCGCGGAATTCACTCACACAACGGATGTTTGGCCCTTTCTCCGAAGCCACCGCAGCATTCGATATCAGCGGAATGAAGGCCGGTGACGTGGCGGGACTTGCTGTTTTGCAATTGCCCTATGCCTTTATCGGTGTCAGCGCCGGAGCGCCGGCAAAGTTTATTGTGATGGAGCATGGCGGCAGCAGGAAAGACAGTGTTGCCATAGGAAAGGAAAAGCGGGTGTTCTTCAGGGCTTCCGTTAATACCATGAAAGATCAGGCCTACTTCAGTTATAGCTTCGATAACAGGACATATATCCCTCTGGGTGATACGCTGAATATGCAGTTCAACCTGAAAATGTTTACTGGTAACCGGTTTACGCTGTTTAATTATGCTACGCTTAAAAACGGAGGTTATGTTGATGTGGACTGGTTTCATATGGATACCCGGAAGGGAGCCCCTAACCTCTTTAAGGCGTCCTCCCGTATTGCTGCTGAAATGTATGATGACATTTACGGTGCACGTGTGGTCCCCGGAAATGATGGAGACGGTCCGGGGCAGCAGGAGTTAGCCCATTTGACGGCCGGTTCATGGGTGCGGTTTAACCAGGTGGATTTTGACAAGGGATATCAATTCCTGTTGCTGCGGATGGCGCCCCGCGGAGGGCGTATAAAAGTGTATCTTGATAATGATTCATTGAATCCCTATGCTACAGTGGCCGTGCCCGAAGAACCGTTGCTGAACTATACGACGGTCAGCGTGCCTGTGAAGCCGCTTGCCGGCAGGCACCGGCTGACGTTTGCATTTACGGGAGAAACTCCGTCCACCGCCCGTTTCAGCTGGTTTACCTTCGCCAATGACAAGCAGCAAACGTATACATCGCCCCCGCTGATATCACATATCTACACCGCTGACCCGTCTGCACATCTCTTCAACGGAAAAATATATCTCTATCCTTCGCATGACACAGCTACCAATACGAAGGAAAGTGATAACGGGGACCATTTCCAGATGGCGGACTACCACATTTTTTCCATGGACTCCATCGGAGGGAAGGTAACAGACCATGGGATTGCGCTCCGGGTGCATGACGTGCCATGGGCTTCTAAACAGCTGTGGGCACCGGATGCAGCATTTTCAAAAGGAATATATTATTTATATTTCCCAGCGAAGGACAAGGAAGGGGTATTCAGAATAGGCGTTGCTTCTTCCAAACAACCGACTGGTCCTTTTGTGGCCGAAAAAGAACCGATTGCCGGAAGTTACAGCATCGACCCCTGTGTATTCAGGGACGATGATGGTTCTTTTTATTTGTACTTTGGAGGTATCTGGGGAGGACAACTGCAAAACTGGGATAATAACCGCTATGACGCCACTGCAACGTTGCGTAAAAAAAATGAAGTGGCCATTCTTCCCCGCGTGGCAAAACTCTCCCCGGACATGAAAAGCCTGGAAAGCGCTCCGTTGGCCGTAAAAATAACAGACAGCAACGGCCGGCTGTATAATGAGCAGGAGAACGACAAACGCTTTTTTGAAGCGGCCTGGATGCACAAGTACAATGGCAAATATTATTTCTCTTATTCAACTGGCGATACACACAATATTGTTTATGCGGTTGGAGACAGCCCATATGGTCCTTTCACTTATCAGGGGGTTATTCTGAAACCGGTTGACGGCTGGACCAACCATCATTCGATTGTCCAAATCGGGCATAGATGGTATTTGTTTTATCATGATACGCAGTTGTCGGGTAAAACACACCTGAGAAACGTCAAAGTAATGGAGCTGAAGTATAACAGCGATGGTACTATTCAAACGTTAAGCGCATTCAGATAACACCTTTCGTAAATAATTAATTGAACCAGGCAACATATGAAGTATATCCGCCACGTTGTTATTGTTTTACTGGCCGTCGCCATAAGTTTTTCCTGCGTGGCCTACCGGGCCCATTCTTTTGTTGCGCCGGGGGCACGAGGACTAAAAGACTATTACAGGGATTATTTTCCTATAGGCGTGGCCGTTTCAGCGCGTGCGCTGCATACAGAGGAAGCCGGACTGGTGGTCCGGCAATTTAACAGCATTACCCCGGAGAATGCTATGAAGATGGGCGTAATTCATCCGGGGGAGCAGCTGTATAACTGGAAGGATGCTGATTCTATCGCAGCTTTTGCCCGCCATAATGGAATGAAGCTCAGGGGGCATACCCTGGTCTGGCATAATCAGGCCCCGGGATGGATTTTTAAGGATGCCGGCGGACAACAGGTCTCCAAAGACGTATTGTTACAACGCCTGAAAGAACATATTACCACTGTTGTAAAGAGATATAAAGGCGTCGTATATGCCTGGGACGTGGCCAATGAAGTGATCAGTGACCGTAAGGATGAGTTTTACCGTAATTCATTGTGGTACCAGATCTGTGGCGAAGAATACATTGAGAAAGCGTTTCAGTGGGCCCATGAAGCAGACCCTGATGCGTTGTTGTTTTATAATGACTACAATGAGATAAACACCGTAAAACGGGAAAAAATTATCCGTATGCTCAACGGCCTTATCAGCAAAGGAGTGCCGGTCCATGGCGTGGGATTGCAGGCGCATTGGGCCGTAAATGAACCTTCGGCGGAGCAGCTGGATAAAACGATGGCAGATTTTGCGAAACTGGGACTGAAAATACAGATTACTGAATTTGATGTTTCCGTGTATCCGAAGGAACATGAGATGAGGGAACGGGAAGCGGGCGACAGCGCCACGGTGTTTACCGCAGCAAAGGAGCTGCAACAGCTGGAGCAGTACCGCCGGTGTTTTGCATCTTTTCGCAAGTATCGCGATGTCCTGACGGGTGTAACGTTTTGGAATATCTCCGACCGGTATAGCTGGCTGGACAACTTTCCGGTGCGTGGCAGAAAAGACTATCCATTGCTGTTCGACAAGGAGTTGCAACCCAAGAAAGCGTTTTGGTCAGTCGTTAAATTTTGACATCACCCGATGGCGTCCTGTCACCTCTTGTAAATAAACCCTTCCTTCGACTCCATGCCAATAAAAAACATCTCGAAGGAAGGGTGCAGGTTAGGCAAAACGTGCAGTTGCCCGATGGCATACTGCAGCACCTCCTGCTGAAGCGGGAAGATCTCGTACCAGCATTTCCTTTGCGTATAAAACTCGAAATTTTTCGGGATGGAGGTGTTTTTTATACTGGAGATGCGGGGGAAAGCATATTTGTCCGGTTCATCGTAATTACGTGGTATGTTATTCATATCCGGTATTCGGTCTCTTTTGGTCAGTTTCCCTTGTTCGAGTTTTTGGCGGTACCGCTTTTCTAAAGCCGCAAACAGGCTTTTCCTGTATTGTCCGCTGGTGTCAAAATCATCGAAAGAGACGGTTGTTTCCATTTTATAGATGTCGGTTGCAATACAACAGGTATACAACGCCGTGGAGGGATGCTGGCTGATCTTCTGAAACCCTTGTTCAATGAGGATTTTCAGCTCTGCTGTATAACCCTCTTTATCGAACTGCTCCAGATAGGGTATAATTTCTTCGGGATACAAACGTCCGTTAAATATTTGCATTAGCGGGGATTTTTATCTTATATTTTGAGTGCAAAGATAGTAAAGAATAAACTCATACTACCCCTGACCGTCATATCCCCAGATCATATACAATGCTCCCCAGGTGAAGCCGGCGCCGAAAGCGGCAAGCAGCAGGCGGTCCCCTTTTTTCAGGCGTGATTCATAATCCCACAGGCACAGGGGAATTGTACCGGAAGTGGTGTTCCCGTAGCGGTCAACGTTCCGCATTATTTTTTCAGCAGGAAAAGACAGTACTTCCGCCGTGCGGTCAATGATCCGCTGATTAGCCTGATGGGGCACCAGCCAGGTGATGTCCTGTGCTGACAGGTCGTTTTTCACCATCGTATTGGTAATGGATTCCGTGAGGCGTAATACTGCATAATCGAAGATAGCTTTGCCGTCCATGTACAGATAATGTTCCTGGTTGTTGACCGTGGCTGCAGAGGACGGCCAGCGCGAACCTCCGGCTTTCACGTACAGCAGGTCGGCGCCGCTGCCGTCTGTACGAAGGAAACTGTGCTGTATCCCGCTGTCGGAAGGCCCGGGCTCCAGTAACACGCCGCCTCCGCCGTCGGCAAACAGGCATGTGGTGATGCGGTCCTGGCCGCCGATAATACTGCTCATTTTATCTGCTCCCAGTACCAGCACGTAACGGTATATGTTCTGCTCTATATACCGGGAGGCTATATCCAGGGCGGAGAGAAAACCGCTGCAGGCCCCGTTGATATCGATAGCCCAGGCTTTGTTGGCGCCGATTTCACGGGCAACAATATTGCTGGTGGAAGGCGTGATCATATCCGGCGTGGCCGTGGCCAGTACAATGGCATCCAGTTCTGATGGTTGTATGCCGCGTTTACGGCAGATTTCAAGGGCTGCCTGCACGCAAATGGCAGAAGTGCCGACGCCTTCCTCCCGGATATACCGCCGCTCGTTAACACCAAGATATTTAGGAATCCACCCGGATGGGATATTCATTTTTTGTTCCAGCTCTTCGTTGTAAACGATGTGAGGCGGGACGTATCCGCCGACTGCTGTGACAACCGCATTGCACTTTTTCATAGTCAGGTTTTTTAAGATAGTAAAAAGGGGTAACAATTAGCATATCTAACAAAATGGACAATGGACAGTAACTTGTTCAAAGTTATTAACAGCTGCTGAAGTGGTACGGCATATTCCAACTGCTGTCTAAAGTGCATGGTGCGGCCATAGCTTCGTAAGAGGCCTGTGTTTCCCTATTTTTTAATGTCTAATATTTGTAACCATGTCTCCTGAAAAATATCCGTTGTCCGCACTTGCGCAGGAATTATTCGCTCTCAGAAACAAGGATAGTTATCATCCGGATATGGATGCAGCTGCTGTGTTCAGCCGGTATTCCCCGGGGAATCTACAACAGCTGATGCAGGGGATGTCAGAGATCACTGCTTCCTTTTATGGTTTGCTGCTACAGCAGGCGGTTGCGCTGAATGGACCTGATATGGCCGAAGCCCTTTCTTCTTCACTGATACACACGCTGGGCAGGAACAAAGCCGCCAGAATAATGGAGGCGTATCCTTTATTGGAGCGCGGTCCCAGAGGTGTTATAGAGGTTGTTATCGCTGCCATCTTTACCGCTAGCCCTGAATTTACTTTCGAGGTCAATAGCTATGCGGCAGCTGAAGTGGTTTTCACTGTCCGCGGAACAGACCGTTATCATCGGATCAGTCAGCGACTGCAAATAACCCATCTCCTGAAATGGCCGGTGATACTGCCGTTCCTGGAAGGGATACGGGATGTGGCAGCACCGGGGTGGAAGGTGGCAACAGTGGCGTCTGCGGTAGATGAGAACAGCAATTGTGAGTATGTTTTCAGGATATATCAGGAAGCGGTGGCACCGGTAGGAAATATTCATATCGGTGTGCGGCCTCCCTTTTTCCAACTGCCGGTTGCTGCTATGGTGACCAGGGGGAAATACCTCGAGGTAGACCTGGGGCCTACCTGTGAGTTTCAAGGTAGTCAGTTTGCTGCAATGGTCCAGCAATGCCTGTCGGTCGAAGCGTGGAATGCCTGCCGCCTGTATGCTGCCGGCACCGACCAGTATATGCTGGCGGAGCGGTTCCGGTGCATACGTACCGGCAACTTTTTGGCAGATACATCTTTAAAAGTGGTACTTCATACACAGGAGATCAGCAAAAGAAAGCGGAAAAGCACTATGCGTATTTGCGATGATGCGGGAGATATGGTCTATGAGATGGTCTTCGATTATTATATGTGGAATGAAGCGGACTTTAAGAACAGGTTTGCTTTCCTGAAAAGTGATGGAAAGCCGGTGCAGGACGAATCGGTGCCCCTTCCTGTTATCAATCGTATATCTTTTGAGAATGCCTGGCATTATGTGTCCCGGTTAGCTCCTGTAGATGAAATACATTGCCTCGGCCATTTCGATGGCTATCCCTGCGTGCCGGCATTACTCCTGTTCCGGCTGTTCCACCTGGAGGTGGAAAATTGGATAAAGGAGGTGCGGGGGCAGCAACCGGAAACAAAGCCTGTGATAGATAGCGCTGCCATTCATCCCACGCGTATTATGCCCGTTGATGTGCCTTACGACATTACAACCACTGTGCATCAGCTGTCGGAAAATATACTGCAATTTGTGTTTGTTGTTACGGAGGTCGATGATCCCGGTATCAGGTTTAGCTGCGTGGTATTGGATGTTCTGTTACAGCGGTAGGCCGGTGCGGCATATTTTCGAGTGCTTCGGTAACCGAAAATCAGTTGAATATTTTCGTAATGATATCGTTCTTTAACAATGTTATCTTGTCTTCTCCTGTTCCGACATTCACCAGAATCACGATGCCGGCTTGCCTACCCGGATAGATATAACACAGGGAGGTAAATCCGGCGCCATCACGACCTGTATGCATGATGAACGGCAAGCCGTCAGCTTCTTTGCCCATCATCCAGTTTAAGCCGATTGCCATGCCATTCGGAGCAACAAATGTTGGCCGATGGCTCAATCGGACCGCAGTATTATTTGAGTCGAGGTTCGCTGTGATATATTTTAACATGTCATTGGGAGTGGATATCATAGAAGGCGCAGCTCTGAAGCCTTCATCAACTGTTAAAGGTGCTTCCTTACCGGTGACATCGTACCCCATTAGCAGGTTTTTCTCCTCCGCTTTGGTCAAAGCAGGTTTAGTATGGTCCATGCCATATTGCTGATGAAGATACTGGCTAATCAATTCCGGGTATGGACGATGATAGATATGTTGAAGTATGGCAATCAATACCATAACGGCGTTGCCATTGTACCGGTATTTTGTGCCCGGTACAGTGTCCAGCTTAAAACGGTGCATATCTTTAAAAAGGCTGTCAGCGGTATATCCCTTAAAAAACGCGGCAAGCTGTTGGCGTGGGAGTTTAGCAATGCTATCGATAAATTCATCGGCATACTCTCTGGACATTGCAGGCATTGCGGACGTGTGATTGGAGAGATCGACCATACGCACCGGATGACCGTTATATTCCAGGTTCGGGTAGGCGCCGGGTAAATATTTCCGGATATCATCATTTAACTTCACTCGCCCTTCCACAACTGCATTGGCCAGCATCCACCCGGAGAATGTTTTGGCAATGGACCCCAGGCCATAGTAGCTGTCACCTGTCGGCAGTTTACCTGCTCCTTTATGATAATGATACTGGTGGGGATGTTCCTCCAAATATACTCCGATTGATAAATCATAGGCAGGGAGATTTTGCAAATGCCCGGATACTGCCTGATGTATGGTGCTGTCGAGGCGGGTTTTTAGCGGGTTGTCTGTCTTAGTGGGAACTGTTTGGCAAACCACTGTGGAACCTGGGCCCAGCAGGATGAAAAAAGCCAGAATACTGAATCTCATAATTATTTCATTTACCGGTTTATAAGCCTTGCCTGATATTTTTCAGGGTCGTTCTTATCCGGTTTATGCCTTTTAAAACCCCCTTTAGTCTTCCTGTTGAAAGTGTCAGCTGAACGTTGTCCGCTATTAATTCCACTACTTCGTCAATGCTGTATTTATCGGTATCAATATGCATATTGTATTTGGGTTTTATCAGCGCAGACAAACACCTGTCCACTTGTTTGAAATTCCAGGCGTTTTTGTCGCCCCGTCTTGTTAATCGTTTTTCTATGGTCTCCTTGCCGGCCATCAATGAAAAATGTCTGACATCTGCTCCCTGACACTGCAGGCCACCGATAATAAAATCAAAGATCTCATCGTCGACAATCGTCATAGGAACGATGGTATTGACCTGCTTTTCTTCGCAATAGATCAGGTTCTCCAATACCTGTCTGCGCCAGAGCGGCAAATATTGGAAATCATCGTATTCTTTGGCCCGTGGCAGATTCTCTCGCAGAAAATATCCCACCTTTTCGGGATCAAATAAAAATCCGTTGTCGATTCTTCGACAAAGCTCATAGCTGGTATGTGTTTTACCAACTCCGAATGCGCCATTAATCCAGATGATCATTATTTTTTAATCTAAATGAGCGGTCACTGCATCAACATGCAATATACGAACGATCTGATAAAGTAGCTACAGGCAATGGACCGAAGAGATTGCCCCAACGCCTAAGATTCCTTACTGGCGTACTCTCCATCCACGTACCCGCCGTTCACATAGCGGGACACATCGTTGATATGCCACGCATAAACACCTGCTACCATGATGCCCAGGTCCTGTACGTAGTTGTGTACAGTGTCCTGCAGTTCCCCGAAAGAGGGCAAGTGCTGATGTAACAGCCTGAATTCATCCAGGTAGCTGTCATGGATCTTCAGCGCCTCCATGTAGGCTTCATGGAGCGGTATGTTGTGTTCATGCTGTATCACTTTTACCAGGTTCATGGTGTCTCCTTCCCGATGCAGTTCCTTGGGCAGTGAAATAAAATCATTATGCATGCCTATCATCCAGGAGCAGAGATCGTGGAGGCGTAGGATATGTGGATGTTCCAGCACGTCGTCCGGCAGCTCACGATAGTTTTTCTGCATGGCCACATATTTGCAATACGGAAGTCCTCCGCTGGTATGCAGCCTGATAACCAGATAAACGGGCAGTGGTGGCGTCGTATTGGCCCTGTAATATGTTCTCTCCTCTGTATAACCAACGAATACATTGTGTATAGCGGATATGTATTTGCGGTAGTGCCGGTCCGGTACGCATTTAATGGCATCTTGCCGCAGCACCCAAAACTGGTGAAATATTCCCATGTCGGCGGGCTCACTGATATCTTCTCCCGATAGGATATTCTTGATACGGTTCGTTACCATTTGCATTTCATGGTGCGAGCAACGGTCGAAATAATCATCCATCATAGCGCCATTGGCTGTATAGTTGGCAAGCGGGCGTAATTCGGCAAGGGTGTTCAGGAACGGGCATCCCCGGGCGGCGATATCCGCCAGGTTATGCTGTTTGTGCTTTTCCCGGGCGGCTTCGCTATGAAAGGTATACTCTCTGTCAATCCAATTGTAATATTCCAGCCGTTGTTGTTGAACGTCCGGGTGAATAAAATCCGGAAACGGATACCTGGGTTTGGGCAAATGCCGTAGCCCGGCATAAAACTGCTCTTCTGAAAGGGTTTGGGACATGGTTAAAAATTAAAAATGGTTACCGTTGAGTTCTATCGAAGATAATACGTGTATAAAAATACGATCGTTGTGTTGGTGTTAAAAATAGTGTTTTATTGAAATTACAGCAAATTTCTTACAGGTAAAATTGGCCTGCATGGTGAGTTACGGGCTGTGCCGCAGATGATGAAGGGCGTTTTTTCCTGTCTTTTTTATCACCTGTCTAATTTCAGCAAAACGCTGTCGCTGTAGCCGGAATAGCAGGTTGGGCAAAGAAAACATCTGTCTTTGCTAAGAATGTGGTGAAGTTACCAGTCAGAGACCGCTAACTTCGTTTAGCCGTGTTGCATAGTTGCCCGATAGGATTGAGGTGTGTTGGAATATTGTCAATTAATTCATCACAAAAAAATATCCCCCATGAAAATGTATCTGCTCATTCCAGTGGCCGTACTGGCACTGTTTTCCTGTAGTAAACCTGCTGAAATGCAAATTCAACAGAAAGCCGGCATGGCTGTCCGGACGGCATTGGCCGGCCATACCGGCACAAGCCTTCTTTCAGACGCAGCGGTAACAGATCTTTATGTAAACTATATTTACTCTACCGGTTACGGGGTGGCTACCGTACATTTCACTAATAATACCGCCAATACCGAACTTTTTACGATACAAATAAAAAGCAGTTCATCCGGATCATCGCTCCTGGGCTGGCAGACGGTAAATGTGGGCGCCGGTTCGAATATATCTGTCAGTTTCGACGTGCCGTTGATGACCAGCGGTACACTTACGGCTACGGTAATGGAAGACACTAACAGCTTTTCCGCCAGTTGTGGCATTTATAACGCAACCACCAGTCCGGCCAATCCTACCTATAGGGCTACCGCCCTGTCATCAAATCCGGTGCTAACGTTAAAGTATGATTATGATCCGCTTAGTATGTTCAGGTATTATACACCGGAACTTGTATGGACTTCATTCTCCAATGTTAATCCTAATGTGCCGGAAACGATTTATGCAGCCATTAAATATTCCCCTCATAACGGGAGCTGCCTGTATCCCCAATCCGCATCGAACCTTGTACAAAACAACAAGATTATTTTTAACTCGGTAAGTGATCAGGACAATTCATGTAAGCCTTCGTATGTAGACTATGTATGGGACCGGAAACCTTTTAATCCGGATACTGTTAGTGCCGCCAGATGGAAACGTGTTGACTTTCCATGGTAGAAACCATTAGTCGGTTGCATGCTTAAGTAAGTGCGTGTTTAACAAAAAATGAAAATAAAAATGGTCCCGCTATGTAAAAGGAAAAACTTTTACTATACTTGTATGGAATAATTTGCCAGGTATATAGGCGCCCGAATTGAATGGAAAAACATATGCACGCTGCCGGACCGGTCATTTAGCCGTTGCCGGCGGGCCCTCGAACTGGAAACAGACAATCAGTCCAATAAAGAATGAAGTAGCGCAATATTCCCTGCCGACAGCAATAGACACGCTTTCCACGTTATGACGATTTTATTACCATTTACCACGATAAAACACACTTAACATGCAACCAAATATTCATCGCGGCCAGCTTTTCATGGCCAGTTGTTTCGCGCTACTTGTTACTTCACTGTCATTTGGTATCCGTGCAGGGCTACTGGATACCTGGGGGACCGAATTTAACCTGAGTAAAAGTGAACTTGGCATCATTTCCGCTTCCGCTTTCTGGGGTTTTCCTCTGGCGGTAATTATCGGGGGGATGGTGGTAGACATCATCGGGATGAAGAAGCTGCTGGTGACTGCATTTGTATTTCACCTGTTGGGAATTCTGCTTACTATTGTAGCTGGCGGCTACTGGACGCTTTTCCTGTCCACGCTGTTTATCGGGGTGGCCAACGGTACCGTGGAAGCAGCCTGTAATCCGCTGGTGGCGGCTATTTATCCGGATAATAAAACCACGAAGCTGAATCACTTTCACCTTTGGTTTCCGGGTGGGATAGTGATCGGAACACTGGTGGTACTGGCGTTTAATAAAATGGGCCTTGGATGGAAGGTGCAGGTGGCCACTATGCTTATTCCCACGCTTATTTACGGATATCTTTTCTCCAGGTTAAAGTTCCCGGTTACCGAACGTATTGCGGCAGGTGTTTCTACCGGCGATATGTACAGGTCTTTGTTAAATCCGCTTTTTATCTTTATGATGGTATGTATGTTTGGTACAGCCATCACAGAATTATTTACCAATCAATGGATCGATGTATTGCTGAGAAATGTGACCAGCAATGCCATTCTGATTCTTACACTTACTACCGGTGTGATGGTAATAGGACGGGGACTGGCCGAGCCGGTAGTACACCGGTTGTCTCCGCAGGGCGTGTTGTTGTTGTCATCTGTTTTTGCCGCCCTGGGGATCTATTTGCTGGGGCATACCAGCGGTAATATGATTTTTGTTGGCGCGCTGATATTTGGGGTGGGCGTATGTTATTTCTGGCCTACCATGCTGGGGTTTGTATCGGAGAATCTGCCACGTACCGGCGCTGTAGGGTTGAACTTCATGGGAGGAGCAGGTATGTTTGCCGTATCCCTGTACATGATGTTCATTGGTGGTCATTATGATACATTGCTGGCGCAAAAACTGCCGGCCGGAGCTGATCTGAAACTGTATAACGAAGCACCTCCCGGTTCCGCCATGGCATCCGCGTTGACTGAGGCAAAGAAAGCTGCCGGACCTGAAATATTAAATACCACCATGATCATTCCGGTTATACTGATAATCGCTTTCACAGGACTCGTGGTATATATGAGAGGGAGGAAAAAAGACCAGCAACTGGCTCCTGCCGGCGCCTGATGTTTTAAACTAACAGAATATCATTCCTTATAAATGCACGTAAATAAAAAAAGAGACCTTTCAGGTCTCTTTTTTTATTTACGTTGTCCGCTGTGCTGTTGTTTTAGCATTACAATGGCATTGGAGGAAGAAAAGGTGCTGACCCGGTTGGGTTTTCTTCCCGGCGACCTGTCATTAATAAAAAGAAGAAATTTTTTTCACCCGCATAGTACTACCGGAATTTGACAGTTGTCTATTAAGCAATGGGACAACATTTATCTGCCGAATGCGGGAATGTTGGCCGATGTATTAGCTCAATAAAGCTGCCAGGAAGGCGGCGACGGAAACCATGCTTATCAATCAGCGTTATCAAGCGTCCACGCCTGAATGTATGTAGTAAAAACAGGTAAGATGCCAATGTGTGCTTTTTCCGCTCTTATATTCAGGAGAAGTGTTTTTGGAATTAAGGCCGCAGTTTTTTTGTAAGATACCCACCGGAATTCTTTCCGGTGGGTTTTTCTGTATATCCGTAGACGTTATACAAGATAATTATTACCTCTTTTCTAAATAACAAACTACCTTCGCGCCTGATTTTGCCCATTTACATGTCAACATCTATCCTCAAAGACACAACGGATACCGAATTATGGCAGCTGGCCCGTCAGGACAGTCTGCCTGCTTATGGAGAATTATATGAACGCTATTGGGAAACCCTGTATGAAACCGCTTATTGGCGGCTGTACGACAAAGACGCCGCAAAAGATATTGTACAGGAAGTATTTATTTACTGCTGGCAGAAAAGAGGACAGATCCATATCACCGAATCGGTGGAAGCCTATTTTCGCACGGCCGTAAAGTTTAAGGTGCTCAACCACCTCAAATCAGAACAGGCAAGAGATAAATACAGTCAACTGGCGGGGCGGGAAATACCGGAGATCACGCATGCCACAGAGGAGACACTGGCCGGCGCTGACCTGGAGGCCAGTTACCGCAGGGAGTTGCAACGGTTACCCGATAAGATGCGGCAGGTATTTATCGAGAGCCGTGACCACGGGCTGTCTGTCCGCGAAATAGCTGAAAAGCACGGCCTGTCGGAACAAACGGTTAAAAACCAGCTTTCATCCGCGCTAAAGAAACTGAGAGAAGGACTGGGTAATTTCTTTTTGGAATAATTTTTTTCATCGGCATAGTACTACCGGAACCTGACAATTGTCTATTAAACAACAGCATATGAGCCACCCTGATAAATCACTCATCGATCGATTGCTTGAAAAGCATGCACTGGGTATCTGTACCGAGGAAGAGCGTGCTGTACTCGACAGGTGGTATGCGTCCTTTCCGGCCGAAGGGCGTGTATTTGAAGACGAAGCGGAGCGAAAGGCGACGCGGGAACTGATGAAGGCGGGGATCTTTGAGATAATCGGTGCAGCGGAGGCGGTGCCGGAGAGGAAGCCGGTGCGGCGGCTGTACTGGCAGATAGCGGCGGCCATACTGCTGTTGATCGCCATAGGCGACCTTTTTTATATCCTGCGGGGCAAGCCGGTGCCGGTGAGCTATACAGAAATAGTTGCTCCGGCCGGTAAAAATGTGCTGCATGTTTCATTGCCTGACGGCTCTGCCATGTGGCTGGAGCCTGGCTCCAGGCTGCGCTACGCGGAAGCTTTCGGCAAAAAAAGCCGTGACGTGCAGATACTGGACGGCCTCGCCTATTTCTCGGTGGCGCCAGGCGCATCAGCACCGTTCATGGTCAGCACTCCTGCTGGCATACGAACGACAGTGTTGGGCACGGAGTTCAGTGTGAAAGCATATCAGGAAACGAGGTATGTACAGGTGAGCGTTCGCTCGGGAAAGGTACAGGTGGCGGACAGCACTACGGTGCTGGGCGTACTGGAAGCCGGCCAGCAGATCGTATATCAATTGGGAACGCATACGGCTACACGGACGGACGGCCCGGTCGACGATTGGCGGAATGGCGATCTGACATTACTGGACGCTTCCTTTGCAGAGGTGGCCCGCATCCTCCAGAATCATTACGGGGTACAGGTTTCCTATGATACTGCCTTGATGGCCAATTATCGTTTTAACCTGCGGATTGCCGCCCACACGCCATTACAGGAAACACTCGGAATGCTAAAAGACCTGAGTGGTATGACCTACACGATCAGTAAAGACCGTATAACCGTTACCGGTATACAACAATAATCATTCAGTAACTGCATTTGCTCCACCCGTACAAAGCCGCCCTGAAGGCGGCAGGGGAGAGCTGTGTTTGTCAAAAATCAATGAATGCGACATTTTTTAACCGTTCTGTTCTTAGTCTGCGGACTGGCAGCCGCCGGTCAGCAAAACGATGCCAGGTTCAGTATCAGCATCCCCGCCACTACGCTGGAAGGGGCGCTGAAAATACTGGAACGGCAAACCGGCGTACAAATATCCTATGAATACACAAGAGTACAGGGAATAACCATTAAAGCACACAGCTTTAAAGAGGCGCCACTGGAAACGATGCTTACCTACCTGTTGAAAGGAACATCCCTCACTTTCAAAAGACGGGGAGGGCAGATCATTGTCGGACCGGCGGTCAAGGCGGTACATACGCTTAGCGGATACGTCGAAGATGCCGTGTCCGGTGAAAGACTGATCGGCGTATCGTTAGTGGCGCCTCAATTTGAAGCAGGCACAGTTACCAATGGTTATGGGTTCTACAGCCTTACCTTGCCGGCAGACACGGTCAGGATACAGCTGTCATATCTTGGATATCAGCGCCTGGACACATTCGTGACCATGGAAAACACCAGGAGTTTCTCCTTCCGCCTAAAGACACTCAGCAGCCAGCTGGGGGAAGTGACTATCCGGGGAGTAGGGACAGACAATATCGTGTCCTCTTCCCAGATGAGCCGTGTGAATATATCGGCATCACTGGTTCAGGCGGCGCCCCGCCTTCTCGGGGAGCCGGACCTGTTCAAAACCCTCCAGCTGATGCCTGGTGTTAAACAAGGCACCGAAGCTACCAGCGCTTTGCTGGTACGCGGCGGCACTCCTGACCAAAACCTTATTTTGCTCGATGGCGCACCCTTGTACAACCCCGTACACCTGATGGGCTTATTCTCCAACTTCAACACCAGTGTACTGAAAGATGTGACCCTTTACAAAGGGGCATTCCCGGCGCGCTACGGCGGCAGGCTGTCCTCAGTGGTGGACATCTCCACAAAGGATGGAGACATGCACCAACTACACGGAAATTTTTCTGTGGGGCTGCTTTCAGCGCAGGCGATGCTGGAGGGGCCCATCAAAAAGGAGAAGACAACTTTTGTGGTATCTGTCCGCAGATCATACCCTGACATCGCCGCCGGAATATACCTGAACAACCAAAAAGAGCTCAGTGATCCGGGTAAATTCAAACTGAACTTTTATGATGTGAACGCCAAACTTCATCATAAATTTTCGGACAAAGACAAATTATACCTCAGCTTCTATGGCGGCCGCGATAAGATGGCGACAAAAGTGGATTTCAATAGTGTGAACGCTCTCAACTATTATGTGTCTAACACCAGCATACACTGGGGTAACTATACGGGCACCATCCGGTGGAACCATGTGTACTCGCCGAAGTTGTTTTCCAATGTGATGCTGATGGGAAGCGATTATCGTTTCCGGTCGCTCTTTGACCAGGTGGGTGTTGCAACGTCCACCAAATTTACAGATCACCAGAAATTGAATTCCGGTATCCGGGACCTGGGCGGCAGAATAGATTTAGACTATCAGTTAAACCCCGCGCACACCATCAAAGCGGGAGCGCAGGTGATGTACCGCGTTTTTACACCGGGCGTACTGGAATCAAGGCAAACTGAAAATGACGAGGTGCTGGCAGATTCTTCCAACAATAACCACGGCATCTATGCACTGGAAATGAACCTTTATGCGGAAGATGACTGGGAAGTATCTAAAAGGCTGAAGGTGAATGCGGGGTTACATGTGAGTGGATTTAACGTGCAGGGTCGCCACTATCGGTCTGTACAGCCCCGGCTGAGCGCCCGCTACCTGTTGCCCGGAGACTGGGCGCTGAAGGCTTCCTATACCCGGATGACCCAGTACATCCATTTGCTGGCTTACAATTCCATATCCCTGCCGGCAGATCTCTGGGTGCCTGCTACCGATAAGGTAAAGCCCCAGGATGCTGACCAGTACGCACTGGGCGTTACGCATTTTCTGTTTGGCGGGAAGTTTGAATTTTCGGCAGAAGCTTACTACAAATACATGCACAACGTGATTGAGTATAAAGAAGGGGCCAATTATCTGACGGCTGCTAAAGGCGATACCTGGGAACAGCATGTGACAGCCGGCGAAGGAAAATCATACGGAATGGAACTGCTGCTGCAAAAGAAAACCGGCAAGCTGACCGGGTGGGTAGGATATACGCTGGCATGGGCCAACCGCCGGCTTCCGGAGGTAAATTTCGGCAGGCAATTTCCCTATAAATACGATCGCCGGCATGACTTTCACATCGTGGCGATTTACAGGCTGCGCAAAGGTATAGAGTTGTCCGGCTCCTGGACTTATCAGAGCGCGGCTCCTTTTACCATCCCGCTGACGTCCTATTTTGGTATCACGGACCCCGTTTCCAGCACAGGGAACTGGGGTACCTCCCGCCACATCGACTATGTAAGTGCACGTAACAATACGCGTATACAGGCATATCACCGTTTAGACCTGGGCGTTAGTTTTATCAAATACAAAAAAAACGGACTTGTAAGGACATGGAATGTAAGTTTGTTAAATGCCTATAACCGGTTTAATCCGTTCTTCTATTATGTGGAGAGTTTTGACAAAAAGCAACCTAAAGTAACCCTGAATGCGGTTTCCCTGGTGCCTGTTCTTCCCAGTGTTTCATATGAGCTGAAATTTTAAATCATGAAAATAAGACTAATGCTGTTGTTGTTGGCAGCGGTAGCCGGCAGCTGTAATAAACAGGTGACAATAACTATCCCGGACGAGGGCAATAAACTGGTGATGAATGTGCTGATGGCTAAGGACAGCCTGATCACCGCTCAAATATTGATGTCGAAATATATTGAGATCGGGAACGCACCTGTCCCGTCGGGGAGCATACAGACAATAAGCAATGCAGGGGTGTTCTTGTACGAAAACGATGCCTTTAAGGAAACCATGACGATGCATAAACAGGGAAATTATGCGTATTATCTAAGCACTTTCAGCGCGAAACCCGGCTTTAAATATTTTGTTAGAGCCGAACTTCCCGACGCTCCCGACATTCCGGCGGTAGAAGGTGCTGACGCGATACCATTGCCGGTTGCTGTAGGTGAAATGAGCGTAAAAAAAATATCTGATAATCAACGGGAGACTAAAGCGAATGTGAGCTTTGAAATACAGGGCGATCCGGGAATAAAGAACTATTACCGTGTCAGAATATACGAACACCTAAACCACGACGATGTTGGTACTGACAAATCACTGCTCCAGTTGCCCATCCAGTCTTCCGACCCGTCTGACGTAATGTTTGGGAAAAAAGAACGACAGGAAGTATTCATAGATGATCAGCTTTTAGACGGTCGCAGGCACCGCCTGAGTTTTATCGCTACCAGCTGGCTCGGCTTTAAGAACCCGGTAGTTATTGAAGTGACAACTTTAACCTATGCCAGTTACAACTATTTGTACAGCTCAATGATGGCAGAAGAAAAAAATGACAATATATTATCGGAGAAAGTAATTGTATTCAACAATATCCTTTACGGTCTTGGCATCGTTGGAGGAATGTCGATAAACCGATATCCTGTTGAATATTAAAGATGCTCTACAGTCTTTTCGTTCAGATTTTTTTGAACGCCTGAAGACGCGTTTTTATTAGAAACCCGCCCGGATTCGTTCCGGGCGGGCTTTTTTATTACCGCTCTTAATATCCGGGGAACTGCACCAGCTTTTTGTTTCTGTCTATCTCACTCTGCGGCACAGGATAGAAATAAAATTTGTTTTGCCATGCTGCTCTTGTGAACGATGTCACTCTTTTATGAAACTCAGGATCGGACAAGGAGCTGCCTTTTTCGATATTCATGCCATGGAAGGCGCCGCCCTGGTGCTGATCGGGGTTGTCGGCTACTTTCCAGCGGCGCACGTCCCAATAACGGTGCCCTTCAAACATCAGTTCAATGCGGCGTTCGAGCCGTATCTGTGCCCGCATTTCGTCCTGTGAGAGTCCGGGCAACAGGTCTGGAAGACCGCCTCTGTTGCGGATTTTGTTGAGGTATTTAAGAATGTCGGCGTGGCCGGGCGTATATTCGTTCAGCGCTTCGACATAGTTAAGATAAATTTCAGCGAGGCGTATCATCATTGCCGGCCGCGCGAAGTTCCTCCCTGTTCTGAAATCGTTGTTGGGATGGATGTTTTTACGTGCGGTATAGCCAGTGGAGGGCCAGTCGCGGGGAGCGCCGTTTTTGCCGGAATTGCCGGTGAAGAAAAATTCCACTCTTGTCTGGCCTGCTTCCGGAACAACAGGGATAGTGGAGCCGTTGAAGGTCACATCTACATAAAACCGTGCTTCACGGTTAGTGTACATATTGTAAGTGCCGTTAACATAGTAAGGCGTAGCGGTGGTGGTAAAACCAGTCTCGGAATAGCCGCTGCCGGCGTCGTTGATCGTTTTGCCGCTGGCCATGCGGAATATGTCCACCTGCTCCTGTGTGACCGCGATACCGTTCCAGCCCTGGCCATTGGCGCAGCGGGGAGAGCAGTGGCGCTCCCAGTTGCTGACATGCCCGGAAGAGGTGCGTATCCAGATGGCTTCTTTCTGCCAGCCATCGAAGAAGAGGTTGCGGCAGGAGAGGAAGGCGGCCCGGAATGGATCGGGATCGGAGACGGTAAATAAATCCCAGCGATTGAGGTCTATCACCGCTTTGGCTGCATCGGCGGCCTGTTTCCATCTCTCTTTGTCATAAGCCTGGTTAAACAGTGCGGTGCCGTCCTGGTTGGTAAAAGAGGCGAAATCCTTGTTGCCATTGAACAGCGGACTGGCATGATATAATAGTATCTGCGATTTAACCGCCAGCACGATAGGCTGTGTGATACGCCCTGTCTGCGTTACGTCGGGCTGTGTGGGATCTACCGGGTTCACATGTTGCACCGGAAGGTCGGGGAAGGCTTTGTCCATTTCGGAAAGCACGAAGCCAATACAGTCGTCCCACGGACTGCGGGGTATCTGGAAATTGTCTTCGGGAAGACTGGCCGTTTCGCCCATCAGCACAACGGGGCCATATTGCCGCATCAGCAGCCAGTAGTAGTAGGCGCGCAGAAAACGGGCTTCTGCTTTGTACTGTTTCAACAGCCTGTTACCGTCGGGCAATGCTTTGATCTCCTGGTTCTGGTCTGCGTTCTGGAGGAAGATGGCCGCCTGCCGGATAGTTTGATAGTAGCTGTTCCAATACGACGGACTGGCATTGTCGGGGGTGATGGCGCCGGAGTTGATGCCGGGCTGCACCCAGGCATAGTCGGCTTCATCGCACTGGCCTGTCCATGGAACGCCATACGGCTGGTTCCACATGTCGGGCATGGGATTGTACAGCCGCGCAAGCCACTGTTCTGTCATGGTACGGTTGGTGAACACGTCTTTCAGCGTAGTGATATTGTCCGGCACCGTATCGAGGTAACCTTTTTTACAACCTGCCGTACACAGTACCAGCAGGAACAACAGCAGTATGTTTTTGTATGAATGGGTCATGATATTAGGTTTTATTTGAAGCTGGCGCGGATGCCGAAGTTGTACGAAGTGGTGTTGGGATAGGCGGTTCCTCTGCCATCGCCCAATTCAGGGTCCCAGATCTTCCAGGGCGAAATGGTGAAGAGGTTGGTGCCGTTAACATAGGCGCGCAGGTTTTTTAAACCGTATTTCTGCAGCCGGTTCATGCTGAAGGTATATCCCAGCTCGGCGCTCTTCAGGCGGATGTAGTCCGCTCTTTTGAGCCACCAGGTGCTGGCGTAATAGTTGGTGGTGATATCCTGACGGGTTGACATACGTGGATAGAAAGGCTGGCTGTTGGAGTTGTCCGGCGTCCAGCGGTCGGTGGCTACCGTATATAGGTTACCGATAGTGGGGCCTTCATAAAACGGATTGGTGCCATGACCGCCGCTGTACATGAAGTCCACCATGGCCACGCCCTGGAAGAACAGGCTGAGGTCAAAGCCTTTGGCGCCAACACTGAAGTTAAGGCCATATACGATGCGGGGCACGGGGCCATAACCGATGGCCTGCTGATCAAAGCTGTTGATGATGCCATCGCCGTTTAGGTCTGCGTATTTGATGTCGCCGGGGCGCACGTCGCCGGCCTGTTTGGGCGATTTAAGGATATCTGCGGAATCAGAGAAAAGTCCCAGTGCCACATAACCGAAACGCTGGTCAATGGTGTGGCCGGTACGGTTGAGCCATGGGTATTGCCACGGTGGAAGGCCGTCGTACACGTTTTTGTTGATGTTGAAGTTAAAATTGCCCCGGAATGCTACCCAGTAATTTTTGGAGAATGCCTTGTTGTAGTCTATGGTCACATCAATTCCCTTGTTTTCGGTGATACCGATATTACGATAGGGAATGTTGTCTGACGTATAGCCGGAAGCGTAAGGGATGTCATATTGCCGCAACAGGATGCCGGTCCTTCTCTCTTTAAAGAGTTCAACGATAACAGACAGTTCGTCCTTAAAGGCTTTTACCTCGATGCCCAGGTTTTGCCGTTTGCCGGTTTCCCAGCTTACCTCGGAACCGATCTGGTCTTCCTGCAGGCCACTGAATGAGGTGGTGTTGCCTGGAACACCAAACGTATAACCGAGGTCGCCACTGCTTTTTATCCTGGTAAGGAAGAGGAAACGGGAGCCGGTGTTGCTGTTGCCTGAAAGGCCATAGGTGTAACGCAGTTTGAAATAGGAAATAACATTGCTGAGCGGTTCGAAGAAATGTTCGTTAGACACCACCCAGCCGGCGCCAAACGAAGGGAAGAGCCCATAACGTTTTTTAGGGGTGAAGTTCTCAGAGCCATTATAACCGAAATTCGCTTCTGCAAAATAACGGCTTTTGTAGCCATAGGTGGCCCTGCCGCTTAGACCTCTGATACGGAAAGGAATGGAGCTGATGAGATCACCGGCATCTGCATTGATATAATCAGACTGATTATAGAGCAATAATGCTGACACGTCGTGGTCCCCGAATTTACGGGCATAGTTCAGTGCTGATTCAGTATAGAAACGCCGGTCGCCACCTCTGGACACTTCAAAGCCCAGTACGTTGGAACCCGGGTCCACGATGCGGGTCAGCAGGTTACCGGCGGAATCGCGCCCGGTGGCATAATAGGTCTGCACTTCCCTTTTTCTGTTGAGGTTATTCCAGCTGTAGGAGTCAAATGCAAACATACTGGTGAAGGACAAACCTTTCAGTACAAAGTCGAGTTGCTGCCGTACCCTGATATTGGAGCGGACGGTGTTGCGATACTCTGTTGCATAGCCGGACTGTGTCAAATTGCGGTACGGGCTGGGGTAGCTGCCGCCGGGTATCTTAGGCCATTGCCCGTTGGAATATTGCGGCGGGATCAGGTGAGGTGGCACCTGCGTGGCGAGGTTGAACAAGTCGCCGGTACCAATGCCGGGATAGTTGCTGTTGATGATAAAACCGTTAACGCCCAGTTCCAGTTTGGTCGTCTTGGTAATATTGGCGTCTACGTTGGTCGTAAAATTATAGCGGTCCAGTTTAATGGAGGAATTATAGGATTGCAGGTTGTCCCGTTTCAACATGCCCACTTCGGAGTAATATCCTGCGGAGATATAATAGGTTGCGAATTCGGAGCCACCGCGCACATTGAGATTGGCCCTTCTGTTCTGGCCGAACTGGTTGAACAGTGTTTTAAACCAGTCCACGTTGGGGTACAGGTCAGGGTCTTCGCCGGTGATATGTTTCTGTATGCGCTCCTCTGTGTAGAGGGGCGTCCTGCCACGCATTTGCAGTCCTTCGTTATAAAGGCGCATGAACGTGGGCGCATCTACGAATTTTGGCAGCTGTGTAAATTTTGTGATGGCCTGATTGAATTCTATATTAATCTGTGGTTTGCCGGGGCGTCCGGTTTTGGTGTTGACGAGGATAACGCCGTTGGCGCCACGGGTGCCGTATACGGCGGTGGCGGAAGCGTCTTTTAACACCGTAAAACTTTCCACGTCTTCCGGGTCGAGGTCATTGATGCTGCGGTCAGGTACGCCGTCAACGATGATGAGTGGCCCGCGTGGGCTGGAGCCGAAAGTAGAGATGCCGCGTATCCAGATATCTGAGCCGTCGTAGCCCGGTTCGCCGCTGCGTTGTACGGCCACGATGCCTGCCAGGCGGCCGCCGAGGGCGTTGGTGAGACTTCTTACCGGCAGCTTCAGCTCCTCCGGTTTGATGGTAGATTGCGCGCCCACGAGGCTGATTTTTTTCTGTGCGCCGAAACCCACTACCACTACTTCGTTGAGCCCTCCTTCTTTGGCCAGCATTTCGATATTAATGTCTAACCTGTTGCGGACGCTGATCTGTTGGGTCTGATAGCCGATGTAGGAAAATTCAAGGGTATCGGTCGGCTCTGCGTCCAGCTCATAAAAACCTCTGTCATTGGTCGTGGTGCCGACGGGCGTTTTGATGATTTTCACGGTCACGCCTACCAGAGGCGCGCCGAGTTTATCTTTCACGGTGCCGGATACACGGACCTTGGCCGGTGGTTTGGGTGCGGGAGCCGGACGAGGCTCAACCGGCGTGATGATGTATTGTGAGGGACCGGTCATGTTAAGCGTGAGGCCGTATGACTGCAATATTTTCTGTAGTGAGGAGATGGCTGCGGAAGCGCCGCTGTTCAGCAGTTTGTCGGGCACAAAAATATTCCGCGCATATTTTTCATTCATGGCTATGCGCAGCTGGTATTTTGTATACACTTTTTCCAGGGCATTGCTCAGGGAGAGTACCTGGCTGGCGGGACTGGTGTCTGTGTTGCCTGGTTTCCGGTATTGGTGTTGTGGTAACGGTGGCGTCTGTACGCCGGCTACTGCGTCCTGTGCCTGCGTGGAAGATGTTGAAATGCCCAGCAATAGACATAGGCCGGCCATTCCCTTCAGGCAAAGCCGTAGAGATCCAAATTTCATAACGGGTAAAATTTTGGTTAAAGACTACATAAAGCGATATGTGAATGACAAGGAGCTACCTGCCGCAGGATCGCGCGGCCTGCGGAGAAATTCCTTTCCATTAGAAAAAAAAAGTCACTGTTCCCGCAGGGTCACCTGCGGCGATTGGGAATTCGGATAGTTTTTTCTGGTTAAAAAATGATGTTGCTAAATCTGTTTGTTGTTTAAAACGTGATGACTCATTTTGGTTGAATAATAATCCGGTTACCATCTTTGCTGACATCGGCTTCCAGCATGCCTGAGAGCGATTTGCACAGGCTCTGTGCATCTGTTATCAGCATGCGGCCGCTGATGCTGGTGTTGCGGAATTTGTGCGGTTGCAGTACATTGACTTCATACCCATAGTTGAGCTGTAGTAATTCCTTCAGCTCTTCCACGGTGGTGTTTTCAAATTTGTAATCCCCATCTTTCCAGGCGGCGAACAGCTGTGCGTTGACGCTGTCCATCTGCAGGGCGTTGTTGACTACCGTTGCTCTCTGTCCCGGCCGGACCAGCATCTCCTGCTCATGCGTGCTGGCCTTTACCATGCCGGTATTTACTATTACGTTGGTGTTGTGTTGATCATTGTTCACTGTAAATGAGGTACCTAATACCGTAACGTCGATACCGGACGTATGTATTTTGAAAGGCGTTGCTGTGTTTTTTACTACTTCAAAATAACCGCTGCCGTCCAGCCACAGTTCCCGCAGTCCGTCTTTCACCTTACGATAACGGAGAAGGCTGCCCGGTTTTATCCAGATGCGCGTGCTGTCGGGCAACAGCAGTTGCTGTACCGTTGACTTCTGCGACACCAGGGTGATGAACGGCGCCTGTTTCGGGGACCGTGTCAACACATAGGCGGCAATGCCGCCGGCTACCACCAGCACCAATACGGCTGCTGCGTACTTCAGCCGGTGGAGGCGTCGTACCGGCACAGGCGCCTGCAGCTGATCAGCTATCTGCTGCCAGCGTTGGTCAGTCTCATCCCTGGTCACAGCCGATACCCGCTGCTGGTCCAATATGTCCTTGACCTGGAAATACAGCTCACGGTTGCCGGGTGCTGCATCCAGCCAGGCGGCCACCTCAGCGGTTTCTGCAGGACTGGCCTGGCCATCGATAAACTTTATTAATATCGTATAATCCAACCTGTTAGTATTATTAGGTGCCATTTCATATTATTTAGACGAGAAAGGAATAGGAACTACGTACAGATTTTGGAAATTTTTTTTTCTTAGCCCAGGGCTGAAGCCTTGGGGTGACGATTAGTTCTGGTTTTGAATGTCCGTTCCACAATTGGGAAATTAATCGCCTCTACAGCATGTTAGGGCTTTAAAACCACCGGTTAGGGGCAGGTTCCATAAAATAGTCAAGAACAAATCGTAGCCCAGGGCTTCAGCCCTGGGACGGGAATATAATATATATCCATTTTAAAAAAGAGCAATCGCAAAGAGGAAAATGCTGGTTTTGCGTATGAGGGCACGCAGTTGTTTAATGGCTTTGTACAGTTGAGTCTCCACGGTGCGGGTGGAGATGCCCATTGTTGCTGATATTTCGCCTGTTTTAAGGCCTTGTTCATAGCGCAGCCTGACTACCTCGCGGCATTTGGGCGGCAGTGCTTCTATGGCCTGCCAGACACTGGCAGCCAGGTTATCTTGTTGAAGCAGGCTTTGCCGCGGCCCGTCCGGATTGAAATAGTCCAGCTCTGCTTCACTCAGCCCCGGAATTGTGGCGTTGATATAACGTTGATGGATAGCTTCCCGCCGGATATGATCGAGGCAACCGTTATGTACGCTGCGGAAAAGATATGCCTTGATGCTGGAATTGATATGGAGGGAAGGGCCTTTTTTGTGGAGTTGAATGAATACGTCCTGGATAATATCTTCTGCTGTTTCGCGGGTCACGTACTTACAGGCATACGACAGCAACAGGGCATAACACGCTTTAAAAAGAGGCTCAAGCGCTGCTGCATCCTGCGGTACCGAAGTACCGGTCTGACGTATCTCATCTACAGGATCACCCATAGCTCATTAAAGGTATTTTGAACAATTATCCACGATCAAGATAATGACAATAATAATAAAATACAAACGTGTTGCGCGGATGATATTTAACGTTCGCAAAGCTGTTGTTTATCCCGTAACTGCGGTATTATGGGAGGAGGATGATAATGCCGGGGATTTGATGATTGTCTGACAAATTGAGTGTCTGTGAAAGCTGGTATTCTGTAACAACCGTCATACAGGGGAGTTTCCGCGGACCTGTCCAGATCAACCCGTAACAAAGTCTGTTTAACCCCGGTAGAAAATAGCGGGCGGGAGGTAGTTTTGTCAGAGAAAACATCACACAAAAAAAACAGGTAACACTATGACACAGATAGCAGAAAAAGTACTGACAACACAGGAGGTGGTGGCACGTTTCACGGAGCTCGCGCAACAGGAAAAATGGTTTGATATTCAGGACGAATTGTTTGCGGATAATGTGCGGAGCATCGAACCGGCTGGTTCTCCCTATATGGAAGACGCTTTTGGTAAAACAGCGGTGCGTAAAAAAGCGGATGATTTCGTGGGCCGGATTGAGGCTGTACACCGGGTATATACCAGCGTGCCAATTGTAACGGGCAATCACATTGCGGTGGCAAGGGAAACAGACATCACGGTAAGACCGCATGGCAGAATTCAGATGAACGAGATCATGCTCTACGAGGTGAAAGACGGAAAGATTATTCTCGAACAGTTTTTTTATTAATAGTTAATCCCAAAGATCTCCCACAGGGAGATCTTTGGGGATATGGGAATTATTGCCTGCTCAATACTTCCCGGGGAATAAAAAGTTCCTCTTCAAACGCAGGGATGTCGGGGCAGCGGTCATGGTGCCACTGCCGGGGATCTGATACTTCACCGGATTGTATCAGCTGGTCCAGCGGGCCGGCCAGCCCTGCTTCCCGGAGCATGTCCAGCATCGGCCGGTTGATCAGTTCCTGCGGCGATAAAAAAGAAGTCCTGACCAGCCACACCAATCCAAATAAAGCCGGTTGACGGAAGCTGACGGAAAACCGCAACACCTGTTCCATGAAAACATGCGCAAACCGCAGTCCTTTCTGTGCTTCCGTATAGTGGTGCTTTACCTGTGGATGACCGGTATCGGCCACTGCATTTATCCACCAAGCAGGGGCCACAATTTTTGCGGCGGCCTGCATAAAATCTTTACCAAAGGAAGGGGATAGTATACCGGTATGTTGTAACTTTTTTTGCAGCAGCTCTGCCTGCATCACAGCGATGGTCATACCGGTGCCATGAATAGGATCAAACGTACAGAAAGCGTCGCCTATGGCCATTAATCCGTCCGGCCACGAAGCCATTTTTTCATAATGCCGGAACGTCACGTCTTTTATCCGGTAGCCACGCGGTGCTTCCAGCGGTGTTACCTGTTGCAGCAGTTCCTTTAATACTGGATTGTCCAGCAATGCCAGTGCTGCTTCAAAACCTGCCGTGTCTGTAGGCGGGTACAGGCCGCCGATGTTGCCCAGGATGATTTCGAGGATATTGTTCTCCATGATGCTTACCACACAGGTAGGCACCCCGGGCTGTTCCTGGTTTTCGATATGCAGCAGGTTCCAGGGAAGGGCAAGGGCAGGAGGGAGGGCATAGTGACGGGTGCTGTACCCCAGGTTGGTGGTCAGTAATTCCGGTTCGGGAATCGTATAGCCAGGACGGTTAAGCCATTCGCCTAAACGGGAATGGAAGCCGGTGGCTACTACCACCATATCGGCATTGATGTCGGCGGTAGTGTTGCCGCTGGTGATGGTCACACCGCATACTTTGTTTTGTTCGCTGTCGATGACAAGATCAGTGACAGTCGTTTCTGCCAGCAACCGGACGCCCTTGTTTTTCAGCACCCGTTGCCGGATATGCCATTCCAGGAAAGGCCGGCTGCACGCCGCGTCATTGCCGGGATCGGGCATGATCAGTTCCCCGAAAGGGTAATAAAAGCGGATGTCTTTGCCCAGGCTCGAAGCGGCGCCGTTCTCCAGCAGTTCGTTGTTCAGTCCCGGGAAAAGCTGTTCCAGGATCATGCGCCCTCTCGGCGTGAGATGATGCGGATGGTATGCCTGCGGCGTACCGGGCCGTGTTTCAGGCGTGGAGGTCAACCCGTCCCTTTCAATAATCAATATCTCCGGGCAGAAATCCGACAGCACATGTGCTGCAGCAAGTCCGGCTATACCCCCTCCGATGATGATTACTTTTTTCATATGGTCATGTGTTTTGACCAAAGCTCATCTTTCCGGATGCCCTGCTGTGGCGCTGGCGGGATTATTTTTTATACCTGCCGGATTTTTTTTGAAAGGCTATTTTATGCTCTGTTGCTGTATGGCCATCATCATGCGGGCAAAATGAGGGTTCATTTCCGTGATACGGCCGCTGTTAAGGGAAATGCCCATAGAACCGGCGGGAGGCACTGCTCCGCCAAGCCCTGGTCCTGATACGGAAAAATACAACGCTGCTTTTCCTTCTTCTCCCCTGATATTTCTCCAGGCGCCGGTAGCGCCGCCCTTATTGAGTTTCAGCTCTTCACCGGCAGGCAGCGCAAAGCGTAGCACACCGTTGGCCGGAATATCTTTCTGCGTGGCATTCACTTTTACAGACATCTCTTTTCCTTTGTTGCCAAAGAGGTATACCACATTTTTTTCTTCGCGGCCGGCATTGCGCTGCAGAGCTTCATCAGAGGCCAGATAAAGATCAACGATCAGCTCCGGCCTGGTGGAGTCGCTGTCGGTGAATGACCGGAAGACAAACACATTGGAGCCCAGCCTGGCGGACCGGTTGCCGGCATGGCTCCAGATTTCCCACAGGGAGCTGCCGCCCATGGCAGAGCCTTTGGAAGACAGCGTGGCCACATATTCCAGTCCGGCGGTATCGGCCGGATTGTTCCAGTAAACGAAGTCGCGGTGTTTTCCTTTGCGTTCGAAGGTGTCTGATTTATGGAGGATATCAATGTTCTGACCATAGGCCCGGGCGCCAAGAATGACCAGGCAACAGCACAATAGGTAAGGGAACTTCATATACGGGATTTTCTTAAAAATAAATAAAAACGACAGAACTTAGTAGCTTTGAGAAATTCTGTAGTGAAAGCAATGACCCAATCTAACCTGGAAACATTATACGAAAGCCTGCGCCGGCGGAAACGACCTGAAGACATCGCGATGCTGATCAAAGACGTATTGCAGGGCGACCTGAACGCAAAGGAAATGCGGCTGTTGGATAAAGCCGCGTCCCGCGCGCTGCGTAACCAGGTATGGCAATACACCTCCATGCTGGAGGCGTTCGCAGACGTGTCAGGAGCACAGGTACAGGTGAGCAGGGCCATGCAGCTGTTTAAAACAGATGATGGCACTGATATGTCGGCTTATGACGATCCGCTGGTGGTAGAGGCCTTTCTAGCGAAAGTGAGCGCGGTAATACATAAAAACCCCGGATACAGTGATTATAAAACAGACCGTCTGAACCGGGAAGAACGGATGGCTGCCGGCCTGGACATTTCCCGCCGCCGGTACAATAAGTTGTTCCGCTGTTTACGGCATCTCGATAAGAAGCTGCATACCATGCTCCGCGGGCATAAGAAAAGTTTGTTCCAGCGTATCGGTAAACATGGCTTCGCGGAAGACATCTCCCGGGAAGATTTTATGAAAGATGTGAACAGCGCTTGTTTTATAGCCTACTATACCGCACGCTGCAACCTGCGTAGTGAATTCACGGTGAGCGGGCAACAACGGGCATTTGATGAAATTGCTGATATGTTGTTGCAACGATGTTTATATGAGCCGGTGGATGCCAGCTGGTGGGATATTATGCCGGCGAAACGCCAGCCCCGGCAGCAGGACACTGCCAACTGGCCGGCTATTGCCATGGTATATCCGGACCAGCAGGTGCTGCGTAAATTATCACCGGAGCAACAGGGTTTTTTACTCGGTAAATGGACCACACTGCTGCAACAGGTGGCCACATTCCTGGAAGAGCTGTGGCAAACGAACGAATTTGACCGTCAGTCGATGGTGGTGCGGTCAGGCAACGATTCCTCTACCTGGAACAATACCGCCAGTGCGTGGAACAAGGCACGTGACGGCTGGATGAGCCTCATCTATGCCCTGGGCATGGAATTCCTACTGGAAGAGATGTGTTTCGGAAAAGTGATGCGGCTGATAGCTGGCGATGTGGCCGCATGGCATCATATGGAAGGGCACAAAGGCGACCCTAACCTGTCGGTATGGAACCAGCTGCCGTTGCCCTGGGAAGTATTTTCCGGTAAAACTACGTGTAACCGCGAGCGTGTGGCTGCTGCCTGTAAGGCAGCAGGGCTGGACCCGGAACGTTCCGGCTGGATCGCCCCAAGGGTACATCAGCCCGTACCTTTTCTGCCAACGCCGGAATTGGTGCATGGTGTTACGGTGTCAAATCCCTATCTTGCAACGATATTAAAGCAACATAAATATTTTTCAGGGAAAGGCGCTACGCCGCTGTCCCCCGAAAAAAACTAACGGAGTAGTTCAGTTGGTAGAGCTTCCGGCACTTAATCCGGATAGACGCAGGTTCGAGCCCTGCCTCCGTTTCTATCATCCCACCATGAAATACTTGTTGCCTTTCGTAGCGCTATTTCTGCTGGCAGCCTGCCAGAACGTGAAGAACGACGAGCCACTTCCATCGCATTCCAAACTAGTGCAGATACCGTTGATTGACAGCCTGGGCATTATTACCATCGCTGTCCTCAAAAATGTAAAAAAGGAGGCACAAATGATGGGGACTAGCAATAAACTGTTGTTTGACACCATACAAAAAATCGATGGCCGATATTATGCCATTACGGTTTTTGATTATTCAGATTCCCTGCAACGGAAGGAAGTTACCGCAGCTACCATCATCAACGAAAATCCTTTAGAGCTTACATATGAACTGCTGTCGGCAAAGAAAGACTCCATCACTGATTACTTTATCCCCGAAGCATTATCGCTCCTGAAAACTATCCGTATTCACGGAGGAGGAACAAAGACGCCGTCCCGGTAAGAGACAGCTTACGATAAATCCCCGGAAGCTGTCCGGGGATTTGATGGGGTTATTGTTCGTATGTAGCTTATTGTTCTTTTCTGATCATGATCAGCAACAGTGCCAATGCGGCGCATACGGCGCCAAAGAGGTAAATCGCCTGATAACCGTAGCTGCTGGCGATCAGCCCGGCGACAGGGCCCGTAACGCCCAGCGCCAGGTCGGTGAAGGCTGTATAGGCGCCCATCGCGCTGCCACGTATTTCCGGGGAAACTTTTTTGACCGCTTCCACACCTAAAGCAGGAAATATCAGGGAGAAGCCGATGCCGGTGAGCGCGCAGCCTATCAATGCCATGGCCGGAGAACCGGCGCTGCATAACAGGAGCAGACCTGCCATCTCGATCACGATGGAAATGGCCGCAATCCGGTATCCGCCGTACTTGTCGGGCGATGAGGCGAAGAACAAACGGACAAGGGTATACGTAGTGGCGAATACACTCAGCGCCCATGGAGCACCGCCCCATTTGTTGGCCGCGAACATCAGCGCAATAAAGGAAGAGAGGCAACCAAATCCTATCACGGACAAAGCAAGGGATACGCCCTGTCTTGAAATCATGGACAACACCCGGTAAAACGGAACGGCTGGTTTCCTGCCACTGGTGGCTATTTCGGGGCTTCTTAATACAGGAAGGCTGCCCAGCGCCGGCAATAACAGGATCAGCATAAAGGCTGCCATCACGCCAAAATACTGGTGCACAAAATTACCCAATGGCGCGCCCATACCGATACCGGCATACAGGGAGATGCCCACCCAGGCCATGAGCTTACCTGCCCTGGCAGGGCCTACCAGCCCAATACCCAGTGTCAGCGCGCCGGTGATGAGGAAACTCTCGCCAATGCCATGAAGGATTCGGGCGGCAAGCAACAGGCCCAGGGTGAGTAACGGAGGGAGGCCGCCAATAGCGGAACAAACATACACCAGGCCGGCAACGGCGGTGGTAATGATGCCGCGTACCAGCCCGGACTTAGGGCCGCGGGTATCCGTATGCGTGCCTGCGTACATACGGGTAATCAGGGCGGTGGCATTGGCAAGGCCTATCACCACGCCAACGATCACGTTGCCATATCCCAGTTGATCGTGTACCAGTTTCGGTAACACTGCGAAAGAAACACCAATGGTCAGAAAGATAGACAATACGGAAAGCACTACCGGGGCCACCAGGGAACCGAAGCTCATAGCCGGGGTATCCATACTGTTTTTAGCAATTGTACTCATAATTTTTTATCAGCTTATTATGAGTGCAAAGCTATGATGGAAAGAAAGGGAGGAGTAGGCCGATTAATGGACATCATTGGACAATTCATGGTTTTGTGTCCTGAATGCCAATGGTGTCATGCCGGTATGTTTTTTAAAGAGCCGCGAGAAATAGGCTGCATCTTCGTAACCCAGTTCAAACGCGATCTGCTTTGCGTCCAGGCGGGTATAGTACAGTAGCCGCCGTGCTTCCAGCAGTACTTCTTCTGCAATCCAGTGGCTGGCGGGAAAGCCGGTGACGGCTTTTACGCACTCGTTGAGATAGAGCGGCGTAATGTGCAGCAGTTCGGCGTATTGCTGCACCTGCTTTAGTTCCCTGAATTTATTTTTTGCCAGTTTCCTGAATTTTGCGGTAATGGTTTGCCGCCGGCTGTTGGCTATGGTATGGGATAAATCATGTTGCATGATTTCAGCGGCGAAGAGCCCTAATATGCCTTCTGCCAGTGATGTCACGATTTGTTTTTTCAGGAGTCGGCCGGTTGCTTCCAGTGCGTGCTGCAATACCGGCATGCTGAAGAAAACAGCAGGTGACTGCGGGAGCGGAAACTGTTGTTGTACCCGCTGGTAGTTTTCAAAAATATCGCGGCAGTTTCCCCTGACCATACCGGGGGCGGCAAACAGAAACCAGCCGTTGCTGCGAGGGTGCTGCCGGATGTAACGGTGTACCTGTCCGGGTGCAATGAAACATAACGCCGGCGCAGTCACATGCCATTCGATAAAATCAATTTCCAGCACAAAATCACCCTCCGTCAACAGCAGGAAAACGTAATGGTCATCGCGGTGGATGTGCCTCATGCGCTCGTGTATATAGGTGCCTGTCTTCAGTTCTACGCCGAGGTCCTGCAGTTCTTTGCCATGTAGCGGGATGGGTGGCTGGCTTTTCATGTATTTGTTTTATCGACTCCAAAAGTCTGTGTACGACATGCCGCTAAGATAAGAATAGTTCTGTCTACATCAACGTGTATGGTTGATGGTGATCCCGCAGAACTGATCTTCTTAATGACGAAAATATGCTATCTTGCCCGGCTAAATATATTACCCTCTATGAAAAAGATTTGTTTAACCTATGGCCTGGTGCTGGCTGGCTCCCTGTTGTATCACGTGAATGCACAAACCTACCCCGGACCCGTTGGTATTGGTACCAATCCTTCGCCAGATTTTTTACTTCATGTCGCCGGCAAATCCCGATTTGAAGGGACTGCATTTTTTGGAGAATGGTATGATCCGGTAGTTTATGGAAAAGGAATTCAGATTACCCGGCATACTGATCAGGGAGATAATCAGTTTCACCTTTCGTTTATCCGGTCAGGCACTAAGATAGCCGGGATGGGCTTTTTAAGAAACAGTAATGTCTTCGCTATCCAGAATGACGCAGATAATTCTTCCCAGCGGGGAATTTTTCTGGATGGAGTAGGAAGAGTAGGTATTGGTGTCAATAATCCGAACGAGCAACTGTTGGTCGCCGGAAATATCAGCGTGACAGAGCTGGGACACAAAATTGGTGTGGCGATGACTGACCACATGATGTATGACAACAAGGAACAACCCCACTACGGCATGCAATGGACCATGGACAGCTGGAGCGCCAATGCGGGGCCAACCTATTGGCTGAGTGGCTTTGGCGGTATGAAATTTTTTACCGGCGGAGCACCGCGCCTGGCCATCTCCTACACGGGGAATGTTGGTATTGGTGTGACATCTCCCAACAACCCCTACAAACTGGCGGTAGACGGCACTATCGGTGCCAGAAGAATAAAAGTGACACAGGAAACCTGGGCCGACTTTGTGTTTGATTCCGCCTATATATTGCCTTCCCTGAAAGAAGTAGCGCAGCATACACAAACAAAAGGGCACCTCCCCGGTATACCTTCCGCCTCAGAAATTGCGAAACAGGGGCTGGACCTGGGGGATATGCAGCAACGTCAGATGCAGAAGATAGAAGAACTGACCCTGTACCTGATTGATCAGCAAAAAAAGATGGAGACACAACAAACAAAAATAAACACACAGGAGGAGCTGATCATCCGTTTGCAGCAGCAACTGAAAGAACAGGACAACAGGCTGCGGGCGCTGGAGGCGAAATAAGCTTTTACTTTTGTATTTTTACCGGCTAACAAAAAAAGCAACAAAGCATGGATTTTGGCGCCCTTTGGCAATCTTACGATCAACTGGACCTGAGCCTGCCGGCTGATGCCTGGCCTACCACGGCCGTATTGAGCGGTGTTGCGGGCGATAGTGTGCTGAGGATAGGCACTTCCGGCTGGAGCCGGAAAGAATATGCTGGTACCCTGTATACCAAAGACATTAAGGACACTCTGGCAGAATACAGCCGGTTGTTCAACTGTGTGGAGCTAAACGCCACCCACTACAAAATTTACAGTCCTGATGATATCCGCAAATGGACGGATAAGACCAAAGGGCGCGATTTCCGTTTTTGTCCCAAAGTACCGCAGTCCATCAGTCATCACAGCACCTTGCTGAATGCCGGCACGGAAACCGCTGCTTTCCTGGAAAGTATAAGGGCGTTTGAAACGCAGCTGGGGCCGGTATTCCTGCAGCTGAGCGAACATTTTTCTCCCGTACGTAAGCTGAACCTTTATAAATACCTGGAGCAGCTGCCCCGGGACATCCGCTTTTATGTGGAGGTGCGGCATCCTGATTGGTTTGAAAAAAACGCTGAGCGGGAAGAATTCTTTCGTACGCTGCAGCAGCTGGGCATTGGTGTGGTGATGACAGACACGCCCGGCAGGCGTGATTGTCTGCATATGGCGCATACCATTCCGCACCTGTTCCTGCGGTTCGTGACAAAGGGAGGCCATCCGCTGGACGTTACACGGCTCCACGCCTGGAAGGAACGCCTCGATGCCTGGAAGGCACAGGGCCTGCAGGATATTTATTTCTTCCTGCATGTGCATGACGGCGTACATGAGGCGGATTTTTACCGGGTGGTAAGGAAAGTATTCGGGCTGCCGGAGCTGTCGCAACAACCACAGCAAGCACAGATGTCACTGTTCTAAGCAGCCACGGCGGCAGTGCATTATAACTTTCGGATAACATTTCCCCTGCGCAAAAAGTGCGAAATTACAGCATAACCAAACCCCAAATGTTATGCGTACCATGCTAAAAGTCGTGATGGAAGTTTCGGCCGGCAATGAAGCCATTAAAAAAGGCCGTCTCCCCGAAATCATCAAAGCTACTGTCGATAAAATCAAGCCTGAAGCAACTTACTTCTTCGCATCAGAAGGCTGCCGTACCTGCCTCATGGTATTCGATATGAAAGATCCATCTCAGATCCCGGTTATTGCGGAACCATTTTTTATGGAGCTGAACGCCAAATTGGAATTTCAGCCTGTGATGAATATGGAAGACCTGCAAAAGGGGCTTGCCGCAGCCGGCAAATAAAAATATTGCTGTAGAAAAGTAAACAATGAAGATAGCCGGTATGATGGTTTTCATACCGGCTGTTAATGTTTTTGCCAAAAATTCAACTTCTCTTCAAAATGTTTTTTATAGGAACAGCGCTACATTTTTTATGAGATTACTATGTCAATAGATAGGGGATGAAGACCTAATTTTGCAGCGAATTGAATCACCAGCCTCTGTAAAAATGACGACCAGCACTGTTAGACCTATTAAGGAAGGCAACATCGGGATAGCGACCCTGCTCGCTTTTGCCATGATACCCATGTCGGGATTTGCCACCGACATTTACATTCCCTCGCTGCCAGGCATGACCAATGCACTCGGTATTTCCAGCAGCGAAGCACAGCTAACGCTTAGCCTGTTCCTGATCAGCTACGGCGTTTCACAACTCTTCATCGGCGGATTGCTTGACAGCTACGGCCGCTACAGGATAGCCCTGGTGTCCATGTTGCTTTTCTGCATTTCATGCGGTATCATCGCTAACACGCACAGCTTATATGTGGTATATGCCATGAGGATCGTGCATGGCATCACCATCGCTGCTATGGTGGTGAGTAAAAGAGCGCTTTTTGTAGACCTCTACTCCGGCGAAAAATTAAAACATTACCTCAGCTTCTTCACCATTATATGGTCTACCGGGCCTATCATAGCGCCTTTCATCGGTGGTTACCTGGAGGTGAACTTCGGCTGGGAATCGAATTTTTATTTCCTGGGCGGATATGCCGCGCTGTTGCTGGTATTGGAAGTGTTCTTCAGCGGAGAGACCCTCAAACAGAAAACACCGTTCCATCCGGCGAAGATAGTGTCTATCTATTATGAAATGCTGCGCACCAGCAGTTTTACGCTGGGTATCGGTATGCTCGGACTGGCTTACACCATGGTGATGATCTACAACATGTCAGGGCCTTTCATTATTGAACATTATTTTAATTTGTCGCCGGTGGTAACAGGCTACTGTTCCCTGTTCCTGGGCTTTGCCTGGATGGTGGGCGGTTTCGTTGGCAAAGGGACCATCAACAAGCCCTTTGTCCGCAAGATGAATGTCAATATAGGCTGCCAGCTTATAGCGGCCTTTGCGCTGTGGGGCACGTTCCTGCTGTTCAACCAGTTGTGGACGGTACTGATATTCGCCTTCCTCGTGCATGTGGGAGCAGGCTTCACTTACAATAACTACTTTACTTACTGCCTGCAACGGTTCCCCAAAAATGCAGGCATCGCCGGAGGCCTTACCGGTGGCCTGGTATATGTGATGGTGTCCATGCTTAGTGCCGGCATTATTTATGTGTTGCCCGCCAAAGACGGACAGAACTTGTCTTTCAGCTACATGGCGCTGATCGTGGCCAGCGGGGTGGTGATGTACCGGGTGTTGATCGTGAACAGGCAGGAAGCCGCCGCACTGCAACGGGAAACCACACAGGCGGTGTAGTTTAAGGAAGGATGTCTACTGCTGATTGACTGTCCCTGAATGCAGAGATATTGATACCGGTGTACATTTTAAAAAAACGGCTGAAATGGGCGGGGCTTTCAAACCCCAGTTCATAAGCGATCTCCTTGGCTGTTTTGCCGGTATAATGAAGGTACCGTTTTGCTTCCAGTATGATCCTGTTTTGAATAAGCCTGGAGGGGGCGGGCTGTTCCAGCAGCGCAAAGATATTGCTAAGTGTCTTGGCTGATTTGTTGAGTGCGCCTGCATAAAACTTTACGCCGTGTTCCTTTCTGAATGAGCATTCCAACAGCAGGGAAAACTTCCGGACAATATCCATTCTTTCATCTGAAAACTGTTGATAGCAATCGCTTTGCTGTTTGGCGATACGGGTTGTTTTGATGATCAGGTGTTTCAGCAGGGTACGCAGCATTTCTCCCTGAAAAGGGTCCTGGGACGGCCATTCTGCGGAGAATGCTTTCTCCAGGTATTGTATTTCTTCCTGTTGGCTTTTATCCAGTTTGATGAACATGGGGTGATGAATGCCATAGAAAAGGAACCCGACGCAGCCCACTTCTGCATCATGGTCCACGATACAGTAGAATTCCCGGTTAAACTGCCATGCTACCAGTTGGTCCGGGGCTTCAAATACAAAATGCTGATTGGATACCAATGGCAGGATGGAAGCTGCGGGCATCATATAACTGATCTCATCAATGGTTACCCGTTGTGCTTTGCCCTTGTTGTACACAAAGGTATTGATCGGCACGGTGGGTTTATGCATCCCTGCTCCCTTAAGCCGGTCATTGTTGACATGCATAATGAACCGTGCCGATGTCGCTTTTTCATCATATTCACTTACCATACACATTTTACTGAAGAGTTACCTTAATGATATTGGGTATTGCCGGTAGTGTGGTAAAGTCATTGGGATTGGGTACTGCTGTTATGTTTTTGTTTTCCGGGAGAGGGGTGCCGCCAAAGTTGGCTTGTGTGAAGCCTGCCCCCGGAAACTGGTTGACAGCGGTGCCATCATCAAAAAGGGCAATCGATCCGGAGATATCGCCGGTCTGAGTGGCATCCGTACCATTACCAGTGGATGCAAAGAACCAGTCGTTTGATAAGCCGTACATGGTGGCAATAGCTACCCTGTCGCCGTTAGCCACGCTCAACTGCTGCGAAACCTTGCCGCCTGTCTGGCCGCCGGCTTTGGGCAATAATACTGTAGTGTTGGGGGCTGGTAACACATATACGTTTTTAACGCCTTTTACTGTTTTCAAATAAGCTGCCAGATCGCTGGCATCACCGGTCTGAGCGAGTTTTTTCAATCCCTGGCCGCGGTCATTTTCTCCTGTCTTATAGATCGGGTTGTCAATACCGTTATACACCACCACCAATATAGGCGATAATGGCGTAAAAATACCAGTTTGCCCACTGATATAATTTCCCAGCACACTGTTGTCTCCCATTTCTGCGATGTTGGTTAACCCGTTGGCGCTGGGTTTGCCGGCTTCGTACAGCGGATTGGGGCTTAATAAATTGCCACCGGCAAGGTAGGAGACTGTCCACACGCCCGGACTGAAAGGGGTGGGATTGGACGTGCTGCCGGAGGTGTTGGTGATGGTTAATGTAAAGATAGAATTGCCGTTGTAATGCAAACTGGCCTTCATCAGGGCTGATGCTGCGGCATAGGTATTGCCCTGCGCGTCGGTGCCGTTTACTTCTGTTATGTTTTTGGGGGTGTCTTCTGCCGTGCCCGGATGCATGACGGAAGCTCCCGGCGCCTGGTTAATCCGGGTGCCATTGTCCCAAAGTTTTACCTGGGCTGAAACATCGCCTTCTATTGGTGTTCCGTCATCTTTGTATACTTTGATGCCAGGGTTGGCGGGGGCGAAAAAAAGATCATTGGACCACCCGTACATGGTGGCGAACGACACTGCCTGGCCTTTTCCGGCGGAGAACTGGAAGGATATGGATTCTCCCGGCATAATCACGGGTGAACTGCCGGTGTTTTTAAAAGTGCCTGATTCAACCAGCGGTCTTGAATCCAATATGTTCTCTACCGTGATCGTGGGGGATGATGTCATGCCCATATTGCCCTCATCGTCCTTATTGCAGGCGGATATTAACAGGGAGAGCCCTAAAAAGGACGCCCATGCCGGTTGCTTGTTTTTCATGCTGATCTTTTTTATTAGGAATCAAAACAAAGATAACCGGATAGAGAGGCCCGGTTGATATCTGATTTTCCCTGTGAGTTGACGAATTTTCCCGACATGAGGCGTAACGTAGTAGCCATGTCATTTGGCCGCCATGGAAAAATCAGGCCGGAGGGGGAAATCTAAAAATAAACCGCGGCAGGGAACGAGCTGCCGCGGTTTATTATTTTTTATGCAGGACGAAGTTTTTCTTCCAGCTGTTGCAATGCATTATTAATCACAGACAGTTGTTCTTTCACCTGCCGGGTATGCGGGTACCGTGCCAGCAGGTCTTTCAGCAGTTGGTAACCTTCGGCATGATTGCCCGCCTGTAAGGTTTTAGCGGCCTGTTGAAACAGCTGCACGGCCGCTTCCTGATCAGGGTCGTATACCGGGAAGTTCTTATAGGAAAAAGTCTCCCAAAGGTCCTGGTCCCAGGGCCAGTGCTGATGCAGCAGGTCTTTGTTCATTCCTTTAAGCACCTGCGGGAACTGTTTGTTTTTCAGGACGGGGTCCAGTCGATGTGCCAACTGACATACGCCTGCGTATATAAGCGTGGCGGCATCTGCGAGGGCAGGCGGAGCCGGCTGGCCGTTGAGGCGGTTCACATAGTCATTCCATTTTTTCCAGAAGGTATACATCATCCGGTCGCCCAGCGGGTTGCGGGCGGTGAGCTGCTGGTATCCTTTGAAAAGCAGGGTGAGGAACTGTTCCAGCCGTTGAGTGTCGCCATATAACTGTTTCGCCCATACGCCGTTGGTATTGCGGAACAGGTGTTCCAGCACCAGGTAAGGTAATGTGGCGTTGGTATCTTCACCTGCCGGCAGTTCGCTGAACACCTGCATGATCTGGTCTCCCGGTTCAATTGCAAATACCAGGTCTGCGATAGGCCACTGGCCGTACGGACAGGTCCATCCACCGGCATATTCCCAGTCGTTGAATGTTTGTATGCGGCGTTTGGAATGCAGCTGCGGCAGGCGGTGCTGCATGAACTGTACATATCGTTCCTGTGTAAACAGCCGGAGCAGCCGTTCCCGGTATTCCAGGTCGATGAAGCCCGCCTGCTCCAGGTATTTGCGGACCACATATACGCCTTCCGTGTCCTGTGAAGTAAGGATATAGTCGAGGCTGAGGGTCACCAGTTCCGGTGTTACCAGCTTGCCCTGTTGCAGGATGCCGGTCACCTGTTGCAGCAGCCCGGAGGACTTCGGCGTTTGCAGCAGCATCTGGTACAGCGCAATGATCTCGCCTTTTTTGATGGTGCGGTTGTTCCATGCGTCGTTGATGAGGCGTTGCACTTCCATGAAGCTCTGCATGCCGTTGTTTTTCATCATGGCATCTTTGAGCGTGGGCAGGAAGGCGCCTGTCTGGTCTGCTTTTTCTGCGCCCTGTAGCAGCCATGTGGCGCCGGTGACAGACACCAGGTAGGGCAGTTCCGCTCTTAAGCCCGGATGTTGTTCCGCCAGCTGGCCGATCAGTTTCACCCATTCATCCAGTGGCTGCTGCGGGTACCAGGCGATGTGCCGGTAGAGTGCCTGTAACAGGGAAGGGGCCAGCTGACTGAAATCTGCCTCCAATGTTTTCAGCACGCGGTAGATGCGGTCCAGCTCATGGATATCTTTAGCCTGGTCGAGCAGGAGGCCGAGGCTTTTACGAAGATGCGGGTTGTCGCTGTAGGAGAAGGTTTGCAGCCGGTCGATCACCTGTTGTTTGAGAGCGGCAGGGTACCACTGTCCCTCCAGGATGTCACAATACAGCTGTAACAGCGCCGGCTGGAATTGTTCCTGTATGGTCACCTCACAGGCAGCGGTGGCGAGTTGTGTTTTCAGGTAATGGTCTGTTTCCGTGGTAGCCAGTTCCACCAGCAAACGCGCTGTCTCTGCGGATTTGCGGCCGGTTTGCAGGATTACCTGCACCATGGCGCTGCGCAGCGCCAGTAGCGGCTCCTGCCGGATAGCTGCTGCCAGTGCCGGTTCCAGCTGCTCCTGGAAGGCGGCAAAGCGGGATGTCAGCAACGGCAGCGTCGCTTCTCTTACATATGGATTGGCATCCTGCATCCCGCTGACGATCAGCTGTGGCATAGCTGCCTGTTGCAACAGTGTGAGCAGCCTGATCTTCAGCCCTGCGGATGGTGTGGCGGCAAACAGGGCTGCGAAGGCGTCCTGTAGCTCAGGGTGGGCGGTAAGCCTTCCGGTGACCAGCGCCAGCAGATCGGGGAGGTCCGGAATCTGCTGTAACGCCTGGAAGATGCCTTTGAACAGTGTTTCATCTACCTGTCGCATGCCGGCCAGCAGGCTGATGATAGCTTCGCGTACGGGCAACGATGTTTCGGTTGGTATCATGGCGGCCAGCTGTGACAGGGCATCGGCAGGCACTTGTGGCATGGCCGCCAGAAAACCTATTGCCGTCAGCCGCAGATGGGTGGCTTCCAGCGGTCCGGTAAACTGCAGGGCCATTGTGGCGGCGGCAGGTAAGGGCAGCTGTTGCACAAGTGCCAGTAGTGCTTCGCGGCATGCTGCCGGTGCCTGCGGGATGTACGTACCTATCCTGCCAATGGTAGCCTCCGATTTGCGGACGCTGTTTCGCAGGCCCTGAATACTGGCCAGCTGTATATCTGTATCAAGATCATGGGCCATCGTTTCGGCCAGTATGTCCTGTATGTCGTCAACATGCGCGGCCAGCGAAGCCAGGGTGCTGACGGCCATCAGCCGCAACGGGCGCTCGGGGTCCAGGCAGGCAATGAGGGCCAGCGTGGAGATATAGGATGGATGGTCCGTTACACGGGCACTGTCCAGTTCACATAACTGTTGTAGCATCGCTGTTTTTACAGCGACCGTTGTCTCTGCCTGTACGGCATCGCATAATTTGGTAATGCCTTCTGCCGCTTCCAGGAAGGGACGCAGCCGGGAGAGGGCGGTCAGCCGCTCTTCTGTACTGCGTTCTGTAGATAATAGTATATCGAATAATAAGATTTCTTCCGACATATGTTGTGCTGTGAAGATGATGAAATAATGTACCAGCGCCGGTTAATCGGCGAAGCCGGGGCCATCTGCTTCGGGAGCGGCAGGCGGTGCGGCGCTGCGCAGCAGGTCGTCCACATTGAGCCCGGCAGCGCGGCAAGCCCGCTGCAACGCTTCTTTAAAGCTGCTGTCCTGTAACATGCCGGGCAATTGAGCGGCTTCTTTCAGCAATACCGGCATCGGTTCCCAGGTATTGTTGGCCTCCAGGTATTGCAGGTAAGGCACTACGCCGGCGGCGGTGGTCTGTTGTAAGAGGTGTTGCCGGAAAACAGTCTCCAGCTGCTCTTTCCATATGATGCGCAGCAGTTCGTCGAGCTGTATCATATTGAGATAACGTCCTCTCTTCTCCAGCAGCAGCCAAAGGCCTTCCCGCAGCTCCGCATTGGCGGGATTACTTTTCAGCACCAGCAGGTACCATTTGAATTTCGATTCGTTGCCCAGATCGGTATGTAGTAACTGGTTGAGGGCATACCGGCTCATGTCGTCATTGATGCCGGTTTTCACGGAAAGGAAATTGAGTATTTCGATGTCGGTTACGCCGGACTGGTACAGGCTATTGCTGTTTGCCGGGTTAATGGCGGCGAATAATATTTTATCGGCCATCTGCGGATTGTCATCGTAGAAGAGCCAGATATGCGGAAATATACCGCTTAGGTCGCGGGTTACTTCCGCTTTATGCAGCCACTGTTCCCAGTTGATCTGTGTGCCGCCGTTATGGGAGATGGCTTTCTCCTGTACTTTGGTGGCGAGGCGTTGCAGTTCAGCATCGTTGCTATGGTCTGCCAGCTTGCTGAACACCTGTACGGCGGCGGCAGGTAGCTGCGGGATGCAGCTGATTTTGCGCGCCAGCAATTGCCGTTGTTGGTGTGGTATCTCCGGATGCAGCAACACCGGCGCTGCTGCGGCGATGGTACTGGTATTGTCGGGCGTCAGCGGAATGTACAATATAGCTTGTACGGCCCAGCTCCTGATAGCGGCGGAAGGTGCTTCCAATGCGCGGAGATAAAAACGGTTCCACGATTCTCCGGTGTTCATGGCGCTGGTGATGGCTTTCAGAATGATGGCCTTGCAGGCGTCATGCTGTTCTTTTTCGTAGGCGGCCATGAACTTCTCCAGCAGTGCCGGTTTTACAGGCACCTGCCGGCCGAGTATGTCGTATAACGCGGCAGCCAGATCGACCGGGATGTCACGGTCCGGCAGTTGCCACAATGCTTCCGTCAGGGCCTCATTTTTTTCTGTATAGGGCGCCAGCAGTTGCAGCAGCTGTAAGGCTACCTGTATATGTTTTTCTGTTTGCAGGCAACGGGTGAGATGCTCAATTATTGCGGGTGTAAGGGTGAGGCTGTACGCGAATACAAACATCGCGGCCTGTCTTACGGCCGGGTCGGGGTCTTCCCTTAATGCATGCAGCAGGGTGTCCAGCACATCGTTGTTGCTGACGCCGTGTACGGCCAGCAGTTGTATGCTCCATTTGCGTATCTGCGGTGTTTTATCCGCGCGAACGAGCGTACACAGGGCCGCTTCGGGAACGGTGGAGCGGTCAAAACAGAAACGCAGCACCATCTCTTTGATAGCAGCCGGTGTGGCGGGCTGCAGCTGTTGTGCTATCTGCTCCGGTGTCAGCTGGTCGCGCAGCAGGAGCCGGTTCAGCAGCAGCAGTTTGTCGTCCGTATCAGTGCTGTCCAGCAGGCTGCGGTAGAAGGCGAGGTCGGCCTCCGTAGCCTGAACGGGTATCAGCAGCCACGAAAGGATTTGCCGGTTGACATCAGCGTTATGTTGTTGTTGATAAAAAGCGATGAGGCGTTCCCGTGCGGGCGGATAAGTGAGGGAGAGCCTGCCCAGCAGGGGCAGGATGATGTCCCTGGATTCGTCCTGCTGCAGCGATGTGGCCAGCAGGTCGGCGAAGCCTTGCTTGTCCGGGACCTGTTGCAGCCCTGTGGCGGCGAGGCGTTGCAGCATGTCCGCTTTCAGCCGGGTGTCTGTCTCGGCGGCAATAAGCTCCATCCATTTGCTGATCACGGCGGGATCATTAAGGTAATGGGCCGCCGTGGAGAGCAGCGAGTATTTATTGTCTGTATCGGAGAGCGGCACCATATCTAGCATCAGCAGCGCCTGTTCGGTGCCGGCGTTCCTGCGTTCGCGGATGGTGGCGATGGTTTGGCTAAGGTCCATATTGACGGTCGTTTATCAGGAGGTTTTCAGTGTGCCGGGCTTCAGTCCGGACAAGGCGTTGGCCATGGTCTCCTGTTGGTGTTCATCTAAAGGAAGTTTCAGGGTGGCGTCCAGTGCTTTCTGTCTGGAGGCGTTGTCTATCAGTTCGTTCTTCACTACCTGGATGAGTACATCGAACTTTTTGTCTACGCCGGGGCGCAGGTAGCCATCGAGGCAAAGGCGTACCAGTTCCCGTTCGTTATCGTACAACAGTACGTCTTCCAGTGCCGGTGGTATCTGTGCGTAAAGCTCTGCCGCGTTGGCAAGGATGCCGGCGCAGGTAACCCTGAACGGCGATCCCGGCTCGGTAAGCTCCGCGCAGAATATATCCACCAGTTGCGGATGGCGGGACACGGACAACGCCTTGATCTGGTTGAACAGCACTTCCCGCAGCGCTTCGTTGTGCTCCCGGGTAAACAGCTGCACCACCGGGTCCAGCATTTTCTCGAGGCTGATTTTTCCAATGAGCAGTTGCAGTACTTTCTGGCGCTGGCTGGTGCTGGGTAGGTCTTTGATGCTTTGCAGCAACAGCTGGCTGATTTGTTCGTCTCTGCCGGCGTAAGGAGCCAGCATATCGGTCAGCTGGCTAAATTCCTCTTCATTAAAAACACCGGGATTGCCGGCAAAAGCGGTGGCCACTTTGTTTCTGATCTCCGCTATGCGCATCACGGGCTTAAGCTGCTGCAGCAGGGTAAGGCGTACGCCTTCCGAGCGGTCAGTGGCCAGCAGGCCGGCCATACTGATCAGCTGTTCGTTGGTGCGTTCGGGTTGTTCTCCCTGCAAAGCCAAAGCCTGGCTGCGGATGCCTGCATCGCCGTCGTGGGATGAAGACCAGAGCAGTTGCAGGAGGATGGCCTCGTTCCATGGTTTGATGCGTGACAGGGCCGCCAGTGCCTCGTGGCGGGCAAGGACATCGTTGTCGGTACGCAGTACGGGGATGAGCACTTCGGCATAGGCAGGTTCCAGCAGGCGTGCGGCTGCCAGCCGTTGCAGGATGCGGAAGCGGATACCGCGATCGTTTTTGACGTCGAGGTAGGGTTGCAGGCCGGCCACCATTTGCGCGCTCCAGGATGGACATTTCTCTGCTATCTCTATGGCCTGTAATTGTAATATCGTAGGGGCGTTCACGTTTTTAAGCAGCGCTGCCAGTGCAATATCTTCCGTGATGACAGGAAGAGAGGCAAGGGTATCCTGTACGGCTATACGTTCCTGTTCACTGAGGTTCTCCTGGCCCGACAGTTCCACGAAGAATACTGCCAGCCGCGGGTCCTGGTGGATACTTTCCTGCAGGCGGTATAACAGCGTGGTGCGGGTATCGCGGTCTTTTTCCTGCCGGTACACGTCCAGCAGCGCCTGGAACAAGGCACCGGTATCGGCAAAACGGGAGGTGTTCAGCGCGGACAGGAAGTGCAGCAGCTGGTCCCGGGTCTCTTTATCTTTTGTGAGGGGCAGTACTTCCAGCAACGCGGTGGTTACTTCCGGTACATGCAGGTTCTGGGAAGCCATCTGGATAATCTGCGCTTTGATCACCTGTTCGGAATGCGGGCTGCCCAGTACTTTGCGGATAAGCCCGGGCAAGGCGTGCTCCGGGCGTTGGGTACTATTTTCCATGCTATCGTTTTTTCAATGTAAAGAAATCAGCTGCCGATAACAGCTTCAATTTTGTTCAACAGAATGATCGCCGGCTGACCTCCGGATGTTCTGATCTCTACGGTCTCCGGGGTGATGTGGGTCACGATACCGCTGAACGTGTGATGGGTTAAATAGATACTGACCGGTAATTGTTCGTGCTGACTACTCTCGAGCATGACAAGGAATACATTCGTTTCGGACATATGGTTAACATTTTATATTGTTTCCGGATGGGCCGTAAATATAAAGTATTTAATGGATGCCACCACCCGGAAAAACGAGTAAATACTTTACCATTTTGATAATAACCCTACCATTTCTGAAGGGTCTCAAGATAGCGGTAAAATCTCAATAAGTTAATAACCAAACAGTTAAATTCTGCTCGTGGGTATGGCATCGCTTTGGTGGCGATATAAAAAACACTTACCATGTTACGGTTAAGAACAAAACTGATCCTCGGCCTTACCTTCCTGTTTGCCGTGACATTAGCCATCAGTATGCAGGGTATTTACCGCATTTATCAGCTGGACCGTGATGCGCGATTGATCTTACAGCAAAACCTGCATTCTATTGTTTACTGTAATAATATGTTGCAGGCGCTGGAAACACGGCCGGTGCAACTGGCCTCCCTGAAGGAGGACCTGGCCCTGCAGCAGCGGAACATAACGGAGCATGGAGAAGATGCGGCTACGGCCGCTGCAGCGGCCACGGTGAAAAAACTACAGGCAGACCCGCAGAATGAGGAACTGATCAAATCCCTGCGCCAGGAGGTGTTGAGGATTGCCATCATTAACCAGGAAGCCATATCCCGCAAAAGTGCCGTGGCATCCAAAACCGCGTCCAACGCTATTTTAGCCTTGTCTGTATTTACCCTGCTGTCGCTCAGCGTGTATATCATTTTTATCTTCAGTTTCCCACAGATCATCAGCAGGCCGGTAGGACTGCTGGCTAACGGTATCCGTCAGATAGCGGAGAAAAATTACCGTGCCCGCATCGACCTGCGCCCCGGTGACGAGTTTGGTCAACTGGCGGCAGGGATTAATAATATGGCGGAAAAGCTGCATGGCTATGAAAACAGCAACATCGAACAACTGAAAGCGGAAAAAGCAAGGATGGAAACCATCATCAACCTGATGCATGACGGCGTGATCGGGTTTGATGAAAGACGGAATATCCTGTTTATGAATACCGTGGCCAAACGGTTATGCGGACAGGTGAAAGCGCCCGGTAATACAGTGCTGGACACCATCATTCATCACCCTGCGCAACAGCGGCTGACGATCAGTCACGCCGGCCAGACTTACACTTTTGTTAAAGAAGTAATGAGCGTGGAAAATAATCGGGACGCGATCGGAGAAGTGATGGTATTGCGCGATATCAGCGCTATACAGGAACTGGCCGCTGCCAAGACTAAATTTATTGCTACAGCCTCTCATGAACTGAAAACTCCCATTGCGTCCATGCAGATGAGCCTTGGCCTGCTGGCCGATGCCCGCACCGGCCCTCTGCTGCCGGGTCAGCTCGAGCTGGTCAACAGCCTGGAGGAAGATGTGGACCGCATCCTGAAAATCAGCAGCGAAATCCTGGATGCAACAGATGAACAGCTGCAAATGATTTGACAGCATTTTTTTTGATTACTAAAATTTCACCAAAACATGACAACGGGAAACATCTTGTTAGTGGAAGATGAGGAGAAGGTCCGTCATCTGCTGAAACGTATTATCGCACTCGAAGGATTTAACGTACAGGATTGCGCCAATATTAAATCTGCCCGCCGCTTAATGGAAGATACGCCGGTAGATGTGGTGCTGTGCGATGTGATGTTGCCGGATGGCAATGGGATCGATCTGGTGACCTATGTCAGGGAGCGACAGCTGCCGGCGGAAATCATCTTGTTAACGGCTTATGGCAACATCGCCGATAGTGTGCGCGCCATCAAATCAGGGGCTTTTGATTATCTTACCAAAGGCAATGACAACACGCGTATCATACCCTTGCTTTTCCGCGCAATGGAAAAAGTACGACTGCAACAACGTATTCAGCACCTGGAAACACGCATCGGGACCAGTTATGCTTCTTTTCAGGAAATCATCGGCACCGCCCCCGGTATCAAAGCTGCCCGCCAACTGGCCGCACAGGCAGCCCCCAGCGATGCACCGGTACTGTTGCTGGGAGAAACCGGCACGGGAAAAGAAATGTTCGCGCAAGCGATCCACAATGCGAGCTGTCGGGCGGCAAGAGATTTTGTGGCCATTAACTGCAGCGCTATTGGAAAAGATATCCTGGAAAGTGAACTGTTCGGATACAAAGCGGGTGCTTTTACCGGCGCTGCCAAAAATAAAAAAGGGCTGATGGAAGAAGCACATCAGGGTACGCTCTTCCTGGACGAGATCGGGGAAATGCCCCTGGAGCTACAGGCGAAGCTGCTGCGCGTGCTCGAATCCGGTGAATTTATCAAAGTAGGGGATACCAAACCAACGAAAACGGATATACGTATTATCGCGGCCACCAACCGTGAAGTGACCAAAGAAATAACGGAAGGCCGTTTCCGGGAAGATCTTTTTTACCGGTTAAATATGTTTACGGTCCGGTTGCCGGCACTGCGCGAAAGAGAAGAGGATATCCCTCTCTTTGCCGCTTATTTTATGCAGCTGTTTGCCGCTAAAAGTGGTAAAGCTGTAAGCGGTATGACCAGTGATTTTGTGGCGCAGCTAAAACAGCATGACTGGCGCGGTAATATCCGGGAGCTGAAAAACGTGATGGAGAGGGCCGTTATCGTGGCACAAGGCCTGGAGCTGACACCGGAAACATTGCCACTGGAGGTACGCTGGCATAAAGGGGGCCGCCAAAGTACCGGCACCTTCGATCTGGCGAACGTGGAAAGGGAGCATATACAATGGGTGGTCCGTTACGCAGCCGGAAATAAGACCAAAGCCGCACGGCTGCTGAACATTGGCTTGTCGACACTGTACCGGAAAATGGACGAATACAGCCTGGCCAGGTAAAAGAAAAAAGGACATCTCGCAATACAGCAGATGTCCTTTTTTCTTTCTTTTACCATCACATAAGGTCAGAAACGAACAATCAGGTCCATTGCAGCGGTGAACTGGTCACGGCGAAGGCCATTGTCATAAGGGGTGGCGTCATTGCGCCAGGCCCGCTCATAGCGGACTTCCGGCCGTATCCGCAATAATGGGCTGAAGTGATGTACCCAGCCAATGGTATGACTGGTATACAGCGTGCTGAAACCGGTGCGGTTACCCTGCGGATCATTGAGCAGATCGTTGCGTACACACAGATAATCTTTCGCAGGGGACAGCTGTACCTGGAAGTAATTCACGGCGCCTACAGCAGATGCTACGCCCGGGATAATATCGCCAAGGCCGGTGTTCATGTACCATTCTTTAGCCGGCCCGTCGATAGCGGTGCCACCCACTGCTGCATCATGTTGCCACATATAATAGACTTCTGTATTCATATGAACCATGGAACTGAAGCGGTGACCCCATGTGAGTACGGCCATCTGCAGGTTGTCGTGTTCATTTTTGTAATAGCCCCGTCCCAGTGAATTGATACCGCCATACAGGGAGTTGTTGTTATTGCCGGAAACCCATCGGGCCATGAACAGGCCGTTCACGCTGGATGACTTGCTCCAGGGCGCCATGTCGTTGCCTCCATGTACGCCGGCAAACAACTGCCAGTGCGCATTTAATCGGAGTGCAGCATGTACACCGGTAAACGTGTACGGGTCTACTGTAAACATCAGCGAGTGGGAATAGAGGTAGTTGTCCGGCGCCCACTGCGCTTCGATATCAGCTGGTGAAATAAAGCGTCCTGCTTTGATGAGCAGGCCTTCTGCTATTTTCGGTAAATAAAGCATGGCATACACCTGTGTTGGGTCGTATCCATACAGATGGTTGTCTTTGAGCAACTGATCGCTGAAGATGCCTTTTGCCAGCGTGTAACGATAGTCAGTGCCGAAAATGTTGTCAACCACAAAACCCCAGTCGGCATGTTCCCGCTGTACAGTATTAGGCTGCCGTTCAATGCGCAGTATCAGTTGGTCCAGTACTACCCTGTTGGGAACAAGATTATAGGATGTGGGCGCATTGGAGTTTTTGGAGGTACTGAAGTTGGCACCGACATCCACCCATCCGTAAATTTTAATGCGGCTTTTGCTTTGGGCGAGGCCCAGCAGTTTCGTTAACGGATAATCCGGTGCGTCGCTGGGTATGCCGATCAGCGGATTGCCCACCCATTCACCACCGGGAAACGGTGGTGCAGAGAGGGGTGACGGCAGGCTCCTGCCATTGGCGCTGCTGTCCGTTGCGGTAGCTGACGCATGTGTGGTGTCTTGTTGTGCGTATCCTTCAGATAATGTCATTGACAACATCAGCAGGATCATAAATCCGTGTTTCATGTCCGGGTAAAATTGATTTTGTTGTACAGCTGGAATTACCAAACATGTGCCCTGAATAGCACAATTTTTTCACGGGGGCAGTAAATTGTTTGCCATCAAGCATTACAGCTGATAACCCGTTTTTGTTGGCTTTGCCAAAAAGATGATACCTTCCGGTTCAAAATGAAAAAGCTTTTCAAAATGGGAAAAAGGAGCGGGGGATGTTCATTCTGACGCATATTTTTCATTGTGGCAAACGAACACGGGGAGTCTGTAATTTTCATATGTTGATATTCAATAGGTTGCGACTGCCTTTTCAGTATGGCATTTCCATTGACATTTGCTCATCAAACAACAAAATCATGAAAGGAAAACAATTATCCCTATTGGCAGCAGGATTGTTAATGATGGTCAGTACGGGAGCAACGGCACAACAGAAAATAGCCGGTATTTATCTTACACAGGACGACTATCTCCAGCACCGGATGTCGTATACCGAAACCAACGGCCATGCTTATAAGGCGCGGCTTTATACAATGGTCCCCAAAAATCATATTCTGCTGAATGGCGGCGGTGAACAAACAAAGCTGCAGAAGGACCATTTTTTTGCTTTACAACTGAAAGACGGAAAAATATTTCGCATGAAGGGCGGAGAAAACTATGAGCTGCTGAACCGTCATCCAAGAATACTTTTATATCGGCGGAAGCTACCGGCATCGCCTAAAACATATCCTGACAACCCGTGGCGTTATTATTTTTCAGCCGGTGACGGCGCTGTTCAGGAATTGACCTCACAGCATATCAAACAGGCGTTTGCGGCAGACAAAGATCTGCCCGACCGGATGGACGCTGTTTTTCGTGACAAGGACGACTTGATGGCATATGACAACTTCCATCACATGTACAAGCTGGAATGGCTGATCAGATAAAAAAAGCGCCGCATGAAGACATCATGCGGCGGTTTTCATTTTAGCCAACTAGTATACCTAAATACTGTAAATACTTATCCAATACGGCTTTGTCGAACACGGGTTCCGGTATGCCGGAGCCTTGCATGAACTTGTCCACGTTGTCGCGGTGCCATACATAGGTGTCCTGATAAAGTTCCACCGTGGAAAGTCCTTCATGCATATTGTCCCTGAACAGGCTGGTAAGCGGGTACAGACGGTTGGTGCTGTCATCTTCCCACTGTTTGCGCCAGTCCTTATAAGACAGCGGTTTCAGTTTAAAGCCGTAGATGTCCATCAGGCGCCCGAAGAACTGTTCCAATGTGAGATTGGTGTCCGGGGAGCAGATCAGGTTGAACTTCTGTCCGATGGCTTCTTTGTTTTTAGTGATATGTACAATGGCTTTCACCATGTAGTCTACGGTAATAAGCCCTTCGCGCAGTTCGCGGAGCGTGGGGTACGAGGAGTACTGTACGCAGTTTTTTACGAGGCTCGCCCACCATTGGTAAGGCGCACTGGCGCCCGACTGGCTGTGGCACATGGCATAACCCAGCCGGAAAGTGATCAGCGGCACACCGGCTGCTGCGGCCAGGTCGGCAACAGCTTCCATCACCCATTTGCTTCTGACGTAACCAATGTCTTTGCTCACTGCGAGCAGGTTTTGGGAGATGTCATCCGATTCTTTCATGACGGTTTTGTGTGTGAACACATGACCCCAACTGTAGACTGAAATAGTGGACAGCAGCGACAGGCACTTCATTTTGCCGGTGGCGGCAAAACGTATGATCTCCCGGAGGCCGTCTACATTGGGTTTCTTCATGAAAGAGTAGGGCTCAATAAAATTCACGGAGCTGCCGGAGTGATAAATCACTTCTACTTTGCCGGCCAGTTCCTGGTAAGTCTGGTCAGCGATGCCGAGGTATGGTTGTGCAAAATCTCCTGGTACCGGTACTATGCGGTGGCGCGTATCGTCCTGCACCGGGATATGATAGGCCGCAAATGCCTGATGTATTTTGTCGAGCGCATGGTGCTCGTCTCTTGCGCGAACGAGGCAATACACGACGGCGGAAGTATTGTCGAGCAGTTCCTGCAGCAGGTGGATGCCTACAAAACCGGTGGCGCCGGTGAGCAGTACGGCCGACTGGTGTTGCAGCACGCTGGCGTCAAAGGGCCGTTGGTATTCAACATCAGGCAAGAGGTAGGCGTCCTGTTGAAGGGACACATATGGCTCCACATCTTCTTCCGGGATACCTGTTTCGCCGGTTTTGACGCGGTTGTCGATCATAGTGGCCAGTGCCCGCAGTTCGGGATACTGGTATAGGTCACGCAGGTACATTTTTACGTTGAAGCGGTCTTTCAGTTTGGTGACCACAGCGGCTACCAGCAGGGAATCGCCGCCGATGTCGAAGAAGTTGTCACTGTGATGGATATACGGTCTTTCCAGCATATCGGCCCATACTGTTGCGATGACATGTTCTGTTTCGCTCAGCGGTTCCGCAGTTTCCTGGTTGTTTCCGGCGGCCTGTGAGGAGAGCCTTACCAGTGCCGCTTTGTCCACCTTGCCATTGGCGTTCACGGGCAGTTCGCGAAGGGTGATGAAGCGGGCGGGCACCATGTAGCCTGGCAGATCTTGTTTCAGTTGTTGCCGTGCCATGGCGATGCCTTGTTGTTCGTTGGGATGGTCCTGTACAATGAAGGCCACCAGCTGTTGCTGTTGACGGTTGTTGTCTACCGCGATCACAGCGGTGCTTTTAATATGTGGCACCTGTAGCAACGCAGCTTCTATCTCACCTGGTTCTACACGGAAGCCGCGGATTTTTACCTGGTTGTCGATACGGCCGAGGAACTGGATGTTGCCATCAGGCAGGCGGCGGGCCAGATCACCGGTACGGTACAGCTTTTGGCCGGGCACAAAAGGATGCGGCACAAATTTGCTGTCGGTCAGCGCCGGGTTTTTGAAGTAGCCCTGCGCAAGTCCGATGCCGCTGATGCAGAGTTCACCTACAGCGCCGGGCACCAGCAGTTGCAGGTCACGGTCAAGGATAAACGCCTGTGTGTTGGCGATGGGCATGCCGATGGTAGGGAAGTATTGTCCGTCTACATCCACTACATGCCGGTGGGCGGCATATACGGTGTATTCCGTAGGACCGTAGTAATCGATCACCCGGAATGATAGTCCGCCGGTTAATACGGGTTTCATTTGTTCACCGCCGGAAAAAAGATATTGCAGTGCCAGTCCCTGTGTCTGCCGGCTGAGCGCTATCAGTTCAGGGAGCAGTACCGGAGGGGCGAAAGCATGCGTGAGCTGGTTTCTCCGGAAGAATTCCAACAGGAGCCCGGCATGGGTCCTCTCTTCGTTGTCAGCGATAAAGAGCGTGCCTCCAGACAGAAGGGCCGACCAGCATTCCCAGACTGAGATGTCGAATGCCAGTCCGGCTACGAGCGACAGCCGGCTGCTGCTTGTAACGGCATACTGCTGCTGATGCCAGGTGACAAGGTGCTGGATAGAGAGGTGGCTGATCATTACGCCTTTCGGTTGACCGGTAGAGCCGGAGGTGTAGATGATGTAGGCCAGGTCAGTTGGCGCCGGTATTTTTTCCGGTGCAGTGGCAGGCTGGTCCTGGAGAATAGAGAGGTTGTCCAGGTATACGACAGCTGTGTGGTTTACCTGGAAAAGCCGTGAGCCCAGCGACAGTTGTGTGATGATCACTTTTGCTTCCACTTCTTCGAGGATGTAGGCCACTCTTTTACCGGGGTAGATAGCGTCTACCGGGATGTAGGCCGCGCCTGTTTTCAGGATTCCCAATACTGCGATGGCCCATTCAGTAGAGCGTTCCAGGTATACGGGCACATAGTTGCCGGTGGTCACGCCCTGTGCCAGCAGGTAATGTGCCAGCTGGTTGCTTTTTTCATCCAGCTCCCGGTACGTAAGGGAGTGGTTTTTGAAAGATACCGCCATGTTGTCTGGTGTGCGGGCCGCCTGTTTGCGGAACAGGGAGACCAGCGTTTCCCGGGAATTGTACTCTTCCCAGGATGATTGTTTCAATAAATCGGCCAGGTGTTGATTGCTATCGGTTGCAACAGCATTCCGCTGCGGCCCGTTCGCATCGTGCAGGATCGCGTCCATAGGATCGTGGTTTAATGAGGGTTTAAAAAAGGAGTACGGTTAAATAAGTAGTGGATACGTGGTTTTAAAGTTCAGGAAATGATTCACCTGTCCGGTGATCGTGTGTTTTGAAAGCGCAGCAAAAATGGTTCACTGGTCGCAGTGTGGATAGGTGTGCGGTCCATCATGGATAGGTCTGTGGTTTAAAGGTTTTTCAATTACTATTTTACATAGGTCATCTGTAATGAAAGATCAGCAAAAAAGGAATTCACATGTCCGGCGGCGGATCGGTGCATTAATTAAAAAAGATTTTCTAAATATATCCGGTTTTCAAAAAAAATATACGAACAGGGAAAGTGTATGGATTTGCTATGTCGAAAAATGGTCACTGAGTTTTCCGGTCCGATTGATGGGCAAGTTAGTTAGTGTTACTGAAATGGGGCCGCAGTGGGAAAAAAGTAATAAAAATCCCATAACTGGTTCATAATAAACGTGCTGTGTGAATTATGAGCAAAGTTTGCCGTGGGTAGCTATGCGGGCCGGTGCGCGGGGAAGTTGCAGTAGGTAACAGCACTAGCATGCGGAAAGATCCTATTTTTAATAAAAACTTATAGTGGTGGACTGAACCTGTTGGCTTTACTCTTGTTGTCTAAAAAAAACGTTGCATGCGCAAACCCATAGTAGATATTGAACAACTGACAACTGCGGTCATAGATCATTATGGAAAGATAACCCACATGGAGCCGGTACCGGACGGGATGGAATCTTTTGCATTCCGGGTGGTCATCTCCGGGAAAAAATATGTGCTCCGCGTTAATCATCAGGCGGAAGGCTTTGAGAAAGATGATTTCGCCAACCGGCATTTCGCCGCACCAGGGCTGCCGGTGCCGGAGATAGAAGCGATTGGCCTGCTGGAGAACGGAGTCGCCTGGTGTTTGTCGGCGCAGGCGCCCGGCGTGACATTGCAGGACTTGCCGGAAGCTTACCTGACGGCCGTTACCGCGCCGGTAGCAGCAGTGATGCAGGTCATGGCCGCAGCGCCGCTGCAAGGCATCACCGGCTTCGGCCCCTTCAATTCCAGGGGCGAAACCCGGCATGCCAGCTGGAAGACTTACCTGGAAAGCATCTGCCGGGAAGAACACTACGATTGGCACGCAGCGGGCAAAAGAGTGCCCCTGAAACGCATCAGGCCCCTGCAGGAGCAGCTGTTGCAACAGCTGAAGGACATCCCGGAAACAAGACAGCTGGTACATGGCGATTTCGGTTCCAACAACGTCCTTACCGACGGCCACAAGATCACTGGTGTGATCGACTGGTCGGAAGCCATGATAGGCGACAGTCTGTATGACATGGCGAATATTTTCTTCTGGCGTACGTGGCTGGACTGTATGGAGTACCAGGCGCGCTACTTCGAAACACAACCTGTTGATAAAGCACGGCTGGATTGTTACCAGTTGCATATCGGTTTAACAGAAGTATACCAGACGGCCATCGCCGGCGATATGGACGATATGGACTGGGCGTTGGTAAGGTGTGAGCACCTCGCCGGTATTTCCCGCTGAATTGGGCGACAAAAAAATTTCGTGTAAATTGTATCTTCATCGGCTTTCCTATTTGACATGCAAGACAAAGAACTTTGGTCCTGGTATAAATCCGGAGAAATCAGTGGCCTGGAAGGGCTGTATAATGCCTATTATATGCCCCTTGCCAATTACGGATTTAAATTCACGGAAGATAAATCACTGATAGACGAAAGCATTCAGGACCTCTTTCAGAGGTTATGGCGCAACCGGGATGCAACGGGCACGCCGCCGGCAGTGAAACAATACCTTTTGCTCTCCTTCCGGCAGATCTTACTGCGTAAACTGCAATACAGCCCGTCCCGGCTGGAGGAAACATTTTCTGAAGAACATGTCCCATTTTACCTGGAACTGTCTTACGAACACCCGCTCATTCGCGCAGAGCGGGCAGCCGACCTGAAAAAAAAGGTGGACGCCCTGACAGATGCACTGACCCACCGCCAACGGGAAGCTATCTTCCTGAAATACTATGAAGACCTTTCCTTTGAAGAAATTGCCGCTATTCTGCAAATTAACGCCAACGGCACCTACAAACTCGTGTACCGCGCTTTAGAGCGCCTCCGGGAACATTTCGTAGACTTTTCCCTTCTCGTATTGTTATACCTGCTGCAACGCCGCTAAATTTTTTTTACGGGGATAGACAATCTGCCTGTCTGATTGTGTCTTATTGAAAGAAACAATTACCAACCAGTAAAAAAGCGGCGGAGGATATTTTCACCGTCCTCTATTTTTCTTATGAAGCAGTTCCTTTTGTATGTATTCCTGTTGACCGGCCTAACAGCCATGGCACAGGACAAGGGTATTCATTTTGAACATGAGCTAAGCTGGAAAGAGGTCCAGGCAAAAGCCAGAAAAGAAGGCAAATTTATTTTCATGGACTGTTACACCACCTGGTGCGGGCCCTGTAAAATGATGAGCCGCGACATTTTCCCGCAGCAGGCGGTGGGAGATTTTTTCAACGGCAAATTTATCTCCGTTAAGGTACAGATGGACAAAACAGCCGGGGATGATGCCGCCGTAAAACGCTGGTATGACGATGCCGCCGCTATTGCAAGGGAATATAACGTGATGGCCTATCCCACGTTTTTGTATTTTGCCCCCGATGGCCGGCTGGTACACCTGGTAGTGGGCGGCGACAGCGCCGCTGCATTTATAGCTTCCTCCGCACAGGCGCTGGACCCTGCAACGCAGTACTATACCCGCATGGAGATGATGGCTAAAAACGCCGGCAGCCAGCCGGACACCCTGAAACGGTTGGCCGAAGAAGCCAGGAAGATGTACGATGGTCGTTACACCGCTTTGTTTTTACAACGTTATCTCCACGTCGTCCCGGATATTTTTGCGCCGGACGTGGTGGACTTCCTGGACAGGTTTACCCTCAGCAGTCATGACACCGGCTTTACCATCTTCCGGAAAAATCCGGCAAAAATCAATCAGGTAAAAGGTGCGCGTTATGCGGAAAACAGGGTGCAGCAGATCATCTTCGTGGAAGAGGTTTATTCCGCGCCGCAGGAAGGCGCTGCCGGTTTTACGCGTATTCAGGCAAACCTGAAAAAGAAATACCCCGAACTGACGGGCATCGTGATCGATAAGTTCCGGCTGCAATGGTACCAGCGCAACAAAGCGTACGACCAGTTTGAGAAAGCAGTGAAAGTCTACCTGAAACAATACGACCAGCAACTTGACCCCAGGGATTTGAGCAGCTTCGCCCGCACGGTAGGCCAGTATGCTACCGATACGGCCATGTTGCGCACCGCCCTGTCCTGGAGCGAGCGTGCGGTGAAGGAAGACCCTCATGCCGAAACCATGAGCGTACAGGCGTTACTGTTGTATAAACTGGGAGATGTCCCGGCAGCTGTCCGTCTACAGGAGACAGTGGTGAATGAGCTTTCCGCCGGAATAGCAAACAAATACAAAAGAGAATATCAACAGAAAGTGCTTGATAAGATGAAAGGCGGTGAAAAACTATAATCCCCCATAAATTACGAATTACGAATTACGATTTGGACCCATTATACGAATAAACCCTACATTCGTAATTCGTAATTCAGTTTGTTATGCCTTTTATCCGTTCTTTCTCGCTCAACTGCAGCAGACAGCACCCTTTCCCCTTCAATGTGCCGGGCGTCAGGTTTGCCCGGAATATCGCGCTGGATGATCGTATCACGGTTTTTGCCGGTGACAACGGTTGTGGCAAATCCACCTTGCTGGAAACGATCGGCCTTTACCTGGACGCGCCGCTGATAGGCGGCCGTATTGGCGGCAGGCAAGGATTTGAAGGGCCCCGGGCATTACAGCCCTTTCTGGAAATACAACAGGTGAGGAGGCCGCTGAAAAGTTTTTTCTTCCGTGCGGAAGACTTCAGCGAATTCCTGTACGCGCTCAAGCGCGACCGCAACAGAAATGCCGCCCACCTGGATGAATTGAAGGGAGCAGTCGCCGACAGTGTGATCGAGGAGATGAACAACAACATGAACCCGACCCTGAAAAGCATGTACAAAGATTATGGCGACTCCATGCAGGCCTTTTCCCACGGAGAAGCCTATCTGAAAATCATTGGCGAACATATATCCGATAACGGTATATACCTGCTGGACGAGCCCGAGGCGGCCCTTTCGCCGCAGAAGCAACTGACGCTCATGGCTTACCTGCTCGATATGCTGAAGAGCCGTAATACACAGTTTATCATCTCCACCCATTCACCTATCCTGATGGGCATTCCCGGTGCAAGGCTATACGAAATACAGGAACAGGGGATACAACAGGTGGATTTCCGGGACACGGAACATTATCGCATCACGCACTCTTTTCTCAATAACCCTGAAATGTACCTGCGTTACCTGTAGTTGTTGCCCGTTTCGCCGGATTTACCTACATTGCCGGCCTAACAACGTTATTTAAGATACGACATGGAAATAACAAACCTGGCCCCGCAACCGTTGTGGCAATATTTCAGTCAGCTGAACGCCATTCCCCGGGCCTCCAAGAAAGAAGAGAAAGCAGTCGCCTTCGTTGAGGCATTTGGCCGTCAACTGGGACTGGAAACGATAAAAGACGCTGTCGGCAACGTGTGCATCAAAAAGCCGGCGACCGCCGGTCTGGAAGACCGCCAGACTGTTATCCTGCAATCCCACCTGGACATGGTACACCAGAAAAATGGCGATACCGTATTCGATTTTGATACACAAGGTATTGAGATGTATGTGGACGGTGACTGGGTACGGGCCCGTGGCACTACGCTGGGCGCAGACAACGGCATCGGCGTGGCCACCATCATGGCTATCCTGGCAGCTACCGATATCGCGCATCCCGCTATCGAAGCCATGTTCACCATAGACGAAGAAACAGGTATGACCGGCGCCATGCAGCTGGACCCTGCTCCTTATACAGGCACCATCCTGCTCAACCTCGATACGGAAGAAGATGATGAAATCACCATCGGTTGTGCCGGCGGTCTCGATACCAATACCAGCGGGACCTATCAGCAGGTGCCTGCCATATCTGGCGGCGCTGCTTATGAGATTACCATCAAAGGCCTGCTGGGCGGTCACTCCGGTATGGACATCAACCGCGGCAGAGGCAATGCCAACAAGCTGATGAACCGCCTGCTGTACAAAGTGCGGCAGTCCGTTGACCTGCAGCTGGCTTCTCTCGATGGCGGCAGCCTGCGTAATGCTATCCCGCGTGAATCCCATGCTACGGTAGTGGTGCCGGGCGCTGATAAAGCCCGCTTTGAGGAGTTGGCCCAAGCATTTGCCGCTGTGCTGAAGGAAGAATACAAAACCGTGGAAACAGCGCTGACAGTGGAAATCAAGCCGGTTGCGACACCAGCTTCCGTCATGGAACCGGCCTATTTTGACAAACTGCTGCGTGCTATCTATGCCGCGCCAAACGGCGTGTTCCGTATGAGCCCCGATGTTCCGGGCCTGGTGGAAGCATCCAACAATATCGCTAAGGTGACGGCCAAAGAAGGGAAGTTCATCACCCAGTCACTGCAACGCTCCAACGTAGACAGCACCAAGGAAGACGTAGCCCTCGCGGTACGGTCGGCCTTTGAAAATATGGGCTGTGAAGTAGTGCAGGCCGGCGGTTATCCCGGTTGGAAGCCCAACCCTGAGTCTCCGATACTGCAGGTACTGTTGTCCCTGCATGGCAAGCACTTCGAATCCAGCCCGAAAGTAGGCGCTATCCACGCCGGACTGGAATGCGGCATCCTGGGCTCGCTGCTCAAAGGACCGGACATGATTTCTTTCGGGCCTACCATCCGCGGCGCGCATTCGCCAAACGAATGTGTGCGGATATCTTCCGTGGAAAAGTTCTATGCATTTTTGCTGGATATTTTGAAGGAGATACCGAAGAAATAAATCTGATAAAACACTTTCACATTCATACAAGGCTGGCCATTTTTTGGCCAGCTTTTTTTTCGGAGAACATCACCCCCCGGATATAGTTGAATTGATGGTATCCTATCGATATACGGGAACCCGTAAAACGCTGTAGTACAGTATAAATATTTTTGCGTGGTATAACATAATCTTCATGATATGGATAACCAGGTACATTGCCCCAAGTGTAACTCAACACAGATCACTATAAACAAAAAAGGATTTAGTGTTGGCAAAGCCGCTGTAGGTGCCTTTCTCCAGATGAAGAAAAATCATCCCGCGGCCATGTAGTATGCTCTCAGTCTGATTATATCAATTTATCCAAATAAAAAACAAATCACCCCATGAAAAGCAACCAATTGATTCTTTTTTGTTGTTCCTGCCTCTTAGCGGTGGCAGTGTTCCTGCCGTTAATTAACCTACCTTTCGTTGGTTCCGTTAACTACTTTATGAACGGAGAAGGAGACGGTAGATATATATTGTTTTTAGCCCTTGTTTCAGCCATATTGTGCTTTACAAAGTATTCACAGTGGGTGGCCATACCTGGCACGCTCTCGCTGGTGATATTAGCGTTTTTTCTGCTGTCATATGAAGAGAAATTTGGACATATGACGTCATTAGATAATGCTGAAATATTTGCCGGATTTGCGAGAGCATTAACCCGGTCTATATCTATCGGTTACGGATTTGTACTGATGGCCATCGCCTCAACCGGACTACTATTATTCCCATTAATTTTCAGAAAACAGGAAAGATAGTTTCCTTAAAAAACTTGCACGAAATTGCATCCGCTACTTATATTTGGGTATTGTTTTTAACCCAAACAGCTGACTAATGAATTCGAGTGAATGCCAAAAAGAAATAGTGTTATCCCAAGGCCATGCCAGTGCGAAATTAATGCGTAGGTGCTCGATAAGTTTGTGTGGGCCGCGATTAGCTGCTACCATTTGGACAGTGGCGCCATACCCTCATCCAGCAGGTCAAATTCGCGACTTGCTGATTTAACATTTTCTATACATAATAATTTTAAGGTATGTGCCACCCGTTCTAATTAAAAATACTATCTTACCCACGTTTTAAATTTTCTGAAAATGGCTATTAACTTACAAAAAGGACAAAGGATTGATATTGGCCTGTCCAGCATCAGTGTGGGACTGGGATGGGAGCCGAATGAAGGTACTGGCGCGGCTTTCGACCTCGACGCATCTGCCTTCATGATCGATGACAACAGAACGATCCCGGAAGAACGTTATTTTGTATTCTATGGCAATACCGACTCTCCTGACGGCGCGCTGCATCATACCGGTGACGACCCTACGGGCGGCAACAGCGACGGCGGCGATGATGAAACCATCACGGTAGACCTGACAAAAGTAGACCCGCGTGTAAAAGAAATTCTCTTTGTAGTCACTATTCACGACGCGATCGCCAGAAGACAAAACTATGGCCAGGTAAGAGATTCGTATATCCGTATCGTTGATAACGCTACCTCACAGGAGATCGCTAAATACGAACTGGGAGAAGACTTCTCCATTGAAACCGGCGTGGAATTCGGCCGCCTGTACGTAAAAGACGGTCAATGGAAATTTGAAGCTTCCGGTAAAGGCTACAAGGAAGACCTGGCATTTTTCCTCTCTAAATATTTTAAAGGACAGATCATTAAATAACCTGTATATGGCGATCAATCTCGTAAAAGGTCAAACTATCGACCTTCGTAAAAATGATCAGGGAGAAGAATTCGATCTCTCTACTGTTACCATTGGCCTCGGCTGGGACGTGAGACAGAAAAAAGCTGAAGGTGGTTTCTTCGGAAAAATTTTCGGAGGCGCGCAAAAAGAAGAGGAGTATGACCTCGATGCTGTTGCGTTCCTGCTGGACAACAACGGCAAAGTGGCCAACCTCGGCCGTACTGTGCAAACACGTGATGGCAGAAGCCAGGGCCTGTATGAAGGTGACGTGGTGTTCTTCAATTCCATGAAACACCCTTCCGGCCATATCTGGCTCACCGGCGATAACAGGACCGGCGCCGGCGATGGCGACGATGAACAGATCATCATCAAACTGGACCAGATGGACCAGCGCTACCAGAAAATCCTGTTCATGGTGACTATCTATCAGGGACGTACGAACAACCAGCACTTCGGTATGATCGACAACGCGTTCATCCGCGCAGTAGATGCCAGAGGCAAAGAAATCGCCAAATTCAGCCTCTCCGGTGACAGCACCTACAACGGCATGTGCTCCATGACGTTTGCAGAGATTTACCGTAAAGACGGCGCCTGGAAATTTAGGGCACTCGGTAACCCGCACCCGTCCGACAGCTTCATCGATGAACTGAAGACAATGGTGTACTCCTGATTTCCTGAATGTATGTAACTGTAGCAATGTTGTTAACCCAAATCAACAGCAGCGCTTTAACCAACTTATTTTATGAGAAGACTACCTGTTTACCTCTTGCTGGACACCTCCGGCTCTATGAACGGAGAACCGATAGAGGCCGTGAAGAATGGCGTCCAGATAATGATCAGCTCATTAAGACAGAACCCGCAAGCCATCGAGACTGCATTTCTCAGTATCATCACGTTCGATAGCAATGCAAAACAAATCGTTCCTTTAACAGACCTGGCATCCTTCCAGATGGCCGATATCCGCGCTACCGGCACCACCGCGCTGGGCGAAGCTCTGAAGCTGGTCAGCCTCTGCATCGATAAAGAAGTGGCGAAAACCACCGCTGAACAAAAAGGCGACTGGAAACCACTGGTGTTCATCATGACGGATGGCGTACCTACTGACGACTGGCAGAGCGGCCTTAGCATGTTTAAACAACGTAAAACGGCCTACACCGTAGCCTGTGCCGCCGGTCATGGCGCCGATACGGCCGTGCTGAAACAAATCACGGAAAATGTGGTCAGCCTCGATACGGCCGATAGTGCCACTATCTCCCGCTTCTTCGCATGGGTGACCGCCTCCATCGGCGTTACCTCTACCCGCGTGGAAGATTCCGGTAAGGAACTGACCGGCCTGTCTGAACTGCCGCCACCACCCTCCGAACTGAATATTGTAGTGTAAGACTTTAATGTACTGTTATGCGACGACTACCGGTATATTTCCTGCTGGACACCTCCGGTTCCATGTATGGGGAACCCATTCAGGCATTAAATAATGCGCTGAGCGGGATGGTCAACAATCTTCGTATGGATGCCCATGCCCTGGACTCCCTATGGCTCAGCATCATCACCTTCGACAGGGAAGTAAAGGAACTGGTACCGCTCACCGAACTGGTGAGCTTCCAGTTGCCCGAAATCACCTGCCCGCAGAGCGGACCTACCCACACCGGACAGGGACTGGAATATCTCTATGGTAAAGTGGTCAATGAAGTACAGCGCGGAACGCCCACCCAGAAAGGAGACTGGCGCCCCCTCTTGTTTATTTTTACCGATGGGAAACCATCTGACCAGCTACTTTACCGGGAGATGATCCCCAAAATAAAAGGCCTCAACTTCGGCGCCATCGTAGGATGCGCCGCCGGCAAAGCGGCCGACAACGATATGCTGAAAGAACTGACGGAAACGGTGGTACACCTCGATACCGCAGACAGCGCCACCCTGCGCCAGTTCTTTAAATGGGTGTCCGATACCATCGAACAAGGCAATAAAAGCATGGGCACTACCTCACAGGTAACCCTGCCGCCGCCACCCCAGGAAGTGAATTTAGTGATCTGATCAACAATTTATGAACGTAAAACTTATAGGGCACGACTTCAAAAGCCTGCAGGTAGAATTAACCCACAACGAGAAATTTTACTGTGAGAAAGGAGCCCTGATCTATTACGAAGAAGGCATCCATTCTTCCATCAATGTATTTGATAAAGGCATCGCCGGCGTACTGAAAAGAAAACTAACGGGCGAAAGCATTTTCCAGGTAGAACTGTGCAATACCAATATTAACCCAAAGAAACTGATGGTGGCCGGCAGGGTAGGTATGCTGCCGGTCAACCTGAAAAATATCTCCGGCGGCATCATCTGCCGTGCCGGATACTATGTGGCCTCCTCCGACAAAGTCGATATCGACGCGAAGCTGAACCTTACCTCGCTGATCGGTGGCACCGGCCTCATTATGCAGAAAATCACCGGCTTCTGCACCGTATTCCTCGACGTGGTGGGAACACCCACCACGCTGGACCTGGCAGCCGGTCAGACGGTTTTTGTGGATGAAAAAAGTTTTATCTGCATGAACGCCGATATGCAGAACAGAATGTCGTCACACTTCTCCGGCAGTAATATGCTCGGCGGGGAAGGCCTTTCCATGCTCAAAATCTCAGGGCCTGGCACCGTATATGTAACCTCCGTAAACTTCAGATAATGAGAAGACTCCCCATTTATTTTCTGATAGATGTCTCCGAATCCATGGTCGGAGAGCCGGTACAGCAGGTGGAAGAAGGCCTGTCTCAGATTATCCAGGCACTCAAGGCTGACCCCTACGCTATTGAAACCGTCTGGGTTTCTATCATCGTCTTCGCAGGACAGGCCAAAACACTGGTACCCCTGCAGGAGATCATCAATTTCTACCCGCCCCGTTTCCCCATCGGTGGCGGCACCTCGCTCAGCAAAGGCCTCGGGCACCTGATGTACGAGCTGCGTAAAAACCAGGTGAAAACCACCTACGAACAAAAAGGCGACTGGAAACCGATCGTATTCCTGTTCACCGATGGCGTGCCCACAGACGATACCCGCGCCGCCATCAACGAATGGAAACAAAACTGGCAACGCACTGCCAATATGGTGGCCATCTCCTTCGGTAATGAGGCAGACGTGCACGTGCTGAAAGAACTCACCGAAAACATCATCCATTTTAAAAACAGCAACGCCGCGGCTTACAAACAGTTCTTCAAATGGGTGACAGACTCTATCAAAACCAGCAGTGAAAGCGTGGAGAAAAACGCTTCCGGCTTCGAACTGGCCAAAATATACAGTGACGATACCCTCAGCAAGGTAGACCTCACCAAACCCATTCCGCCACAGTCCTATATGGACAGCAACTATGCAGTGCTGGTGGGCAAATGCCAGAACCTGAACCGGCATTACCTGATGAAATACCGCCGCTCCGAAGAAGAAGCAAAGATATACGGATTGGACATCAACCGCCTGTCATACCGCCTGGTAGGCGCTTTCCAGGTAGATAACACCTACCAGGAACTGTCAGACGACAGCGCCGGCCCGTCCCGCATCAACAGCGATGAACTGATCGGAAGCCCTACCTGTCCCTGCTGCGGCAACCAGGTAGCTTTTGCCATGTGCGTATGCGGCCAGATCCACTGCATCGGCGAGGAACATATCAGTACCTGCCCCTGGTGCGGCAACAAAGGCACTTACGGCATCGGGGAAGGCGGATTCGACGTTAACCGCGCCCAGGGCTAAAAGGAACCAACAGCATGTCAAAAAAATATATCCGCGAATTATTTGCTGCCAAAAATATCACCATTGCCGGCAGCAAACAGCAGCTGTTCGACGCTTTTGTGGATGATGAACAACATCAGCTACTGGCGCGGCAGATACTGGAAAACCAACAACGACTCATGGACATATGGCAGTATAAAAACAGGCTGGCGGATATCCAGCAGCAAACCGTTACCATTCCCAATGCCACTGTGGGCAAGCCTTATCAGGCCACGCTCGACTTCCGGCAGTGGCCCGATATCACGTGGACGGCCATCGAAGGGCTGGAAGAATACGGACTGCAATATGATGCCGCCACCGGCATCATACAGGGTACGCCCGTGAAAAGCGGTGATGTCCGGCTTAAACTGCAGTTCCGCCTCACAGGCGGCGATGCAAACGCCGCTCCCCACGAAAAGCAGCTGCCGCTCGTCATCAATCCCGATCCCCGCTCGCTCTGGAAAAATATCCCCAGCGATATGGCCGGCCCCTTCTGGAAAGCAGACGATGTGGCCGAATTTGCGCCGCTGGGCGACCGTTGGGTGACCGTCGCCTCCAAACGGGGACGCTCCCACGCCAACGTAGGATCGTTCCGGGACGACGACTACGCTTTCCGGCACCTGGAACCCTCCGGCTGGAGCGTGCTGGCCGTATCTGACGGCGCCGGCAGCGCCAGACTGTCCCGCGAAGGCTCCCGCCTCGCCTGCGCCAGCATCATCGATTATTTTGAGCAGTACTTCCAAACCGCTCCTGTAACGGATATGGACGTCCTTTTCCAGGAATATGCCGCCGGTACCGGTACCGATACCCAGAAACGGATTACCCGCCTGGTATACGACACGCTGGGCAAGGCCGCTTTCGCCACCCATAAAAAACTGGAAGAATTTGCAGCCGTTCAACAGGTTTCCATAAAAGATCTGCATTCCACCCTTATATTTGTGCTGCTGAAAAAGTATGCATTTGGCTATGTCATCATGAGCTTTGGAGTAGGAGACTGCCCCATCGGACTGTTGAACAAGGACTGTTCCGTTATCACCCTGATGAACCGGCTCGACGTAGGAGAATTTGGAGGCGGCACGCGGTTCATCACCATGCCCGAAATTTTTACGAGCGACAAATTCCCCACCCGTTTCGGTTTTAAACTGGTGCCGGACTTCGCTTATCTCATGCTGATGACCGACGGCATCTATGATCCTAAATTCGTGGTGGAAGCTAACCTCGAAAAAATAGAGACATGGAAAGCCTTCCTGGACGACCTGAACGGCAACAACCCGGAAAAAGTGGCCCTGCCACTGGGCGCACACGCACCGGAAAGCGCCGGCCGCCTGTCTGCCTGGATGGATTTCTGGAGCCCCGGAAACCATGACGACAGGACCCTGATGATCATCAGTTAATTGCATATTGATTAGGTAACACCGTAACATCATGAACACTAAAACTGTCCATTCCGTCATTAACGCAGGCAAGTCTTATCAGTATATTGATAACGGCGAACCTATGCGTGGTGGAATGAAAGATGTGTATTTCAGCCCCGATAAATCTTATGTGGTGGCGTTCTACCGGGATGACCAGGATTTCAGCTCCCGCGAACGGCTGCGTAAAATTGTGACCGAATACTATAACAGTTTCTTTAACCGCGAAGGCGGCCACTACTACAAAGACCTGTACTGCTGGCCTACCGACATGGTAGAACTGGACAAAAAAGTCGGGTTGATCGTTCCCTGCTACAACCAAAACTTCTTTTTCAAAAAAGGATACGCTTCCAATGATCTGATCAGAGGAAAGGAAAAAGAGGGCAAATGGTTTGCTTCCCCCAAATTCAGGAACAAACAATTCGCCCTGCGTCTCGACGAAACGGAGCTGGGCAACTGGCTGAGCTATTTTCAGATCTGCGTCAATATCGCACGTGGGGTAAAACGCCTGCATGCCGCCGGCCTGGCCCATTCCGACCTGTCCTATAAAAACGTGCTGGTGGACCCGGTGAGCAAATCGGCCGCCATCATTGATATAGACGGCCTCGTTGTGCCTGGTCTTTTCCCGCCCGATGTGATCGGCACCGCCGATTTCATTGCGCCGGAAGTGCTGGCCACCAAACACCTGGACGTCAAGGACGCCAACCGCAAACTGCCGAACCGGCTGACGGACCTGCACGCGCTGGCCGTCATGATCTATATGTACCTGCTGTACCGGCATCCGCTGAAAGGCGGCAAGGTACACGACCTGGACACGGAAAAAGACGATCTGCTGTCTATGGGCGAAAAAGCCCTGTTCATCGAACATCCGCAGGATGCCTCCAACCGGCCGAAGCTGAACCAGCTGAACCCGAAAGAGCTGCCTTGGGCGGATGTGACGAAACTGCCCTACACTATCACCGGCCCTTACCTGAAAGAGCTGTTTGACCAGGCCTTCATTACCGGCCTGCATCAGCCCAATAACAGGCCGCCGGCGGAAATGTGGGAACAGGCGCTGCTGAAGACCACCGACCTGATGCAGCCCTGCAGCAACGCTGCCTGCGAACAGAAATGGTACGTGTTTGATAATACCATCTCCCCGAAATGCCCGTTCTGCGGCACGCCGCATAAAGGCACCTTGCCGGTGCTGGATTTGTATTATGAATTTAAACCGACCGTCTGGAAACCGGAAAACCATCGGTTGATGGTCTACCATAACCAATACCTGTTTCAATGGCATGCCAACCGCAATATCATCCGCAATGAGCGGCTGACAGGGGAACAGAAAGTGCCTGTCGGCTATTTTACCTTCCATCAGAACAAATGGGTGCTGGTCAACCAGAAACTGACTACCCTGAAAGACCTGACGGAAGACAGGGAAATACCACCCGGCAGCATGGTGGAACTGACCGACGGCAAAAAACTCCTGCTCTCCCGCGAAGAAGGCGGCAGGGTGGTGATCATCACAATGGCGAACAAATAAATACCTATAAAAAACACACTGAAATGAATTTTGCAGAACTATTCCAACAAATTATTGACAATCCCATCCCGTCCCTGATTGTGGTGGGCAACCTGATTATCATCGAAAGTTTGCTTTCTGTTGATAACGCTGCGGTACTGGCCACTATGGTAATGGACCTGCCTGAAAAACAACGTGACCGCGCACTGAAGTATGGTATTTTTGGCGCTTATTTGTTCCGTGGCCTTGCGATGCTGTTTGCTTCCTTCCTGATCCAGTTCTGGTGGCTCAAAGCATTGGGCGGCCTGTACCTGCTGTACCTGGTGTTCAGCTGGGCAAAAGAAAAACGTGCCAAAGCCAAAGCTGCTGAAGAAGAAGAGGAAGCATCCATTGACAAGGAAAAGAACTGGCTGTATAAGATGACGGTAGGCGCTATCGGTCCCTTCTGGGCCACTGTGGCGCTGGTAGAGCTGATGGACATGGCCTTCTCTATTGATAATATCTTCGCTGCGGTAGCATTCACAGACAACATCCTGCTGGTTTGCCTCGGCGTATTTATCGGTATCCTCGCCATGCGTTTTGTGGCGCAGGCTTTCGTGAAACTGATGACTAAATTCGCTTTCCTGGAAACTGCCGCCTATATCGTGATCGCTATCCTGGGCCTGAAGCTGTCACTGTCCCTGTGGGAACATTACAACACAGAATCTCCGGTGACCAAATTCCTCGAAAGCCACATCGCTGACGTATGGACTTCTATCCTGACGGTAGGCGTGTTCCTCGTGCCGATCATTACTTCCGCACTGTTTAATGTGCCTAAAAGAGGTGCCACAGCTAAGCTGGAAGGGGAAAAGGCGTAATAAAACAACTAAATACCTAAATATAAAAATTGCATTGGTCTTCGGACTGATGCAATTTTTTTTTAGAGGGTATCGGTGTTGAGCATGGTGCGCAGGATGTTCGTTTGTACGTCGTAGTTACCGATTTTCTGAAGGAAGTCCACCTCGGAGATTTTATCATAATACTCCTGCAGCAAAGCCCGGACATTGTCGGGGATGGCGGTTTTGAGGATATTGGCCCTGCTTTCCAGCTGATCGTTTTTATCGGTCATTTCCTGTATGATCCTGGCTTTTTTGGACAGGGAGTTGGTCCAGTCGATGTCCGGAATAGCGGAGAGGTCACACAGCAAAAACAGGTTTTTGGAGGGGAAGAAAAGGAAATGCCGGTCGATGTCCAGGAAGCGGTACACTTCCGCGATCATGCTACCGGTTTTGAGGCCACAGAAGAATTCCGTGCGGAACTCATGTTTGCAGAGCAGCCCCATGAGTTTCTTCTGGATAGTGGCGTAATTGTTTTTATAGACATCTGCCGTATCGTAATGAACGAGGGCCATCATCTGGTCCGCGGAGATATCGTAATAAAAATCCTGGGAGAAGCGGCTGCTGAAGGTATTGATGTTTTTGGAGAACGGGTATTCATCCGTGTTGTCCGACAGGGTTTGGTACAGCCTGCGAAGCGACAGGTTTATTTTCAGCGCCTGTTTTTGTTTGTCGAGGTCGTAGTTTTTTTCGGAAAAGACGGAGCTGTTCAGCTTCTCCATCATTTCTTTGTTGAGCTGTATTTCATCATAGATCAGGCTGACGTTCCTTTCGTTGGAGGCCTTGATTTTTTTCAGCAGCTCGATGGCGGAGGCGGTGTATTGCAGGTGGAACAGCTCCAGCTTATTGATGTCCAGTTCTGGGTTGGTTTCAAATAATTTATGGACAACCTGGCTTCGGAGATATATTTTGTAAATAATCTCTTCTTCAAAAAAAGCGGACAGCAGCTGTAGTTTGCTGTTGGTTTTATTTGAGTCATTTAATATAATCGCCAGGTTATCCTCCATTATCTACACACGGTTATCGAACATTAGTTACATTTTTCTTCAGCTCTGTTTCCAGGTTTTGCAGTTCACCGTTGAGCACTTTACGGCTTTCGGCGCCCTGGTCGTGGATTCTCTTCACTTCATGCAACGTTTCGATGAGCGACTGGGTGGTGCGTTTCAATGTTTCGACAGACACCACGGTCTTTTCGTTTTCCCGTGCCACCTCGATGCTGTTCTGTTTGAGCAGGTCCGCATTTTTCTGCAGGATGGTGTTGGTGGTATCGGAGACTTTGCGTTGCATTTCCACGTTGGCCTTCTGGCGTTGCAGCGCTACCGCGATGGTGAGCTGGTTTTTCCAGACAGGGATGGTAGTGGAGATGATAGACTGCGCTTTTTCAGCGATAGAGGTATTATTGTTCTGTACCAGTCTGATCTGCGCCAATGACTGCAACATGATGAAACGTACGATCTTCATGTCTGCGAGCCTTTTATCCAGACGGCTGACGAAATCGCGAAGGTCCGCAATTTCATAGTCGTTGTAGTTGCCGGCGTTGGCTTCCATTTCGGCCAGTTTCTGCGTCAGTTCATTATACTTCAGTTGACCGGAGATGATCAGGTCTTCCATCTGTTTAATATAGTTGACATTGCTGTCGAACATGGTTTGCAGGGAACTGTTGTCTTTCAGGGAATTGATACGGCCCGCTTTGATCTTGTTGGTGATCTTGTCGATGTTGGCCACTACAGTATCATATTTCTGGAAGAGTTTCTGCGCGTCGACAACGAGTTTTTTCAGGAACGGCACTTTGGAGAGAAAGCCCTTCAGCCCGCTGGGGTTGAGCTCATCCACGTCCACGTAGTTCAGCTCAGTGAGGAGTTCATTGATCAGGCCACCTACTTCTCCGGAGTTGTAGGTACGCACAGAGGTCAGGAACTCGTTGCTGTAGCGCTCCATGGAGCTCTGTACGTCGGCGCCGTAGTTCAGGATGGAGTTCACGTCGGTGGTGACCAGCGACTTATTGAGCTCATTATATTTCTGCGTTTCTTCAGGGGTGATACGGGCAAGGTCGGCATTGCCGTCTTTGTCCAGTCTTACCGCGGGAAGCGCCTGATCAGTAACATTCGGATTAGATTCCATAAGGTATCAGATTAATGTGTGATAGCATTGCAAAGGTAAGGACTACAGGTATTGCCTGGACACAGTGTCTACAGTTTCCTGCAACTTACGGTCACGGGTGGGTTCTCCGATCGCGTTAAATTTCCACTCACCGTTTTTCCTGTAGAATACGCCCATTACCATAGAGACGTGGCCGGCAAAACCGGGGCCGCTGGCGATGTCGTAAGTGGCAAATACTTCGTTTACACGGGAAGGGGTGCCTTCATATATGCGGATGGAAGCAAACGGAATAGTGCCGAAGTCGTGGCCACGGAAGCTGTTGAGCACAAAAGCGACGTAGTTCACGCTTGGGTTCAGGCGGGAGAGGTCTACGGTGATCACTTCGTTGTCGAGGCCGTCATTGCCGTTCATATCACCCGTCAGGTCGTCACCGCTGTGGCGGATAGAGCCGTCCTGGGAGCGCAGGTTACCGAAATATACGACTTCCTGCAGTTGTTTTTGTTCGTTGAACAGGGCGCAGCTGCCGTCCAGGTCTACGGCTTCTTTGGATTTGGACATGCCAAAGAGGCCTTTCTTTTCGATGGCGCCCCAGTTGATGCCCACACAGATATTTTGCAGTTTAGTACCGTTGCTTTTCTCGAGGCTGATACGTTGGCCTTTTTGGAGATTAATTGCCATTTGTCGGGTTGTTTAATGGAAATGGTATGGAATAGATTAGTTGTATTTGTTCAGGTAGTCCTGCAGGCCGCCTTTCATGCCTACGCCTACAGCTTCAAATTTCCATTCGTCGCCGCGTTTGTAGATACGGCCGAACTCTACGGCTGTTTCGATGGAGAAGTCTTCTTCCAGTTCATATTTCAGGATCACTTCGTTGTTAGCGGGATCGAATATACGCACATAGGAATTTCTCACCTGGCCGAAGTTCTGTCTTCTGGCTTCTGCGTCATGGATGGTCACTACCACGCATATTTCAGTCACTCTTGGATCTGCCTTGGAGAGGTCGATTTTAACCTGCTCATCGTCGCCGCCGCCTTCGCCGGTGAGGTTGTCGCCGGTATGTTCCACGCTGCCGTCAGGGGAAACGAGGTTGTTGTAAAACACAAAGTGCTGGTCAGACAGGATTTTTTTGTTGTCGCCCATCACAAAGATGGAAGCATCGAGGTCGAAGCTGGTGCCGGTGGAAGAGGAGTTCACATCCCATCCCAGGCCAATCGTGAATTTGGGAGCATTAATCGCCTGCCGTTGTCCTTTTTGCAAATTAATTGCCATGTTGTATGCTTTTATGTTTTCTATGAAAAATATAGTGGTTAATATACTGAAGATTTTGCTGATAGGCCCCGATGGTATGATAACCGTTGCCGATGGCCATATCATACAGCATATTGATAAACTGGTCCGACTGATTTTGCAGGAAAATACAAAATGAATCGAAATCGTAGTTGAGAATATATTTTACGATACGGGTATTGATGGCAAACCGTTCGTCCCGGATAATTTTCTCCAGGTGGAAAATCGATTTGACAAAATGATAGTTCAGATGGTTCTCAATGTTGGGATGAATGCTGTTGTTCTGCAATTCCGCATAATACAGCAGGTACATCTCGTTGGTGAGGCCATAGGCGTCCACCATTTTGAGGATCATGCGTTCATGGCCGCCGGTGATACGGATATCGTCCAGGAACACGATGGTTTTGCCTGCCAGAAATTCCCGGTCGATATGAAACGAATCGTTGCCAATCAGTTTCAGTCGCTGTTCGGCGTCCAGTTCCCCGTAATCTTCCTTATAGGTGATGGTGCGGTGTACTTTCGTTTCCTGAGTGACAGGGTGCCCGTTGGCCGCCAGCCAGCGGTTGAGCCGGAACACGAAGTGGTTCTTCATGGAGAACGTAGCGGTAGGAATGAACGCATAGGGGCTGGACACCACCACCAGTTGTGGGATAGTGCGGCCTTTCAGGTGCTGTTCAATAAACCCGTCAGCCAGTGTGGCGCCGAACTTTTCAGCTACCAGGTCATCACCGAATTTAAAACGGCTGTAATCATCCGGACAAAATCCGAACTGGCTGGTATCAGTGATTTTGTGAAGGGAGTATGTCGTCGTCATCAGTTAAGCAGGCTTGAAATACATTGATTGTTGGAATTGACCAGTAACGAATGAATGCCGGCCCTGGTGGCGCCCTGGATATCAGCCTTTACGTTATCGCCTATATGTATGATCTGTTGGGGCAGTACGGCCGCCCCGTTTCTGGTAGTGGCAATGGAATCGAGCATGAGCCGGAACATATCGGGATTGGGCTTGGACATGCCTGTTTCATCCGAATACAGCTGGAAATGCAGGTACCGGCCCAGTTCCAGCTCCTCCAATATCTTCCTCAGGGTGCGCCCTTTGATGAAAGCGGTATTGCTCAATAAGCTGAGGGTACAGTCCTGCCGCTGATGCAACGTACGCAGCACGGCCAAGGTGGCGGAGCAATACACGACCGGACGGTATCGGAATACCAGGGCCTCCATTTCGTTGTACAGTGCTGCCAGGTCAATCGACTCAAAGTCGTACTGATGGTCATTGATCTCGCTGATCACCATCAGATGAAGGGTGTCGGTATCTAGATTGCCACCTGTTTTTTCGTTGATGGCATTGGCCAACAGGTCTATCCTGCGGAAAATACGTTCCACTTCTTCAAGAGATTTTTGCCGGGGATTAAAATGATCAAAAAAGAATTTTGTCCGTTCCCGTTTATAGGAAGGATTAGATCTGATCAAGGTTAACCAGAGGTCAAAGGAATAATGCTGGTAGTTGTTCATTCGTCGGTTATGGTGTATAATCCTCACGGATACTGCACAAATCAGGGTTAAGCCTATTTATGGTAGCATAGTGTGAAAATAAGTGTTTACAAACGGGACATTCATCTTTTTTTGATATGCATGACTGAGCTGGGATTATAACAAAAAGCCTGCCGTAGTGTTTGTCAGCTAATATAACACATAATACTATACGGAAATGAAAAAATTGCAGGATTAAAGGATTGATAATAAACGATTTGGTGACAAAATGACAACTTATCTAGTGGCTCGATACAAAAAAGAAAGGCGCCGGGTTCTCCAGTGCCTTTCTGGTGTTTCCTGCTTTCCTACGCTGGTATTACCCAGTTCAGGTTGTAAGGGTATAATCTCAGGTGTTGTTTTACCAAACCACCCCTTTTCAGAAACATCTGCTTACTATAATGAAAGGACCATGCCAGCTAACAAACCTTCCGGAAACCGATTGATTTTCAATGAAAATCTTTACCGGCAGAACCTTTTACTGTAGCGGGGATTGCACATTCCGGGTAGCGTTCCGGGGGAAATATTGCCTGCCCGCTTTGTCTTTATGCCTGCTGTAATCCGCCACGGTGCCGGTGTTAACCAAACCGGTAGGTAGTTTGTTTTAATATACACGCCCTATTTTTTCATCATTTAAAACTTTTCTTATGGCTATCGTTAAAGTAATCGAGGTGATCGCCTCCTCCGAAAAAGGTTTTGAAGACGCTGTGCAGAATGCCGTGCAGGAAGTAAGCAAAACCATCCATAATGTAGATTCTGTATTTGTGAAGGACTTCAAGGTACACGTAAAGGATGGTAAGATCACCACTTATGGGGCAATCTGTAAAGTGTCTTTCCGTCTTGATGAACAACGTTGAAACCGGCAGACAGGGATTGGGCGGAGCTAATGTTCAATCCCTTTTTTCACCACACCTGAAAATGAAGATGTCATGAAATCGATACTTATATTAACCGACTTTTCCGATGCCGCCTTTCGTGCGGCGGAATATGCTACCAGCCTGGCGCCTTTGCTTGGCGTGGAAAACCTGATCCTCTACCATGCTTACCGCACGATGGTACAGGGCTCCGATATACCGGTGCCCGCGCCACAGGTGGAGAACCTGGTCTATGTGGAGCATATGGAGAAACTGGCCTCCCTGCAGGACCAGCTGCGCATGATGACCGATGCCAACGTAAAGTATGAACTACTGGCAGAAGACGCATATCTGCCTGACCAACTGAACAAGCTCTGTCGTGAAAGAAATATAGGCCTGGTCGTAATGGGCGTTGCAGGCAAGACGGGGCTGCAACAGTTTTTTATGGGCAGCAATACCTCACAGGTGCTGAAAGTAAGTGAATACCCGGTGCTGGTCGTGCCGCAGGAGGCTGTAGTAGGGAAAAAGATCAGCAGCGTTGTTTTCTCCACCGACCTGCAGAATATCTCCAAAGCCTCACTGGAACAGCTGCATCGTTTCCTCGACCTGCTCCGTCCGGAAGTCCATATCGTCAATGTGGAACCGCCCGCAGCCGATAAATATTCTGATAATACCAGGAATGAAATCACGCTGCTGCATGATACCCTGGAAAAGTACAATCCGGCCTTCCATTATGTGACCGGCACGCATATCGCTGACAGCGTGCTGGAGTTTGCGAAAGAGCATCACGCCTCTCTGGTGGTGACCGTGCCTAAAAAACATTCGTTTATCTCTTCCATCTTCCATAAAAGCATTTCCAAGGAACTGGCGTACAATTCTCCTGTGCCGTTGTTGTCTATTCCTGCATCGCCGGAATGAATATATTGCGCAATCCCAGGGCTGAAGCCCTGGGCTACGTTCTGTTTCAGGCTGTTTTGTATGGAAACAACTAATGGACCTGAAAATTTTATTTTTGCCCACCCGGTCAGTCTGAATCTAATGGTATCCGGGCCGTTCTGTTATTCTTCAGGTGGTTCATAAGAAGAAACCAGACCGAAAATTTTCTACGTTGCCCTCAAAGGAATCTAAAACACAACGTAGCCCAGGGCTTCAGCCCCGGGGACTATGATTTTACGGCATTGACCACGCCTTTGAAATAGCCGGCCGATTCGGCGATGCCTGGCAGCGGGTCGTTCATGTCTTTTTCGTATTCAATGCTGCAGATGCCTTTGTAGCGTATTTTATCCAGCGCGTTGACGAAGCTGCTGAAGTTGATGACGCCCCGGCCTATTTCTGTTGGTTTGCCCTCTTTGGAGGCTACCGTCACATCTTTCAGGTGCAGGTCAAATACCCTGTCTTTATAGGCCAGTACTGCTTTGGCCGGATCTTCGCCGGCGCGTGTGGCGTGGCCGATATCGATGCAGAGGCCCATGCGCGCGTCGCGGTTTTTGATATGTTCCCAAGCATTGCGCGGGCCGGGGTACAGTGCGTCTTCCGGGCCGTGGTTATGGATGGCGAGGCGTATGTCGTATTGTTTTACCTGTTGTTCTGTATAGTCCAGCAGTTCGGGCGTGGGTACGCCGACGATCATGGGCACCCCGACTTTTTTGGCGTAGGCAAAGGCATCGTCTACCGACTGCTTCGTTTTCATATAGATCACGCCTACGGCGTACACGTTGATACCGCCGTCACGGAACTGTGAGAGTACGGCTGCTATCTGCTCCGGGCTGCTTTGCAGCGGCAGGTGGACATCTTTCAGGGAGATGTGGCTGATATTGGCCCGTTGCATCATCGCGATGGCCTGGTCGGCTTTGAATTTGAAAAAGGTATATCCGGCTATGCCGATGGACAAACGGTCTTTCGCCGGTGGTGGTGTTGCCGGGCGTGCTGCTGACAGCAAAGGCGTGAGGCCGGTGGCTGCCAGTCCAAGGGAGGCCTGCAGCAGGAAATTTCTTCTCGAAGACATAAGCAAACGATTGATGTGGAGGCCAAGATCTTCAAATTTTCCGGTATTTTTAGGGCGAATTTTACCCCTGGCTGGTGTTTTCTGAATAGCCCGGCACGGTATCGTACTATGAAGGTGAATGTTTACATTTGTTTGATGGCGGGCATTAGTTGGGAGTGCCGGTCGATAAATAACCTATAAAACTGAGGAAGATGAACCCACGCATGAAAGCCTATACGCCACACCCTGCGCTGCAGGACGTTGTTGCCAACATCACTATCTATGAAGCTGATTTTGCCAAATCACCGGAACTTTCCAATATGTACCGTTTTGTGCCTGCCTATCAGCGGTATATCATGTTTTATATCAAAGACCCTATTAAGGTGTTGCGGGTATACAGCAACGATTTCCAGACCAAGTCGGTGTCACTGACGGTAGGACCGCTGGAACGCTCCGTAATGCTGGACCTGGGGCGGCATCACCTGGCGCTGGGCGTGGCGTTTAAGCCCGGGGGATTGTTTCGGCTGCTCAATATCCCCATGACGGAAATGCAGGAACAGGACTTCGATACCAGTATGCTGCTGGGCAATGAAATAAAGGAAATCAATGAACAGTTACAGGAGAATACGGATGACTGGGACCTGATGGTCCGTATCGTGCAAACCTACCTGCTCAAAAAACTGTCCCGTCTTAAGCCTTTGCTGCCGGTAGATCTGGTGATGACCAACCTGGTGGCGAACGCCGGAAATATGACCATCGAAAAGCTCGCTGCCGACGCCTGTGTGAGCGTACGGCAGTTTGAGCGTAAAGTGGTGGAGCGTACGGGTATGTCGCCGAAACGTTATGCGCGGCTGATCCGTTTCTGTAAGGCCTACCACCTGAAAGAGCTACATCCGGAAGCCACCTGGACGCGCATTGCGCATATGAGCGGCTACTATGACCAGATGCATTTTATCCGTGATTTTAAGGAGTTCGCTGGCATCACCCCCTCCATCCTGGACGAGACCTCCCTGGAGAACACGATCCGTCTTCACCGGATGATGAACCAATAAAAAAAATGTCGCATTTGTACTATTCGCCTGTCGGTAATCACGATAATTTTGTTTCCGAAGAGAGGGCAGCTTTTGTCTGACCATCATTTAACACGGTGTATGACAAGGGCTTACAGCCTTAACGCTGCTTTCCTTCCGCCATACGAACTACTAATTAGCGTCGTCTTAATCAGTAATTCCCATTGTTTGTTGTACCCCAATATTCTTTTGAAAATTCTCTTATGCAGTACCCACCAAAGTAGTAATTGGTTTAAAGTGAAAAAAGCCGCACAGTCGTCTGATTGTTGCGGTTCTTTTATTTATCTTTAGTGAAACCGCATTTCCCATGCCCGCCATAAGGTTACCCCTGCTCTTCGGTATGCTGCTTGCCAGCGGTACCGTGTATGCTCAACAACCCTCACTTGATAAACCCGAGCGGACCGTTGCCGGTGTCTGTCTTTGTTATACCACGCTGGATGATCTGGAAAAGGCCGGTAATGCCCTGCAACCAGTAAAAGTGACAGAAATGGAGTATCCGGGAAAGGCGCTCCGCCCGGACAGTAGTTATGAATATGGCAAAGGATATATTACTGCCAGGTACCCGGGCATGATCTTTCAAACAGAACGGAACAGCCGCTATATCGCCAAAATCCGGCTTACACCTGATTTCAAAGGCAAACTACCGGATGGAAAAGCGATTGATGTCCGGCGCCTGAAGGCCGCCGATGTGCTCCGGATGTATCCTGAACTGGTAAACAGATGGATGTGGATGTCCCGGCCGGGTAGTGATTACCTGATACTATCTAACAGCCTGATTCAGTTTTATGTAAAAAAAGATTACAGCCGGAAGCCCTTATATCCCATAGATGACGCTTACTATAGAAAAAAGCCTATCGCCGGCATCGATCTTGTTTATGGCTGCCATCCTGCGGAATCCGGGCTGGACTTGACAGCGTCCGCGAATTATTATGTAGACAGTGTTTTGGTGCCCGACCTGGACCAGGTATTTGCCTCCGGCAATATTAGCCGTGTGACGACATTAATGCATTCCACAGACAAAATTTTGGTGGGCAGCAAGGGTGCCATTTTTATCGAAACAAAAAAGTTTGTACGTCACCGTTATTGGAACATCTTCAGCCAGGATGAGGCTTACCGTAAATTGGTACCGTCGCCGGATGCTGACAGCGGAGTGATATATATCCTAAGAGGAAAACCCTTGTCCCATCAGCCTGAATCGTCTCTCGCCGAAGTTACCGCGGAGACTTTCGCCAGCATTGTTATTCTCGATAAAGCCGCGTTGAAAAAGCAATATGGCATAAAGAGCGGCAAGCCCGGGGTGGTGGTAAAACTGAAAGGCGATAAATGACCCCATCAAATCACTGTGCTTCAGTCGGCGTATGGCGCTGAAAGAAAGAAGCAGATCATCTGCATGGCTTTCCGGTCGTCCCTTTTCTGTTAGGTTTGTATGAATATTTTATTATTTTTCGGCCTGCCAGTAAATTCCGTGGAATGATCAATCTGAACCTGAAGGCCGAAGCGGCCAATACATACGACGCGATAGTAGTAGGCTCCGGTATTACCGGCGGCTGGGCAGCCAAAGAGCTGTGTGAAAAAGGATTGAAAGTGCTGATGATAGAAAGGGGCCGTCAGCTGGAACATGTAAAGGATTACGAAACGGCTACCGCCGCGCCCTGGGAAGTGCCCCACCGCGGCGTGCTTACCAACGGGCAGAAAAAAGACCATCAATATCTTATCCGGGAGAAAGTTTACACGGAATTCAACCATAGTTACTGGATGAAAGACGGCGACAACCCGTACACCGAAGAAAAGCGGTTCGACTGGCAGCGTGCTGACATCGTGGGGGGCCGGTCCATCATGTGGGGCCGCGGTTCCCTGCGCCTCAGCGACCTGGATTTTGAAGCCAATCTCAAAGAAGGCATCGGTATCGACTGGCCGATACGCTATAAAGACCTGGCCCCGTGGTATTCCCATGTGGAAGCCTTCGCTGGTATCAGCGGACAGGCAGAAGGGCTGCCACACCTGCCGGACGGCGTGTTTCAGCCACCGATGGAAATGAACTGCTTTGAAAAACATGTGAAAGGTAAGCTGGAAGCGGCCTTCCCCGAAAGGCGCATGACCATCTTCCGCACCGCCAACCTCACACAGGCCATCGGCGACCGCAACAAATGCCAGTACCGCGACCGCTGCTCCCGCGGATGCCCCTTCAGCGCATACTTCAGCACACAGGCGTCTACATTGCCGGCAGCGGTGAAAACAGGCAATCTTACCCTGCTGACAGACTCCCTGGTCAACAGTATCATCTACGACGAAAAGAAAGGCAAAGCCACCGGCGTGCGCGTCATCGACAAACACACCAGGGGGATGACCGAGTATCACGCCCGGATCATCTTCCTCAACGCTTCCGCGCTGGCCAGCACCTTTGTGCTGCTCAACTCCACGTCCAACCGCTTCCCGCAAGGACTGGGCAATGATAACGACGTGTTGGGCCATTACCTGATGGACCATCATTTCCATGCCGGCGCCAGCGGCATATCAGAAGACTTTGCAGATAAATACTACCACGGCCAGCGCCCCGCCGGTTTTTATATCCCGCGCTTTGCCAATGTAGGTAAAGACAAACGGGACTACCTGCGCGGTTTCGGTTATACCGGCTACAGCAGCCGTAACGGATGGGCGAGAGGTATCGCCGAACTGGGCGTAGGCGGCGCGTTTAAAGATTATATCTCAGAACCCGGCCCATGGCAGATGGGACTGATGGGCTTTGGCGAATGCCTGCCTTATAAAGAAAATATGGTCAGCCTTGACCATACCGTGAAAGACGCCTGGGGCCAGCCGGTACTGAAGATCAACTGCGAATTCAAAGACAACGAAAAGAAAATGCGCAGGGACATGGCCGGCGAAGCCGCCGCCATGCTGGAAGCAGCAGGCCTGAAAAACGTACAGCCGTTCGACCGCGATTCCTATCCCGGTATGGCCATCCATGAAATGGGGACCGCCCGCATGGGCAGAGACCCTAAAACATCCATGCTCAACGAATGGAACCAGGTACATGCCGTGAAAAACGTATTCGTGACCGATGGCGCCTGCATGACCTCTTCCGCCTGCCAGAACCCAAGCCTTACCTATATGGCGCTTACCGCCAGGGCGGCCAACCACGCCGTGGAGGAGCTGAAACGCCAATCTTTATAGTGTCCCGGGGCTGAAGCCTTGGGCTACATTGTGTTTCAGGCTGTTCAGTATGAAGAGGACGAATGTGCCTCAATAACATCTTAACCCAGGGCTTCAGCCCTGGGATCACCAAAACAAATAACGCAAGCGCTATGCATCCTTACTCTGAATGGACAGTAATATTGGTTTTTCTCGTCATCGAAGCTGTGCTGATCGTAAAATACGGCGGAAAAGTGGTGGAAGCCTGGCATCAATACCGGGAAAATGAGGTGGGTGGCGTGGTACTGGCCTTCAGGATCATTCTCTTTATCTTGCTGCTGACGGCTGCGGTGTTGCTGGACATCATGCTGTGGCCCGCCGGAAAAGAAGGCTAGGGACTGCTTGATAAGCCGATTTTCGCGGTATATTTGCAGTCCTATGCATAAGGGTCTTTCTGGCTATCTATACCAACTTACACTGCGAGCGTGGAATTATATCGTCAATGTTGGCGTAAGTCCGCTGATGCCCTTTATTGAATCCCGGCGTACCAAACTATTGAACCTGCTGGCCATTCCCTGCATTCCCTTTATGCTGTTTTTCGCTGTTCTGAACTGTAGTCAGGGCCGCTACCTGTTGGCCGTCTTTAACCTGCTGACCAGCTCTATCAACGTATTTGTATTATGGCTGCACTGGAAGCAGCGTTATCTCAGCGCCCGCATGGTGGCCATTCTCTGTAGCGTGGCGATATACACCGTTACAGGTCTTTTCTTTCACAACGGCGCGGAATATTTCCTGCTCAATATCCTCATCAGCTGCCTGCTGGTGTATGACAATAAATGGCTCAATGCCAGTCTGGGACTGCTGATCATTGGTGCTTTCCTGCTGATTGTGCTGATGCCGCAGCACTGGTACCTGGCAGAACCCGTGCCACGGGTACGGGTATGGGCCAATATAGCCACGTCCCTTGTTTTTATCATCGTGGCCCTGAGTTTTTTCAAACATATCCAGTCAGATTATCAGGCGGAGATAGAAAAGCAGCGGGAGGCGCTGGCCACTATGAACAAAGACAAAGAGAAACTTTTCTCCATTGTGGCGCATGACATCCGCAGTCCGCTGGCCACGCTGGAAATCCTGCTGGACATGTTCCGCAAAGGAGAGTACCCGGAAGATGAGATGGAAGACGCAGCGGCCATCCTGCATAAAAAGATATCCCAGCTGGGAGGCTCGCTGGATAATGTGTTGCGTTGGAGCTCCCGTAGTATGAAAGGTATTCAGGCGCAGCCGGTTAATTTTTACCTGGGACCGCTGGCCACCGAGGTCTTGTATTTTTTTGAGATGACGATCCAGCAGAAAGGCATTACGGTGGAGACCAGTATTCCGGACGACCTGATGTTGTATGCCGATAAGGACCAGGTATCGGTGATACTGCGTAATTTCCTCAGCAACGCGCTCAAGTTCAGTTATGCCGGTGGTGTGATAGAGCTGAAAGCCCAGATGGCGGGCGCACAGGTAGGCATCAGCATTACAGACCATGGCACGGGCATGCCGCCTACGCAGGTGTTAAACCTGTTCTCCTATAACCAGAGCCCTGGCTACGGCACCAGCGGGGAGCGGGGAACAGGCCTCGGACTGATTCTCTGTAAAGAGTTCGCCCAACAGAACAACGGTACGATCACCGTAGAGAGCAACGTAGACAAAGGCACCCGCTTCACCGTTTACCTGCCGGTCGGCCTCTCTGCCGTCAGGGAAGTGGAATAGACGCCTATACTGCTTTTGCCAGGGTGCGGCGGCGCCGGATTACGGGTTCCTGTTTTATTTCCACAGATTCACCGTCTGTAAGGATGCTTTTCTTTTTGCTTTCCATCAGCTGGCGGAAAGTTTCCATATATTCTCCTCCCCACGCTTCCATAGCAGCCACCACGGGCAACATCGATTCACCGAAAGGAGTGAGGAAATATTCCACTTTAGGCGGCATCTCCGGATAGATCACTCTTTTGATGATACCGTGAAATTCCAGTTCCCGCAGCTGGAGGTCCAGCACCCGGCGGCTTGCGGAAGGGATGGCCCGTTGCAGGTCGGCAGGTCTCCTCACATCGTTGTTGATCAGATAAATCAGATAGGATTTCCATTTGCCGCCGATAATTTCCATCAGTACGGCCATGCCACAGCTAAAGTTTTTGGGAATCTTCTTTTCGTACATCGTCTCGGTTTTTATACACTGACAAATTTATCCCTATTTCCGCAAACGGAGTATACGGAAAAAATTATCCGTATCCGAAGATAATTGCCATTCTTGACTCTTTCCCTTTATCGGCGTCACTTTGTGTTGTCAAAAAACGAACAGCAAACACATTCAAAGCAAATCAATTCAACACAAAAACAAGTAACATGAAACCAGGTAAATACGAAGGAAAGAAAGTGGTAGTCACCGGCGGAACGCACGGCATTGGATTGGCAACCGTGAAAATGTTGCTCGAAGAGGGCGCTACTGTGCTGCTGACAGGCCGCAATCCCGCCAATGTGGAGGCTGTCCGCCGGACGCTGGGCGACAGGGCGCATGCCATTGTCTCCGATGCCGCCAGCATGGCGGATATCAAAGAGCTGGGCGCTATTGTCCGGGAGAAACTGGGCGCTATCGACCTGCTGTATATCAATGTGGGCATCTCCTCCCTGACCATGCTGGACACCGTGACCCCGGAAGCTTATGACCAGGCTTTTGCGATCAATGCGCGGGGCAGCTTTTTCACCGTGCAGCAGCTGGTGCCGCTGATCAGCCGCGGAGGGTCAATTGTTTTCACCACCTCTGTGGCCGACAGTTCCGGTTATGCGGGGATGAGCGTATATGCCGGCACCAAAGCGGCATTGCGGGCTTTCGCGAAAAACTTCGCCGCGGAACTGTTGCCTAAAGGTATCCGCGTGAATGCTGTCAGCCCCGGTTTTATAGACACGCCTACCATGGGGGTGACCGACGCCACCGAAGCAGAAAGGGCCGCTTTCCGCAAAACCGGCGATATCCTTACCCCGATGGGCCGCCACGGTTCCCCCGAAGAAGTGGCCAAAGCCGTGCTGTTCCTCGCTTTCGACGCTACCTTCACCACTGGTGAAGAGCTGCTGGTAGACGGCGGTATTGGTCAGAAGCTCACGCCGGCTGAAAAGCTGGTCTGACGGCTCATGGCCTTTTTTCCTCAACTCGAAGGAAATTCATTTGCAGTAGCCTCGCGCTACTGCATTTTTGTGTCCGGTAATATGAGCAAAAACAGTGAGCGCTGTTTTGACGACTAAAAGCCAACAATCATATGATGAAACCTGCAAAGTACACAATGATCACAGGGGCCAGTTCAGGATTGGGAAAAGAGTTTGCCCGGCAATGTGCTGCAATGGGCCGGAACCTTATCCTGATGGCACTGCCGGGAGGTAATATGTTCTCCCTGGCAGAGAGCCTCGAGCTGGAATATGGGGTGGATGTCCGTTTTTTTGAATTCGATATGACCAATACCACTTTATTGCAACAAACCCTGGAGGAAGTGATGTCTCAATACCAGGTGGATTTCCTGGTCAACAACGCCGGCATTGGCGGAACGTCCGCTATCACGGACACTTCGCTGGAACGGATAGACAGTATCATCCAGCTGAATATCCGTAGCACCGTGATCGTTACCCGGATGCTGATACCGCACCTGTTGCAGCACAAAGAGAGTTATATCATGAATATCGCCAGCATGGCGGCATTCACGCCTATTGCCTATAAAACGGTATATCCAGCCTCCAAGGCTTTCATCTCTTCTTTTTTCCTGGGGTTGAGAGAAGAGTTGTCCGGCACCGGTTTGTTTGTGAGCGTAGTGTATCCCGGGCCTATCATGACCAATTCACATACCTCCCGCAGGATCATCGGGCAGGGCTTTAAAGGTAAAATGGGACTGCTGAACACATCGGAGATAGCAGCCATCGCGCTGAAAGGAACGTTCAGCAAATGCCGGGTGATCATCCCCGGGCTGATGAACCGCATCAATCACACCCTGATGCAGCTGCTGCCGTTGTCATTCAAACTGAAACTGGTGTCGAGAGAAGTGAAAAAGGAAATACAATTTACCATCTGAGCAAAAACATGAAGACAGTACTAGTGACAGGCGCCAACGGTTTCCTTGGCTCCAATCTTACCCGGGAACTATACCGGCAGGGATATGACATCAAGGCGATGATAAGGCCGACCGCAGATCTGAAAGGTATTGCCGATATTCCCTGTGAAGTGTACTACGGGCATATCGATAATCCGGACGATGTGATGGCCGCGGTGGCCGGTTGCAGCATCGTGGTGCATGCGGCCTGTATCACCGATCAGTGGGACATCCCTTTTGAGGAATACGAACGGATCAACTACACCAGTACGCGTTATATCGTGGAAGCCTGCATCCGGCATAAGGTGGAACGGTTCATTTACGTGAGCACCGCCAATACCATCGGACCGGGCAGCCGCCTGCATCCGGGCAGTGAGCTGAACGGCTTCACCCTGTTCAACGCCAATTCGGGGTATATCAATACCAAATACCTTGCACAGCAATATGTGCTGGAGCAGGTGGCAGCATCGCGGCTGCCGGGAGTGGTGGTCAATCCCACTTTTATGCTCGGCCCCTGCGATGTGAAGCCCAGTTCGGGCAAGTTGCTGTTGTACGGTCTGGGTAAGAAAGTGCTGTTTTATCCTCCGGGAGGAAAAAATTTCGTGCATATACAGGACGTGTGCCGGGGAATCATCAATGCGATCATTTATGGTAAAACGGGCGACTGTTATCTGTTGGCCGGGCATAACCTCAGTTACCGGGAGTTTTTTGCCCTGGTAAACCGGGTGGCGGGAGAAAAGAAATTGATGGTGCGTATTCCAAAGGTGGCGCTGAAGATCGGTGGCATGGCAGGATCACTCCTGCAGCGGTTTACACGGTTTCACAGTAAGTTGAATTACACATCGGCTTACCTGTTGTGCATCGACAATTATTATTCAGGAAAAAAATCAGAACGGGAGCTGCAGGTGAGATATACACCGATTGAAGATGCCGTCAGCGGCGCATTCAACTGGTTTCGGGAAAATAACTATTTTTAGGAGTACAGTATATTATGAATTTCCAGGAAAACGAACCTTTATTCTCCAGCAAGCTGTTCCTGTATCTGTCCAGGATACTGGTATTGTTCACTTTCAGCATTATCTTCAAATCTTTTGACCACACGTTTGTGAATGATTTGCGGGTGATGGACGTGAGGGGGTGGACCTTCAGTCTGGTATACGTGGTTTTCGGGCTGATCGTATGGGAAGGGGCGGTGTGGCTGGCCCGGGTGCTGGAAAAGCGGATAGGAGGCGGCAGCGCTTCCCGCCGGCTGACGCTCCTGTGCTGTGCATTGGTATTGTATGGTATGTTGGCCGCTATTGGTTTCGGTTTCCTCTATGCAGTCACCGACATCGTACTGTTTCACCGTTATGAAGCATGGGAGAGTTTTAAGCGGCTGAGCTATGATCTCAACTTTGGTATCTTCATGTTTTACCTGCTGATACTGACGTTCAACGGCATCATCTATTATTATACCGCCTGGAAAGAGTACCAGGTGCAGGCGGAGCGGTTGAAGCGGGAGAATATACAGGCGCGGTACGACGCGCTGCGGAACCAGATAGACCCGCATTTCTTTTTTAATTCGCTGAGCGTGCTGACCAACCTGGTGTACAAAAGCCCGGACCTGTCGGCTGACTATATCACACAGCTGGCGAAGACCTATCGTTATATTCTCGATAAAAAATTTGAGAACCTTGTCACCATACAAACAGAGCTGGATTTCCTGGAGTCTTATCTCTTCCTGATGCGCATACGGCATCAGCAGAGCATACAGTTCGGGATCGACATCGATGAAAAAGTACGCAGTAAAGGAATGATACCACCAGTGTCGTTGCAGCTGCTCATCGAAAACGCGATCAAACATAACCGTTTTTCTTCTGCTGATCCGCTGGTGATCAACGTTAAACATGAAGACGGATGCCTGGTGGTGTCCAATCATATCCGTCGCAAAGCCAGCACGGAGATATCCTCCGGTATAGGACTGGAGAACATACAGAAGCGCTACGCGCTGATCAGCGAACAGGGAATTGAAGTATTGCAGGCTGGTGATATGTTCATTGTAAAAATTCCGATTATAACTGCCACATGAAGATAGTCATATTTGAAGATGAGATGCATAATGCCGAACGCCTGATACAACTGTTACGCCAGTACGATCCGCGGATAGAAGTCGTGGCCGTGATAGAATCTGTTGCGGAGGGCGTCAAATGGCTGGAGCAGGGCATTGCCGCAGACCTGATGATGATGGACATCCAGCTGTCGGACGGCAACTGCTTTGAAATGTTCAGCCAGGTGAAAGTAAATACGCCCATTATCTTCACGACCGCCTATGATGGTTTTGCATTGCAGGCTTTTAAGGTGAACAGTATCGACTACCTGATGAAGCCGATAGATGCAGAAGAGCTGAAGCGGGCGTTGCAAAAGTATGAACATTTCCGGCCTTCCGCCGCTACGGCCATCAGTATTGAGCAGCTCGCCGAAGAGTTCATGAAACGTAACAGTACCCGCTTTATCGGCAAGATCAATAATCAGCTGGTATATGTGAAAGCACAGGACATCGCTTACCTGCATTTTTCCAAAGGGATGACAGTGGCCACTACGGTCACGAACCAACGTTTTCCGCTGGACTATTCGCTGGACCAGATAGAGAAGATGCTGGACCGCAACGTGTTTTTCCGGATCAACCGGCAGTTTATCATTCACATTGATGCCATCAAAAAAATAACGACTTATTACAATAGCAGATTAATTCTTCAATTAGCGCCTTATGTTGATACTGATGTTATTATTAGCCGTGAGAGGGTGGCGGAATTCAAGAACTGGCTTGAAGGCAAAAGCTAATGCCGTCAAAAAATAGTTCTGGAATAACCGCAAAATTCCCTTAAATTAGGTAAACGATTAGCCGCCAGGCTTAGTTACCCAGATCGAATTACCTAAATTACTAACTATGTCTTTATATACCCGGACTTCCTTTTCCATTGGGGAACATCAGTTTAGTGTTCTGGGCTGTTACTACTAAAATACTGGCCACCTATGCGGACCAGGACGATATTAAACTGACCACCCTGAAAGTAAACGGTGGTTATAAACACCTGGGGGAAAGGAATGAATTCATTAAAAGGGCCCGCCTGGACGACGGGCTGAAAGTATTTACACATTATCGTAACTTACATACTAACGGGACTAAATCCCAGAAAGATATCGTCATCAAAAACCTGAAGCTCTTATCTGAAAGCAGAACAAAAAAAGATGAAGCCACTGGTACAATGGTGGAGATGAAAGATCCGGAAGGAGAAAAACTTAAAAATGAACTGGCGCCCGAAGAAGCCATGCCCAAAGCTGGCGACAAGACAGGTGCCAAAAAGGAAGGAGCGCCAGCGGTAGCTCCGGCTAAAAAAAATTGATGAAAAAAAACGCGATCGTTTTTCTGTTAATGTTATTCAGTCACCTGGGCATGGCTCAGGACAGTCTGCGTAAAATATACCTGAAAGCGGGAATAGACCTGTCCAGGGCTATCGCGGCAGGGGAGGTGATACAGGAAAACGGTATATATTTTTTCACCATCGAAGGCCAGCATACGCCGTTATCTGAACTACTGAAAACCGATTCGCTGGATATCAACCATAAAGAGGAAGATGTCATTTTCCAGCAACTGAAATACACTCTTCACCTGAAATACTTGGACCTAAACGGTTCCAACCGAAAATACGGCGGCGCTATCACTAACCTACGCCCGTTGATGAATCTGAAAGAACTGACCCACCTCAATATCAGTGACAACCAAATAAAAGACCTGACAGCCCTTCGTGGTCTTACACAGCTTCAATACCTCGATGCCCGGCAAAATAAACTGGTTAGCCTGGCGGGCATTGAGCCCATGCGTCATCTCCGGGTACTGCTGATCGGGTATGGCGGCGAGCCGTTGCCTGTCAAAAATCTACTGCCCCTGAAAGGCAAAACTGATTTGCAGATACTAACATTGCCCGGCTGTAGTATTACAGACATTTCTCCCATAACGGAGCTCAAAAAACTGCAGCAGCTGGACCTGAGTAACAACAAAATCAAGGGGCCGGTTACTCTGTCGGGCTTCATGGACTTGGAGAAGCTGGATCTCACCCATAACATGATCACGGCATTGAATATCCCCTCTATGCCCCGGTTGAAAAATCTCCGGGTGGGGGATAACCTTTTAACAATACTTCCTTCATTGTCAGCATTCCCTGTACTGGAAAACCTTTCCGCCACATTTAACAATCTTACCTGTATTACGTGTACAACATTACTCAACCATCTTACTACCATCTACCTAAAAGGGAATAAATTACAGGAAATCAGTTTTATCCACTGTATGCCTGCATTGCAGGAAGCTGATATCTCCAACAACAGGGTAAAGGACCTGAGGCCATTGCTGGCGCTTCCCAAAGCGAAGATCATTTGCTCTGGTAACCCGGTAGATAGTACGTTGTTGGATAATGAAGGGAAAAAGCGGTTATCTTTACAAAAATCCTTTTAATCCTATATGAAAAAAATATCCCTGTACTGTGCGCTAACAGTGTTAGCTTTTTTGTTAATTTTTTCCGGTGCCCGCGCGCAGAGCAATGATGTTTATGTTACTTCCGTCACCTTTCCCGGTAATTATGTAGTGGGCGACTATGTAGAGTTTCTGAAAGCAGTTCCTTCCAATGCCGGTGCCTCGGGGCATTATGAGGTGTCAATTTCGTATACACGTGGCAACATTGCCGCTGCGGCCACGTTCCTGGTGAGTGTGTCTCATGCTAACCCTGATGTATGGCGGGAAGCCGGCCGTATCAACAAAGGAGGGTATGTTGAATCAGCAGTTGAAAGTTTTGCAATCGACGTAAATTCTCAATATGGAAATACGCGTTTCCGGGTTAGGGCGATGGCCACCTGGGGTGTTGCGTCAGACATAAAAGTGGATATTAAAGTTCGTTCCGTCAACTTCACCGACAGCTGGGTGCCCCTGAGCGCGAAAGGAAATACAGCTGCTCCTGTGGGACTGATGCCTATGACCAACGAATGGAACCTTTTTGTTGGTAATCCGTATGATGCTGCCTCCGCCAAAGTCGCTATCGCTGCCACTATGAACGGCGATGTTGGCATTGGTACCCGTACGCCACAGTCCAAACTGGCGGTGGCAGGCACTATTACCGCACAGAAAATAAAAGTGACCGCTACCGGCTGGCCTGACTATGTGTTCCATAAAGACTACCAACTGCCCCCCTTGCAGGAAGTGGGAGATTATATCCAGACCAATGGTCATCTTTCGGAAATACCAGCGGCGGCAGTCGTGGAAAAAGAAGGACAGGACGTAGGGGAGATGAATAAAGCGCTGTTGAAAAAAGTGGAAGAGCTGACATTGTACCTGTTGGAGGAAAATCAACAGCGCAAAAAGCTGGAAGCAGACATGAGCGCGCTGAAAGACAGGCAGCGCGTGCTGGAGCAGCAGTTACAGGCCTTGCAGCAAAAGTAATTTCCCGGCTGTTTGCTTTCCTTTGCCCTTTTGGGTAATTTTAGGGAGAACCAAAAGCAGTAGCCATGAAAAACACCGGCACCTTATGTGTGCATCCGCTGGACCTTTCCGGTACCCTCGATGGAGCCGTTACCGCCGCTGTGATGCCCGCGGTAGCATACGCCTATACGGATACCGATGCTATGCGGTATCCGGGTTTTTATTCGACATACAATCAGCAACGGCTGGGACAGATAGTCGCCAATCTCGAAAAAGGCAGCTGGGGCATGGCTTACAGCTCCGGTATGGCGGCTATCACCACCGCCATACTATCATTTGCCCAGCAGGGCGATCATGTGCTGTTTTCGCGAGACCTGTATGGCGGCACCTGGAAGCTGGCGGAACAGGAGCTGCCCAAACGGGGTATCCGTTGCAGTTATGCCGGCAATACGCTCGCAGAATTTGAAGCGCAACTGCAGAAGCATACCAAAGTTATTTACCTCGAAACACCGGCCAATCCGCTGTTGAGCATCGTGCCTTTAAAAGCCATCGCGTCGCTGGCAGCCAGCCGTGGCATTGTGACCATTGTAGACAATACTTTCGCCACGCCGCTGAACCAGCAGCCGTTGCTGCTTGGTATTGATATCGTGGTACACAGCGGTACCAAATACCTGGGCGGCCATAACGACCTGCCTTTCGGGGTGCTGGTATCTGCACATGCCGAACATCATGACAGGATCATGGACACGGCCAGAACATATGGCGGATCGCTGGCGCCGCAGGAATGCTACCTGGCAGAGAGAAGCCTTAAGACACTTGCATTGCGGGTACAACAGCATAATGCCAATGCGTTGTCGCTGGCCGAGTATCTGTCTGTCTGCCCGGAAGTAGGACAGGTGTTTTATCCCGGATTGCCCACCCATCGCGATTACCAGCTGGCCTGTGATCAGATGACCGCCTTCGGCGGGATGTTGTCCTTTGAGCTGAATACCACGCCTGATAAGCTAAATGCTTTCCTCGATCACCTGGAACTGATAAGGCCGGCGCTGAGCCTTGGCGGGGTGGAGAGTCTTATTTGTCAGCCTTCCACCACCTCACATCGCGCGTTGTCGGCTGCTGCGCGGGAGGAGCTGGGCATTGCGGATAATCTGTTGCGGCTGTCTGTCGGCATTGAAGACGTGGCCGACCTGAGAGCGGACATCGAGCAGGCCATGCGCCGTGCAGACATTTGATAATGTTGTACCTTGCGGCACATGAGCAATACTTTAGTTAACCTGATCGATACTTTGTTTGCGGAAACAGATGGCAATAAGTTCGCTACGCTGAAAGATAAACTTATTCGCAGCTATGCCGGCAAAGACCGGCAAGCGGTGATCGAAGCATTGGTACGTTATGTCCGTGAAGGACGCCTGATGCACTGGCGTGCTTTCCTGATGACAGATATTATTCAACTTGTAGCTCCTGCGGAAAATAGCTGGCGGTCTTTTTTTGAGTGGGCCGTCACCGAACCGGCCCTCGCTTACCGGGCAACAGATGGCTTGCTGAAAACCGCAGGCCGCGAGGCTTATCCCGCACTCGTGGCTTTGGCCGCCAATGAAAACCTTCCCACAGAGAAGCGCGCCAAGGCAGTTAAAAGCCTGGCGATGTACAGCCGTCAGCCGTTTGACAGAGAACTGCCTTCAGACCCTGGCTACTGGAAGCCGGAGCAGTTGCGGCTGGATGAACTGATCGCCTGGCAGGAACAGGGATACCCTGATGGCGCGGGATATGCGCCGCCACAGGTGCATCCGTCGCTGCTCCATCCAGGCAATGATTTCGAGAAACTGATGGCCAAACTGGACAAACAGCTGGAGAAAAAACGGCGTAAGAATAAAGACCACGCTAACCCGTCTGACTGGCTCGTAATGGCCGATGAAAAAGACATATCGTATATACGGGACCGTTGGGCATTGCCTGAAGTGTATGCTACTTTTCTGCAATACTATTCCCCGCTGAAAGTAACCCTTGTCGGGCCGGACTTTGTAGAGGGTCTTTTTCTGTATGGCGCCCATGAACTGGCGGAGCGGCAGGGAGGTTACGCTTATAATACCGTTACCGGCGAAAACCTGGCAGACTGGCCTTCGCACTTGCTGGTGATCGGCGATGACGGCGCTGATCCTTACTGCCTGGACCTTTCGGCGGTGAAAGACGGCGATGCGCCGGTATATACTGCGGAACATGGTCAGGGTAAATGGGCGTTTGAATTATATGCAGAGAGTTTTACAGCGTTGATCACAAAACTTGTCAACGGTAAATAATAACTGTTACCTGTAGGGTATACCTATGTACGTAGGCGTTATGCTTTTTTGCGGGCTGTTGATACTTGTCGCCTGTTGTTGGGCTGACGGCCGGAAAGCAGTACTAACGGGAACCCCTAGTTGAAATCATACACTGTTACTTCAATACCTTTATCCGCCAGCTCCTGTTGGATGATCGGTTCTATTTTGTCCCAGGTGCCGCCGGCTAAGCCACAGCCAATACGCGGCATATGTACCGTCGCCTTATGTGTGCGCGCAAAATCCGCTACCTGCCGCAGTCCTTCCTGTATAGCTTCGTAACGGACAGGAGGGAGGCTGTTTTTAGCGTTGGTGATTTTATGCTGACCAATCACATTCGCCACCCAGAGGTGCGGTTCCACCGCCACTAGCTGCGCGTTGCCTAAGGCAAATCCTTCCCCCGAAGCATACCATTCGCGGAATTGTTTTTCCGGCTCCGGCCACCGGGCGGATACTGCCACTACAAATCCTTTTCCCCAACGCCCGATATCATTACAGATATGGACAATGATTTTGCTGCCGTCGCCAACAGGCTGTGTGGCATCTCCCTTGATGTACCGTATACCGCTCATTTGTTTGGAAAATTACTTTGCGTCAAAAATACGTTAACAAGATCGTAATTCCAAAAACATCGCCCGGGTTAAGATCTCCCTGTTGCATGATTGCGGGCCTAACGTCAGTCCTGGTCTGTAAATCACGCTCTCATTTATTGTACGGATTAAAAAAATGTTTAATTATAAAAAATAATATATATTTGAGGCAATACCGTGAAATAAACATTTTTAAGGGCCTATCCCGTTGACCAATGTTCAAGAATATCCCTAACCCTGTCCCTGCACTGTCGCTATGGTTGCTGGCGCTGCTACTGTTATGCCTTCAACCCGGTTATGCTGCTGTCACTGATTCTTCGTATCTATCGCCCATGGCCGACACTGCCCAAAAAGCAGATGTGGTGGACTATGTGGAAGGCGTTTTTAAAAACATCAAAGACAAAGGCCGATATGTGAATGCGCTGAGCGCAGAAGAGATGGGCAGCCTGCCGGTAGGACTGGTAAGGGAGATCAACGGAAAAATTTATGTCATCGCAATAGACAGCGCCCGCATGACACCTTCCGGCGCTTATTTCAACGCTTATTTCCGGTTTACTTTTCCCGGTACCAACAGTGAACTGATATTCGGAGCGAAAAACGTAGCCTTTACGCCAGGAGGCATTGCGGCCTCCGGCTCTACCAAACTGGTACTGCTCAAACAAAAAGACATCCCTATCAATGATCACCTCGATCTGATATTCCCCGGCGACGGCACCAACTACGTAGAGTGGGACTGCAACGGCTTCCGTGCTGCTAACCTCAGCGGTATCTTCGAGTTTGATAAAGGCTGGCTGCAACCGGAAGACAAGGCTTCCGACAAACTACGTGCAGCCATGCAGGTGAATGTGCATGATCTTAACAACATTATGGCCAGTGTAGACATCCCTGCTTTCCATATCAACGGCCTGAAAGATTTCAGCTTTAAAGTGAAGAACGCCACCGTGGACATGAGCGATATCGCCAATCCCACGGGGCTGAACGTTACCGGCGATATGCTGACTGACCCGGGCAACCCACTGTTGTGGAGAGGCTTTTATTTACAGGAACTGGAAGTAGGACTGCCCCAACAACTGGCCACCCAAAAAGGACGCCCCAAAGTGTCTGTCACTAATTTTATCCTGGACGATCAGGGCGTCAGTGGCGCCATCACGGCTGAAAACATTCTCCCGCTTGGCGATGCCAGCGCCGGTGGATGGCCTTTGTCCGTTGATAAGATCGGGCTCTCCTTCAGCAAGAACAAACTCAATGGCGGAGAGCTGGCCGGCCTGCTACAGGTGGATTTCCTCGGCAAAGACCCGTTGGGCTACGATGCCTCCGTGAGCATGCGCGGCGGCGATACTTATTATTCTTTCGCCTTAAGGACCACAGAAGATAAAAAGTACCCGTTCTTTGCAGGAGAGATCACGCTCAACAAAAACAGCCGTATCCAGATCACCAAAACAGAAAAAGACTTTGTGCCGATGGCGGTGCTGAACGGTAAAGTGTCCCTGAAACAGCGCCTGCTGAATATCAATAATATCAGTTTCCAGGAATTGACGCTGTCTACCCAGCGACCTTATGTCCACAGCGGTACCTTCGATATAACGAATACGGATACTTCTACCTCCAAAGTAGGCGGGTTCCCGATAGGATTTGACGATATCCATATCGGTATCTCTGAAGGAAAAATCGGTATAGGCGCCACCGTGAGGCTTAACTTCATGAACTCCAGCGACAAGGGCTTCAGCGGTAAAACATCTTTCGTGGTAACGGCAGCACAGGAGGAAGAAACACAATCCGTCACTGTTGATGGTTCTGTAATACAAAAAACAAGGACCCGCTGGAAACTCGACAAGGTAGCGGTGAACGACATAGAGCTCACCGTAAAAGTGATGGCGTTTTCCATGCATGGCATCCTCACCATCTTCGATGATCATCCGGTGTATGGCAACGGTTTCCGCGGCATGCTGGACTTCTCCATCCCCGGACCTATTCCTAAAGCCAAGGCCAACGCCTATTTCGGCTCCAAAGACGACTACCGCTACTGGCATGTGGACGCCTACATCGGTGTAACCATCCCCATCGGCATGTTGCAGATCACTGGTCTTATGGGCGGTATGTCTTATCATATGGAACGGCCTTCCAACTTCGATCCGTATGAGTCCCGCAATGCGGTGGACCAAAAAGGCGGTCTGAAAGACGTATCTGAAATATTCCCGTATGTGCCTACCCGTGATGCCGGCCTCGGCTTCATCGGCGGCGTATCACTGGCGTTTGTACAGGAAATGGTGGTCAACGCCAACGTGGCGCTGGAAGTACAATTCGGCACGGACGGCGGCTTCCGCTACGCCCAGTTCGACGGTGCAGGGTATGTGGTACATCAGGCACTGAAAGCCAAAAGCAAAGATGAGGCAAAAGAAGATGCTTCGGCGCCGGTATGGGTGAAGTTCAAAATGCGTTATGATAACGTGAACAGCACCTACGATGCCAGCTTCAAAACCTATATCAATATTGCCGGTGTCCTGCGGGGCATCAATGAAAACGGCCTGGTGGGCGAAGCGGCCTTCCATATGGCGCCCAACGAATGGTGGTTCTATATCGGCCGCCCGTCGCAGATGTTCGGCCTTAATATCCTCGGACTGGCGGAAATAAAAACCTACTTCATGATGGGCAGCAAGGTGGAAGACATGCCACCGGTGCCACAGGAAGTAAGCGAAGTGTTTGATAACGTGAACACCAACTTCATGGCCATGGAAAATACCATGAGCAAAGGCGGTGGCTTCGGCTTCGGCGCGCACTTCAGGGCCGGTTTTTCCTTCGACTTCGGCGTATATGGCGAGTTTGCCCTCGGCGCCGGAACAGACATCCTGCTGCGCAACTACGGCGAGGCAAGGTGTAAAGGCAGCAACAGCATTATCGGTTTCAACGGCTGGTACGCTTCGGGCCAGGCTTATGTGTTTGTGAAAGGAGATGTGGGTATCCGCGTGAAAGTATTCGGAAAGAAAAGAGGCTTCTCCATCGCCAAACTGTCGGCAGCGGTATTGCTCCAGGCTAAACTGCCTAACCCCAGCTGGTTCCGCGGTATGGTAGGCGTTAAATATGCCGTGCTGGGCGGCCTCATCAAAGGTACGGCCAACATCAAAATAGAGCTGGGATCGCAATGTGAACTGGTTGGCGCCAAAGAACTGAACGTAGTAGTGATCAGCGATATCAAACCAGGTGACCAAAACAACGACGTCAGCGTGTTCGCCACTCCGCAGGTGGCATTCAATATGGCCGTAGGCAAGCCGTTCAGCATGATGAATGAATTTGATGAAGTGGCCACTTACCGTATTCAGCTGGATGAACTGAAACTGATGAAAGAACAGACCGAGATCAGAGGTACCACAGAACTGGCTGCTGACGGTTCTTCCGCTTCGCTCACCCTGCGTGACATCCTCCCGCCGAAAAGCACGCTCACGGCTTCCGCCAAAGTGCATATCGACCGGCAGAACGGTGGCAGCTGGGAGGCGCTGAAAAACGGCCATAACATCGATTATGAAACAAAAGCCGCTACTTTCACTACCGGCGAAGCGCCTGACTATATTCCCTGGGAGAACGTAGCGTATGCTTACCCGGTAAAACGCCAGTACAACCTGCTGACAAGAGAATACGGTAAAGGCTATATTAAATTAAAACGCGGCCAGCCTTACCTGTTTGCGGAAGTTGATAATTCCGGCAAGAAGTGGAAAGTCGATGCCGCTATGGCCACTGCACAGGGCCAGTCAACTGCTGTGCCGGTATCCTATACAGAAAACACCGCAGAAATAGGTTTTGATATTCCGGCCAACCTGTCCCGCGAGACTATCTATAGCTTTAATATCAACCGCGCTTCCCTCGACGGAGAAGCGGCAGCCAATAACGTGGTGACCAAAAACACCACGACCATCAGCGAAGAAGGGGACACCACCACCTTCTCCCAGAAAATGCTGAAAGGCAACGCCAGCTCCGCAGTGACCAAAGAAGTGATCAGCTATAACTTCCGCACCAGCCGCTACGGCACGTTCGCTGAAAAGATGAATGCCATGACCGATGCGCGGGACCTCTTCGATGTGGCCACCAATTACATCAGTGTGATCGGCCAGCGTTTTGACGCGGAAGAAACCTTCGACAAATTTGAACTGGAAGGCGACGGCGCTTTCTCCACCAAACCCCTGGTGACCCTGCGTGCGGGTACCAACAACGGCTGGCTGCAAAATCAGCTGATGCCGCTGCTGTACAACAATTATCCGTTCCATCCGTCTATCAATATCACCCGCGATCTGAACGTGACCGGAGGCATACCGCCACTGGAAGCGGTGAGACTGTACAACAATGACATCGCTGGCTATAAACTGGAAGACGGTAATATCAACGATGGCTATGCGCCTTCAAAGGCCGGCCGCTGCCGCTTTATGTACTATGTTTCCTTTGTGGCCAACGACGACTACCACGAGTTGCTCAACAAGGCAAACCGCTACTATATCAGCGGAGGACAGCCAACACCGGCTATCAGCAGGCTGATGACATCGCTGTTTCCCGACCTCCAGGGCAACCAGTTCTACCCGGTAGAGCTGCAATACCGGCTGCCAGGCAAAAACAATATAACATCTACCATTACACGAAGCATTTACTATAAATTATAATATCGATGTACCGTCAACTTTTTACCGGTTTGTTATCTGTGAGTTTGTTGCTGATGGGCTACCTGCATACCAGTGCGCAGCAACAGCAAAGTGAGCACCGTATTGTGGGTATAGCAAATCCCAAGCCCGGCAACATCCAGCTGCGCTGGTCGCCCGCCGGATATATCGCCTGGGAGATCGGTAACAAGTACGGCTATACGGTAGAGCGTTTTACAACGTCTGTCAATGGCGTACTGGTACCCAACCCTAAACCGGTGGTACTAACGGCGCAACCGCTGAAACCTTATTCCCTGCAGCAGATGGAAGCCGCCGCCCGTAAGGATGAGCGCATAGCTGCCATCGCGGAACTGATCTATGGAGAAGGAGGGAAAAAAGTGAAGCCGGAAGAAGGCATCGGTTCCTGGTTTGAAAACCAGAGCCAAAACGACTGGCGCATGAGCATGGCGCTGCTGAGCTGCGACCTGTCCACCGCCACCGCCAGGGCTGCCGGCCTTTTCCTGGAAGACAGCACCGTCCGCCCCGGAGAGCGGTATGCCTACCGTATCAGCGTCGCGCAGCAACCGAAGAACCTCGTCATCGATACCGCCATTGTGGTAACCGCGCTCAACGAAACCGTGCTGCTGGTGCGGCCGCCTGAACTGGCCATCGTTTGCGCCGACAGCACGGCCACACTCGGGTGGCTGACCAACTTCAACCGGGGCATGTATTCTGCCTATGTGGTGGAGCGCGGCACCGACGGAAAAACATTTCAACCGGTGAGCGATTTGCCGGTACTGCCTACAGCGCCCGATGCTGCCGGCTTTTCCTATTACCAGGATTCGCTGCCTGACAATGACGTTAAATATTACTACCGCGTGAAAGGTATCACGCCTTTCGGGGAATATGGCCCGTACTCGCAGGTGGTGATGGGAATGGGTATCCCGGCAGTAGCAGAAAGGCCTGTTATGGACACTATCATCGTCATAGAAAATAAAAAGATTGAATTACGCTGGTTGTTACCGGGCGATCTGGCCAAAAACCTGTCTTCCATTGTGGTAACCCGCTCGGAGAAGGGCAGCGGCCCGTTTCTGCCCATCGCTACCTTTAAAACAGACAAGGCGCCGGTGTACAGTTACACCGACCCCAAGCCCATGAACTCCAACTATTACAAGATTAAAGGCATCACCAAAAGAGGCAAGGCCATTTATTCATTCCCTTATTTCGCGCAACTGATAGACAGCATTCCGCCGGACATGCCAAAGGGATTGGCCGGCACTGTGGATTCTACCGGTGTAGTAACGCTGAAGTGGGATAACAACACAGAGAAAGACCTGAAAGGTTATCGTGTGTTCAGAGGCAACAGCGCCAAAGAAGAATTTATGGAGGTGACGCAGGAAATTCTTGCTGCACCGGCTTTTACAGATACGATTACCCTGCATACGCTGACGTCAAAAGTGTACTACAAGGTGATAGCGTTGGACAGGAACTATAACACTTCCGCCTATACGCCGGCGCTGATGCTGAAGCGGCCGGACACCATTGCGCCTTCCGCACCGGTATTCACCAAAGCATTGCGTTCCGACAGCCTTAAAGCCGCAGTGCTCCAATGGCATAACAGTGCCAGTGAAGACGTGGTGAAATACACGCTTTATTGTATCAATACCAAAGACAGCAGTCGCCGTGAAGTGGCGGTATGGGACACAGCCCGTCTGCGTGAGTCCTATACAGACACTGCGCTGGTGCTCGGCAATACGTACTTTTATGAGCTGGTGGTATCGGACGATAGTGGTAATAAATCCAAAGATATCAGCGGCGATATCTGGTTTGAAACAGGCAGGCGCCCGGCGGTGAAAAGCTGGAAAGGAATAGTGGACACGGAGAAGAGGCAGGTGGTGTTATCCTGGGAGTATGATCAGCCGGATGTAAAACAGTACCGTATTTACCGCGCTAAAAACGATGCGCCGTATATCCTTTACCGTACGGTAGACGGGACTGCCCGTCAGTCGGTGGACGATGAAATAATGTTAGGCAATATTTACAGGTATAAGATTACGGCAGTACTGAAAGGTGATGCCAAAGCTGAAATGAGCAGGGAAGTGTCCCTGAAATACTAAAATCTGAACGCAATACGATGTTTCGTTTCCCACGTATCCTGTGTACGCTGGTACTGCTATTGTCCGGTGCCGGCAGGCAATTGTATGCGCAGCTGCAGCTGTCGCAGATGGTCTATGTATTTGGCAATATTCCCTCCAGTTATATAGGAACGGGAACAATAGGTAATTTAGGAATGGGCGTTACGCCATCCTCACAAAACTGGAGCTTGTCTTCCACGCCCTTCAGTGCTTTGCCTGATGGCGGGCCTGTAGTGGGCACCGGGGTCATGTATGCTCCGCCTTATGCGCTTTTCCAGAATAATTCCTTTGCCGGCAGCCTTAGTTTTTCTGATATCTATCCCATTTCCGGAGGACGGCTCATGGGGGATGTCAATTTTTATGGTGGCTACAAAAGGCTTGGTTCCGTGGAAGCGCGCTGGGTATATACGATGATCGCGCCGAATGACATCATACCTTCCATGACTCCTTCCTCCCAGACCTGTGCCACGGAAATGGTTTACCTCAGCTCACCCCGCAACTGGCCACTCTTCTCTGATAACCTGGTGCAATCATCGGTAGTCTGGGAGTATTCGGTTGATAATGGGGCCGTGTGGAAAACGCTGGGAAGCAACAGCCAGGAGTATGCCACTGCCTATTCCTATGGTTTTACCGGCAGCCAGATGCCGGAAACGCAGAGCGGAATGGTAAATGTCCGTTTCCGTTGCCGCATTAAGGCGTCGTATGCCAACAAGGACTATTATTCCCCTTATTCTGCTGAAACCAATGACTACACCTTTCTGCCTGCCGGTCCCCGGGTAGATGTGACTAAACTCCAAAAGACGTCTTCCTGTGCGGGAGAGCAAACCGGTACGATCTTTATTCCCGGCAGCGCTATCACCAGCGGATATACCACCATGCGCTGGATGCTGCGCCCCGCCGGCGTGACAACGCCCTGCGATCCTGACCTTGCCGGAGGTGCTTCTGCCTGCGGAGATATCATCGACTGGAGCAATGGTAATGTACCAGTATCAGGCGGTGTAACGGTGAACAACGTACGAAAAGGAAGTTATACGCTCTGGGTGATCAATCCATCAGGAACGGCCGGAAATTGTTTTACACCCATTGATGTGGATATAGACGACCTGCCGGTGCTCACGGCCGCACAGGATGTGGCCCGGTCTGCCAATCCGGCCTGCTATGGTGCTACCGACGGTAGAATTACGATCACTGCCTCCGGTGGAAACGCCGCCAGCGGCTATTTCTTTACCCTCAAACAAAATGGCACGGTGATACGTGCCCGGCAACAGTCGTCCGGCAACAGTTTTACCTGGACCGGCTTGCCGGCAGGCAATTATACGGGAGAAGTGAAAGACGGCGCCTGTGCTCCGGTGGTCCCGGTAAATGTGCAACTCACGCAGCCGCCGCAGGTAAAAGGACAGTTGACGGCGCAACATCCCACCTGTATCACCCCGGGCAACGGCAGTATCAGCGTTGTGGCTGATCCCGGTGTTACCAACTATCAGTATAAACTGTATAAAGGCGCTGCACTGCTGCAACAGAGCGCTGTTACCGCTTTACGCAACTACACTTTTGGAGGATTAAGCAATGGGGACTACACGGTTGAAATCCTGAACATGGACTTTCCCGTTTGTACCGGGTGGAGTGGTCCCATCAGTCTGAACGCCGTGCCTCCCTTAACGTTGACACAGGATGCCCGCAATATGGTGACCTGTTCCGGCGGAAGCGACGGCTCGCTGAAATATTCCGCTGGCGGCGGTTCCGGCAGTTATACGTTTTTGCTGCAGCGCGCCGGTATGCCTGCGGTGAGCAACAGCACCGGTATTTTTAATGGTCTACAGGCCGGCACTTATAGCATTACCGTACAAAACAACGTGGCCGGCTGTAACGACGCTGTGTCGCAGCCGGTAACAATCACAGAACCAGCGGCACTGCAAGTCAGCCTGCAAACAACCAATATCAGCTGTAATGGCGCGCAGGACGGCATCGTGAAGTCGGTGGTCAGCGGTGGTTCCGGCTTCTATACCTACAAATGGGAGCAGCTGAAAAACGGCGTCTGGACCACCAAATCCTTCTGGTTTGACACTGACACTAAAATAGACGCACTTAGTGCCGGCACTTATCGTGTAACCGTTGCAGATAGTAAGTCTGCCAACTGTTCCGTACAGTCTGGCGTAGTGACGATCACGGAGCTGCCGGCCTTACAATCAGGCGGGGTAACGGTCACCCCGGCGGTCTGCCTGGCTGATGGCGCTACTATTAATATCTCCGCCAGCGGGGGAGATAATACCTACACTTATTTCTTTACACTGAACGGTACCGGCTATACGGCTTTTACGCCGGGCACGAAGGTGTATACGCCTGGCAGCTATCATTTTCGCATCAGAGACGGCAAGGGTTGTACCCTGGACCTGCCCAATGCCTATGATGTGAGTCTGCCATCGGCAGCATTGAGTTTTACCACACAACTGTCGGCTTACAACGGATTTCAGATATCCTGTAACGGCGCGGCAGATGGTAAAATCACCGTAACGGCAGCGGGTGGTAACGGTGGTGCCTATACGGGATATCAATATAAATTGAACAACGGAACCTATCAACCGTCAAACATATTCAACGGTTTAACAGCCGGCACCTATACCATCAGCGTAAAGGATGCCCGTGGCTGTGAGACATCCGGCAGCGTAACGTTGGTACAGCCACAAATGAGCGTCAACGCTACCAAACAGGACGTGATCTGCTTTGGTCAGCCCACCGGCAGCATCATTACCAATATAATGGGTGGTGCTGCGCCTTACCGTTGGCAGCTCAATGGTACTAACGTTACCGGCGCTACGGCAACCAATCTGCCTGCCGGCAATTATACCCTGCATGTCACCGACGCCAACGGTTGTACAAAAGATACCACACTGACGATCAGTCACCAGTATCCTGCACTGGCCTTTACGGCTGCTACGGTAACGGACATACAATGTTCCGGCAGCACAGGCAGCATTGCCATAAATGCCGCCGGCGGAGATGGCAGCTATCAGTACCGCCTGAGCGCGGACAACTGGGCCACGTCGCAGGCTTATACCAGCGGGGCCGGACTGAATGCCGGTGTTTATGCATTAAAAGTGACGGACAATCACGGCTGCAGCCTTAACTACAGCGGCCTGCTGACCATCACCGCGCCCCCGGCTTCGCTGTCGCTCTCCGGGGTATTGTCAGATTATAACGGATATAATATTTCCTGCGCCGGCGGTGATAACGGCTCTGTACAATTGACGGCCACGGGCGGCAACGGTGCCACATATAGCGGGTATACGTATGCTATCGACAACGGTGCTTTTGGCCCGGCATCGCTGATTTCCGGTATTAAAGCGGGTATGCATGTGTTTAAAGTGAAAGACGGCCGTGGCTGCGTGGCCACACGAAACTATAGCTTTACCGAGTCTGCACAGGCATTGAGCATACAGCTGGTAGGCAAACAGGACGTACGTTGCGCGGCAATTCCGGGCGGCAGTATTACGGTAGCCGGCAGCGGCGGCACGGGTGCTTTGTTGTACAGCCTGAACGGCACTGACTGGCAACCCGGCCCTGTGTTTACCGGCCTTACTGCCGGTAACTATACCGTCACTGTGCGGGACGCGAATAGCTGCGGTAACACATTGCCGGTGCAAATACTGTCTGTGAACCCGGCTATTACCATAGACAACATTACACGAAACGATGTTATCTGTTTCGGCACGCCTGGTGCCATTCAGGTACAGGCCCATGGCGGCAGCGGCCAGCTGACCAATGAATACGCGCTGAACGGCGGCGCCTATACGGCATTTACCAATACTACGCCATTGGGTGCGGGTGATTATACTGTCCGGGTAAAGGATGCGATTGGCTGTTATTCCGCCGTAAGCAGTGTGGTGTCCATCACCACGCCTGCAACGCCTTTGGCGGCAACGGTCGCTACTTCAGACTTCCACGGAAAACAGATATCCTGCTATGGCTTATCAGACGGCGCTTTTAGCCTGGCTGCGACCGGTGGTAATGATGGCGGCTATCAGGGATATCTGTACAGTGTTAACGGTGGCGCCTATACGGGAACATCACAATATACCGGTATCGCGGCGGGTAATTATACCGTGAAAATAAAAGACGGCCGCGGTTGTGAAATCACTAAAAACATTGTACTGCAACAGCCGGCAGCAGCGGTATCGCTCACGGTGTCCGGCATCACCCATCTGGCGTGTGGCGGTATCCCAACCGGCAGCATCACGCTGCAAACAACCGGAGGCACTACACCTTATGCCTATACGATGAACAACGGAATACCGCAGGCATCATCAATATTCAGTTCTCTGCCGGTGGGCAATTATACCCTGGCGGTAAAAGATATAAACGGTTGCGCGGCGACGGTGGTCACCACGGTGAAAGAAATGTACCCGCCGGTGACGGCCACGGCTGCGGTGACGCCGGTACGCTGTTACGGCGAAGCTAACGGCACTATTGTATTGCAGCCGGCTGGTGGTGATGGCAACTATAACTATCAGTGGAATAACGCAGGGGTGAGCGGCGCGCAGGCGCAAAGCCTTACTGCTGGCAGCTATACCGTCAATGTAACGGACGGAAAAGGCTGCGGCCGGTCATACAGCTATGAGGTGACGCAGCCGGCAGCCCTGGGGCTGACCGTCACCGGTTCGCAGATATGCGACGGCGTTGACGATGGCACCGTGGCAGCTATGGTACAAGGCGGCACCCAGCCTTATCAGTATGCGCTGAACAACGGCGGCTGGTCTGCCGGTAACAGTTTTGCCAACCTCACAGCAGGGGAGTACGCCCTGAAAGTACAGGATGCCCGAGGTTGTGGCGCTACCGGTACAACCACTATCATTAAACGGAATGTGAAGCCGGACGTCAACTTCCTGGTGGCCTCCCGGAAAAATGCTTTCGATACGCTGGTGATCAAGGAAATCAGTCTGCCTGCGCCGGACCTGGTAAGCTGGACGTTCGATCCGCAGGCGGTCCTGCTGGGCTATGACCGCGGTACGCCGCTGATCAGGTTCACGACAGCCGGTTCTTATTGGGTGGGCATGAAAGCCACTTTCGGAGAATGTACCTATGAGCTGCGCAAAGACATTCAGATCAACGCCTACGACCCGCTCGCCGGTCCGTCATACAGTGTGCCCGTTTCCGTGATAGATACGGTGATGTTGTCGCCCAATCCGAATGACGGCAATTTCCGTTTCCAGATAAAACTGAAACGCAAACAACAGGTAATGGTGACCGTGTTCGACCTGAACGGGCGTATCCTGGCGAAGCTGCCCTATAGTCCTGCCTTGCAGATTGACGACCGCATTGCGTTGGGAAGCGTCAACAACGGCATCTTCATCCTGCGGGTGGTGACTGAAAACGAAAGCAGGGATGTACGGTTTATTGTCAATCGCTAAAAAAAAAGCAGCCCTGTCAGTGAGACAGGGCTGTTATATTTTAAGCAACCGATAATTTGGATGCACCGCTCTCTTTCAGCTTTTTATGATGATAAATATAAGAGGCCGCCAGTACGCCATAGAAGATGATGATAGGCCAGGCGGAAGCGCCTTCCCCGATGGCGATGCTGGAATAGAACGCGCCGGTAATATCAAATGTGAGGCCTGCATAAGCCCACTCCTTCAGCCGCGGATGGCCGGGTGTTACAATCGCAATAACGGCCAGCAGCTTGGCTATGCCCAGGAAAGGCAGCAGATACATCGGATAGCCGAGATGCTGAAAGATAGCTTTGGCTTCCGGTACAGATAAAGCGTCCGGTATGGCAGACATGGTGAAACCTGCGGCCAGTAAACCGGTGAAAATCCAATAGAGAACAGTTGTCTTTTTCATGTGATAGCTATTTATAGGTGTGTTGTTTGTCACTTTTTCCTGCGCGGCTTTTTATCGTTGGCCTGCATGCCTGCCAGCACATTGTCCAGCAACCCGAAACGCGCGCTCCACATCTTTTTGTACAGCTCCGCCCAGTCAGCCACCTCCTGCAACCGCTCCAGCTGCGCCTCACAGTATCGTTCCCGTCCCTTTTGCCGCATCACGATCAATCCGCATTCCGTCAGTATCTTAATGTGCTTGTAAACAGCTGTCCGGCTGACGTCAAAATTCTCTGCCACAGTGTTAACATTCAATGGAGTAGTGGCAATCATTTGTATTATCTCCCTTCTTGTCGGATCAGCGATAGCCTGGAACACATCTCGTCTCATAATATGCAACCTTTTGGTTGTATAAATATAGGTAACCTTTTGGTTGTATAATAATTTTTTTTTGAGACTGCTTCCGTTATGATTTCCGGAGATGCTTTGATAGTTTTGTAATGACAGCCAGGTCTTTCTGTTTCACGTTAAAACGAAAAACATTTTGATAAAGAGAATCCAGTTGTTGTGCCTGCTGATATTAGGTATCAGCCAGCTGCTCGCCGCACAGCAGTATTATTTGTTCATCGGTTCCTATAACCGCGATAAAAGCAAGCCAGGCATCTACATTTATCGTTTTAATCCGAACAATGGCGGGTTGCAGCCGGTCAGCACAGTAAGCGATGTCCTGAACCCGGCTTACCTGGTGCCTTCGGCAGATGGCAACTACCTCTACGCCTGTACGGAGGCGCAAACGCCGGGGGCAGGCGGTGTTAACAGCTATGCCTTTAATCGGGAAACGGGGCAGGCCACATGGCTTAGCACGCAGCCGGCAGGTGGGGAGAACCCGGTATACATTACGGAGCATAATAGTTATCGCTGGCTGGCGGTGGCACATTATACCGGTGGCAGCGCCGCGGTGTTTCCTGTTGAAAACGGCCGCATTGGCAAAGCTGCGCAGGTAGTGGCTTTCAAAGACAGTAGCCTGACAGACCGGCAACGGAGTTCACATGTGCACTCGGCGGTATTGGACCCGGCGCACCGTTTCCTTTTCCTGCCCGATCTGGGCGCTGACAAAATCCGTTGTTTTGCTTTTGATGCCGATGCTGCGCAACCGTTACAGGCGGCCACACCTCCCTTTACCGCTACTATTCCGGGCAGCGGTCCGCGGCATTTTACGTTTCATCCGCAGCAGCCTTTTGCGTACAGCATAGAGGAACTGTCAGGGATGGTAAGTGCCTACCGCTATGCCAATGGCCGGCTCGACAGCCTGCAGCGGATAACGGCACACCGTACACGAAAAAAGGATATCGATTACAGCGGCGCAGATATTCATGTATCACCTGATGGCCGTTTTTTATATGCATCTGTCCGGGCGAAGGAAAATATCATCACCATATACGCCATTAACCAGGCCACAGGCCTGCTCTCCAGGATAGGCTACCAATCCACCGGCGGTGATCATCCGCGTAATTTTGTGATCGACCCTACCGGTAAATATCTCCTGGTGGCTAATCAGATCAGTAACAATGTAGTGGTGTTTGAACGTAATATACAAACAGGCCTGTTGAAGCAAACAGGAACAGAGCTGACCATGCCGGCGCCTTCCTGCCTGCAGATCAAAGCCTATTAAATTTCTACCAGAGGAAAGGGATCAGGATGCGCCGTTTGGCAGGATAATCGGGGAACCGCTGCCGGTACCAGCGTTGGTTGGCTGCTGCCCGGGGCACCAGGTTGGCACAGGTCCAGATGAAGAACGCCAGCGCCGGGGCGCTCCAGGTCAGCAGCGCATAGCCGCCCCATTCCAGGATTTCACCCATCAGGTTGGGAGAGGTGACATATTCAAATAGCCTGCCCTGCGGTACCTTATAGCCTGTTTCTCCCTTGCCGCGCAGTCCTATCAGCTGATAATCGGCCGACCAGTTAATGAACATCCCGGTAAAAAAACACAAGGTGCCTGCTATAAAAGGAAAACTGCTGTACCAGTCATCCGGATACTGCGCGTAGTGCGCAAACCATGAGCCCAGCAATGAACCATTGACGGTATTAAACAGCATGGCCGATAACATAATTACCAGCGGCATTTTCTTGCCACGGGTACGTATCATAAACGGATATACGAAACTCCGGTGCAGGTAGTGCAACAGGAACATGCCGGTCATTATCCCTGCCGGCGAGGTCCATTTGACCGTTGCCGGTGGCTGCCACACAAAAAAAGACACCAGCACCGTGGTTTCCATTAGTACCCATCCCACTTTATTGCTGACCATAGGTCCCCATTTCTCAGAAGTGAAACGGCCATAGGGAGCTTCCCGCCGCAGCAGGTAGAAGGCGGTGACGATGCCTACGGCAGACCAGCCGCCGATAAAAAGATAGTACTGCTGAAGCGACAAATATTGATTCATGGGAGCATCTTGTTTTCTTTAAACCACGCGATGGTATCCTGCAAAACAGCGGTTAGGCTGCCGGGATTAAACCCCAGTTCCCTGCGGGCTTTGCTGTTATCTATTTTGCGATTGCTGCGAATAAGGTTATAAACCGATTGCCTGGTATAAAACGGTGCGCCGCCCGTCAGCCGCGAAAAGGCCCGTACGAGTGGCAGCAGTCCCATAACCAGCCACAATGGCAATACGGGCAGGAATATACGTTTTCCTTTAATCCTTGCGATATGGGCGGACAATGTTTTTAATGTCATCCATTCACCGCTGAGAATATAGGCCTGGCCCGGTGTACCGGCTGTCAGCGCCTGTACAATAGCCTGCGCCACCTGCCTGACGTCCACAAAGTCAACGCCCCCGGGAAATATCGCTGGTATCTTCCCCCGGTAAATACGGACCACCGCATCGCCGATCAAAGAAGGACGCTGGTCAAACGGTCCTATCACGGCCGTAGGCGCCAGCACGATCACTTCCAGCTCCGGACCGTTACAGGCCAGTGCTGCCTCCTGCGCCACTGCCTTGGAATGGTCATAACTGTAACGCATACCCTGTGTATAGGGACGGGTTTCATCCATCGGCGTATCATAAGGAGCTTGTTCGTACGCAGTAATGGAACTGACAAATAGAAAACGCCGGACACTGGCCCGCTGCGCGGCTTCCGCCAGCAGCCGGGTACTGATAGTATTAAAGTGGAACGCATCCATATCAGGAACATCGCTCAGCGAGATCACCGCAGCCATGTGAATCACAACATCCATATCCTCCACAAAGCGCGCAACAAAATCAGGATCTGACAATGAGCCGTTTACATAGGTAATGCCGGTAACCGGTGATGGTGTCTTGCGGGCGTGGATTCTCAACTGATGTCCCCGGGCCAGCAGCAACGGCGTTAATACGGAGCCGATAAAACCCGTTGCGCCGGTGATTGCGATTTTCATGCATCGAATATAATATAATATTTTATTTGATGCGGGGAGGATCAATAAGACAACGTTATCCCTGCGCCGATCCCCATATCGCTGTCATAGTGCGTGGAGAGGGAAAAATTGCGGGTGAAGATGTACCGGAAGCCGGCCATGTATTCCTTGTCGGTATTGACCATGAAGTTGAACCGTAGTCTTTTTGTGACGGGTACGTCGTCGCGCATTAGCTGTATACGCAGCCTGCCGTCGGTATCAAGGGAGGCGTCTGCCAGGATGAGCATGGGTAATGTGTATTGTACGCCCAGGTGCAGTACCTGCCGGAAGTCTTTGGTGTTGCGCTGGCCGAAGAGATTTTTTTCGTCGTCGTCGCCCATTTTGCGGTAGCGTACGTCCCAGCCTACGTAGCCAAGCAGCCATTGGTTTTTACCGAAGTACCGGCCGAAGTGTGTTTCGTTTTCGTAGCCGTGTCTATCGTTGAGGCCTAAACGCCATTCGGCGGAGAGGCGGTAGCGGGTGTTGGCCAGCATGATTTCACCGTCGCTGCCGTTGCTTTCCAGCCCTACCTGGGCCATGAGATGCAGCATACGGTCGTCGCGTTTCAGCATGCGGTAGGCTTTCGCCGGATCAGGTACCTGTGGATTGGGAGGAGAATCTTCATAGCTGAATACGCGGCCCATACCGCTCATCATGTGGTACAGGATATGGCAATGAAAGAACCAGTCGCCGCTCTCTGTGGCTGCAAACTCGATGGTGTCCACTTCCATAGGCATGATGTCCAGCACGGTTTTCAGCGGAGAGTATTCACCCTGGCCGTTGAGTACCCGGAAGAAGTGGCCATGCAGGTGCATGGGGTGGCGCATCATGGTATTGTTGTACAGAACGATGCGGACATTTTCTCCTTTTTTGATCAGGATTTTATCAGTCTCGGAAACGGTTTTATTGTTGATGGTCCATACGTACCGGTTCATGTTGCCGGTCAGCTCAAACTTAAATTCCCTGGTGGGACCGGCGGGCAGCGTGGTTTTTTCCGGTGCTTTGAGCATACCATAGTTGAGCGTCACGATATCGCCGGTGGTGGAATCGGGGTTGGTGATTTCCGGATACATGACGGTGTTCATGTCCATTGTCTGGTTGGTCATCATCATGCCGCCGCTGGTATCGAGGTTACCGTCCATGCGCATCATATCGTTCATCATTTTCATCCCTTCGAAGTATTTGAGTTTAGGGAGATGACGGGCTGCTACCTTGTCGCCGGTGCCTAACCAAAGCGAGGTGCTGTTGGTGCGGTCTTCGGCGGTGGCGAGGAACTCGTAACTTTTATTGTCCGGGATGGTCACGATCACGTCGTATGTTTCGGACACGCCAACGAGTAAACGGTCTACTTCCACGGGCTCTACGTCTGCGCCATCGTTGGCCACCACGGTGAGTTTACCGCCGCCGTAGCTGAGCCAGAAATAGGTGGAGGAGCTGCCGTTGATAACGCGCAGCCGCACTTTGTCGCCGGCTTTGTAGGTGGGCGCTGTGGCCTGAGGCTGACCGTTGGTGAGGAAACGTTCGTAATACACATCGCTCACGTCCATGGCGTTCATGCGTTTCCATTCGTTGGTGACCTTAGTGCCGAAATAACCTTTTTTAATGGCTTCGGCGTAACTCTGGGTAGATCCTTTTTTGATGGCGAACCAATCGCTTGCATTATGCAGCATGCGGTTCACCTGGTGCGGATGAATGTCGGTCCAGTCACTTAACAATACAACTTCTTCCTTCTGCGGGGCGGCATCTCTTTTATGAAAAACGATAGAGCCGTACATGCCGCTTTGTTCCTGGAACATGGTATGGCTATGGTACCAGTAGGTACCGTGTTGCACTACCGGGAAACGGAATTTATGTGTTTGCCCGGCTTTAATAGGTTGAGTGGTCAGGTAGGGGACGCCATCTTCCTGGTTGGGCAGTATCAGGCCATGCCAGTGGATGGAAGTTTCTTCATGCAGGGTGTTGTGAACATATATTTCGGCAGTATCTCCTTCGGTGAAGTGCAGGGTAGGACCGGGAATGGTACCGTTAATGGCCAGTGCGTGCTTCATTTTACCGGAATAGTGGACCATGGTATCGCCCACGTAAAGATCGTAACGGATGGTTTTTTGTGCAAGGACAGTGTGTGTGGTAAAAAGCAGTAGGAGTAATGCGAAAAGCTGTTTCATAAGAGATGATTGACGCCGGAAGGCTGGAAGCCAGCAAAGCGGCAAAGGGAGCGGGAAGAGGGCCCGGCTCCCTTGCCTGTGCTGTTATTTGATGGTGTCGTTTATTTTACCGCAGCTCAGCATCTGACTGCCGTAGTACGGGTTTTTGATGGCGGTGCTGTTGCTCAGCCAGGAAGCCTTTTTCATGGGACAATAGTCCTGGTATATCGGCTGGTCTGACAGTTTGGAGGATTTAGCCAGTTGGTACAGGTCGTCGGACAGGGCTTTGAATGCTTCCCGCTGACGGGCCAGGTCTTTGGTGCCGGAGATACCGGACGCATCGGTGATCAGTTTGTCTTTAACGGACGCGTCTGATGTTTTAGCTGCCTGAACGAACGAGGCGGCCGCGCTGGCCGCGTTATCGGCGTTACCGCTTACCAGTGCATCCTTGATGCTGTAGTAGTTGGTCAGGAGCGGGGACTGTCCTTTGTCCTGGGCTTCACCGCGGAACTGAAAGAGGGCGGTGAGCATAGATGCGGCAAGAATAAACTTTTTCATGGCTGTAATTATTTTATGCGATGGTTTCTGCTTTGTAACCGGCTGTTTCAACTGCTTTACGGATAGCGGCTGCGTCTACATGGTCTGCGGAAATGGTGAGCACTTTGTCAGGAGACTGCAGGTCTACTTCCCAGTTGTCTGCGCCGGCGGTTTCATTTAATCCGGGAGTTACTTTTTCCAGACAACCGGAACATTTGATATTGGTTTTGAATTGAACTGTTTCCATTGTATTAACTTTTTTTGTTTTTGTTATTGTTGATGATGTAAAATTACACCGGACAGGGGGCTGAACTGTTATACAATTGGGTAATCGTTTTACATAATTATAAGTAGCTATTCCCCCATGGTCACCGTTACTTCGTTATTGAGCGGAAAGCTCTGGCAGAGCAGCACATAGCCTGCATCGATGTCTTCTTTGCGGAGGGCGTAGTTCTGCTGCATATGTACGGCGCCCTGCGTAAGGCGGGCCGCGCAGCGGCCACAGGTGCCTGACTGGCAGGAGTACGGCAGCGGTATCCTCTCTTCCAGTGCGGCGGCCAGGATGGTTTGCCCGGGTTGCACTTCCAGCAGGTTGCTTTGCTCGTAATAATGCAGCAGTACTTCCTGCGTATTACCGGGCAAGGCGATGGTAGGGGCAGTGGTTTCCACGGCAAACGATTCATGGCGTATATACGTGTCCGGTACTCCCAGCGCCGTCAGTGATTCCTGGTGCATCTTCATCAGTTCCGCCGGTCCGCAAAGGAAAAAGTGCGCGGGTGTGGTGCTTTCGCCGATGGCTTGCCTGATGAGTTTTTTGATAATGATCCTGTTGAGCCTTCCGGTCATGATATTGGCCGGATCATCCGCGGTAGCGGTATGTTTTGATAAAACATATTGTATGCGGATATTGTTGTGTTGGGCTTCCCAGTTGTCCAGCGCTGCTTTGAAGATGGTTTCCGGGATGGACCGGCTGGCATACAGCAGCGTAATGCGCGTGTCCGGTTGTTGGCGGGCTATCGTCCGCGCAATGGAAAACAGCGGTGTGATGCCGCTGCCACCGGCCAGCAATACGATGTGATGGTAACTGCTGGTGTCATCGTCCAGGGTGAAGGCGCCGTAAGGGCCGTCAATGTCCCAGCTATGGATGTTCTCCGCGTTTTCGGTGATATAGCTGCTCATCAGGCCGCCGCTTACTTTTTTAACGGTAATGGCGGGAGCGGCATCTGTGCTAGGTGCGGAGCTGAGGGAATAAGAACGGGTGACCGGCTGTCCATCAATCCTCAGAGTGAGATTGATGAACTGGCCGGCCAGATAGTGAAAATTTTCCCCGCGGGTATTGAAAATAATAGTGACGGTGTCTGTTGTTTCCCGGATGACCTGTTGGGTGTGCCAGGTATATGATAAAGGCATGTATCGTGGTAGAATATTAAGTTTAAAGTTGAGCTGTTTTAAGTCTGAGGCTGTTGGACACTACGCTGACGGAGCTGAGCGCCATGGCTGCGCCGGCAATCATCGGGTCCAGCAGGAAGCCGTAGGCCGGGAACAGGATGCCGGCGGCCACCGGTATACCAATGATATTGTAGATGAAGGCCCAGAACAGGTTCTGTTTGATGGTGGCCACTGTTTTGGAAGACAGTTTCAGCGCTTTCGGGATGCTGTTCAGATCGGAAGTGATCAGCGTCATTTTGGCTACGTCCATGGCTATATCGGAACCTTTGCCCATCGCTATGCTGACGTCTGCCTGTGCCAATGCCTGGGAGTCGTTGATACCATCGCCTACCATCGCTACGGTTTTGCCCTGGTCCTGTAACTGTTTTACAAAAGTGGCTTTGAAGGAGGGCATTACTTCGGCGGTGTATTGGGTGATGCCAACCTGTTGCGCTACCGCGGCGGCAGTTTGCTGGTTGTCGCCGGTGAGCATGTAGACTTCAATGCCCTGGCGTTGCAGCGCTGCAATGGCGGCGGCAGAGCTTTCCTTGATGCGGTCGGCGATGGCTACCACGGCAAGTATCTTTTTGTCACGGGCGAAATAGATCACTGTTTTGGCAGCTGCCTGCAGGCCCTGGGCAAGGGTAATGGATTTGTTGTCCAATACCACGCCGTTTTCCTGCATCAGTTTTTTATTGCCGGCGAGGTAAGTCTGGCCATTGTAGGCACCTTTTACACCCTGACCGGTCACGCTTTCAAAAGACGCAAGAGGCACTGTGTTCACGCCCGCCTGTTGGAGATGTTGCGCAATGGCAGCTGCCAGTGGATGTTCTGACTGTTGTTCCAGGGCAAAGAGCACTGACTGGTCAATAGTATGTTGGTCATCTACATATAAAAGATCGGTGACAACTGGTTTACCTTCTGTGATGGTACCGGTTTTATCGAGGATGACGGCATTCACTTTATGCGCCAGTTCCAGGCTTTCGGCATCTTTGATCAGGATATTGTTTTCAGCGCCTTTACCAACGCCCACCATGATGGCGGTAGGAGTGGCGAGGCCGAGGGCACATGGACAGGCTATCACCAGTACGGTCACGGAAGTGAGCAGTGCGTGGGTGAAGGCGTTGTCGCCACCAAAAACCATCCAGGTGATGAAGGTAAGGATGGCGATACCGATGACTACGGGAACGAATATACCGGCAATTTTGTCTACCAGTTTTTGTACCGGCGCTTTACTGCCCTGTGCTTCCTGTACCATTTTGATGATGTGTGACAGCAGGGTGTCTGCACCTACTTTATCGGCTTTGAAGCGGAAGCTGCCTTTCTGGTTAATGGTACCGGCGAAAACATTTTCGCCTTCTTTTTTCAGTACAGGCACCGGTTCACCGGTGATCATGCTTTCGTCTACATAAGAATCGCCGCCGGTAACGGTACCGTCTACCGGTATTTTTTCACCGGGTTTCACCAGCAGTACGTCATTCACTTTTACTGTAGCAATGGGCACTTCGCGGGTATCGCCGGAGGCGTCTACCAGCAGTACTGTTTTAGGCTGCAGGCCGATCAGTTTTTTGATGGCGGAAGAGGTATTGGATTTCGCTCTTTCTTCCAGCAGTTTACCCAGAGAAATAAAGGCGATCACCACGGCAGCTGCTTCGAAATACACGTGGGCGTGCAATCCGCGCTGGTGCCAGAATTCAGGGTAAATGGTATTGAAGGCGCTGAACACCCAGGCAATACCGGTGCTGAGGGCCACGAGCGTGTCCATGTTAGCTTTACCGTGACGGGCCTGTTTCCACGCGTTGACAAAGAAGCTGCGGCCCAGGAAAAACACTACGGGTGTGGCAAGCGCCATCATGATCCAGTTGCCGTAGGGCATATCCATAAAGAACATACCGATGACGACAATGGGGAGCGACAGCACGGAAGCCCAGATGGTGCGTTGTTTCACCGCCTGATAGTGTTTCTGTTGAGCGGCTTCTTTGATCTCGTCCTGGTTTTCTTTTTCGATGACGATATCATAACCGACGCTTCTCACGGCATCACGTAATTGTTCGGGCGTGGTAATGCCGGGATTGTATTCCACCCAGGCGGTCTGGTTGGCGAAGTTCACGCCGGCGGCGCTTACGCCCTCAACGGAGCCCAGGGTGGATTCTACGCTCACTGCGCAGGCTGCGCAGGTCATTTCCAGTACAGGATAGGTTTCTTTAATGAGTCCTTTTTTATGTTGATGGCCGGTGGCCCTGGATGTATCGTTAAGCGTTAAGGTGGTCATAGTGGTCTGTTTTATAATTTTAACAAAGGTACCGACAGTGGAGGGCGGTGTTGTTATATGATTAAAGATGATTTGTATATAATTTTAAGATGGTTTTCCCGGCATGGCCTGTATGGACTGCCTGGACTTCCGGATTTCCTTGAAATAGCCCGTATTGAGCCCCGTAGCGGCCTTAAAATGGGCCGACAGCTGACGGGCACTGTGAAATCCCAGTTTGGCTGCTATCTGCTGAAGGGAATCGTCTGTATATACCAGCCATTCCTTTGTTTTCTCAGTGCGCAGATTTTCTATATATTTTTCCAGTGTAATATTTTCAATCGCCAGGAAAGCCTGGCAGACGGTGGCGTAGTCCAGTTGCAGCGACCGGGACACCTGTTGGGCCAGATTGAAATTTTCCGGGAACACAAAATCGCCGCCGTAGATCTTTGCTGTCAGCTGTTTTACGGCCAGGGTAATGGTTTCGGGTGTGGACGTAAGCGGTTGCATGTCATCAGTTTTTTATGATGACAAAATTGGTGGATAGCGGGGATCGAAATGTTATACAATTACAAGAAACACTTATAAAATTCGAACCCGGGGCAGAAGCCCCGGGCCAGGGTGTCAATGTGAGTTGTTTAGAGGGAAAAGGCGAAAATTTAAGATTTGCCTTCTTTCATCAGTTCACGGTGAATGGCGCTTTGCAGGTCGGCGCCTGTAAGTTCCATCCGTTGATCGCTGATGAGTTTCAGGCAGCAATGGAAGGCGATGTTGTTAATATTGGAGCCGGTCAGTTCATGATGCAGGGAAATTTGTTCGAGTGAAATACCGGAAGACAGGGTGACCCTTTCCGGGAACGCGCGGTTCCAAAGCACATGTCTTTCCGGGGCGGCAGGCACAGGAAAGTACACCACGTTCTGCATCCTACGCAGAAAAGCCTCGTCCATATTGCCTTTGAAATTGGAGGCCAGGATAATCAGGCCGTCATAGCTTTCTATACGTTGCAGCAGATAGCCTACCTCCTGGTTGGCGTATTTATCATGGGCGTCCCGGATCTCTGTTCTTTTGCCGAAGAGGGCGTCCGCTTCATCAAAGAACAGTATCCAGTTTTTTCTTTCTGCCCTGTCAAAAATGCGCGACAGGTTTTTTTCTGTCTCCCCGATATATTTGGACACTACTTTGGACAAATCTATCCGGAACACGTCGCGCTGGGTGTATTTGCCCAGCAGGGTGGCGGCCATGGTTTTGCCGGTGCCGGGAGGGCCATGGAAAAGGGCGCAGTAGCCTCTTTTTACTTTTTTGATCATCTGCCAGTCATCCAGCAGGGTGCGGTGATGTATTACCCATTGTTCTATTTCCCGTATTTGTTGTAAAGTATTCTCCTGCAATACAAGATCGCTCCATAACAGGTCGGTGGTGATATATTCTGCGGCAAACTCCGGAGAAAAGCGGGGGTGGCTGACACGGCCGGTAAGCCAGTAGTCAAGGGTTTCTGCAGCGAGCAATAATTGTCCTGCCATCACGGGTTCGCCTATGTTCACCGGCTCAATGCTCAGGGTGCCCTGACGGAAAAAGCGGCTTTGATACAGCAGGCTGCCCTGGAGATCTGTCCGTTTGTCCGGGTCATTGCCTGCCAGCACGAACAACAGCGTTTCGCCGGTGGGCAACATGCCCCGGTGATGCTGGGATTTGATGCCGCCGAAGGGAATAAAATCCCCGCCTTCGGGAATATATTCCCGGAGAATATCTTCAAAGAACCCTGGCTGCAAATGCGGCGCCAGCGCCAGTAACAGGGCGACGAACTCCGGTGCGTCGGGCTGTGCTTCTTCCATCCAGGTGGCGAAAGGGGAGCCGTCATGTACATAGGCGTCAGCGTTGATCGTTACGCTGGTGGCTTTGCCAAAATGGAGCGCCAGTCTTCCCAGGATGTATTCCCGGAGGTATTGCAGGGGTATATGAAAAGAGGTGTTCATTTTATATCAGTTGTGTGAGGAGTATCAACTGTTCCCTGAGTTTCATCTTTTGAAGGTTTTCTTCATTCATTTCTCCGCCAAGGGCGATGGCGGGCACAAAGGCAAAACATTCGTCAAACGCCGGTGGGCCGAGCCGTTTCAGCGCTTTTTCATATAGCTTCTGATAGAACAGTTCATTAGCGGGTCTTTTGTCGCCAATGGTATAGTTCATGATGATTTCCAGCGGCACGTTCTGCAGGGAAGACACATCGAGATATACAGGATCGAAGAAAAGATATTCATCTCCCTGTTTAAAGAACACAGTGCCTAATCCGGTGCGCAGCACGGCCACAGCGTTTTTGTACTGCTCTCCCAGTTTCGGCAGAATGTCCGTATAGTCGTCGGGGTTAACGGTCCAGATAAAACCATTTCCAAACGAGCAGATACCGCTGTTCTTCCAGATATCGAGGAGGAAGCCCGGCACGAGCGACGCATATTTTTCCTGCACCGCAGGAGCGATGGCGGGAAAGGCGCCTTTGTCGGGTGGCAGGTTTGCCAGAAAGGTATCGATCTGTTGCATATGATTTTACGTTAGGATAATGTTACGTTTATTTTCGCTGTTTCCTGTGCTTTAGGATCTACTTTTTTGATTTTATCGAGGATAAGCGGGATCTTGTTGACCCAGCCCGGACCGATAATGGAATTAACGCGGGAGAGGCCGGAGGCTTTGGCAAATTCATCGTCGTACCCGCCTGCTACCTGGTCAATGACATGGAGCTTGGCTTTGCCTTTCATATCGGCATCTGCCAGTTTTTCTGCGTCGGCAGGTGTTTTCCCGGCTGCTATGTACTGGTTTTTGAGGTTGGTCCATTCCAGGGTTCTTTCGCGCCGCATGGCCCTGGTGCCTTGTTTGCTCCTGCCTATCTGTTCAAAGGTGTTTCTGTTTCTGAGCCAGATCAGGATCGTCATGTTGTTTAATGCGTTCTTTTGCATTTCGAGCTGATCGTCGAATTCTTTATGTTCCACCGGCGTGGTGAGGCTGCTGCGGTTAAAGACGATGGCCACGTTTTCCATGGTCTGTTGTGTGCCGCCTTTCATCTGGCTGAATGCAGCGGCGAGCTTTTTGAATTCGGCTTCGATATCATTTTTCTGTTTTGTTACTTTCGCCGGATCATCGCCGGGATCATTGGCTTTCAGTTTGGCGATATTGTCGAAAGCGCTCCTGGCCGCACCTATGTAAGGCCCGTTTTCCGGTATGGCGGCCAGCTCATTGAGATAGTCGGTCACCAGCTTGGGCCTGGAATTCACATACAGGTTCGCATTAGCATCTTTGCCTTTAAAGCTGATCGTATGCGATTCCCCGTCTTTGGCCGTAAAGCCCTGTGTGACGCCCAGCCAGCCCAATACTTTGTTTTTGATGCCACCCAACAGTTTTTTCCCGCCTGTCACGATCCAGTCCACCAGCTTGTCCATGGCCTTGTCTACCGGTGCGCGCAGCTTTTTGATGATCTCCACTACCTTATCGGATATCTTACCCAGTCCGAGGAAATTGGCGAGGAAACTAATAGCCATCTTCAACAGGCCGCCCAGCACGTTTTCCACGGCATTGGCTGCTTTACTGATATTGCCGCTGGCTATTTCCACGATGCTGTTGACAACGGCCATGCCTACCTGTGCTATCTGTTTGATCTTCTGGATGACAAACATGATGGTGTCATAAATAGCGAGGATAGCCTGTATGAAGGCGCCGGCAGGGTTGAGGCTGGAGAGCAGTTTAACGATGGCTTTCTGCACTACGGTGACCGTTACAAACGTGGTGACTTCCTGGATGAACTGGGATTTCAGTTCTTCTATCTTGTCCTGTATTTTGTCCCATGCTGCGGCGGGGCCTTCGGTGACGAGTGTTTTTAGTATGTCGAAACCTGTTTCCAGCGCGGCCACGGCTGTTTCCCCGAGGGCTTTCACCAGTTTCACGCGGAAGTTCTGCCAGGTGAGGCCGAATACAGAGAGTCCCAGTTTCAGCAGTTCTTTCAGGGAGAAGGACTGTGGTATATACAGGTTGGCGCCTTCGAGAGAGCCGAGCAGCCAGCTTATCAGCGCTTTCTTCAGCCAGGTGCCGATGCGGTCTTTAAACTGGTTGAAGCCTTTCTTCACGGCGTTGATCAGGTGCCCGACGAACACCATCGGTTTTTCGATGATGCTGCGGAAGGCGCTGCGCACCTTGGACAGGTAAGGCATAGCGCCCGGGGCCACCACGGAGAAGATGATCTCCAGCAGGTCGAAGATGGTGTTGAAAGCCCAGTTGAAGAAGGCGGAAGCGAAGCTGCCGAATACGCCGAATACTTTCCTGAACAGGTTGGGCAGCACAATGAAGTCCATCACTTCCAGTGACTTCAGCATGGCGATGAACTGTCCGGGGAAGCTGGTCACCATTGTTATCAGGCCTTTCATGGCTTTCTGGAACCAGTCGAAAGCCCGTTGTATGGCATTGCCTTTTTTGATGTTCTCCCAGATGTCCTGCCGTCCGATCATCTTCATGAAACCACCGATGAGGGTATCGGCGTTGCGGGGCACTGTTTCGCCGGTGATGGGGTTGGTGCCCAGCACGGCGCAGAGCAGGTCAAATCCGGGCGCTCTGGCGGCCAGTTCAGCCAGCGGTTTCAGCACGGCGTCGCGGATGAACTGCATAATGGCCTGGAAGATACTTTTGATAAAGTCGATGATATCGTTCACCGGTTTGGTGAAGATGGCCACGGCTCTTTCCCAGGTACGCACCGGGTGCAGGATGATATCGAGGAAGTCAAGATCGTCCATGAACTGTTTGACGGCGGATTTGACTTCACCCATGAGGCCGGAGAAGCGTTTCAGTTGCTGTTCCACCCAGCTGCCGGCTTTCTCGAATACGTTGTATTTGTCGAGTGCCTGTGTGATCAGGTGGCCGCCGGGCAGGAATTCCACGATGGCCCGCAGGATGTTGGCGGCGCTGCGGTCGGCAGATTCACCGTTGATCGGGTTCACGCCTATCACGATGGTGAACATGCGGTAGCCGGGAATATGGTAGGCTTTTTCCGCGAGCCAGTCGAGCACGTCTTGCCAGGAGGGTATATCGATGCCGAGGAACCGTTGTATCTGCGGCGCCATGGCAGTAGTGGCGGGTGCTGCCATGGCAGGTTTGGCGGCTTCGGTTTTGGTGGCCTCGGCACGTTGTATGCTTTGTCCCTGTTGTATGGTATGGGTCAGCTCATGTGCCAGCAGGTGTTTGCCTGCCGGTGCTTCGGGCTGATATTGGTTATGGTTAAAGAAGATGTGGTTCTGGTAGGTGAAAGCTTTGGCGCCCAGCTGATTGTTGAGCTGTGCCGATTCCGGCCCTGTATGGATACGTACGTTGCTGAAATCAGCATTGAACCGTGTTTCCATAAAACTCCGTGTATCGTCTGAGAGCGTGAATCCGCCGGCACTCTGTTGACGGATGCCTTCCCCGATTTCGTTGGTGGCGGTGATGGGCGTGCCTTCCCCTTTTCGTTGCAGGATTTTTTCTTCTTTCTTTTGAATCTTTTTTTCGTCCCCTTTGGTGCGGATTTTTTTACTGTCTTTGTGTTTGGCTTGTATGCCTGGTTTTTCTTCTTTTTTGGTTTGTATTTTCCTGCCTGCGGAAACACTGGCTGCCGGCTTGTCGGCGGGCATGCGCATCACTTTGTCGGCCATGTTGTCTGCTTCCTTTTCCGCGGGATCGTTGGGGCTGCCTACTTTCAGCTTGGTTTGTACCGGGGGCATGGCAGGCGCAAAAAAGGGCTTCTCTTCATTTTTCAATGAAGGCGCGCTTTTGGGGGCTTTTTGTGCGGCAGACGTTTTGGGGGCCGCATCTGCACCTGCTTTCATTCCTGTTGGTTTAATCGGTTATATCCATTCTGTCCAGATCATTTTATGCGGGGTATAGGGCAGTATCACCATGTTATAGCCCCATGGCAGGTCGGGCAGCAGCCATTCGTCGTAGCTTTCCCGTTCTACCTGTAACAACCAGTTGCCGTCGTTTTCACGGACGGACAGTTTGCCCGGCCGCCGGAGGAAACTCGCCTGCAGCCCGTCGGGACTGGTGTTTTTCAGGGCAGGCCAGTTGCTGATCACCATTTTAAGGAGACTGGCAGCTTCTTCCTGGTGTGCCTGTTCTATGACGGTGATTCTTTCCATCGTTTGCGACAACGGGATACCACAGAGTATTTTGTTCAGCACCATTTCTTCTTCGCCGATGTCTGTGCGGCCGGTGGCCAGCCATTCCAGCAGGGCGGCGGCATAGCCGGGGCGTAGCAGCGTTTTGTCATCGGCTGCCCCGCAGTATTGCAGGAACCGGCTGATAAAAGGCGCCAGCAATACCAGTCCTGCATTATGTATATAGTAACCGTCCGTGATGGCGGCAGTATGTTTTTCTTCCGGAGGAGGGGAGGTGTTTGTTTTTGCTTTTAGGGAGATGACCGCCTGTTGTTCCAGTTGCTTCTGCACCAGGGCCTGTAACGGACCGGGAAGGTTCTCCTGCACTAGTGTTTGCAGTAATGGCAGACCAGCCGGTAGCAGGCTGCTCAGTGCGCTGGCGGTCAGGATTGCTTCAGCAAGAGCGGTTTGTTCCTGCGCAAGGATGTCCAGTTGCCATTTACGTATAGCCTGCCCTGTTATATCCCGCGTGGGGGGTATATACTGCTGTAATGTTGTAATGGCAGCTAACGTAGCAGCATACACGTCGGGAGCAATCTGTTGCAGCAGTTGTTGCTGCCAGTCTGCCGGAAACTGTGCTGCCAGGCGTTCCCGTGCCACAGGAACTGTTCTCAGTATGTGCAATAGCTGCGTAATCGGTGGATGGGGTGCAAAAAAAATGTTGAGCATAACACCCTTCCATTCCCTGACCCTGTCCGGCAATACCCACCAGGGGTATATGCCATGCAGGAGAAAATGGAAGAGTATTTGCTCAACATTCCGATGATCGGCACTTTGTGCTTCTCTTCTTTTTCTATTTTTTATCCTTATTACGTCGGAGGTAGTGGAAGATACTTTTCCTGAAAGGAGCGGTATCTTTTGCGCAAGGGTTGCTTTCAACTGCTGCGCTACAGCGTCTGTGAACAGCTGCCGGAAATTGCCCGTCCGCAGGTCGTCAACGCTGATACTAAGATAATCAAAAATCAGATCATCTTCTAAAAAATCATAGGGCGCCAGCACTTTTTCGATGGCGGGCAGCAACTCATTTTCACACAGGGCAGACAGCTCACGCTGTAGTTGCAGCGCCTGCGATTCCGGACCGTTGAAAGTCACGTCTACCAGCTGTTTTTGAATGAGATGCATGTTTATCTGGTTATTGGTTTAATTATTTCTGCGGGTATATTCCGCGTATGCCCAGCATCCATTATTGTCAATGGCGATAACCCTGATTTTTTCCGGCATCCTGTCACTGTTGTCCAGGTGGAACTGCGGCCCTGTACCGAAGCCCGGTGTTCCTTCTTCTGCTATCCAGTAGATGGCCTTGTACTCACCTGTGACGAAGTAGAAGTTGTCTGTTTCCCGTTTGATCACGAGTCCGTCGTTGGCGCAGGGCTTCTGGATGCTGGTGCCTTTGCACTGGTCATCGATAAAGCAGCCATATTTAGGCAGCCGGGTCTGGTCGCTGTGCTGATTACGGATTTCCAGTTGTGCGTCCACCCCGTTTTTCGTATAGCGGTAGTCGTAATAATAACCATCGAAGTCCATCCGTATCCGCAGGTCAAATGCCTGGCAGGGATAGGACATGATCATGAACTGTCCGGTGACCGTATCATCTTTCACGAGGTACTCGATCTTGAATATGCCTTTGGCGAGCTTGTCCACCCGCTTGTTGATCATGTCTGCCACCGCTTTCATGAAATCGTGGTAGTTGCCGTTTTTGATGCCGCCGGTTTGCTGGAGATAGTCGGTAATGTCTTTAACGAACTGTTCGTCAAGCAGTACCAGTCCGTTTTCATCGGCAATAGTGAGGTAGGCGATCTCCATCCGGATAAGTTTGGCGTCAAAGACGTTGTTCTCCGGCAGTGCCATCCAGGTAGGATAGAGACAGCGGGTGAAGATGCCGTTACAGGGCAGGTTACAGGGCGGTTCACAGGTTTTGGCCGGCACCTGTACGGTTATACTGCCACCGGCGCTGTCGGTCACGACTACGGTGCCCGGCTGATTGCTGCCATATTGCAGGTCAAACCGGCTGTTGACAGCATTGCCGTTCGCCTTATAGGGCGCCGTGCCACCGGTGACCAGGAAATGCACCACCTGTTGACCATCGACGCATTCTGAGCCAGTGATGTCCGCTGCCAGCGCCTGTGAGCTTTCGTTGATGGTGTACTGAATGGTGCTGCCATCGCCGCAGCACTGATAAGGCAGGTAAAAGTCGGCAAACACGATGCCTTCGGCGATGCCTACCGGTGTCCCGGTAGAAAAGCCGGCGCCGGCAGCACCCACGACGCCTCTCCCTCCGTAAGAAGGTCTCCGCGAAGGGGTTTTATATTTACCGATGATCGGTTGAAAGGTTTTCTCTATAAAATCGCCTGCTTGCGGGTTGGCAGGGTCTATCTGTCCCAGCAAACTGCCGATAACAGCAGCGGTGCCGGCATCGGGATGATAAAACTTAAAAGCCTGTTCGTCCAGTTTGTATTTGTTGGTCGCGGCATCGAGGTAAATGAGGTCGCCGAAAAACTTCCCGGGCTGTGACGGCGTAGCTACGTCGCCGTGGTACACGATCACAAACGTGCCACCGGCGGGCACGCCGCCTTTGTGTTGCAACCCTGCATGTTTTTCAGCGTAATTGCTAAGCAGGAACTGCTGCTGCAACGTCGTCATCCGTGTTTTGTAGATGTCCAGCAACTTTACCAGTTCTGACACATCACAGGGAATACCGCCGATGGTCAGGGCTTTCAGCATGGCCAGCATCGTCTGGTTGTTGGGCGGCACCGGGTCGTTGAGCTGTGACAGCTTCGTTAGTTTTTTAAACGCGTCGATAGTCGCGTTGGCACCGCCTTTACAGATAATGTCCGCCTGTATCAGCAGGAATTCACTTTCCAGGTCTGCAAACTGTGCGTCAAAAGTACTACCGGTAAGCGCATCCGGCTTGTTGCCCGTTTTTATGGCTATGATATCAAAAGGCAGGCGGTTGTTATTGATGATGCCTTGCAGGTAGTTGACCACCGATTTGTAGTTCTTGCCTACATGCCCTTCTATCCGGAAGAAGTTGTACGGCTCTACATCATACCGCAATGGATTTTTAACAAAATCTTCCGTGGCAGGGTATTCGATGGCGCGATAGGATAAATTCTGGTTCGCTTTGCCATCCTTCGTAAGCCGGTAGTTCCAGTATTCAAACAATTGCCGGTTGTTGCTTTGTTTGTCTTCACTGTAATAATGCGGGATAGCTTTGCCCGACAAATTGTTGCCAAGGTAGCTGGGCGTCACTCGCAGGTCTGAGTTGTTGACGCCGCCGCCTGCAATGATGGTAGGCGCTGCTATCTTCGGGAATGTGAGCAGCATCATGTAGAGGCGGTTCAGTAATTGTACGATCTCTTCCGTGCGTTGGCCTTCCCGTGCCACTGCCGGCGAAGGCAGGAAATAATGGCGGTAGGCGCTCGGTGACGGCGGATTGACGGCTTCTTTCAAAAACAGGTGCCTTGGGAACCATGTGGGATCGGGACAGCAGGTAGCCAGTACCGATCCCGATTTATTTTTTATCTCGTTGTAGGTGTCCACCAGATCGCTGACAAAATCATAATAGTATTGGTAGTAATATTCCACCGGCAGTTTAATGGTACTGTCGGTATCATAACTAAAAATAGTGTTGTTCTGTATCAGGTTGCCAAGGGCCGTGGCATTACTGTTCAGGAAGGCAAACGTGTCTGATAATTTTTTCAGGTTGGCCAATACCTTGTCAATAAAAGCTTTGGTCAGTATGATCTTGTATGCCTTGATGACATCGGCTGTGGTATTGAGCGCTGTTTTCGCCACATCAAAGCGGGGCATCCGGATATCCGGCAGCGCTGCTTTGTTGGGGTAACCAGGGATCACGGCCTTTATTTTGTCGGCATCGCTTTTTCGTATCAGCACCGGCTGTATGGTGACGCCCACGGTGGAACCTTTATCATCGCAGGAGTTAGGCAGACAGTTTTTATTGCCGGTTTTGTTCAGCTCTACGAACAGCATCACTACTTTGTCCAGCAGGAAAGGATTGTCCAGGTTGCGGGCAGAAGGATCTGGATTGCTGATGGGTATCTGCGGCAGCAGCTGCCACAGCGGGTACAGATTGGCGCCTGCATTGTTCTGCAATACCGGATAAGCTACTTCCTTTGGCAGGGAATAGTTTTGGGAGGCGGCATACACCAGGTCGGTATCCTGTATGACGAGGTATCCGGCGGAAGTGACGCCCACGCCCCGGGTGATGGTAACGGACTTTCCATCTGCCGCGGTGATGGCATCCAGGCCGCAAATGATACCGATGCCGATCAGATGGCTTCTGGTCAGCCTCGTTTGTTCATCATTGTACCCGAACAACAGGTTCAGTTGTTCGTTGGTGAGTATCTGGTTCGCCTCAAACTGAGGGTACTTTTGAATGGAAGGTATCATAATGATGATAATGACTTCTTTGATTTAATAATAGCTTTATCCTTTTCTGCCGGTTTTATCCGATAGCGGTAGCGCCCAGCCGAACGGGGTTTACATCATTGCCGTCTTCGCAGTCGTGCAGCGTGGCCGGCGGATAGATGCTTTTCAGTGCCGACATGACCTGTATCAGCGCGGCATGTGTTTGTAACAGTTGTATTTTGTCCGCATCATAAAAAGTGGTGAAAACGGCATTGACGGATGTGGTGACGATACCACTGCACACCGGCACCATGGCATTGATCATACTGTCGAAGGCCGCTTTTTGCAGACCGGTTGTCAGCTGCGCTATGACCCACAGACGGATGGCTTCACCATATTGTTCCATCAGGCTTTGGGCGCATGAGCAGATATCCTGTTGTTTTTTACCGGGATTTGTTTTCAGCAGGGCCTCTGCCAGTGTGTTTTCGAGATAGTTGTCCTTAGCGGTGAGTTTGGCGTTGGCGCTCAGCCAGGCGCACCAGGCCAGTTCCAGCCGGGTGAAGATGAAACAGTCGGTGTGTTTGAGCCAGTAATCCACCATCCAGGCTTTGACGGTATCAATGCCGGCAGGTGTGATGCCCGGAACACCATTCGCGATGCCGTCTTTTACGTTATCGTCAAAAAACTTTTCTGCCTCAGCTTTCACCGGAAACACATTGTTGCCGGTGCTCAATGCCTGCCGGTAGGCGTTGTTCATGGCCGCTATGGCTGCTTCGGCCACCAGGCATAGCTGATGCAGCGCATCATCTTCTTTGGTCGCGGGCAGCGGCACCTGCAACCCCCAGAGGAGATCTGTCAGGTCGCACAGCAGCGTGTCATCACAGGCTTTATTATCGACCCAACATATTTTGGGTAGAAGGTGGGCCGGTGTTTCCTGCCGGATGGTTTTTTCTGCATAGCGCCGGTAGTCGATCTTCATGTTTTGTTCCAGCCATCCGGGCATTACAAACGTGAGCCGGAAGGAATAAGGATCGTTATCATAGCAGGTATGGCAGCCACTATCGAGGCAGATGGGCAGCAATATCTGTCCGGGTATGCGGGGCCGCAGCAGCAGGTGTTCGATGATCACGAAGCTGGTGGTAGCGTCTATATTGAGCAGGCTGTTCAACCGCCGTTGCAGTCCGGCTATGTTTCCGGCCGTACACGGAACGGCGATGGAGTAATCGATCGCCCTGGCGCGGTTGTAGCTTGCCTCGGGATAATTGCTGAGGAAATCTGTTTTCAGTTGCAGCAATGCTGTCTGCATGGCGGTTTGTTCTGTGGGGATGCTGGTATACCTTGCCAGCGCGTATTCGCTGAAGCTCTCTGCAAACCGTGCCAGCAGATGATCAAGGAAGCGATTGCGGCGTGCAAGCCCGCCGTTGGCCGGCTCTGTGAGCGATTGCAATGCTGCCGGCGTGAGGCCTGCATACAGTGCTGTAACACCTTTGATATCGTTCTCTGACAGCCAGTGGGTAAAATAACTCTGTAGCTGGCTGCTGTCTACCAGGAACAAATCACCGGCATGTTGCAGTTGTGCGAGGTAATTGACCAGCAGCTGCTCGAAGAACAGCAGATAGGTTTTGAGCTGCCGCGCTTGCGCTTTGCGTACGGCCGGTTCTGTGTCAGAGAGGCCAAATTCCCCGATACCGTAGGTGAGCGGATAGGAATACTGTACCGGGTAATAATCTTCCATATTGCGGATGGTGGCGGCAGGGATGTCCAGTTCGTTGTTGATACCGGTAGCTTTGAGATATTCGCCGCTGCTGCGCAGCTCCTGCAGGATGCTGTTGAGCTCCGCTTCGTTGGCCGCCAGGAAGGGAAGCCCGTTTTTATAAAACAGGAACTTGCTGCGTTGTACGTATAGCCGTGGCTGATGGCCTGCCGTTACCGGCAGTACCCATGGCTGGCTGTGATAGATCACTTCGCCACGCTCATCGTAGCTGGTCATCAGGAAATTGGTGATGCTTACCACCTCGGGGATGTCCATGATGAGATTGATCATGTCTGAAGCATGTATTTCCTGTTTGATGACCGCCTGGTCGAGGTCTTCATTTTTGATAAATCCGTTGTGCAGCCTCGGGCCATTGAATATCTCCGTGATGTCGGTATTTTCTTTCAGCAGTTGCGCCAGGGAATAGATAGGGATATTCGGGTTCAGGTACTGTTCAATTTTTACCATGATCTCTGCCTGTACCTTTTCAATGTCCGCGTCCGGCTTCAGTTCCGCGTCCATGCAGATACTGACGTCTTCCATAGGCACCAGTGAAATATGGCAGAATGCTTCATCGAGGTTGCGGTGCGCATTGAGATTGCTCCGGGTGGCATTGATCAGGGCGTCTGTTTTTTCCAACCCGTTTTTATATGTGCTGATGATGCCCGGCACCTGTTGCAGGGCGCTGGTGATGTCTGCTACCGCGGGTATACTGGCGTCACTAAAAGAGAGGTATATGTTCAGTACCGCGTTGGTGAAAGTGATGACCGCCGCATTGCTGAGTGTCAGCTGCAGGTCTATGAATATGGCGCTCTGCATGGCTTTGGACAGATTACTGTCTGTTACGGCGGTGTTGTTGTTGTCAACGATTTTGTTCAGCGCTACGCCTGTCACGGAAATGCTGTCGTCTGTCAGGTCTTTCCAGTCGTTCCATTTTTGAAGGATGGTTTCGTAGGAAGGCAGGCGCAGTTCTATGGTAGCACGGCTGTTGCCATAGGTCAGGGTTTGGTACACCCTGCCATCGTTGATGTCGCCGAATACAGGATCGTCTTCCAGCGCAATCTGTACGTCGTACAGCCCTTTGATGTTTACCTTTTCGAAAACCTGTTTGCCATCGGGAGTATGACTTTTATAGGTCAGCAAACCATTTTTTTCATCTGCATAGATATCTGTTTCGCAGTTGCAGGTGTCTGCACATTCAGACTCCGCCTGCGGGGACGTGTTATCATCGCAGCTGCAATGCCGGGGCGCCAGCCAGGCGTTATGGATACCTTCCTGGTCGATCATCAGTTTCCGGTAATCATTGACCGTGAGCGGGTTCATGGTCAGTATTTCATGGGCCGGGAAAAATGCCTGTTTGTTTAACTGGCTTTTATCCATGTATGCCGCAAAGATATCGGCCGTCGGGAAACCGGTGCGGTAAGCCAGGTCGGTGATGGCGAAGCATACCAGTTCCAGCGTGGTGATGCCCGGATCATGAAGGTTATAGTCTGTCCAGAACCGGCTGCCCAGCTGCTGGATATAGTTCATGCCCTGCTGCCGCAGGAAGTTGAAGTCTTCCGGCGGTTTCAGTTTGATATTGCGAAGTATGGTTGTCTGTTTTTCCATAATACAATGACTTGTGCTTTATGCGCATCCGCAATCAGGTCCGTTGTCCACCACAGCGGCAGCTTTGGCAGGAATGGGCGTGATCACGTGGTCGGTGGCCTTTACCGGTACAATGATGGCGGATTGCCGGTCGGGGGTGATAATATCTTCAAGTATGCCGGCGTGATAAAGTTTGACGTCTGTCACATAGTCGACATAGTATCTTTTTTCCATGAAGTTGACGATCATCGCATTGGTGATCCTGTTTTCAAACCGTAGTTCCGCTCCGTCGGTGTAAGCCCAGGGCGCGAGGAAGCGGGTGATTTCGTCCTGTAGCTGATGTGTGAACAGTGTTTCATCATATTGCGGGAAGAAACATACTTTGGCTTCCACCCGTACCTGTTCGTAATCCGGGTTACAGACATGGAGGTGGACGAACGGTGAGATAAGTTTTTGCAGATATTCTTTCACCTGTTGGAGATCGCTCATGTAGGTAAAAGGCCGCAGGGGGTCGATGCCATTACGTTGCAACAGGGAGGGGATGGTGATCACCGTTACATGCCCTGGCGCCATTTCATTGTAAATACCGTTTTCAAAACGGGTATGCGGAATACATTTGGCGCGGTAGAGATTGGGGAACTGCTGTAACACGAGGTGTTCGTAATCCCATTTGTTGACGCTGCGTCCTTTGTGCCGCAGTTGTTCGCTGCAACGGATGTAGAACTGCCGGCTGGATTCCTGTGGCGTGCCGCCGAAAGAGGAAAATGGTTGTGTTACCGTTTTGATCTCCGGTTGAGGGGTGGCCAGTTTGGCGATGGTGCCTGCGGGCAGGGGGGAGGCCAGCGTCTGAGTGATGTCTGTGCCGGGCACGAAAGTGGCGGACACGGCCTGTGAAACGATAGACACTGTTTTACAAACCGCTTCGTCGGCTTCCGCGATGGTGGCCTTCAGCCAATAATGCTGACCGGGCATCACGTGATGGCTGAGGTCTGCTTCCCGTGGTATGTTAAAGGCGATGATGCCGCTGCGTATGAGGTTATCGGTACCATCGGCCACGGCAGCGTTGTCAAAGGCGGTCCATTCATCGTTCATCAGATAGTGCCACCGTACCTGGTTATCCGGTTTGCTCACCAGCGGATTGGCGGTGCTTTCATCTATCTGGAACAGTAATGTCACCTGCCGGGGCGGCTCGAACTGCTGAAGCCCCAGGTAAAATTCTGCCAGACTGGGCTTGTTGGCGGTAGCATCGTGCAGGAATTGCGGCAGCAGGTGGTTGCCGACAGGTGTTTGTTTTTCGCCGAAAGGATACACATGGAAGAACGCCGCTTCGGTTTGTGTGTCTGCCACATATTGCAGGTACATTTCCTGTAGGGTGGGCGGGGTGAACAACCCGGTGGGTACGCCGGTGAGGTCCTGGCCGTTGGCCGCCTTGGTGAGGTAGGCCATGCGTTGTATGAGGCTGGCCTGGTAACCCAGGTCGGTGGTGAGGTTGTACCGCACAAACCCCGTGGTGCTGGCAGGAGAGTAAGGTGTATTCAGGTTACTGTAAACCGGTGCTATTTGGGTTTTATCGTCGATATAAAAATGTTCCCTGGGTTTGTTGTGCAGCAGTCCGTTGATATCGGCATCGAAGATGTCGAGCGGGTGGCGGATGATCTTCCATCCGTCGTTATGCCGCAGGATATAAAGCTGTGGTGATTCGCCGAAATCATATTCGGTGCCTTGTTTCCACATGAACATGGGTGTTACGCGGGCGTTGTTTTTCTGGAATATCTCATCACATCCCAGCAACAGCATGGCGCCGGGGGCCGGTACTGCGTTGAAAGGGAGGAATGGTTTGGACGGGTCCATGACGCCGGTATCCGTTTGCACATGGATGTTTTTGATTTTGTCAACGCTTACCTCCAGCGTATAACCCGTGATGACGGTGTCTTTCAGCTTTGCCCACGCGGAAGTTGCGCCGGTGTTTTCGCTAAGCAGGATACGCAGTACCGGGTCGGTAGTGTCGAAGGCCGCCTGGTGTACCGCTTTATTGAACGGCACAGTGCCGGGCAAAGTGGCCGCCATAGCGCAGGTGAGCACAAACCCGTTGCCTGTGGCAGCGGCGGCAAGGCCGGTGATGGTGAGCGCTGTCCAGCCTGCGGCGGTGGTGACGGCCGCCGTAAAATCGGTCGCATTCAGGCTGGTGATGGGGTTGCTGGTGGCCACGCTGAGGGTGATGGTGCGGTTGCCTTCCCGCAGGAAAAGGTAGTGGGAGGCAAACGCGAACCCGATATGTGCCACCGGCATGTTCACCTGTTGCACCTGGGTATAGTCTGCCAGCGTTTTGTTGGCGAAGGGATGCCAGGGCGTATTGGGATTGTCAAAAGGCAGGCCGTTGCCGTCTTTGCTGGCAGGCAACGGCGACGCATATACGCGGTCTTTGGAAACAGCTGCGTCCGCATCTTCTACCGGGCATACATATACGCTGCGCATATCGCTGATAATGGCCGTATTAATGGCCAGATCGGCATCTGTGGCATAGAAGGCGTCGCTGCCATCGGGGAATTTCCCGGCTTTCAGCTGACTGCCTTTAGGCAACAGGTATTCATCTGCGAAGCGGGCGAGGGCAAAGGTCATGAACACCCTATCCGGAACGGGCTGCTTTTTCCGGAGGCGCAGTATCTCCTGGTAGTACAGCTCCAGGTGTCGCTGTGTAAGCTCGTTGAGCTGTGTGCGGGAGAACTGCAGCAGTTTCAGGAAGGCGAGGAACAAGGCGTTGTGCGGCTCGTGGCTGTCCCACTGACCGAGCGTATCTTGCAGCTCCTGTGCGGCAGCAGCCGTTATTTTCACGATGGCTTTGATAAAGACATCGATCGCGCTTTTGAAGAAATTGTGGTTGGCGGCGAAATACAGCTTTTTGATTTTGGTGGTCGCCGGACTGTAGATGTCCGGATCTACGGTAACGGAGCTGTTCCAGATGGCCGGAAAGCTGTGTCCTGCCGCTACATCGGCATCTTCTGCCGCGGCACCGAATATATTCGTATAGATGTTGGCGTTAGCATTGATCAGCCCGTCGGTGACAGCTTTGTTGTAATAAGCCAGCAGTTTATGGAGCTGGTCTTTGAGGCGGGTGGTGATCAGCGATTGCACCACGGCTTTCAGCAGCAGGGTGTCGGGCAGCTGCGCCCGCATTTTCTCTATCTGCCAGGCGAGGGAAAAGAGGGCGCTGTATATTTTACCATAGAAGTTCTTGGCCTGGGGCAGGAGGGCCGTGCCTTCCTGCAATGGTTGCAGGAATTTTTTTAGTGTATCGGCAAAGTCGCTGGTCTGCTGCGTTACGATCATCGACAGCTGCGTGGAAATGTCTTTGTTAAAGAAACTTTCCCAGGTGGTGCCATCGCTGTTATTGTCGTTGTTGATAAACAGCAGGAAGGCGGACAGTTTCTGTGTGAACACGAGGTGGTCGGCGGTGCTGTGTTCGTCCACCGGGGCATAGGCAGGGTCAAGCGCAGGCAGCTGCCTGTCCTGCTGGGAAGTGCCACTTCCCGGAATAAATAAGGGGTCCAATACCAACGGGCAATCCTGTGACATAATAGTGGTTTACAAAGTATCAGTGATATTGGGGGTGGTATATAAGAAGTTGGGTATCTCGGTGCCTTCCTTGATATAGAAGGGGAAGACATAATTGAACCGTGAATTGGACGTTTTCACGATAAAATCTATTTTGATGTATACGATACCCTGCCATTCGTTGCTGCCGTCAATTTCAAGGTTTTCCAGTTTGATGCGCGGTTCGTAGAAGAGGATGGCTGTTTCCACTTTTTCGAGCATCAGTGTTTTCTGGCCGGTGTCCATCGGTTCAAACACAAATTCCTGCATATCGCATCCATAGCGGGGCTGCATGATCCGCTCACCGGTGGCGGTTGTCAGTAATATATGCAGGCTGCTGTAGATGTCTTCCACATCTTCGAGCATGGCCACGGTGCCGTATTTGTTGAAGGCGGGCGGGAAGCTCCAGCCTCTGCCCAGAAAGCTGTTGTTGTCCATGTGTGTCAGTTTATTTTTACCATTCCTCCTTTGACGCTTGTCATACCGTTGCCTGCTGCCAGTTCACAGCCGCCGCCGCCATCGGCTTTGAAGCCCATGGAAGCTTTTACGTCTGCTGTTTTGCCTTCCACGGTCATGGCGCCGGTAGCTTTGAAGGAGATGTCTTTGGGGCTTTCGATGCTGATGCCGCTGCTGTTCATGGTGATTTTATTGCCGTGTTCATCTTCCAGCTGGAGGATGTCCGCATCTTCCGACAGCGTGAATTTTTTGCCGGCGGGCGTATCCAGTTGAAAGCTTTTTTTCTTGTCGTTGAAAATCATTTTCATCTGGCTGCGTGTCACCAGTCCTTTTTCGTCGTTGTTGTCAGAGGCTTTGAAGGGAGCGGGCAACGCGCTGCTGTTGAGGCCCCCCAGTACGACGGGATAGTTGGGGTTGCCATCGATGAAGCTGACCAGCACTTCATCGTTTTTTTCCGGCCGGAAAAAAGAGCCTCTTTGTTTGCCGGCGTCGAGCGTGCTGATACGGGCCCACATACCGTCTTCTTTGCTGTTGATGAACGGCAGGGTGACTTTGATACGGTCTTCTCCTTCGGGGTCATTTTCCAGTTGGGTGACAATACCTACCTGCAACGAGGTGATACGGGACGCAGGCGCCTGCGGATTTGCAGGAACGGGTTGCTGAAAGCCGATTTGAATATCAGTGGTCCAGTTGCCTTTCACGATCTGGTGACGGACGCCGGAAACGAATGCGTTGCCTTCAAAACGTTTGCCGACACCCTTCAGCGCCACGATATTGCCGGGTTTTATTTTGGGCGTGCCCTGGAAATTGGCGCGACCGGTAATCCTCGACAGGCGTGCTTGTTGCAGCATACTGTCTGTTGCGGGCTGCAGTTCGGCGCTGTTGATCTTATTGTTGAATTTCAGTTCGGTATCTTTTGTTTTGATGCTGTTAGCCAGATCTTTGGCGTTGATATTACCACCCAGTGTGCCGGTCGGTTCTTTCGCTTCAACGGGTGTGAGCTGCTGACTGGCATAATCCCACAAGTAACTTTTCAGTCCGGCGGGTTGTGTGCGTGCGTCCATTTCAAGGTCCAGCTCCAGCAGTGAGGAACCGTATTGCACGGTTTCCACGGGCTGCTGACTTAAGTCCGGCGCTTTGATGGTGGCTTTGCCGTCATCTATGGCTATCAGCAGGCCGTTGGCGGTGGCCCTTTCCAGGAGAAAGTCCCAGTCTGTCAGGTGGTACTGCACCAGCCCGGGATGTTTGTAAGTGGTGGCGTCTACTTCTTTCTGCATGCTCCAGGCGGACAGGACATCTTCCATGACTTCCTTGTCTTTCTGGTCCTTGTAGTATTTCTCCTGTGGCGTGATGGAGGCGGCAAATACTTTATCCCGGCACTCAACGGTGAAGAGGGATATGTTTTTGCGCACTTTGATGCTGTTCCGTATCACTACGCCTTTGAAGATAGTTTCATCCTTGCCGCCATAGCCCACTTTGATTTCGATCTCTTTACCGGGAATAAAAAGATCGGTATCGGAAAGGGCAAATGTTTGTTTGGACGCTTCGCCGTCCTGATAGATCAGGGTGGCGGCGGGGATGCGGTTCACTTCCTTGTTGACCATCACCGATGCGATCGGGTAGGAGCGTGGCACCTCCTGACCGCCGGAAAGGACGGTCACGGTGGTCACGGAGGGTGTTCCATTGGTTTGTATGTCGCGGTTATCGGGCATCTTCCAGTGGTAAAAAGTTAATAACGGTACCTGGTATCAGTTTCCTGAAGTTGGTGAGGTTGTTGGCGCGGGCCAGCTGAAAGTAGTAAGACGGATCTTCGTATTGCCGGAAGCTCATGAGCGACAGGTGGTCGCCATTGGCCACGGTACGTTGATGCGTCAGATCGGGAGACAGCGGGTCTTCCTTGGCCACCCGTTTTTTGTCATCGATGCTGCTTTTGAAAGTCACCTTGGCGATGGCCCGAATAGGGCGGCCGTCGGGCTTAAACAGTTTGAAGGTGATGTTCAGCGAGGTGAGCCTGCCGGCAAATGCCATCGGTCCCCATATTACCCGGAAATGCCGTGGTTCGTGCGCGTCGCCTTCATAGTCTGTCAGCAGTTTTTTGAACTTTTTGATATCGTCCCATATATCGTCCCGTGGCTGGTCATCGGCGATGCCGGTAGAGTCGAACATCAGTTCGAGGGCCAGTTCGTCCGGCGCGATGGCTTTAAACTTCTGTTGTTTGCCGCTGGTGCCTTGTCCCTGTCCTTCGCTGTATTCTATTTTATAGTTCAACTGGTAGCTTTCGGGATTGATGAACGCATCAAAGTCGCCTGTTTTGGACGCATCGTCCATTTCAGGCTTTTTATATGCGATGATCTTTACTTTCTCCAGTTTGCCTTTGTCAACACTCATGGGATGATTGTTTTAATACGGGATTATTTCTCCATTTTGTCGCGCAGCACGGCCATCACCTGTTCCACGCATTCAGCGATGATCAGGTCTTTATCGGCATCAGCCTTGTCGGGCGGCGGTTGTTGGTTGCCGCCGCCACCGGTGGCAGCGGTGCTGCCGGGCGGACTTTCGGCGGCGTTGACCACCACCCGGATATGTAATTCTCTTATCTGAATGGGCATAGCAGTATTTTTTAGCTGACGGTAAAAAACCGGTACCGGAGGTCCAGGCTTTCTATCACAATAGAACTGGTTTCAGCATTGAGTTCCGTGATGGACCATTTTTTAGGCCATGCCTGCGCAACGTTCCAGGTACGGATAGGCTCATGCTCATGGTTGAGCAGCGTGATCACGATATCGGAAGGCGTGAACTCCCTGTCCTGAAAGGCTTTCATGCACCAGTCGAATATTTTCGAATCGGTGAGCAGCATGCCTCTTTTGAGGGTGAGGTCGGGGTATTTGGTCCTCACGGGCAGGGTATGTTCAAACCTGTTTTCGCCGCCTTCTTTCACGGTCTCTGTTTCATATTCCACCGTGAGGCCGGTGACAGCCTGAAAGCGGGTGTCGTTATCACTTTTGCCGAGACCGGTAAACTCCACTTTGAAGTGGAATCCCACCGGCGGGTAGTAACCAGCCATAGCAATTTTGGGATTTATTGATTTAGAGATGTATTGATTTCGGGGCTTACTGATTTATTTATTTTGAAATTTGGTTATTTGACCAGGCTGATTCCTTCGTGCGCGATTTCTATTGTTTCCACCGCTACTTCGTTGGCATCGGCTTTGAGGTCGCTGGCCTGTACTTTCACCGGGAAGGCGTTGAGCACGGACCAGGTGAACACAGGCTGATGCACTTCGTTCAGCAGTTTGATGGTGATGGTGCGCCGTTCTATTTTACCGAGGTTATTGACTTCCTTGAACCAGTCGAAGTATTCGGTTTTATTGGGGAAGGTGCCGCGTTTCATGGTGATATTGCTGCTTTTCTGCAGGCCCGGCATTTTTACTTTGTTATAGTCTTTGCTTTGTCCCTCGCGATACTCGATGACATCTACCTGTCTGTCGAGGCCGGTGACCTCTGTGAAGCCGATCGTGGTGTCTCCCCATTTGACTTCAAAATGGAATTTAGGAATTGGATATTCAGCCATTGTGATAAGGTTTTAATGTGTGAAAAGATGATTTAAGCCTGTGGCAGGATATGGGAGAAACGCAGGATAATAAATTCTGCGGGCCTTACGGCAGCCATGCCTATTTCGATGATCATGAAGCCGTTGAGGATATCCTGTGCCGTCATCGTTTTGCCGAGGCCGACGGCCACGTAGAATGCTTTGTCGGGCGTAGCGCCTTGCAGTGCGCCCTGGCGCCAGAGGGTGAGCAGGAAATTTTCGATCATCGCCTGTACCCTTACCCAGGTATTGGCGTCATTAGGTTCGAACACAAACTGCAGTGTCGCTTTTTTTGTGCTTTCTTCCACCATGTTAAAGAAGCGCCTTACGCTCACGTAGCGCCATTCGTTGTCGTTGCCGGCAAGCGTGCGTGCGCCGTATACGAGGGTGCCTTTGCCGGTAAAGGCGCGGATAGCATTGATGGATTTGCCGGATACCACGTCCACGTTGAGCTGATTTAGTTCACTGTTGGAGTAGATAATATCCGGTGTACCGAGTATGCTGACATTGGCGGGCGCTTTCCATACGCCGCGTGCATTGTCCACCTGCGCATATACGCCGGCGATGGAGCCGCTGGGCGGCAGTGCCATGCTGGTGTTGTTGATGCCTGCGATGATGCTTTTGAACAGCGGGAACCCGGCGGAGAGCGCGTCGTTTTTCGCTTTTTCGAGGATGGTGGCCGCACCAAGAATGCCGGCCTGGATGGTGCTTTGGATGGCGTAGCATTCATTTTGCACAAGGGGCACCACGCTGAGCATTTTGGCTTTGTCGTTAGGGCCGGAGAGCACGCCGTTGGCCGTACCGGCCGCGCCTAACACACTGCCCCAATCGGCCGTAGCGGTGCCGGCGAAGGTTTGTGTGGTGTAACCCGCGGTAGCCAATGCTTTCAGATCAGCCTGATAGTTGATCAGGTTGGTGTAGCGGTCTTTGAGTGCCAGTACCGTGTTTTTGAGGTTCACGATCATATCGGCATTTTTGAGGGTGCCTGGCGCCGGGGTCGTGGTGTCGAGGGTGTTGACGGTATTGGCGATGTCCAGCAGGTATTTGAATACGTCCTGGAGGTCAGCGGCAGTGCCACTGAGGATGAATTTATTGATCTTTTTGTTGAAGAGGCCGTCCAGGCTGTCTGTGCCGAGCAGGGTAGTGAATTCAGTACTGATTTTTTTACTGTCGGCCGCGAGGTTGTCGAGGTCGTCGATCACTTTCTGAACGTTGGCATCTGTCGTGAAGTTTTTAAGTGAGGGAATGAGCACGCCTGCTTTTTTGATTTTGCCGACCATATCGGCGTACAGGATGTTTTTGTCAAGTGCCACTTGTATCCACGGCGTATAGGCCATCCCGTATTTAAGGTTGTTGATGCCTATTTTATCGCGGAATTCCGCGCCCTGTGCATCGGTCCTTTTCAGATCGAACAGGCCTACCCGGTCTTTCAGGTTATCGCACTGGCTCAGGGTGGACACTTGCAGGTCATAGAGGGCCGTGCCGGTGAGGGTGGCCGCGTCGGGGAAGAGGATGATGGTAGGTTCATCGTATTTAACGAGTGCGTCTATACCATTCTGAATGTCGCCCTGTACCGGCGCTCCGGCGGTATAGAGGCCAACAGACACGATGTAGCAGTCGCCTCCGCCGTTAGCATAGAATAGCCGTAGTGAATCATATAGGAACCATTGGTAGTCTACTTTGGCGCTGGAGAACTGGTTGTTGAGGTCCAGCTGCACTTCAGTGACAACGGGTTTGGCTGGTCCGCCGAAATACAACTGGTAATCAGCGATGGAGCCAATTTTTGTAGGTGTATTATGCAGGTCGCCGGGGCTCAGCATGTCTGCTTTTTCCGTATACCCGATAAATGCCGGGATGGCTGTTTCCACCGCTGCAATGGAGGGCGGGAACCTGGGCACTTCGTCTATATAAACGCCGGGTGTTTTGATGGCAGTTAAATTGAGCATGTGATGGGGTTTAAGAAGTGATGGTGATAAAGAGTTTATTGTTGAAATATCAGGGAGAATTTGCTGTTGGCTGTTCCTTTCTGGTATTTTAGTTTACCGCCGGTGTCCAGCAGGTCATAATTGCCGGGACCGCGGATGATATTGATTTCGATGTAGCCGAAAAGCCTTTCGCTGTCTGTGGGAGCGGCCACGGTGACTGTTTGCAGGGAAATGTCAGGATAGGTGCTGCCGTTGGCTTGGGCTACGGCATTGCCAAATACATATCTTCCTTCCTGGTTGCCTACAAGAAAGTGGGCGTCCAGCTTTGTATGGGCCGATACGGAAGGAATGAACGTAAACCCTATCCTGATGTTGGTATTGCTGAGATCACAAACCGGGTCTTTATCGGCTTTGATGGCCGTGATCAGCCGCAGGCCGCTGCTGAAAGCCCTGATAGCTAATTTTTTATCGTCCAGCAGCTGCAGCGTGGCCGTGTCGGGATACCACTGTATCCACTCCGTTGCCGGCAACGCCGGCTGAGTGGTTGTCACGTACTGGTGTGACAGTGCTATTTCACACACATGCTGATATGCCACGGTTACATTTTCCATCAGAGACAATCACTTTTTAGGGTCAATAACGCTGAATTTCCCGGTGATGGCTTCGATCACGCCGTCGCCTGTCACCACATTGGTGTTGTGCAGTTCTATTACGCGCATCACATACATAATACTGGGATATACCTTGCCGCCCAGGATAGCCCACAGATGGTTCATTTCCTCGAACGACGGGGAATACATGTTTAACACCACGCGGTAATCAGTACCGTTGTAATTGGTGGAGAACTGGTTTTGCCCGTGAATGAAACGGATAATTTTTCCGATGTCGGACACGGCATCTTTATAGTTGCTTTTGCGGGAGCTGAACATGATGTAGGCATTCAGGAATACATAGGGATTGAAATACTCTGTTCTTAGCGTGGCGTTGTTTACCCGTGAGTAAGCCGTGTTTTTAAGTGACGGTTCCTCTTTCAGGTTCACCAGTGTCAGCAGCACAGACGGTGCTGCATTGCCCGGACTGGCAATGTTGCCCAGGTCGAAGTCCCCGCCTCCGAATTGGGGCGTCAGACTATCTCTGATGATGGTCAGTATTTCGGTCAGCATATGTATATTTTAAACTGTATCCTTTTGCTGCAAACAACTATATATAAAACCGTGTCTTCTGAATAAGGACGTCCACTTCCATTCAGGACACCCGCCTGACGTAAAAAAACAACACAACCAAAATGCCATTCACTGTTGATCAATCATCTGCCGAAGGCAAAAAATAACGTTGGAAAAATAATCCTCTCGCGGTTAGTCATCTACCGAAAAAAATAACGTTGGAAAAAAATCTCACAGAAATTTGTCATCTGCCGAAAACAAAAAGCAAACTTCATGGGAAGGCAATCCACTCCCGATCGGCCTCCAGTCTTGTATCAGACAAAAGACCAACGTTAAGGAAAGACAAGTCCATTCCGGTCCATCATCTGCCGAAGGCAAACGATCAACGCAAAAAATGTTGTAATAATCTGTGAAATCAGCCAATCAGGACATTCGCGGCACCTGTTGTTACGGCACCTCCGTGGGCTGTACTATCGCTTATCCGTGCTGCCGGCTTACCTCCAATCAACACCGTGGCAGAGCCGGTAATGATGGCATCAGGTGCTAAAGGACAAACACAACTGTCCCCGATCACTGCCGCAGGTTTGCCTCCAATTAATACGGTCGGGCATCCCGGGCCAAGGACAGGGCCACCTCCATGTGAACACACATGCAGATCACCGATAGTCGCCGCTGGAAATGACATAAGCAACAATTAATGACGCTAATTCTGAACTTCCCGTCTTAAACAAATGAAATACTATTCTCAAATCTTCCTCCTGGCTTATTTGGGGTATCCACTAATCTTTGAGGTTCTGTAACAGCGCTGCCAGGAAAAAAGAGCGTAGTAAAAATCCGACAATTAAGGTAGAAATTAATTCCATGACAACCAAATTATTTTTCCGGTGACAGGCACTCTTTCATTCGCCGGAGAATATATGGTATAAAAAAAGCTTCCCGTTTGAGGGAAGCTTTTACAGGGTAGCATAGTATAGCTGGTGATTAGGATTCCTTGTCAGTAAGATGCTTTCATGCCGTGTTGGTCCCAGTAACGGATCACCGGGCGGAACGGACCATATTTATGTTGCCGTGCGGAGAAAGTATCTGCGAAAGGTCCCTTGTCATAATCAATAGCCTTTTCCGCTACATGCGGATAGTCATAGTTTTTGACATCGGGACGGGCATGAATGCTGTCATTGTTCACAAACGCCGCGATGTCGAGAGCCTCTTCATCGGTGAGGAAAGGTTTGTTCCATGTGGCTTTGTCATAAGGCATATTGGCTTTCAGCCATTGCGCCTGCTTGATCACACGGTGCATGCTGGAGCCGGGCTGATAACCATCAGGGCCCCATAACGGCGGATAGGTATAGGAGACGCCCGCCAGCTGACCTTCTCCGTCTTTGCCATGACAACGCGCGCAATGTTCCTGGTATAACATTTTTCCTTTCTCCGGGTCTGCGGCGGTATCAGGCAGTTTTACGGCAAGGTTGTGGCTCCCCTGATGTGGTTTGTCTTTCGGCACAAAACTATTGATCCATCGCAGGTACGCGAGAAACGCCACCATCTCCTTGCTGTCCAGCGGCAGCGGTTTACCATTATGCGGCCGCGTTACACAATTGTTGATCCGCTCTGCGAGCGTTAGTACCTTGCCTTCGCGGGCACGGTACTGCGGATATTCCTGATGGGACAACATCAGGTTGAAGGAGAAAGCTTTGGTGCCTCCGTCCTGGTGACAGTTGGTACAGTTCATTTTATTGCCCAGGTAATGGCCGTTTACACCATCCGGACCGATATAATAGGCCGTGTTCAGCATCAGCTCACGGCCATAACGGACCATCTCGCCGTACTTGTCTTTCGAAATGCAGTTGGTGTCAACTTTCAGTAGCTCCGGCATGCTGGTCGCCAGTGACGGAGCTTTGGCGCTGCTGCCGGTATTACAGGACCAGACCATCACAGCTGCAGCTGCTGCCAGGAAACAACCGGTACGGATATATTGTGTTGTCGTCATAAACAAAAGCTTTATACGTTATGGTGCAATGACATAAGGTAATAACTGTGATGCAGTGATGAACTCGGCCCGGTACGGAATGAAGGTGGTACGTAAAGTCCACAGTGGACGGCCGTTGCGGCTGGTCAGTATCACGGTGTTGCGTTTTGAACAACACTGTATTACATGATCATGGCCCACCAGGTAAGCGCTGCCCATCCTTTCATTAAAAAGATAGGATGGTAATACAGACCGGAGCGTCACCGCGGCCTGCCGTGGATTTTCATGGAGCTTAAACGCGAGCGTTTGCGATTGCTGGCGCGATACACCGTTGTCGAACAACATCAGGTCATTATCGGCGTTGATATGCACGGCGTGGCCCATATCGAATGCGGCGGAATCAGGAATAGCGAAATCGCCGCCCTTGCCGAACTTCCACATCACTTTACCGCTTTGTGCATTGATTTTCCAGATCTGTCCGTTGTTGTAGAAGGAAATCAGGTAATTGCTGTCTTTGTCGAAGCTTAAACTGTTGGCATGCATCCAGTCATGCCGCTCACGCAGGATAGCGGTATCGGCGGTTGGCTCCAACGCGTCAAACACGCTCCATTGCCAGCGGCGGTGGCCTTTGCGGTCCAATACCACGATGCCGTCGCTTTTCACGGTGTCCTGTTCGCTGCCGCCCTGAAGAGAAAGGTCTACTATCTTTTCCACGCTGGTAAGCGCTACGATGGCATCTTTTCCTTTGCGTAACACTTCATGGTGTACGTCTGCGGTAAAATCCTCCTGACCTTTTTTCAGGTGCAGCAGGGTATCGCCATGCAAATCGATCTCCAGTATTTCATTACCATAACTGGTTGGAAAAGTTTTATCACCGAGAATGCAGAGGAACGTTTTTTCGCTGGTGAGGTGTGCGGTTTTAAAGCCGGTGCCTTTTACCTGGTGGTACCAGACAATACGTCCTTCGGCATTGACGAGGTAAATCATGCCTGGATCATCGCGCTGATTGAGCAGCAGCAAACCGTTTTTAAATTCCTGCGGCAGGTTTTCGCCGGCTATGGTAGTGGCTTTCAACTGGTCCTGCAGTGCAGGTGGAACATCCGTTTTGATGCGGACGGTGTGGGCGGTACAGCTGCATAACAGCAGCAGCAGGCATAACAGGCGTGTGTGCATGGCAGTTAGTTGACCGGGATGCGTGGAGAGCAGCCTGCTCTCCACGCCCGGATATTATTTCCAGAGATCGTTCTGGGTGGCTTTTGGATTGGCATTCAGTTCCCTTGCGGGGATAGGCAATACATAGTGTTTGGCCTTGAAGGTGTTGGCGCCTTGTTTCTCACGGGCTGTCAGGACAGACGCCAGTTGAGCGGCCGATTTGTTCCAGCGGCGCAGGTCATAGATCCTGTTTTGTTCGTAGAACATTTCCAGCAGTTTCTGGTGGTCTATTTCTGCTATCAGCTGATCGGCGCCGGGCAGGTCTGCTGCGGTTTTAGGGGCGAGGCCGGCACGGGTGCGTATCTGGTTGATGTCTGCCAGCGCCAGGCCGGTATTACCGTTGCGGGTGGCTGCTTCTGCGCGCATGAGCAGCACTTCGGCGAAACGCATCACGCGATAGTTGGCAGTAGACGGTGTGGCGCCCCAGTAGTTGTCGGCATTGGCCACATTACGCCAGGCGCCGGTGTATTTTTTGATCAGGAAACGGCCGTTGGTAACGGTATCCAGTTTGGTGTCCGGATAGAGGCGCAGGATTTTGGCGCGAGCGGAACCCCACAGGTCGTCGAATGTTTTGTTATCGTAGAAAGTTTTGTCTGCTTCGCCGAGGGTGGAGTATTTCCACATCAGCGTGGCGTACATACGTTTGTCGAATTTGGTATCTGAACCGGCAGGACGTGGTTCTTTTACAAACTGTGACACGAGGTAGTTGGACGGCACATACTTAAACCATCCGCCGCCGGCCGGAGGGCCGATAAACTGCGGGATGTAGTTAAACATCGGTGAGTTGGCAGTTTCAGCGCCCCACGGGCCATACGGGTCGCCGAGGGGAGCACATACCCATTCAAAGATGGATTCTTTGTTGAACTCGTTGGCATCGGTGAAGTTGTCCTCAAAATTATCTACAAGGCCGTAGCTGTAGGGCGCCTGTGTGAGCAGTGTCAGCGTGGCTTCGGCCTGTGCGTAGTTCTCCATATAGAGATATGCTTTGCCGAGGAAACCGATGGCGGCGCCGCTGGTGGCCCTGCCTTGCTCTTTGGGATCGCGTTTTACCGGCAGTTTGTCTTTGGCGGCCGACAGGTCACTGACCACCTGTTGCCATACCTGCTCTTTGCTGGCGCAGGGCGCGGCATAGGCGTTGGTGGTTTCTACAGGTTCCGTGCGCAGCGGCACGGCGCCCCAGTTGGAGGCGAGGATAAAATAGGAGAGGCCGCGGAGGAATTTGGCTTCTGCGATATAGATATCTTTTTTGGCGGCATCGATAGGTACTTTATCGATACGCGCCAGGACCAGGTTAGCACGATGGATACACTGGTATGTTTTTTCGAAGATATCGGCGGCATCGCTGTTGTTTTCATCATTGGTATATGATGCAATGGCCCAGGTAGGCGCTTCTTCACCGGGGATGGTAAATACATCGTCGCCCATGGCATTGATGTCCTGTACGCCGGTGAAGGCACCCCAGTAGCCATAGAGCGGAAGGCGCAGCGGGCTGTAGGTGGCGGCCAGCGCCATACTTAAGCTGCTTTCATCTTTCCAGAAATTAGTTTCGGTGATCCTGTTGGGATCTGTCTGTGTCAGGAAGTCGCGTTCATTGCAACTGCCGGCCAGCGCCATCGTCAGTGCCAGTGCGCCGATATATTTGATTGATTTTTTCATTGCGTACAACTTTTTTTGGATGGTTAGAAGGAAAGGTTCAGGCCCAGCAGGAAGGTGCGTGACAGCGGATAGGCGTCCCAGGAGTTGTCCATGCCGCGGGAAAGCGCGCCACCGCCCAGATCGGGGTTGTAGCCTTTGTATTTGGTAGCGGTGAAGAGGTTTTCAGCGGAGCCAAAAAATCTCACCTTGTCGATACCCCATCTGCCGGTGATAGCGGTGGGCATGCTATAACCTAATTCCAGTCGTTTGAAACGGATATAGGAACCGTCTTCCAGCCATCTGTCGCTGTTTTCTCTTTTATTGTTGTTAGGATCAGAGAGGGTGAAACGGGGGAAGTTAGAGTGATGTTCCGGTGTCCAGGCATCCAGTACGGCGGTGGACAGGTTGGTTACTTCCGTCATCTTTTCCATCCACTGTCTTCTGCCGTTATAGATTTTGTTGCCAGACACGCCTTCAAAGAAGAGGTTCAGGTCGAAGTTTTTATACGACAGGTTAGCGGCCAGGCCCATGGTGATTTTCGGGAAGGGGCTGCCGACGTTCTGTACGTCCTGGTTATCGATTTTACCGTCACCGTTGTAGTCTACGAAGCGGATATCGCCGGGTTTGGCGTCGGGCTGAATAGGATTGCCGTCTTTGCCTTTGTAGGCATTGACTTCTTCCTGGGAATTAAAGATGCCATCGGTTTTGATGAGGAAGAAGGAGCCAATAGGCGCGCCCACTTTAGCTCTGGAGATATCGCCAAATTCCTGTCTGCCGGAGCCCACAGTGATAGCGGTCATTTCGTTGGCGGTATGGGAAACGTTGAACATTACGCGGTATTTAAGGCCGTTGCGGGTTTGGCTGGCATATTCCACGGAAGCTTCGTACCCTTTGTTTTCGATCACGCCGGCATTGAGTGTAGGCGTGCCCGTTTTACCCACAGACAGGGGGAAGGGTACGCCCAGCAGTACGCCATTGGTTTTTTTATGAAAGACTTCAAAGATGAAGAACAGTTTATTATCGAGGAAGCCTGCATCGATGCCGCCGTTGACGATTTTGGTTTCTTCCCAGGAAAGGTCTAGGGGAGAAGCGTAGGCGCTGGCGGTGCCGCCGGGCCATAACGTATTGCCCTGTACGTAGTTGATCCCGCTGGTGATGGCAGACTGTGTGAGATAGTTGCCGATTTCCTGGTTGCCCAGTACGCCCCAGCTGCCGCGCAGTTTCAGGTTGCTGACCACATTGCGCAGGCCGGAGAAGAAATTTTCATTGTGGATGTTCCAGCCGGCGGAGAAAGAAGGGAAGGAGCCGAACTGGTAGTCGGTCGCAAACCGGGAAGAACCGTCCCTGCGGATAGATGCGGTGAACAGATATTTGGAATCGTAGGAATACATCACCCGCCCGAAGGTGGACAGGATAGCGCTGGTGCTGGCGCTGCCGTCATTTTTCTGGGAGCTGGCGGTACCGGCGCCCAGTACGGAAGTGCCGTCCGGCAGGTCGTTGCGGGAAGCGCTGAAGCCGGAGTAGGTGTTTTTCTGGGCGGTATAACCGGCTACCGCGTCGATATTATGTTTACCCAGTTTTTTGGTGTAGTTCAGGGTATTTTCCACCAGCCAGGAGTTGGCGACGGAACTGCCTTCCTGGAGGTCGGGCAGGGTGTTGGCGGCGTTGCCGTCATTATAGATGCCGGTATAGGTGCGGGTGTAACCCTGAGTTTCGGTCAGGCCCACGTTGAAGCGGTAGCGCAGCCCTTCTATCAGTTTCACTTCCACGAAGGCGTTGGCCAGCAGGTTCAGGTCTTTCGCGCTTTTATTGATTTTTTCCAGCAGGGCAACGGGGTTGGACAGATTTTTCATGTATATCGGTCTTCTGCCGTAGCCGCCGAGGTCTTGTGTAGGATCGTATACCGGTACGGTTGCCGGCATGACGAGGGCGCTGCCTACGAGGCTGTGTGTCTGGTCGCCGCCGCCGGGAGCGAGGTTGCTGACGCCTCTTTTGATAATAACGGTCTCGCCTACTTTAATTCTGCCTTTTTCGTATTGTGTTTTCACGCGGAAGTTGGCAGCGGAGTAGTCGGTATTGATCATGGTGCCGTTTTCTTTGAGGTATCCGCCGGAGAGGTTGTAGGTAAAGTTTTTGGAGCCGCCGCTGAAGTTAACGTTGGTCCGGGCGATGGTGGCCTGGCGGAAAATGGCGTTCTGCCAGTTGGAGTTAACGCCGTTGTAGTCGGGGATGCCGGTCATGTTGGCCTGCATCAGTTTCGTCCATTGTTCGCCATTGAGGAGGCTCATTCTTTTGGGAACGGACTGCACGCCGAACCAGCTGTCGATTTCCAGTTTGGGCGCTGTTTCTTTCAGGCCGCCTTTGGTGGTCACGATCACTACGCCGTTGGCCGCGCGGGAGCCGTAGATGCTGGCAGTGGCCGCGTCTTTCAGCACTTCGATGGACTCCACGTCGTTAGGGCTTACGCCGTCAATGCTGTTGACAAACACGCCGTCCACGATAAACAGTGGCGCGTTGTTGCCCAGGGTGCTGAGACCGCGGATAGTGATGTTGAGGCCGGAGCCGGGCGCGCCGCTGGCGGATTCTACAGATACGCCGGGAACGCGGCCCTGGATGGCGCTGCTGATATTTTTAGAGACATTGGCACTGATGGTGTTCACGCGAACGGAAGAAACGGAGCCGGTCACATCTTTCCTTTTCTGGGTGCCATAGCCTACCACCACCAGTTCTTCGGTCTGCACTGCTTTCTGTTGCAGGGTGATATCGAGGGGGCCGGCTTTGGTGACATGTTTTTCGATGGTTTCATATCCGATGAAGGAGATGACGAGGATGCCGCCGCCATCAGGCAGTTCGAGGGCAAAGTTGCCTTTGGCGTCGGTGCTGGTGCCTTTGGTGCTGCCTTTCAGCTTAACAGAAGCACCTGTCAGCGGTTCGCCGGTGAGGGCGTCAGTGATGCGGCCGTATACCGAAATATTGGCGACGGGTTTTACATCGGCGCCATTGGTTTTCACCGACAGGATGATGGTATTGTCCACCACGCTGTAGTTCAGTTTATTACCTGCAAGGCACTGTGCCATGACATCTTCCAGGCTAGCCTGGCTGGCGGAAACGGATACTTTGTCGGCCGTTTTCAGCATTTCGGTGTTGTAGAAAAAGGTATAGCCGGTTTGTTTTCTGATTTCCCGGAGCACTTTAGTGAGTGGTACACGGTGCATGTCCAGGGTCAGCTTTTGCGAGTAACCGGTGGCACTCACCTGCAGGGCAAGTACCAGCAGCAGAAAAGCAGTTAGCTTCATAACTTTCAGCATTTGCGCGCACACCGGGGACCACCGGTGTTTGACGGCATTTCTAAATGGCATAACTTTGTTAGGTTTTTGGTGAGCAATAAGGCTTTACGACAATTGTTTTTTGTTTACCAGAACTTTCTACCGGGCATGTGGCGACATGTCCGGTTTTTCATTTAGGTATTTGGTTCTTTAGATATTTAATTATTTTTTGTTTTTCCTTGCTGTAGATTCTAACGTCATCTGGCTGATTTCAATGATTAAATGACCAAATATCAAAATGACTTAATAGTGATGGTTTTGTTGGTGATGGAATATTGAATACCGGCTGTTTGCAGGATGCGTAAGGCCTGCGACAGGGTAGACGTTTTACGGATGGAGCCGGAATAGTGCTGGTCCGGTATATTGCCGTTATAGACCACTTCTACATCGTACCACCGGGCGATCGTTCGCATAATGGAAGGAAGGTCGTCGTCTTCAAACTCAAACATCCCTGTCTTCCAGGCGATGGTTTTATCGACGTCTGCGTCGGATACCGTGATACGGTTTTGTCCTTTGGTGATGACCGCCTGCTGGGAGGGGGCCAGAACGGCCTGTTGTCCGTCGGGCCGGGACACCATGACTTTCCCGGTGACGAGTGTGGTGGTGATGTTGTTTTCATCGGCATAATTCATAACGTTGAAACTGGTGCCTAATACAGTGATTTGCTGGTTGTCGCTGAGCTGTACGTGGAATGGTTGTTGTGCATTGGGGCTGATTTCGAAGTAGGCTTCCCCGTTAAGGTATACGGTCCGGTCGTTGCCGGTGAACCGGGTAGGGAAGCGCAGGGATGATGCGGCGTTGAGCCAAACCCTGCTGCCGTCGGGGAGGGTGATCTGGTATTCACCGCCGCGAGGCGTGGCGAGGGTGTTGAACAGTATTTTTTCTGTGGTGCTGCCGGAGTGGCCGTATACCAGGGAGCCCTGGCCTTTGTTAATACGGGTGCCGTCTTTTTCTTCAAACTGGCTGGCGCCGGTGGAATCGAGGGGGACGGCTGTGCCGTCGGCCAGTGTGAGCATGGCTTTGGTGGTGCCGGGCTGTACATCATGAATTGGGCGGGCCGTGGCGAGATGTTGCTCACGGTAACGGCTGTATTGGTACCATCCGGCGGCGGCCACCAGTAGCAGCACTGCGGCGGCGGCCCACCAGTAGAGCCGGCGTTGTTGGCCCCGGGCAGGAGGGGTTAAGGCAGCAGGCGCCTGTGCAGTTGTATTGGCAACATGCTCCCGGAGCAACAACCTGAATTGGCCGACTGCAGCATGCAGCTGTCCCTGTTGCCCGTTGATGGCATCAAATATCTTTCTGGCCTGCTCAAAGGGGGCCTGGCGGTCGGGGTTCTCCCGTATCCAGTCTTCCCACCGGCGGGTATCTTCCTCGCTCACGCCCATACAGTAGCGGAGGAAGGAATCGTCCTGTAAAAAATCTTCAGTAGTGGTAAAAGCGTTTTCCATGACGTGTTGCTATGATATAGTGTGGGGAATCCCCGGTTATTCCCAAAGAATCCCAAAATATTTTTTTCTATATAAGATAAAGGGAGATAAAGGTCTTTATTTCAGTGTGTTGATCACATTAAAATAAAGGTCGACAGACAATGGCCCGATGCCCGGGCCGTTTTTGTGCATAGACAGGCTGGCTTCCTGTGCAGGCAGGGCACGGAGCGATTTGACATGCAACAGCATCAGCAGGGAGAAGGCGGCGGACAGTATTTTGAGCGCGGAACCGAGGGTGTTGTAGGCCGTTTTGGTCGTGATACCGGTGCGTCGGGCCACTTCTTCCATAGGCAGGCCATCGAAATAACGAAGCTCCACCAGTTCCTTCTGGCGGGGCGTGAGCTGTGCAATGGCCCGGCGTACCTTCTCCCGCAGCTCCTCTGTGGTTTGTACGGCCACAATGCAGGCTTCATACGACAGTTCGTAGGGGGCGGCCGTAGCGAATGCATCGGCTGCGGCGCCGGTCTGTTGTGATTGCCGTATGCCGGCAAATATTTTGCGGCGGAGGTAAGTAAAAAGGTAGGACTTCACATTCCGGACGGTGTTCAGCTGGTGGCGTTTGTCCCATATCTCGAGGAAAACATCGTTGATGGCGTCTTTGGTGAGTTCTGCGTCGCCACAGCTGCGGATGCCATAATTGACCAGCGACAGGTACATTTTTTCGTACAGGGCTACCAGTGCCTCCTGGTTGTTCTGGCGCACTTCCTCCCATAGCCGGGCATTGGCGGTATCCGTCTGCGGTTGGCCCGCAGCGGGCTGGTCGCGGAATGTTACTGGTTCATTGTTCATCCGGAAAATTATTCAGCTGTTTGTTGACAGGATGGCTGGTAGGTCCTGTTTCATGTTCACGTGGTAACAGTTACTGACTTTGGTTGTTTTTGTTCAGACGGGAAGGTAGTAATAATTCGCGTAGGATCAATAGGCGGGGGAGAAAGGGGAGCCTCTTTTTATTTGAGGCTTCCCGCGATGTAGGTGCAATAATCTTTGTACTTATCCTGTTCGGCTGCCGGGTAGATGATCATGATGGTCTGGAAGACATCGGAATCACCGCCCATATAGTCGATTTTGCGTTTGATTGTTTTACAGTACACAATCTCGCCTTTGCTGTTGGTGCCGGAATAGATGTAGTAGCCGGGTTTGATGACCTTATAGGCCACTTTAAGTCCTTTGGTGGCCGACTGGAAGTTATACTTCAAAGGGTCGGTCCCGGGCTGAACGTTATCGTCAATATCCGCCGGGTCCATGACCAGCTGGCCAAAGGCGTATATTTTGGCCGTGCCTTTCGGGGCGGAAAACGTTTGACCGTCGCCGTTACCGGATTCTCCGTCGGCTTTAAAATCGTCCGGGTATTCCATACAGAACTGGAAGCGGCTGTTGCAATACTTTTTTCTGGCCCCTGTCGTGAAAGACAGGCATAATATTGCCAGCAGCAGGGAGGTTACACAAATTGTAGCTTTCATAATAAATGTCTGAAGCGCAAATGTAAGGTGCTTTTTTACTACTTTCGCCCGGTAAAAAAATCCCTTTTCCGTTTCATGAAACAAATCCTCACGGCCCTGTTATGCCTGGTATTGTGCCGGGCGCATTCCCAGACCTTATATGTAAAGACTTACGGCAGCCCTACAGACAAACCGGTCATTTTCCTGCATGGAGGCCCGGGGTATAACGCCGCTTTTTTTGAAGTAAGCACCGCTGCGCGGCTGGCCGAAAAAGGTTTTTTTGTGATTGTTTACGACCGCAGGGGTGAAGGCCGTTCGCCGGACACCACGGCTAAATTTACTTTCGGGGAGGCGCTGGCTGATATTGATGGGCTCTATAAAACCTACAAACTGAAAAAGGCCGTTTTACTGGGACATAGTTTCGGAGGGGTGCTGGCCGTTAAATACGCCGGCAAAAATCCGGGGGCGGTAGATGCCATTGTGCTGGCAGATGCGTTGCTCAATGCACAGGAAACTTACCGTACTATTCTGGCAAAAGTGAAGGGTCTTTACCAGGAGAAAAAAGACAGTATGAGCCTTCGGTATATAGAGATGATTGAGCAAATGGATACTGCCGGATTGGCATATAACTCCTATACGCTGGGGCACGCGATGATGAACGGCTTGTACGGGCCGGCACATTTTTCAGATGAGGCGAAGGCTATCTATCAGGAAACCAGGAAGGATTCCGTGGTGAAAAGATATGCAAGCCAGATGACCCGGCTGGCGCCAACCGGCTATTGGGAGCATGAACATTACACCACCTTGAATATGCTGCCGGAGCTTAAAAAACTGGTGACCGGGAAGGTAAAAATATATGCAGTTTATGGAAAGGACGACGGGTTGTTTTCTGAAAAACAAGTAGCGGCGGTGACGGCGATTTTGGGCAGTGACCGGGTTGATTATCTGACAGGAGCGGGGCATAATGTATTCGCCGACCAGCAGGTTTCTTTCCTTGATGACCTTAAAAAATGGCTGAAATAGGCTGGTTTTTATGTATTACTTAATAAAAATGCAGGTTTTTTAGACCTGCATTTTTTTATATCTGGTTGATAAAATGTCTGTATTGTAACTATTAGATTATCAATGTATTTAGTTGAATTGTTTAAAGTAAAGTAAAACTTTAAGTAGTTCCCGCAATTTCCTGTTATGTTGTTTTTCAGGCACCTGGTCTTATCCCTGTTTCCGCAAAAACGAGATCGCCCAGCTCTTCCAGAGAATTAACCGTAACGAGTGAAACATGTTCCATTGGTAAGGGTGAAAACAACCACCGCGGACCACTCTCCACCACCCCAAATGCTGACCCTCCGATTTCGATTTTATACGACCTTTTCGCCGGCTGAAAAATGAAACCCAACTCCAGTAATTTATCATGACTGATTGCGGTCATCGTGTATATATATTTTCACGAATATAATAATTTAATTTAAATTGAAATAACTGTCTGAAGAATTTAAAAAACATCGCTGTGGCGGCGCACTAGAAAAGTTAAAAGTCTATAAATTTGGTAGACTAAAAACTTGTGAGTACTTTTATCGCGCTTACAGAACAACCAATATGCTGCTGACAAAAGGGCAGCAGCGCGGCAACCGGAATCGAAAAATTTGGTTATTTTATTATTTGATTATTGCGTTATGGGATGTGTGAAATATTCCCATGCAGGCTTCCCCGAATAGTAAAACAGATAACCAAATGATACCATAATTGAGTAATCAAATAATCAGGATTGTCAGGCTTTTACTACCCGACCATTTACCAGGCCACCTGGTAAAAAACACACATTTGTTTAAACCAAAAGTTACCTATGGACTTATTTTACATTAATGCACGTAAGCGGACATGGGCTATCCTTCTGTTGATACTGGCCCTTGGTTCCCCGATGTTTTTGCTGGCGCAACAGCGTGCAGGCGTAAGCGGTACCGTACGTAACGACCGCAACGAGGTCCTGCCGGGAGCTTCCGTTACCGTCACCAATACGGGCACCGGCACCACTTCCTCTACGCAGACTAATGCGGCCGGCGTGTTTCAGTTTCCAAACCTTCCCTCCGGAGGGCCTTACACGTTCCGTATTACTTTCATCGGCCTGGAGCCGCAGGAGCTCTCCGGCTATACCCTCAAGGCAGGAACGCCGTTGCAGCTCAACGCCGTGCTCAAAGAATCCGCCTCATCGCTCAACCAGGTAGTCGTAGTGGGTTACGGCGTGCAACGCCGCCGTGAAGTGACCGGCGCCGTGTCCTCCATCCGCGCCGCAGAGCTGAAAGACCAGCCGGTATCCAGCTTTGCCCAGGCTATCGCAGGAAAGGTGGCGGGGGTGCAGGTGATACAGAACACCGGCGCGCCCGGCGGCAGCCTCAGCGTCCGCATCAGGGGCCTCAATTCCATTTCGGCCGGCACAGATCCCCTCTACGTCGTAGATGGGTTCCCGTTATCCAACGACCTGAAGAACCTGCAAGGCACTACCGACGTAGTAGGCATCACCGGCCAGGCCTCCTTCCAGAAATCACCGGACCCGCTCAGCACCCTCAACAGCGACGATATCGAATCCATCGAAATACTCAAAGATGCTTCCGCGGCCTCTATCTATGGCTCCCGGGCCTCTAACGGCGTGGTGCTCATCTCCACCAAAAAAGGGAAAAAAGAAGGTCCGCCTTCCTTTAGTTATAACGCCTACGGCGGCTTCCAACAGGTAAGCAAAAAAATCAAAATGCTGGACGCCTATCAATGGGCAAAACTCTCTTTTGACGCCAAGAACAACGCTTACCTCGACGCTAAACCCAGTGGCAGCATCAACGATGACAATGCCACCCGCGGCAACTCCAACTTCCAGATAGCCCCGGAAACACTGCCGTACCTCAACGGGGAAAAGGGGCTGGTGAACACCGACTGGCAGGACGCGGTATTCCGCACCGCGCCGGTACAAAATCACACGCTCTCCGCTTCCGGCGGTAATGATAAATTCCAGTATTATATCTCCGGTAATTATCTCGATCAAAAAGGTATCGTGATCGGTTCGGGGTATAAGAGATATGGAGTAAGGGCCAATTTTACGGCCAACCTCACCTCCCGGCTGAAAGTAGGTCTCTCCCTGAACCCCACCTTTGATCATTATGACCTGATCAACAGTGAAGGCCCCTGGACGTTTGACGGTATCCTGAGCAATGCCCTTAAAGCATCGCCCATCTTCCCGGTGTACAACCCTGACGGTTCCCTGGCCACCAACAAACAAAACGTGTGGGCCTATGGCTATTCCGGCGGTGAAAATCCGGTGGCGCTCGCCACCCAGATCGAAGACAAACTGGACCACGTACGCAACCTCGGACATATCTATGGCGAATACAAGATTATTAAAGGGCTGACCTTTAAAACCTTCTTCGGAACGGACATCAATTATTTCAACCGCAACTATTACCGTCCTTCCACGCTGGGCAGCTATAAACCTATTCAGCAGGCAGCGCCCACCGTGCCCAAAGGGTCTGCCCAGACGGCGCAGTCGGTGAACTGGTTATGGGAAAACACGCTCAACTATCATTTTGAGGCGTCAAAACACCGCTTCGATGTGCTGGCAGGATACACTTCGCAGAAAAATACCACCAAAGCCAACGAAACGGTGGGCACCGGCTTCCCTAACGATGCCGTACATACGATTAATGCGGCCACCATTACCAGCGGCACGTCTAATACCTCCCAATGGTCGCTGCTCTCGTACCTGGGACGTATCAACTACAACTATGATGATAAATATTTCGTAAGCGCCAGTCTGCGCAGCGATGGCTCGTCCCGTTTCGGGGCCAACAACAAATGGGGCTATTTCCCGTCTGTCTCCGGCGGATGGCTGATCAGCAATGAAACATTCTTTAAAGTGCCTGTAATTTCCGAGCTGAAAGCCCGCGTGAGTTACGGCACCTCCGGTAACTTCCAGATCGCCAACTACGCTTCCTACGACCTGCTGGCTTCCAATAACTACATCCTTGGCAGCGGCAACGGCAATGTGGTCAACGGCGCAGGGCTTGCCCAGCCAGCCAATCCGGACCTGACCTGGGAGAAGACGGTGCAGTTCAATGCCGGCCTGGACCTCGGCCTTTTCCAGAACCGTATTTATCTCAGCGCAGACTATTATAAAACCACCACGTCCGACCTGCTGCTGAACGTGCCGGTGCCCTTTAGTTCCGGTTTTGCCACAGCGCTCAAAAATGTGGGCAAGGTGCAGAACAGCGGCGTGGAATTCGGTCTGACCACCCGCAACCTTACCGGGGCATTCAGCTGGAACACCAATTTCAACCTGTCGGCCAACAAGAATAAAGTGCTGCAGCTCGGTCCGGGTAACGCCCCGATCCTGTCAGACGGCGGTAACGGCACTATCTCACAGTTGTTCATTACTGCAGTAGGCCAGCCTATCGGCAGCTACTACGGCTATGTGAACGGAGGAGTGTTTGCCAACCAGGACGAGATCAACAGTTATCCTCATTACGCCACCGCCAAACCAGGGGACCGTCGTTTTGTGGACGTGAACGGTGACAAAAAAATCGATGCCAACGACCGTACCACCATTGGCAGCTATTTCCCGGATTTTATCTGGGGGATGACCAATGAATTCCGGTACAAAGGCTTCGATCTGGCCATATCCCTGCAGGGGGTGCATGGTAATGAGATCCTGAACCTGCAACGCCGCTTTATCTTTAATATGGAAGGTAACGCCAACCAGATGGCCGATGCCCTGTCTTACTGGAAATCCCCGCAAGACCCCGGCGATGGCAACGTGATGCGCGCCAACCGCGTCACCAACGCCAACAGCGCCCAGATCAGCTCATTCCATGTGGAAGACGGTTCGTTTGTGCGTTTGCGTAATGTGACCCTCGGCTACACCTTCAATAAAAAACTGCTGGGCAACCATGTCAACGCCCTGCGCGTGTATGTGTCCGGCCAGAATATCTATACCTGGACACATTACACCGGTTACAACCCCGAAGTGAACGCCCGGCCCGACAGTCCGCTGTCACAGGGAGAGGACTACGGTACTTATCCGCTGCCGAAAACCTTTATCGCCGGTATAAATCTTTCATTCTAAAACCAGGGCTCTATGAAACGTCAATATATACTACCGCTTTTAGGCATACTTACCTTCAGCGCCTGCAGCAAGGATTTTATCAACCTTACGCCGCAGTCCAACCAAACAACTTCCACCTTTTTTAAGACGGCATCTGATTTTGAGCAGGGGGTGAATGCTGTTTACGACGGCCTGCAAAGCGCGCAGACCTACGGCAAAACCTATTATTACCTGATGGAAGTACGCAGCGACAATACCGATATATGGGACCGTGGCGCGTTGGCTGGTGTAGCTTCGCAGATCGACTTTTTTACCGAAGTGACCACCAATCCTTTTGTCAGCGACGGGTATGCCGGCGCTTATGTGATCATCACGCGGGCCAATGCCGTGTTGGACCAGATTGATGCCTCCGCGATCCCTGACGCATCCAAAAAACAATACAAAGGGGAAGCGTTGTTCCTGCGGGCATTGTCTTACTTCAATCTGGTACGGCTATACGGAGCGGTGCCGCTGGTCACCAAAATGGAGACTACCTCACAGGCGCTGGGCCATAAAAGAAATGCCGTTACAGAAATATATGCGCAGATAGAGAGTGATCTGCAAACCGCTGCGTCTTTACTGCCGGCTGTTTATGCTAACGCCAACGACTATGGGCGGGCCACTGCTGGCAGTGCCTTCGGCCTGCTGGGCAAAGTGCTGGTGACAGAGAAAAAATGGGCCGATGCGTTGACAGCGCTGAAAAACACGGGCACCGGCTACAGTCTGCTCAATGACTACGCTGACCTCTACAAGCCGGCCAACGTGGTGAACCCCGAGATACTGTTTGCCGTGCGTTTCAAAAAAGGCCTCAATCCTTCTGAAGGCAACAATTATTTCGCCGATATGGTGCCGGTGTCTTTCTATTATAATGGTGTGCAATACGGGGGCTCCAACAACAACCGGCCTACCCACGACCTGGTGGCCAATTATGAACCGGGAGACAAACGCCTGGGCGTATCGCTGGATACCATCTATAATAACAGCGCAACCAATGTGGTCAAGGGCAACTATGTAAAAAAATACTTCGATGTGCCCGGCGCCACCAACGATGGCGGCAGCAATTTCCCTGTGCTTCGCTACGCAGATATACTCTTATTGCAGGCGGAAGCACTCAATGAGCAGGCATACAGTGGCGCTACCGGTCCGGGAACAGCCTTCGGTTTCCTGAACGCTGTCCGCAAAAGGGCAGGCCTGGCAGAAAAGACACCTGCCGATCTGCCGGACCAGGCCAGTTTCCGCAATGCTGTTTTCCGTGAAAGGAGGGTGGAGCTGGCATTTGAGAACGACCGCTGGTTTGATCTGGCCCGCAGCAGCAACGGCGTGGCGGTATTGCAGGCCCACCTGAAGCAGGAGTACAATCTGGTTACGCCGGTGTTAAACGCCGACCGCCTGTTGTTCCCCATTCCGCAGAGTGAAATCAATATCCATAATGACCCCGCCAACTTCCCGCAGAACAAGGGGTATTAGGGGCGGTTAAACGAGAAGCCATGAAGCAAGTTTATTCAGGCGTATTGTGCGTGCTGCTGTCGCTGACAGCCGCCGCACGGTCTGCCGCAGACTCTGTATGGGTACGTTCCCACTATATCAAAAAAGAACAGTATATCCGTATGCGTGATGGCGTGCAGCTGTTCACCACTATCTATCAACCAGTTGACAGCAGCGAGCAGCACCCGGTGCTAATGACCCGGACACCTTATTCCTGTGCTCCTTATGGCAAAGATATGTCGCCCAGGCTGTGGAATTCCTACTGGAACACGTATGTCCGTGAGGGTTATATCATCGTTATTCAGGATGTGCGTGGCCGTTGGATGAGCGAGGGGCAGTTTACCAATATCCGGCCGTTTAATCCTGATAAGAAAGGAACTGATATTGATGAGGCCAGCGATACCTATGACACCATTGAATGGTTGTTGCATCATGTGCCGCATAACAATGGCAGGGTCGGTATCTTCGGAATTTCCTATCCCGGCTTTTATAGTACCATGGGCGCTTTAAGCGGGCATCCGGCATTGAAGGCCGTTAGTCCGCAGGCGCCGGTGACGGACTGGTTCCATGGTGATGACTTCCACCACAACGGGGCTTTTTTCCTGATGGACTGTTTTAATTTTTATACCAAAGGTTTCGGGTATCCTCATCCGCAGCCGGTGTCCGTTGCGCCGGTGCAGCAATTGCAGCTGCCTTGCGCCGATAACTACCAGACCTTCCTGCAGATAGGCGCCATTCCTGATTTTACGAAGCTGACGGGCGACAGCCTGGTGTTCTGGAAAGAGATCATATCCCATCCCAATTACGACGACTGGTGGAAGGCCCGCGACCCGCGGCAGTACGTGGAACGGATAGAGCCTGCCATCCTGGTGGTAGGCGGACTTTTTGACGCAGAGGACTGTTACGGTGCGTGGAACCTGTACAAGGCTATTGAAAAGAAAAAGCAGTCCGCCCATTTCAATAAACTGGTGATGGGCCCGTGGTATCATGGTCAATGGGCTTCCACAGACGGCTCCCGGCTGGGCAATGTACAATTCGGGGATAATACCGCCGCCTGGTACCAGGAGCATATAGAGGTACCATTCTTTAATCATTATCTGAAAGACAAAGGTTCGCTGGCAGATCTGCCTGAAGCTACTGTCTTTTTTACCGGAGAAAACCACTGGCGGCAGTTTACCACCTGGCCTTCGCCGGAGGTGGCGTACAAGCCATTGTACTTACAGGCTGGCGGAGAATTGGGTTGGGCTCGTCCTGCCGGTGCTGCGCGGCCTTACAGTGAATACATCAGTGATCCGGCGCATCCGGTGCCTTATACCGGTGACATACATTATATACGCACCCGTGACTATATGACCGATGATCAGCGGTTTGCCTCCCGTCGCTCTGACGTGTTGACTTTTGAAACCGGACCACTTACTGAGCCGGTGACGCTGGGGGGAGCTGTTACCGCAGATCTCCGTGTAAGCATTACCGGTACCGATGCCGATTTTGTGGTGAAGGTCATTGATGTGTTCCCGGATAATTTCAGTTACCCTGGCGCCTCGCAGCCCAATATGACCCGTGATGCCGGCGGCCCGCATCCGATGGGCGGGTATCAGATGCTGGTGCGTGGTGATATTTTCCGCGGCCGTTTCCGTAACAGCTTCGCGCTTCCGGAGGCGTTTACGCCCGGTAAGGTGGAGAAGGTGCGTTTCGAGTTACCGGACGTAGCGCATACTTTTTTAAAGGGCCATCGTATTATGGTACAGATACAGAGCAGCTGGTTTCCGCTGGCTGACAGGAATCCGCAGCAGTTCATCAACATCTACGAAGCACAGGAAAAAGATTTTAAGAAGGCTGATATCCGGGTGTATCATGATGCAGCGCATCCTTCGTCGGTAGTGTTGCCGGTGCTGCCGGATTAGCCCGGGGCTTCAGCCCCGGGACTATTTAAATGTCCCGTTTCATCAAAATATCCATTTGTTCATCGGCGCCGAGCCGGAAGATATGTTGCCCGAAGGGAACAAACCCCTGTTTGTGATAGAATCCCTGTGCTTTTTCATTTTTTGTCCATACGCCCAGCCAGATGAAATCTGCATTTTTCTCACGGGCCACTGCGATGGCTTTGTCGAGTAGCAGTTGCCCTGCTTTGAGCCCCTGAAACTGTTGCAGTACATAGATGCGTTCTATTTCCAGTGTGTTCTGATCTTTCAGGTCGGTTTGTGCCGGTCCGGTGTTGAGCCTGATATAGCCGATGGGCGTATCTTGCCGGAAGGCAATGTAGTAGCTGATGTGCGGGGAGTTGATTTCTGTTGACAGTTGTGTGGCGTTAAAGTGTGTGGACAGGTGGTGTTGCATATCTTCCTGTGTATTATAGGCTTCGTAGGTTTCCCGGAAAGTGGCGACAGAAAGTTGCTGTAATGCTGTGATATTTTCTAAAGTCGCGCGAATAATATAGACAGCGGTCATAATTTTCTTTTTTGCAAAGATACTGAATCCGGGGGTGGTGTCTTCTGGAGGTGGGGGTTGTCATCGTTCTGACAGTTTCCTTTTAGTAACTTCGCGATATGACGAGACAAGAAGTTCAACTGACTGATACTGATATTCAATTGTTGCAAAGCCTGGGGCGGGTGAAGGGACGTCGTTTGAGGCTGCTGCTGTTTTTTACATTTGTGACGCTGGTGTTTGGGTTGTTATTGTTTATACCTTCTGATGCGACCGGTTTTAGGATTGGCGTAGGGCTGATATTTCTGCTGATGTTCTCGCTTTGTTATTTTATGTGGCGGGGAGTGTGGCTGATGCGGCGGCGTAGCCGGCATAGCATTAACAATGGCCGCAAAGGGATTGTGGAGATGGAGTTGAAGGCATTACAGGCCAATGGCCGGGGGGGAGTGGATTATGTAGCGGACAATGGCGAGGTGTACCGGGTAGCGGTGCCATTGCCGGGTGTTTCTGTATTGGGCAGGCAGTTGTCTTCCTGGTATCCGGGCGTGATAGAGCGGGCAGCCGGCATGGCAGGTGAACGGGTACAGTTACATATCAGTGTTACCGGTGTGTTGTTACAGGTGATCTATCCGGAGGCGCTGGCGGTGAAAGCGCCGGCGGTGTTAACGGAAACGGATAAACGGCTGGTAAGCCAGTACCATAACCGTGAAAAGGTGATTGTGATCGGTAAGATCACGGAGGTACTGTTCCCGTTGCAACGTGGCAAAGCGGCACATGAAACGTATATCCGTTTAGGTGATACCCTTTATCTCCTGAAGCCGTTGCGGCAGACGGAACATCCTGTCAATCCCGGACTGGAAGTGCATTTGCATATCCTTCCCGGGAGAAATGGAGAGGCTGACCAGCTGTTGTACCTGCTGGGAGCGTAGGATTGTTTTTCAGATGATAAGGTTGGGGGATAAGCCCTGTTTATTATTCTGACCTCAGACTGTTAACCGGATTGGTCATCGCCGCCCTGATGCCCTGGAAGCTGATTGTCAGCAATGCGATGACCACAGCCAGCAAACCGGCGAGCATAAACATCCACCAGGAGAGGGTGATATGACGGTCCATGTGTTGCAGTAGAACCTGCATGGCCCATGCTGCCAGCGGAGCAGCCAGTAGAAAGGCCAGCAGTATCGGTTTCATCAGGTCGGCCGACAGCATGAACCACAGGCGGGCAACGCTGGCGCCAAATACTTTGCGGATGCCAATTTCGCGGGTACGTTTTTCTGCCATGAAGGTCGATAACCCCAGCAGCCCAAGGCAGGAAATAATAATAGCGAGCGTGCCCACCACGCTGATCATCTGCCAGGTGGAACGGATACCTTCAAATTTGCGTTCCTGCGCATCCTGGGTGAAGTGGAACTCGAAAGGGTAGCCAGGCGCTGTTTTTTTGAAGGCGGCTTCGAGTTGTTGCACCTGTTGCTGCCATTGGCCGTCGTTGACGAGGCGCACAAAAATATGATTGAGGGTGCCGGTATTCAGGAAGACGGCTAATGGCTGAGTAACGTCGAACGGATCATTGAAAGAGAAGTTCCTGACCACGCCAATCACCATGTTCTGACCAATGAGCGTGCCCACTACAGGAGGTTTCAGTCCCATCTTTTTTACTGCAGTTTCATTCAGGATGCAACCCATGGTATCCCCAAAATCGCGGTTGAAATCCCGTCCTTCCAGGAGAGATAATCCTGCTGTTTTGATCCAGTCGTATTGTACCTGGCTGATATTGACCATAAAATTCTGGTCGGCTGTTTTGCCTGGCCATACCAGGTCATTGGTGGCGCCGTTGAAGCGTACCAGGTCGTCGTTGCCGGCGGAAACGCTTTGTACGCCGGGAATTTGCAGGAAGGCCTCCCGGATAGCGTCATATTTGCCGGCCATATTGCCGCGGGTGGGAATGTCGATCAGGTTTTCCGCCTCATAACCGATCGGCAGCTCCTGTACATACCGTTGTTGCCGGAAAATGACGATGGTGGTAATGATCAGGAAAATAGAGATCATAAACTGAAAGGTGACCAGGCCTTTGCGGAAAAGGCTGCCGTTGCGGTTACCCGGCATCAGGCCCTTTAATACTTTAACGGGCCGGAAGGCGCTGAGGAAGAAGGCGGGGTAGCTGCCGGCAATAAGGCCGGTGATCATGGCAAGGCCAATCATAAATAACCACAGCTTCCAGTCTGCCAGGTCCATGGTCAGATGGGTATGAAGCAGCGTGTTCATCGCGTGAAGGCTCAGTTTAGCCAGCAATACTCCGGTAACCAGCGCCAGCAAGGCCATGGCCATGGATTCGGAGAGGAACTGCCATACGATCTGGCGCCGGGTGGCGCCCAGGGTTTTGCGTACGCCCACTTCCCTGGCGCGTTGTGCGGAGCGTGCGGTGGCCAGGTTCATGAAGTTGATACAGGCGAGCAAAAGGACAAAGATGCCCACAATAATGACGAACTGAATGACCTGTATTTTGCCACCGGCGGGTTTACCGTCCCTGAACCTGTTATAAAGGTGAAAGTCGGCAAAAGGATAGGCAAAAGGGGTACTGTTGCCATAACGGGTGCCAATCAGTTTTTTCAGTTTATCATTGAAAATGTTCGGGTCAACATGTGGTTTGAGGGTGACAAAAGTCTGCATGGCATTATAGTCCCATCGATCGGAGATGCCCGGGTTTTGCTGTTCTATGAGCTGGTAAGGCAGCATCACATCGAACCGCAGGGTACTGTTGTCCGGGATGTCCTGAATAACGGCGCCTACTTTCAGGTTGCGGGCCTGGTTGTGCCGGAATATTTTACCGACGGCGTCATCGCTGCCGAAGAACTTTCTTGCTGTGCCGGAGGTAATTACGATAGAGCCGGGGTCGGAGAGCGCCGCTACCGGATCGCCGGCAATAACGGGGAACCGGAAAATACGGAAGAAATCCGCATCGGCATAGTACCCGTTTTCATAGGTGCTTTTATCTCCGATGTTCAGCAACTGGTCGCCGCCATGGGTAACACGTGTCACATGGTCCGCATCGGGCAGGCCCTCCCGGATGGCCGAGGCGAGGGCGGGCGTGGTCGTGTAGCCGGTATAGATGACATTCTCCCGGGGATCATTGAGCATGATGCCGTAGATCGAGGAAAGATTGGGATGGAAGCGGTCATATTGTAATTCTCCCTTTACAAAAAGAAGGAAGATGATGCCCAGCGCGAGCCCTATCGACAGGCCGCTGATATTGACAAAGGTGAACAGCCTGTTTTTGACCATTCCCCGGACGGTGGCGGCGTAGTAGTTTTTCAGCATAATCGGGAATTTTAATCTGCCTGGTAGCTGCTCCACCAAGAAGGTGCCATGTTTGAAACACTGGCCAGGCAAGAGGCGGGGAGTTGCGATGCGTCCGGTTTCGGAACAAAAGTGTCCGATTTCGCACGCGTTGCGTGATGCATTTCCTTTGCTGTCAATTGCTACCTGGGTTACTGCTTCAGTATTGTGCTGATGCGTCTTCTGCTGCCAATTGTTACCTGGGTGACTGCTTCAGCAGTGTGCTGATGCGTCTTCTACTACCAATTGCCGCCGGGGTACTGCATCGGTATTGTGCTGATGTGTCTTCTACTACCAATTGCCGCCGGGATACTGTTCCAGTATTGCCTTAGCGCGTAATTGTCCCTGCTTCATCCAGGCCTGCATCAGCAGCCGGTCAAACCGCAGACCGGTGGGAAAGTCGGGGTCAAGTTCTGCTTCGGGGCTGATATAAAATACCTTGACGGGGGCAGTGGCATTGTGCTGGAAGTTGCGCAGTACTTCGAGGTCGTTTTCCCGTACTTCCTGTATGAAGATGGTAACGGCGCGCATCAGCACATCGAGAAGGCCGGTATAGTTGTCGCTACCTGGCTGCTGTGTGTCCGGGTTGTTACTGAGGATATAGATCCGGTGCTCTTCTCCGGGTGAAAGATTGGTGACGACAGCGCGGGTAGGGACCACCTCCCGGTTGCCACCGTCTACATACTGGCGGTCACCAATGGTGACAGGCGGCATGAAAACGGCCTGGTTGCTGCTGCTCTGCAGCGATTTGATCAGCATTTCGGAGGAATTGATCACGAGGTTATCGTAGTGAATACTGGCCTGGATAGGATGTGAAGAGAAGATGCTCAGGCGGCCGGTTTGCAGACAGACGGCATTGAGGCATAATACCGAAGGGGATTGCCGTATGGTGTTCCAGGCGTCATCGGTCATCTGTTGCCGGATCTGGTTTTCCAGCGGAGTGGTGTCGTACAGATAAGGCTTGTTGTTGATGATGTTATCGATAGCGTTTTGTTTGTTGAGGATGTCCGCATTGCTGTTGCTCAGGTATATGTCTGTCACCTCCGGTATTTTACCGGCGGCTACCATGGCTGCGATGAGGGCGCCGGTGCTGGTGCCGCTGATGAGATCAAAGGAGCGGATACCGGTGGTGGTCATCAGCTGACGGAGCGCTCCTACGCTGAAAGCGCCTTTGGCGCCGCCGCCGCTGGTAATGAGTACGTTCATGATCTTTTTTTGAAAGGCTGATGGAATAGGACGATGCCTACGGCAAAGCCCATACGTGCGGATTTCAGTTCATTGTTGACCGACAGGTTGAGGCCAAATGGGCCCAGCTGCAATTCCGCTCCCAGTGCCACCTGGTTAAAATGTACGAAGCTTGTATTATATTCCGTATAGGCGTTGAGGTTACCAACGCCGACGGGTATCTTTTTCACTGAGATGTCAGTGACGCGAACGGCCAGCCGCGTGCTAAGCGTGGTATAGAAGGTATTGCCGCGAAGGAACAGGGCAGGACCGGCCATTACCCGAAAACGGCCGCCACACTGTCCGGCGCCGGCGAAAGTATAGCTGAGGTAACCCCTCACCGTGCCGAGGTAGGCTACCTGGCTGCTGAAAATATTGGCAGCGCCCTGACTGAGCTCGAAGCGTTTTTCCAGTCCGCCGCAAAACTCAGAAGAAGGAAACTCCGGATGGGCAATATGTTGGCGGTTCATATACACGAGCCACTGAAATACATTGTTGGCTTCATCGTCGGGCAATGCATCAGCAAAGCAGGTGCCGTTCAGCGTGTCGTTGATGAAAGTGGCGGTTTGCCGGCTGACCCGGATGAAATCCTGGTAGATTTGTGGATGTTGTTGTTGCAGCCGGGTGAGCAGCTGTTCGTTGGCGCTGTCCTGTGGCTGATATTTTCCCAGGGTTTTCGTGAGCGCAGATATGGTTTGTGCATAGGATACCGCTTTAGCTCTGCAGGTGGCGTTGTCACAGCATTTTTCCGTCGTTTGTGCAGTGAGCTCCCGGATACTGCCTATGCATAGTAACAATAGCAGCAGGGTTTTTTTCATAACAGGAAGTTAGGCTTTTTCGCAGAAAACGGCAACGCAGTCATGTAAAGTGCATCAGGATTTTAGCGAAGAGCAGGGACGTAAGGAAATGAACCTATCCCGGATGGTCCTTTTTTTCGGGAAATCGCCGGTAAAAGCCGGTAATGGATGAACATCTTCGCGTTCTTCGCTCTCTTGTATTCTTCGAGAAAAAAATCGCTTTACAATAAAAATTTGAGTAGTTTACCCGGGTGCACGCATTATTAAAAACTATTGTATGGGAGACGCTGAAGTAAACACCCTGTGGCAGTCTGTTTGTGGGGCGGATGATCAGTCGGCGTTTCGTACGTTGTTTGATTACTTCTACAACCGGCTGGTCTGTTTCGCGGCCGATCTGGAGGGTACCCGTGAAGCAGCGGAAGAGATTGTATCGGATGTGTTTGTGCAGCTATGGAAGAACCGCCGGCAAACGGTGGGGGGTATACGACTGAAGACCTATTTATATACGGCGGTCCGTCACCGCAGCTATAATTATATACGTGACCATCAGCGGCACCGGTGGCTGGGGCTGGACAGTATCACTGAGCCGGCGGAAACGGCTATTCAGCCTTCGCTGGAGTGGAAAGAGCTGCAGCAGCAACTGGACGCGGCAGTGGACCGGCTATCGCCGCAATGCCGCACTGTTTTCCGCATGGTGCGGGAGGAAGGCTTCAAATACAAGGAGGTGGCCGCTATCCTGGACGTGTCGCCACGCACGGTGGAAACCCAACTGGTAAGGGCGGTGGCCCGGCTGCGTGAAGTGCTGCAAGCTATGCAGCATCCGGTGCGGTAAGAGCGTGCCTCCCGGGCCAGACATTGAGCATCCGGCACGGCAGATAATCACGCAACCGTAGCGACGTTATACAACCGACTGGACATTTAAGCAAATTATACCATTCCCTCCCCATCCATTAGTGCTTTTCAAAATTTTTTTCATCGTTTGTACGTAATCGTGTTTTTTTTCGTGTCTGTATATCCGGAGAGCACTTCTTTCCGGAAGAATGATGACAGATGAACAACGCCTGAACGAACTGATCACTGCCCGGCTGGCCGGTACCATCGATGCGGATGGAGCGGCTGAGCTGGAATCCCTGTTGCGGTCATGTCCCGAACAACAGGCCACCATTGCCTTACTGGAACGGTACTGGGAGGCGGTCCCCGTAGCGGCCACACCGCCCGCAGACATTTTCCGGCACATCATGGCCGTGGCAGAGCCGGCCCACTCATCCCCAGGAAAAATTACAACAAAAGACTCCCGGGGGCTGAAGTCATGGATATTATGGGGAGCCGCAGCTGTGACCCTGCTGGGCATGTTCCTTTTATTCCGGCCTGCAGGCGGCAGTCATCAGCAGATAGTGCGGACGGCCGACGGGGAACGGAAAACATTCCGCCTGGCAGATGCCAGTACCGTACACCTTAATGGCGGTAGCCAGCTACGCTGTGTGCTGACCGGCTCCCGCCGCGAACTGTGGCTGGAAGGAGAGGCCTATTTTGAAGTGGCGCCCGACCCGGCCAGGCCCTTCGTGGTACACGCTTCCGGGGTCAACATACACGCGCTGGGAACGGCTTTTAACGTAAAAGCCTATCACGGGCAGTCATCCTGTGAAACAACCCTGCTGGAAGGCGCCGTGGAAGTATATGCCGACAAAACCCCCGACAGCAGGATACGGTTGCGGCCCTACGAAAAAGTATCGCTGGACGCTACCGCGTCGATCGCGGCGCCGGTGAAAAAAATAAACCTGAAAACCATACACGCAGGCCCGCCCGCACAAACCGCCGTCGCTGCGCCACTGGCCGACACCAGCCTGACAGAAACGGCCTGGGTCAACAACCGGCTGCAATTTGACGAGATCGACTTCGAAGAGCTGGCACGGCTGCTGCAACGCTGGTACGGCGTACATATCACCTTCCGAGATGAAAAACCAAAGCACTATATCTTCAGCGGCGCCTTTGCCGGCGAAACCGTCACCCAGGCATTGGATGCCATGCAGTTGATTGAAGATTTCCGCTATGAAGTACAGGGCAATACAATTACCATATTTGGCACGTCAACTAAAAAATAAGCTGCAAAAACCGTTATGAATCAGTAAAAACAAACAGTAGAACATCACAGAAAAAAAACAGGAAATGCTACTAACATTTCCTGTAATTCCAGGTAAAGAAACAATGCATATCCCCTTTGGCCGGGCGGACAGGGCATTGTTATTTTCTCACCCATCATCACAAATGTAATGCAAAATGTCAACCAATCGCGTTGCCGCCGGCGAAGAACGGCGGTACTAAAGCCTCTAGTCATTATGAAGCTGTCTTTTGTTATTGTTTTATTGTCCTGCCTGCAGGTGACCGCCACCGGCTACTCCCAGCGCCGGGTGTCGCTGTCGGTGAAGGATACGGAAATCAAAAAGGTGCTGGACCGTATCTCCGGGCAGACAGACGTCCGTTTCCTGTACAGCGACCGTAAAGTGGACCTGCACCGGAAAATCAGTCTGCATGCGGACGATGAGCCTCTGCCGGCGCTGCTGGACAAACTGCTGGCCGGTAGCGGATTTACCTATAAAGAACTGGAAAATAAACTGGTGGTCATCATCCCCGAAAACTCCGGATGGGACAACATCCAGGTAAAAGGAAAAGTGACCGGCGTGGATGACGGCAGCCCGCTGCCCGGCGTAACGGTACAGGTGAAAGGTACTGCCATCGGTACGGTGACGGATGAAAACGGCAATTTTCAGCTCAACGCGCCCGCCGGCGGTACACTGCTATTCCGCTACGTAGGGTACGACCAGCTGGAGCTGCCCGTGAAAGGCAGCATGCAGGTACAGCTGAAAAAATCTTCCAGCGCACTCTCCGAAGTGGTAGTGGTAGGTTACGGTACCACGCAGAAGAAAGACCTCACCGGCTCTGTGGTGAGCGTCACCCCCAAAGATTTTAACAAAGGCATCATCAGCAACCCGGTACAGGTACTACAGGGCAAAGTAGCCGGTCTGGTGATCAGCAAGCCCGGTGGTAATCCCAACGGAAAAATCAGCATCCGGCTGAGAGGCGCTTCCTCCCTGTCGGCCAGCAGCCAGCCGCTGTTTGTAGTGGACGGTATTCCCGGCATCGACATCAACGTGGTGCCACCGGACGATATCGTGTCCATCGATGTGCTGAAAGATGCTTCTGCGGCAGCGATATACGGTTCCCGTGGGGCGAACGGCGTTATTATTGTCACCACCCGCCGTGGTAAAGAAGGCGCTCCCCAGGTGTCTTACAGCGGTTATGTGGGCTTCGACCAGATCGCCAATACCTACGATGTGCTCAATGCTTCCCAATACCGTCAATACCTGAAGGACAATAATATCGACCCTAATGGTTTTGATCTCGGTTCCAGCACTAACTGGCAAAAAGCTATTTCCCGTACAGGCGTGAGCCACAACCACAACCTCTCCATGGGCGGCGGTAAAGACAATACCCGTTACAGCGCTTCGGTGAACTACCTCAACAACGAAGGTGCGATCATTAACTCCGGACTGGAACGTATCATCGGCCGTATCACACTCGACCAGGGCATCTTCGATAACCGGTTGCGTATAGGCCTGTCCATGAACTATGTAGGAGAGAAGAACCGCTACCAGGGCCTGAACCCCGACGATCAGGGAGATAACCGCCTCTGGGAACAGTCCATCGCCTATAACCCTACCGCTCCCATTTACAAACCCGATGGCACCTATTTCGAAAAACTCGATATCAACGATAACTACAATCCGGTAGCACTGGCCAACCAGATCAAACATCAGCGCGCATTCAATAAATTTATCGGATCTGCCAAGATCACCTATGATATCACCAAAAACCTGACCTACGATCTGTTATTGGGACTGGAAAGAGCTTCCGCCGACAGAGGCATGTACTATTCCAAAAAGTCTCCGGTGATTGAAGGCTCCGGCAGCAACGGCACCGCCACCCGCGAATCCAAAACCTGGGACAACAAAACGCTGGAAACCTATTTTACTTATGGCAAACAATGGAAGCAGCACAACCTGAAAGTGACCGCCGGTTATTCCTATCAGAATTTCTTTAGCAACTCCATGAATGCTGGCAATACGCAGTTCGTATCCGATATTTTCGGCTATAACAACCTCGGCGCCGGACAGGCCGATCTGCCTACTGTTGGCTCCGGGGCAGGAGAGAATGCTCTGGTGTCTTTCATTGGCCGCGCTTTCTACAGCTACCATGACAAATACCTGCTTACCGGTACAGTACGTCGTGACGGCTCCACCCGTTTCGGTAAAGACAAAAAATGGGGCACCTTCCCGTCGGCCTCTTTCGCCTGGCGCATGACACAGGAACCCTTCCTCTCCGGCGCCACCTGGCTGGAAGATCTTAAACTACGTGTAGGCTATGGCGTTACTGGCAACCAGGAAATCGAAAACTATAAATCCCCGCTGACGTACAGCCCGGGAGGTAAAGTGCTGGATAACGGCCGCTGGGTGACGTCCTATGTCATCGGACAAAATGAAAACCCCAATCTCCGCTGGGAATCTACCGCGCAGTTCAATGCCGGCATCGACTTCAGCATATTCAAAGGCCGTCTGACCGGTACCATCGAATACTACGACAAACGCACAAAAGACCTGTTGTTTAACTATAACGTGCCTTCACCGCCGTACCTGTTCCCCACCATCCTCGCCAACGTGGGCCAGATCAGCAACAAAGGTGTAGAACTGTCGCTCAGCGCAGGCGTGGTCCAGCGGAAAGATTTCAGCTGGGACGTGTCTTTCAATATCTCCCGTAACTATAACGAGATACTGTCTATCGCAAACGACCAGTTCAAAAGCGACGCTATTTACGCCGGTACCGTGGGCGCCCGCGGCCTAACCGCCGTACAGATCGTGAAGGTGGTGCCGGGTTATTCCATCGGTACGTTTTACATTCCGCAGTTCAACGGCGTAGATGCCAACGGTAACCAGCAGTTCAAAGACCTGGACGGCAACGGCTCCTTCGACTTCCGCAGCGACAGCCGCGTAGCAGGTAACGGTCTGCCTAAATACCAGGCCGGCCTTGCCAACACATTCCGCTATAAAAATTTCGACCTCAATTTCCTGTTACGAAGCCTGTTCGGCTACCAGATCTTCAATGCTACAGAACTGGTGCTCAGCGACCGTTTCAGCCGCATGCCCGGAAGGAACATCATCGCCAAGTACGCCAACAGCAATATCCGCGGTACGTATGTGTCTGACCGCTTCATCGAAAACGGTGCGTTCCTGCGTTTGGACAACTTCACCCTGGGCTATAACATCCCTGCGGCCAACAGTAAGTGGTTCGCCAATCCGAGGGTTTACATCTCCGGACAGAACCTCTTTATCCTGACGGCCTATTCCGGTCTGGACCCTGAACTGCCTATTGACGGCCTCGCGCCTGGCATTGATAACAGGAACGTATATCCGAAAACACGCTCCCTCGCAGTGGGCTTTACGGTGAATTTTAAATAAACAAGATGATCATGAAAACAACAATCTTCAAATATACCTTGCTGGCAGGCATGGCCTGTGCCGTTTTCAGTTGTACCAAGCTGGACGAGACTTTCTACGACCGTGGCACAGATGACAACTTCCTCAAAACAGAAGATGAGCTCAACGCCTTCGCCAACGGTGCTTACGCCAATATGCGCAGTTACCGTGACGCCTATTGGAAAATGAATGAAGTCACAACCGACGAGACCACGGTGCCTTCCCGCGGCGCCGACTGGAACGAAGGTGGCCTGTGGCGCGTGCTGATCAGTCACCAGTTTCCGGTAACGCATCAGTATATCAACGATATGTGGAACAGCATCTATCAGAATGGCGTAAACCCGGTCAACGCCATCCTGCAAAAGCTCGACCAGTCCACTATCCAGTTGCCCACCAAAGACCAGATCAAGGCGCAGATGAAAGTGCTGCGTGCCTTTCACTATTATCTGGCCATGGATGCATTCGGCAATATTCCCATCGTGACTTCCTTCAGCCAGGCAGAGCCGCCTAAAAACACACCCAGGGCGCAGGCCTTTACATTCATTGAAAAAGAGATACTGGACAATATCCAGTCGTTACCCGCAGAACTGAACACCAAAAACTACGGTAAAGTGACCAAAGGCATGGGCTTCATGCTGCTGGCACGTTTGTATGCTAACGCTGAAGTATATACCGGAACGCCGCGCTGGAATGACTGTATTCGTATGTGCGATTCCGTTACCAAACAAGGCTATCAGCTGGAGGCGGACTATTTCGCCAATTTCTCCACGCGTAACGAGTCGTCGAAGGAGAATATCTTCGTTGTCCCTTATGACGCCATCAACGCCAAAGGCATGATGCTGCACTATCTCACGCTGCATTACAACAACCGCTATACTTACGGTCTGCCTAGCTCGCCATGGAACGGCTGGTGTACGCTCAAAGCACATTATGAATCCTATGACAATGATGACAGGCGTAAGACCATGTTCCTCGTAGGGCAACAATATGCGCAGGATGGCACGCCCCTGAAGACAGAACAGGGGGCTCCGCTGGCTTTCACCCCGGAGATCAATGACCTGGCCAACGCCACCCAGACAGAAGGCGTACGTATCGTCAAATATGAAATTGAGAAGAACACACCCTATGCCGATCAGGACAATGACCTTGTGATTTTCCGTTATGCTGACGCGCTCATGCTGAAAGCAGAATGCCTGTTACGTACCGGTCAGGCTGGTCCGGCACTCGCCCTGGTGAACGAAGTGCGTGCCCGCAACTTCGCGGTGGCCAAGCCGCTGCTGACCCTGACGCTCGACGATTTGCTGGCGGAGAGAGGCCGGGAGTTTATCTGGGAAGGTTGCCGCCGGCAGGACCTTATCCGTTTCGGCAAATGGAGCGGCGAATGGCAGTTCCACCCGGCAGATGCGGAGTTCAGGAAGCTGTTTCCTATTCCACAGGCGCAGCTTGATGCGAACCCGAATTTGCAGCAAAATCCGGGGTATAAATAGTTGAGATGGCAGATAAGCAGGAAGGCCTTGGCGATGATTGATCGCTAAGGCCTTTCGTTTTTAAAGCGGATATCATCAGATTATTTTTATATCTTCCTTTTATAATCTTCCAATGCAAGCAGTAGTTTTTCTAAAAATAGAAACGTGATGAGAAAAATATATTCTGTTACGGTATGCTTATTTGCTTGTTTGACGGCGTCCGGCCAGGTGGCGGTCAATAGGGAGTCGAAAGACTCAACTAATATTTCCTATCATGCACTTCGTAAGTATTGTTCTGATAGGGCATTAAAACTGTAATGTAGTTAAGAAGCCCAAAAATAGCGACGGTGAAAATAATTTTTATATTATTCAGTTTGCTGGCTTTTATAACCAGCTCGGCGCAGGTAGATACCTTGGTGGTGAGGGAAAAGCGTGGTTTTTTATTTCTATCTGCAAGTAATTATATGTATGATTATGATGGAAGGCAGAATGAAATCAGGCTTTTGGGTTTTCATGACTTCTTTTTTCCTGCAGGCCGTAACTTTGATGAGTTGGATAGTTTAATTGTGAAGCCTGTGCTGAAAGATGGATTAAGAGTTGATTTTTTTGAAAAAAGGCAAGCGATTAAAAAAGAAGCACTTGAAGTTTTTTGCTCTGATACAACTGGGTGTTACGGTTTTGAGAAATTTTACATCATTCCTGTGGTTGTTACTTATAAACAATATAAAGATTTTGAACCTTTAATATGTAATAGACCAGTATATGAATTACTGGTTGACAATAAGCACTTATTAAGGTTTGAATATCTTTCTCAAGCCATTACGATCTCTTTTATTCAAGAAAATCGAGTCTTGACAATTGGAAAAGGGAAGGTTGGTATTAGGAGAGGTAAGTAGATGATTTAACGTGCTTTGAACTGTAAAATATGGAAAACGCATGGCACGTAGAATACTCCGGGGAGATATTTATTCTGTATGGAGCATTTGTAGTATACTAAAAAATAATAGGATGAAATATCCGGTGTTTACATGTGTTTAATCCTGCTTTGTTGTCTTCCTCTTGTTGGCAATGCCCGGCATATTGTGCCTGCTAAAACGAGAACACTATTTAATTGAGAGTGAAGGAGGAGTTTTATATTTTTAGATACCCTATTTAGATAATATTTTATATTTTTATTATCAAATATTCCGTTTTCAATTGTTGCCCAAGAATAATACCTATGAGACAAAGAACTCAACGTAGCATCATCCAAATTTCTGCGTTTTTATTGTTTACAGCCATATTATCCGGTAGCCAGATAGTTTCAGGCCAGCAGCCTGGCGGCGGCGGACTGCCCGCCGCGACGCCGGAAAGCATCCCTGGCGTCTATACGAATCCCACGATCAACTATATCCGGACCTGGGAGCCTTCCAAACCACTGACTGACCCCGCGACAGTAATGTCCCAGACAAATCCGACAGCCGATGTAAAACAGGCGACGCAGTACTTTGACGGCCTTGGGCGGCCTTTGCAGACGGTGGCCAAAGACATGGGCGGCAAGGGTGGAGACATGATAACTCCGGTGATATACGATGCTTTCGGACGGGAACAGTTTAAGTATCTGCCTTACACGGTAGCTACCGCTGATGGTAAATTCAAAACGACGGCGTTTGGTGACCAGGACCAGTTTTACCGGAACTCCGGTAAGTATACCGGAGAACGGATATTTTACAGCAAAACAGAATTTGAAGCCTCCCCGTTGAACCGGGTACTGAAAACTTACGCTCCGGGCAACAGCTGGGCGACCAAACCAGTAACGCTTCAATACCTCGTTAACACAGTCGCCGACT
>NZ_JBQEOP010000010.1:0-237431 GCF_052045305.1 Chitinophaga sp. 22308 | reverse complement strand
TTTTTTAAGTACCACCCGGCCGGATTTGTCTTTATATTCCGCCACCTGGCCACCGTCTTCATCTGTTGTCACCGTTACGGATAGCTGCCCGGCTCCATACGCACCCGGGCTGACAGGGTTACCGGCAGCATCTATGTTCCAGATACGCACAGAGTCGGCGACTGTGTTAACGAGGTATTGAAGCGTTACTGGTTTGGTCGCCCAGCTGTTGCCCGGAGCGTAGGTTTTCAGCACCCGGTTCAACGGCGAAGCCTCAAATTCTGTCTGGCTGTAAAATATCCGTTCTCCCGTATACTTACCGGAATTCCGGTAAAACTGGTCCTGGTCAACAAACGCCGTTGTTTTGAACTTTCCGTCAGTGGTGGCTCCCGTGTAGGGCAGATACTTAAATTGTTCCCGCCCAAAAGCATCATATATCACCGGGGTTATCATGTCTCCGCCTTTACCACCCATGTCTTTGGCCACCGTCTGCAAAGGCCGCCCAAGGCCGTCAAAGTACTGCGTAACCTGTTTTACATCGGCTGTCGGATTTGTCTGGGCCATTACTGCCGCAGGATCTGTCAGCGGTTTGGAAGGCTCCCAGGTACGGATATAATTGATGCTGGTATTCGTATAGGCGCCAGGGATATTTACAGGCGTGGCGGAGGGAAGACTGCTTCCACCAGGCTGCTGGCCGGAGGCCGTCTGACTACCGGAAAATATAGCTGCAAACAATAAAAATGCGGAAATTTGAGTGAAGCTACAGTGATTTCTTTCTCTCATAGGTATTATTCTTGGGCAACAATCGAAAACAGGATTTGACAACTTAAATATATTGAAATATTACTTAACCAGGATTACTATCCTCCTTTCAGCTCCTGCATCATTTGTATAGTTAGGCTGTAATGCTCTTCTATGGGCACTTTTCCTCTGTGAACGGTATTGATGTCTTTCCCTTCTTTTGTCCAGAGCATGGGGTAGAAGCTAAAGACCTCGTTGCCGTCCAGCGCTGACACGTCCTGTTGCCAGTCTTTCCAGCGCAGGTCGTGATAGAATCCCGCTACATCTCCTTCAAAACAGAATAGCAAAAACTCGGTATAGGTGAGGTCAAGCGGCTCCCACGTCAATGCCGACGGATCGAAGTAGTATGTTTTGCCTAAGTCTTCGCCAAGGCCGCCGCCGTTAATTGCGAAAAAACCGCCGGCAGCGTCATCAGCTATCAGTATGAAACCTGCATTGCCTTCGGGAAATGATGTTTTGCCGTTGTTCCACGTATGGAACGTTCTGTTTAATTTCGGATGGCCCGAGCCCAGAATCCTTATCCAGCCGTGATCTACCAGTATGCCGCCGCTGTTGAAAATAATGGCGCCCATCGGGGAGCGGGTGGTCACCTGTGCTTCATACAAAGTTTCTCCGGCCTCGCTTGCTGTAACAGGCAGGACTTCCACCTTGTTGGTGGCGCTGTCGATCCAGGACACGACATGCTCCCAGCCGGGCTCATGGGTGTTGATCAATTCTTCCAGTGGTCTTTTAGTAACATGGGTAGCAAACAAGCGGGCCACACCAAGCAGTTGTAACCGATAATCATTCATCATGACAATAAATTCTATTCTGTTGTACGCAAAGTAAATGAATCCGGTTTACAGCCGGGCATTATTTTCTTTCATGCGGAACAATACCACCACGCCCGAGAGGAAGGTGATAATGCCTGCTATATGCACAGCCCACATCAGCCCAAATAAGTTGGCCACAATACCGGCCATCAGGGCGCCTGCGGCGTAGCCGATATCCCGCCAGAAACGATAAACGCCCAGGGAGGAAGCCCGCCAGGAGGGGTGCGCAGCATCGCTCACGGCCGCCAGCAAAGCGGGATATACCATTGCGGTGCCAATGCCCAGCAGTACAGAGCCTACCAGCCCGGATGTGAGCGGCGGAAAGAATGCCAGGCCGATGACCACATGTCCTAATGCCTGTACAAACATGCCCCATACGATCAGCGGCTTGCGGCCTATCTTATCGGCCAGCGGACCGGTGATGACTTGTCCGAAGCCCCACACGAACGGATACACGGCTTTTATCCAGCCTACGCCTTCCAGGCCTACGCCGGCAGCGATGAACAACAAAGGGAAAACACCCCATGACATGCCATCGTTCAGGTTATTGATCAACCCTGCCTGTGAAACGGCAAAGAGGTTCCTGTTCCGGAAAGATGTTTCCCGGAACACCCATAACAAATCCGGTTTGTGGAACTGTTCACCCGGAAGGTGTTGTTGCGCTACCTGCGCGGATTCCAGGCGGGCATGCTGCCGCGTGTCCCTGATCACCAGGATGGATAATATCAGGCCGGCAATGGTGTAAAAAATCCCGATGTAAAAAGGGGCGGGCCTTAATCCGTAGTGTGACGCGAGGTAACCTGTAAGTAACGCTGTCAGTCCCACGGCGCCGTAGCCGGCCGCTTCGTTCAGCCCCATGGCCAGCCCGCGTTTTTTCGGGCCTACAAGGTCTATTTTCATGTTGACCGTCATCGACCAGGCCAGTCCCTGACTTACGCCCAACAGCACATTGGCCACGATGATCCAGTTCCACGACGGTCCCCACGCCAGTAAGAACGGCACCGGCAGCCCCACCAGCCAGCCGGCGATCAGCACGCGCTTCCGGGTGTATTTGTCGGCCAGCACGCCGGAAACAAGATTGGTAAATGCTTTCACCACGCCAAAAGCGATGATAAAGGAAAACACCACGATGTCTGACCCTATCTTAAACTCCTCCGTGCCTACCAGCGGCACTACCGTCCGCTCCAGGCCCACCATACCACCTACCAGTATGTTGACCAGCACCAGCAGCGTGAACTGCTGCCAGTTTTCGTTTAATCCCAGTTTAATTTCCATAGCTATTTGCCTAACCACAAAGATAAAGAAGTCTGTCGGAAGCCGGGAATAAGCCCGCCGTCATCAATAGGGAGATGAACTGCAAAAGCGCATATGGAAACAGCGTTGCCGGCAGCGGGATAGGGAAAATAATTTATCCAGTAGGGAAATTTAGGTATCTTGAAAACAGATTGATCACCTGGAAACCGGAACTGCACCGGATATTGCCCCGGGCCGCATTTTGTCGTTTTTTTCCAAACAGGCAACATCACCCTTTATATATTTTTGCCAAAAACACGCTATCCATGACAGCAAACAAATTAAAACACGAACAGGTACAGTACATTGAGTTTCTCACGAATGATCTCGAACGCGCCAAAAAATTTTATCAGAATTGTTTTGGCTGGAAGTTTGTCGACTATGGTCCGGGCTATACGGCATTTGGAGGTGACTATGTTGATGGCGGCTTCACCACTGGCACACCGGTAAAAGGCTCGGTATTGGTAGTGCTGTATTCCGAAGACCTGGAGGCGACCAGGGCGAAGGTACAGGCAGCAGGAGGGAAGATCGTAAAAGATATCTTCAGCTTTCCCGGCGGGCAGCGGTTCCAGTTCGAGGATCCTGACGGATATGAGCTGGCGGTCTGGGCCACCGTGTAATACTTGTAAACTAACAGGAAAGGCTGTAGGTCAGTGACTTACAGCCTTTTTTGCTGATGGGTGCCGTTTTTATATCTTCATCCACAGATCGGTACATTTTCCCGTTTCATCGACACTTATGAAAAATAACCCTGCTGCTTCCCTTAATTTGTATATGTTATCCTGGAAAGCCCCTCAAATCTGTATTCATATCGTCTGTTGCTTGTTGTTTATGATATTCCCGTTGTTGTTCATGTCTAACGGGAAGGGGTATACTGAACTGATAGCGCCTGCCATGCACTACAGTTATTGGCTGTTCTGCAGCTGTTACATCTGCCTGTTCTATTTCAATCGCTATTACCTGATGCCCGGATTTTTTATTCCGGGCAGATATGGTGGTTATGCCGCTATGGCCTTGCTGTTATGTGCGGGCATCTTTTTCCTGCAACCGTTCGACCGGCTCCTTCGGCAGAAATGGGCGGTGCCGCCGGAGGGGGCCGCGTGGGTGTATGTGCCACCGGTCATCGATATCACCAGCCTCTTTATCTTCTTTATGATCATGGCGCTGGGCGCTGCTATCACCACTACGCGCCGCTGGCAATTGACCGAGCAGCGCGCCCTTACCGCCGAGCGGGAAAAGATCAGGGCGGAGCTGTCTTTCCTGAAAGCACAGGTACATCCGCACTTTCTGTATAATACCCTGAATAATATTTATACCCTGGCACTGACAAAAAATAATTACACTGCGGACAGTATTCTGCGCTTATCGAATATTATGCGTTACATTACGGACGAGGTGATCGCCGACTATGTGCCGCTTCCGCAGGAAGAGGCCTGTATCCGCGATTATATCGCCCTGCAACAGCTCCGTCTGCAGCCGGAAACAGTGGATTACCAGGTTTCCGGGGAGATGGAGCATAAACAGATCAGTCCGCTGATACTGATGACGTTCGTGGAAAATGTGTTTAAGTATGGCATCAGTAAACATCAGCCGGCGCCGGTTACTATCCGCCTGAGCATAAAAGACCGTCAGATTGATTTTTTCTGTTGTAACCGTATCTTCCGGGAAGCCGCGCCGGTCAACAGCAGCGGTGTAGGAATTGCCAACACCAGGCAACGGCTGGCATTACTGTATCCACAAAAACATATACTGGACATAACCACAGATAATAACCTATATACCGTCAGACTGACATTACTGACAGATTAACCCAATTTACTTCATTCACCTATATGAAGATAAAAGCCATCGCTATAGATGATGAACCGCTTGCACTGGAGCTGATCAGGAACTACACCGCGCAGTTCCCCGCTTTACAGCTGTTGCAGACTTTCGACGATGCACTGTCGGGCGCTGAATTCCTCCGTTGCCGCCCGGTAGACCTGCTGTTCATCGATATCAATATGCCCGATATCACCGGCATCGATCTGGTGCGTTCCCTGGAGGAAAAACCCATGGTCATTTTCACGACGGCGCATAAACGATTTGCCCATGAAGGGTTTGAACTGGAGGCACTGGACTACCTGCTGAAGCCTATCAGCATGGAACGTTTTTCAAGGACCATGCAGAAAACGATGATGCAGTACCACTACAAACAGGCTGCTGTAGCACCCCGCGAGCCAGAGTCGTTTTTCGTATATGCGGAATATAAACAGGTGAGGATATGGCTGGACGACGTGGAATATATCGAAAGCCTGGAAGATTATATCCGTATCCATCTGTTAAGCGGCCGGCCGGTGCTCACGCTGATGCCTTTGAAGAAAGTGCTGGAGAAGCTGCCGCACGACCGCTTCCGGCGTATCCATCGCAGCTATATTGTAGCGGTGCGCAGTATCTGTGCTATCGCCTACCGTAAAGTGCTGCTGCATTCCGGTGCCACATTGCCCGTCAGCAGCACCTATGCTGACAGTATACGGGAATGGGGCGGCAAATAATACGTCGGCACATCGCTCGCTTTTACCGATACCTGCTTGATAAAAAAATGGGGTTGACAGATCTTTAGTCAAACAATTTTTATCTTATGGAAAGGAAAAATTTTCTCAGATCACTGGCTGTTACAGCCATCTCTGCCCCTGTGTTGCTGGAAGCCTGTAAAAAAGACAACACAGACCCTAAAGCAGCAGCTGCCGCCGGTGCTCAGACAGAAGCCGCCTGCGTGCTCACAGATCCCGACATGGACGGTCCATATCCCCTGTACAACAGCCGTGGCTCCGCTATTAACCGGGTAAACATCACCGATAACAAACCCGGTCTTCCGCTGTACATCGATATCAAAGTGCAAAGCGTCAGCAGAGGATGCGCTCCTGTGACCAATGCAAGGGTGGATATCTGGCAGTGCGACAAGGACGGTTATTATTCCGGTTATGTCAACAACGGCTACCTGGGCGTGCAGAACAATGTCGGCCGTCTTTTCGGCAGAGGGCTGCAATACACCAACGCCAATGGTTTGGTACATTTCCAGTCTATCTACCCCGGATGGTACCCCGGCCGTTGCACCCACCTGCATGCACAGATATTTATCGGCACCAGCCTGTACCTGACCACGCAGATCGCCTTCCCGGATGCGATCAACGCCGCCGTATACAGCACACCGTTATATGCAGTACATGGACAGAACCCCACTACCAACTATCTCGACGGTATCATCTACGACTCACTGGCAACTGAACTGGCTACCGTAACACCTGCTTCCGGCGGGGGATATAACCTGTATCATACGATCAACATCAGATAATTTTTTCAACCAATTTCTTACCAGTCGATTTAATTTATTTTTATGAAGACGCAGCCAGCGCAGATCACCCTGTCTTTCAGACAGGTCATAGATGCGGCTTCCACCGGGGATTTGGAGAAGAAGATATTCGAAGATTCCTATGTGGAATTCCTGATGCAGTCGCAGGCATATAATCCTGATAAGCAGTTCCGGACCTTCACCGAACTGAAAGCCCATAATCCGAAATCCAATTCGTTGCATTATAAAGTGGGCTTTGCAGTGGGCTTGTATCTACAGGAACTGGGCAACAGGATTCCGGGGGTGACGGATTGCCTCGGCAGCAAAGAACTGCCTTTTGAACTGTATCATCTGGAGCTGATCGAGTCTGATATTGAAGACCGCAGCCAGCACCGTGTTGCGGTGAATTACATCACACCGCCGTTTACGCTGCTGCATATCATCGGCGACCGGCTGTTGCTGGTGTCTCCCGAGCAGACAGGCCAACCAGACACTTATGATACGTTCATGGTGGCGTTACAGCCACAGCTGGCCATTACCAGCTACAAACCGCTGTCGCAACCGCAAGATGTGCATCATATAGCACAGGTACTTTAACAAAGCAGGATAGGGTAAGTTGTAAGCGGGCCAGCTTACAACTTACTCTCTTTAGCGGTCCTGAACAGGTACCACAGTTTTATCTTTAATGCCAGCCAGCCCAGGATGGCATATATTATCAACAGGATACTTAAATGCCGTATATAGGGGAACGTTAGTTCCACCGACCCTTTCTGTATCAACAGAATTTTAAATGCCTGCAAGAACGGCGTCAGCGGAATGATATTCGCCATAAACTGCACAAATGCCGGCATGGCGCTGAGTGGCCATGTAAAACCGCTGATGATAAATGCCGGCGATGCAATCACCATCAACACCTGTGTGGCCTTTAACGCGTCCGGTATCAGGATGCTGACAAACACGCCCATGAACGATACAGAGCCTACAAAAACTGCCGTCAACCATATGAAGCTGAGGATGCCTTCCGGCAGCGGCACGTTAAAGAACATATGCATCAGGTAATAAATGGAAACAATGAGAACGGAGAATGTCCAGATGGGAATCACCTTGATGAGCATGATCGGGAAAGCCCAACGTCGCATACCGGCATATTCGGTCACAAAAGAGCCCCGCTGGAACTCCGCCGCAAAACTGATGGCCATGGCCAGCAGTATCACCTGTTGCAATACTACCGCCAGCATGGCGGGCCACATAAAGATGAGGTAGTTGCTGGTGGTATTGAAAAGCGTGATGTAGTTGGTCTTAAACGGCTCATACTGTGTAGCAGCCCTGACAGCGGGCATTCCCATCTTCTGTAATCCTTTGATGGAAACACCGGCGGAGAAAGTGCCGATGGTCAGCTGCAGCGCCTTAGACGCGAAGTTGGCGGTCAACACATTGCTGGTGTTCACGTACACGTTTACTTCCGGATATTTTTTCTGCAGGATATCGGCTTCAAAGCGCGCAGGGAGCATTACTACGGCCGCAGCTTCCCTTTTTATCACTTCGTCGTTTATATTGGCCGGCTCCTGCAGGTACTTCAGCGTTTTAATGCTTTTATTGTCGCCCAGCATTTCCACGAGTTGCGCGGACAGCGGAGTATTGTCTTTGTCAATAACGATCACGGGTATATTTTCCACTTTCCCGGCTTTATATACAAAGCCGATCAGGGTGGCGTATAACACCGGCGCCAGGAAAAACACGGAGCGCAGGGTGGAATTGCCGAGGAACAGCTTAAACTCCCGTTTCAACAATCGGAAAAATTCTTTCATGCCTGATTATTTCAGTAAAACACTTGCATTTACCAATATGTCTTTGGTCTTGCTTTCATCTTTGGGCTGTACCTTGATCTCATAGATCGCGTCCTGCGGCTGATAGTCGGGGAAAGCGGTGGTAATGTCCGCGTAGCGGGTCAGCTGTTTGATATAAGCGATGGTACCGTCTATTTCTTCGTTGTTGTACAGCACTTTCATTTTTACGTCCTGTCCTTTTTTATAGGCGGCGATTTTACTTTCCGGTACGGTGAAGCGGAACCAGGTGCTGCCGGGGATATAACCGTTGAACAGCGCAAAGCCGGCAGTGGCCAGCTCTCCGGGATTCAGGCTGATGGTCTCTATGTCCATGTCGTTGGTGGCGATGATGTAACGCTCGGAGTAGGCCACGTTGGCTTCCTGTAAAGCGCCTTTGGCCTGTGATGCCTGACCGGCGGCCATATTCACTTTCTCTGCACGGGTGCCTCTTTTGACGTCGTCCAGTTCGGCGATCACCGCATCGTACTGGGCTTTGGCGCCCTGGTATTTGGCATATACCTCGTCGTAGGACTGTGGAGAAATGAGGCTGTCGTTGAACATATTGGTGGCCCTTTCATATGATTTTCGGGCGAATTCATATTGTTCCTTTAATCCTTTGTATTTCGCCTGTAGCTGTTTGAGCTGATCGGCCGTAGCGCCGTTGCGGGCCATCTGCTCCTGTGCGGTGGCGGCATTCACGGCTCCCTGTGCCTGCGCTATTTTGGCGGAAACTTCCGGTACGTCCAGCAGGGCAAGGGTATCTCCCTTTTTCACGCTTTGTCCTTCTTTAACATAGATGTTCAGGATTCTGCCGGTAACCTTCGGCGCAAAAGACACCACATCTTTTTTGGCTTTGCCCTCGAAACGGTCGCTGTTGGCCTTTTTGGAAGAACAGCTCGCCAGTGCCAGTGAACAGATCAATAATATGGGTGTAGTTATTTTCATCTTATAGTAATTAGTTTGAGTAATGTTGATGGCTTAGTACAATTTGGAGATGTCCAGTTCCTGGGTTGACCGCATCACTTCCACAGCGGCGCGGCGCTGGTTGAAAATGGCGTTCTGATAATCCAGTTCTGCTGCTTCGAGGTCGTTTTCCGCTTCTATCAGCTGGGTCGATTTGGACATGCCATATCTGAATTCTTTCTCCGCCTGTACCAGGGCATTGGTGGCCATCTCTTTCTCTTTTTTCTTCAGGGCTATCTGCGAATTGGCGATGTTGTAATTGGACTGGTTGTTGGCCTGGTTTAAGGTCAGCTTCCGCATGGCGTCGTACTTCTGGTTTTGCAGCAGCTCTCTGTCGATGCGGGCTGTTTCGATGGCATGTTTGCCTTCTCTTCCGTCGAAGATCTCCCATTTAAAGCCTACGCCGGCTGTCAGCATCGGGAAGATATTGAGGTTGGTGGGCCGCCAGTCCAGCTTGCGGCCGGGATAACCGATAGCCGGAATAGGAGGGATGATATTGTCGGATGACTTTATTCTCGCGCCATACAGCCCTATGTAATAGGAAGATGCCATCAGCTGTACTTTCGGTATCCACCAGGTTTGTTCTGCCTTTATTTTAAAGCCGGACGCATTAATGCCATGGTCCAGTGCGCGTATCTCGGCACGTTGATCGATTGTTTTCTGTGGCGCGGGTAGGGCCACAGGCAGCAGTACCGGTTCTATCAGCCGCAGTCTTTCTTTGTCAATGCCGGTCAGCACTTCGAGCTGTGTGAGCAACAGTTCTTTTTTCCCTTCATATTCTGCCATTTTGGAATCGAGGGTGGCTTGCGCCAGCTCTATCTTCTTATGGTCATAAGGGGTGATCAGTCCATATCCCAGCGCTTTGTCGGCTGTTTTGCGGTTGGCGTCCAGTCTTCGTTTAGCCTCGTCCAATACTTTTTTGGACTGGTGCACCAGTGCCAGTTGGTCATATGCCCGGGAGATGACTGCCGCCACTTCATCGGATGTTTTTTCCAGCAGGATGTTTTCGGACTGCCGCTTTTCCTCCAGTGCTTTGTTGAGCTGCCGCACCTTACCGCCGGAATACAACAGCATTTTGGCGTCCGCTTTGGCCAGCCCTGAAAAACCCGATACATTGATGTTGTTATTGTACTTGCCTTCGGGGATGTTGAGAAACGGTTGCAGGTTCAGCTCCGGGGAAATAACATGTGCGGTGGCATTGAGATAACTGGCCATACCGCTAACTTCCAGGGTGGGGAGGTAAACATCTTTCAGCTTATGCTGGTCCAGTACAGTAAGTTTGTTTTTAGTCTGTTGGGCTTTAAGGTCTGCATCCCGCACCATGGCACTGTCAAGCAGCTCTTTGAAACCGGGGGCCGTCTGTGCTTTGGCGTAGTGGTAAAATAACAGTGAAAGTAGTAGGAATGACAGCTTGCTTTTCATTGATATACACGTTTTTAATCTACAGATGGTTGCAACATAGCTTATTACTTTGAATTAACACATAAAATAAACCAATGTTTAATTTTTTCTTTTATATATATAAAATACAGGTTATGTTGATCAATCCCCCTTCGGGGGAGGCCTGCACTGGAGGAGATACACTGATATGGTTTTTTTATTAATTAGTTAAAAAACGAAGGTCCCGGATAAAAATAATACGTTTGGCTACAACAAAAGTAGATTTGGCTTCGTAGGGACGGTACCGGTATGGGAACTTTGTAACAGCAAAAAAACATATCACATGAACATTATCGTAACAGGTTCCCTGGGAAATATCAGCAAGCCATTGACACAACAGTTGACAGCAAAAGGCCATACCGTAACGGTTATCAGCAGCAGCGCCGACAAACAGGCGGCCATCGAAGCGCTTGGCGCCGGGGCTGCCATAGGCTCTCTCGCCGACGCGGCATTTCTGGAAAAGACTTTTGCCGGCGCTGACGCGGTGTACTGCATGACACCGCCCAACTACACCACGCAGGAAACGCCGGTGGAGTATTACAGCCGGATAGCGCAAAATTATGCACAGGCCTTGGCCAAAGCCGGCGTAAAGCGGGCCGTGTACCTGAGCAGCTTTGGCGCGCACCTGGACCGTGGCACGGGTGTTATCCTGGGTTCCCATCATTCAGAAAAAATCCTGAACGCCGTACCGGGACTGACGGTGACGCATATACGCCCTACCAGCTTCTATTATAATCTGTATAACTTTGCCGGCATGATCCGGGAGTTGGGCTTTATCGCCGCTAACTACGGGGGAGATGATAAAGTGCTCTGGGTATCTCCGTCAGACATTGCAGACGTGGTGGCGGAGGAGATTGTCCGTACAGACAATGCGCCGAAAGTACGTTACCTCACCAGTGATGAGCGCACCTGCAACGAGGTGGCGGCCATATTGGGAAAAGCCATCGGTAAGCCGGACCTGGCCTGGCAGGTGGTGCCGGGCCAGGTGGTACGTGAACAGCTGGACGCGCACGGCGTGCCCGCCGCTACAGCCGCCGCACTCGTGGAGCTGTACGACAGCATCCACTCCGGCATACTGGCAGAAGACTTCTACAACGATCCGTCAGCGACCATCGGGAAAGTGAAAGTAGAGGATTTTGCGACGGAGTTTGCTGCGGTATTCGCAAAAAGTAACTAATTTAAACACATGGCAGGCACACAACCATATCATCTGAAAACGGTCAGCGCATTGCACCAGCTGCGGCGTTTGCCCAGCCCCGGGCATCCGCTGATCAGCGTCATCGACTTCGAAGACCTGAAATGGCTGGCAGACGACGAGCCTAAATATATTGTGCAGGAGTTCTATTCCGTAGCGCTGAAACGTAATTTCGCGGGCAGGATGAAATATGGGCAACAGCAATATGATTTTGACAAGGGGACCATGTTCTTTGTGGCGCCCGGCCAGGTGTTTTCCATTGAGAGCGAAGGTCAGTTTAATCATACGGGATGGCTCTTGCTGATCCATCCCGATTTCCTCTGGAATACGCCGCTGGCAAAAAAGCTGGGCCGTTGTGAGTACTTCGGCTATACCGTGCACGAAGCGCTGCATCTGTCTGAAAAAGAAGAGGCGATCATCTCCACTATCATGCAGAATATTGCGCAGGAGTACCGTGGCAACATGGACCAGTTCAGTCATGATGTGATGATAGCCCAACTGGAACTGCTGTTCACCTACTCCGAACGGTTTTATCACCGGCAGTTCCTGACGCGCAAAATGGCCAACCACCAGGTGCTGGACAAGATGGAAGCCCTGTTGACGGACTATTTCAACAGCGATGACCTCACAGGCAGAGGACTGCCTACGGTGCAGTATATAGCCGATCAGCTGAACATGTCTCCCAATTATCTCAGCGGCCTGCTGAAGGTACTGACAGGAAAAAGCACGCAACATCATATCCATGACATGCTGCTGAAAAAGGCGAAGGAAAAGTTGTCCACCACGAGTTTGTCGGTCAGTGAAATTGCCTATGAGCTGGGGTTTGAGCACCCACAGTCGTTCAGTAAACTGTTTAAGACCAAAACGAATCTTTCGCCGCAGGCGTTCCGGCAATCATTTAATTGATAGGGAAGGGATAAAAGGCTGATGAGTGAGGGAAAAGAAGGAGCTATGAAAAAGGATAGCATCCGGGTAAAGGTATCCAATACTGGTCATCTGCCTCCAGGGAAATTCCCCGGGGTGATTTTCCCGGTGGCGCCACCGGTACCGGACATTAGCGGCAGAATCTGGCATTAAATTGGCATAGACGGTAGCATAAACCGTATTTTTATGAAGAAGCTTGCTGTGATGGCCTTCCTGTTGGCCGCTGGCATGTACTATGCACCAACAACTCAAGCCCAGGTCCGTGTTAATGTCAACTTAAACGTAGGCAGCCAGCCACTTTGGGGCCCCGTTGGTTACGACTACGCTGAATATTACTACCTGCCCGATGTTGATGCCTACTATTACATTCCCCGCCGTCAGTTTATTTATTTCGACCGTGATGAGGGTGACTGGGTGTTTGCGCCCGCATTGCCCCGCTATTACCATTACGATTTGTACCGCGGCTATAAAGTGGTGATCAACGACCCGAGGCCGTACCTGAATGCCGGCTACTATCGCAGCCGCTATGGCAGGTACCGCGGCTGGTACGATCGCCAGGACCTTATCCGCGATTGCCATGATGACCGGTACCGCCGCTACCGTGACCATGACGATGACGACGACGATGACCACGGAAGAGGTCATTGGCGCGGGAGAGGCCACGGGCACGGGCATGGGCATCACGGGGATGACGATTGATATTAAAAAGGATTGCAGACACTGCAATCCTTTTTTGTTCTCCCTGGTAAAACAAAATCAACGGCCGTAGATCCGGAATACAAACTGTATTTTCGTTATTATGTTAGACCTGAATCACCCGGACACCCCTTTCATCTTCCAGGCATCTGCGCATCTTGATAAGCTGCGGTTATACTGGCAACATCGCGTCACCATGCGGGAAGAAGCATTGGAGCAGTCGCTGCGTACGGAAATAGACGCACTGGAAACGCTGGCCCGGCATAAATTTCCGAAGAAACAAATTCCCGTCACAGAGAAGCTGGCGGTTATCCGGCGGTTGTTTGACGACGAAGAAGCCACAGATAAAGAATTTTATGAGGTGATCGGCCAGCTGGAATTCGATCTGGGCACCTGGGCCATATAAAAAGCGACAACAGAAGACCGGTACAATAATTTACCGGGATGATTACATGATATTTGCCGCTGGTACCATAAATGCCCCAGACCCCTTAAAAATGGCATACATTGTAGTATGGACAACAGAACAAGCTGGGTAGACAATCTACGTTCATTCGTTACCGTACTGGTAGTAGCACATCATTCCTCGCTGGCCTATACCACCTTTGCCTGGTTTGATAAAACAGCGTATATCCGTTCCACGCATCCGGTGGTGGATGTGGCCCGAAGCAGGGGGCTGGATATTTTCGAAGATTTTAACGATGTGTTTTTTATGTCGCTGATGTTTTTGATCAGTGGCATCTTTGTGTTCCGCAGCCTGCAAAGCAAAGGCGCGGGTAAATTCATACGCGACCGTTTCTATCGCTTGTTTATTCCTTTTCTTGTTGGGGTTACCCTGTTGATGTTGCTGGCCTATTACCCGCCTTATTATATCGCACATGGAAAACATGATGTTGCTGGCTATGTGGTGGACTTCTTTACCGTAGAGGCATGGCCGGTAGGTCCGCCGTGGTTTATCTGGGTGTTGTTTGTATTTAACCTGGTAATGGCGGCGTTGTTTCCGTTATTACAGGGAGCAGTAACGCGTTGGGGCCAGTGGATGGCCAACCGGCGGCAGCAACCCGGACGGCTTCTGCTGTATTGGTTTCTTTTTAGCTGGATATTGTACGTTCCCATGGTATTGCTGGTAGATGCCGGGAAATGGACCGGCATAGGGCCTTTTGATTTTCAGGTGAGCCGCGTATTGCTGTACTTCGGTTATTTTTTCCTGGGAATGTTAATCGGCGCTCCGGGCCTTGGTCGCAGTATTTTTGCCGAAGGCTCGGCGTTTGTGCGTTACTGGTGGTGCTGGGCAATAGCCGCCCTCGGGGTATATACGCTCCTGAAAGGCAGCGAAGCGCCACTGACGGCCATGATGGCCCGGAAAGCGCTGAGCCTTGCGCAGGCCACGCTGATATACCGGTCTGTCTGGATACTGTCCTGTACGCTGAGCGGCATTGCTTTCCTGACAACCTTCAGGCGCCTGATGAACCGTAGCAACGCCTGGTGGCAATCACTTTCCGCTAATGCATATGGCATCTACCTGGTGCATTATATCTTTGTGTTGTGGTGCCAGTATCTACTGCTGGACGTGCCGCTAACGGCCTGGCCTAAATTCCTCCTCACCTTTGTTTCCAGTTGGGGACTGAGTTGGGGGCTGGCAGCCTTGCTGCGGAAAAACAACATCATCGGTAAATATTTGTAGAACCCCCGGCGGTTTTTGGTTGTTATCCTGAAGAAAACATCAGGACCATCATGCAGTACTCAACTTTGTCATCCGGCCAGTGGCCGGTCATCGATTATAACAGCTGGAAAGATACGCTTGCTACCGTCCACCTGTGGACGCAGATCGTGGGCAAAATACGCCTGCGCCAGATGCCGTGGCTCAACCATTCCTGGCATGTTACCCTCTATGTCAATCCCTATGGCCTTAGTACCGGCAGTATGCCTTATCGCCATGGTATCTTCCAGATCGATTTTGATTTCATCCACCACCAGCTGGTGATCACCACCAGCAGCGGACAGAAAGAAGCCGTAGGCCTGCGGCCGCGGACAGTGGCGGATTTTTATGCCTCGCTGTTTGATAAGCTGCAGTCACTGGATATTGATGTGACCATCTATCCTGTTCCCAGCGAAATGCCCGATGCTATTCCATTTACAGAAGATCAGCTGCATCAGTCGTACGACCAGCAGCAGATAGAGCATTTCTGGCAGGCGCTGGTGCGGATACATAATGTATTTACCCGTTTCCGTGCCGGCTTCACGGGCAAATGCAGTCCCGTGCATTTTTTCTGGGGTGCTTTTGACCTGGCAGTCACCCGCTTCTCCGGCCGGGATGCGCCACAGCATCAGGGTGAAATGCCGAATATGCCGGCGGTGGTGATGCAGGAGGCTTATTCCAAAGAGGTGAGCTCCTGCGGCTTTTGGCCAGGCAACGATCAGGCCCCACAGGCGTTCTTTTATTCCTATGCTTATCCGGCGGCGCCGGATTTTGCCACGCAACCGGTACAACCCTCGGCAGCCTTCTATAGCCCGGAGATGGGCGAGTTCCTGTTGCCCTATGCCGCCGTGCAGCAGTCGGATGATCCGGAAGCTACGCTAATGGCCTTTTTACAGTCTACTTATGAAGCCGCGGCCAATACCAGCCACTGGGACCGAAAGGCGTTGGAATGTGATCATTCGGATTTGGAAGAGGCTTATGGGTGTTATAAGGTAAGGTAACGCTTTGATTTTTCTTTCACCTGATAAAAAGTAAACCTGCTATACCACTCGTTTGGTATAAAGTTGTTATTGTATAAAGGCAACAAATTCAGATCATAAGGGTCATATGATTCAATAACTTTTTGGTTAATAAATAAAGGCTGAAACAGCGGTTGGCCGGCAATACTGAAATTAGATTGTTGGTGTGCAATGTGTGTTTAACAAACTGAAAATGTTCATTTACAAATATTTATGACCTGTTAAAAGCAACCCAATTTCCCTATGATGAAAATATGCTCTCTGTTTGTGTTTGCCTTTTTATATGCATGTTCTAACGTACACACGAAGAATGTTCCTTCAGTGATGAGCTATGAAATTATTGGTAGTGGGAAATAGTAGAGAGGACATTGATGAAAACTATTACAAGTCTTACAAAACAGTGTTGTTATGAATAAACTTATACTAATTATTGCCCTGTTAACCCCATGCCTGGTTGAGGCTCAAGCCGGCGAAATTAAAGGGGTAGTTACATTTTTCTTTAATAAATATCAAGGTGACAAGCCAGATATAGGAGCAGAGGTAATGGTAACAGATAGTCTATCGGCTCATGGTTACAATCAATCTATCGCAGATTCATTTTACATTGGAAGTATAAATCGTTCGCTTTACTACGGCTACAAATCAATGGGGGGTGATGTGAAAATGCCCAAAGAAATAGAAGATGGAGTTTATCAATGGGGAGTTGAGACTCAGGGAAAATACGATTCGCTTGCAACCAGGGCATTTAAGAATTTGTTGGTGATAAAGTACAGCAAAAACGTACAAAGTACTATAGTGGATGGTGCCGGTAATTATTCTTTATCTGTGCCCCCAGGAGTATACTACATAGTCATTCAATCCAACAATAGAAAAGGTTCTACTGTGTACGATGTAATGGGGAAGATGTATGCTAAAAAGATTGTAGTTGTTGCGAACCAGGTTACCAATGTTAGCAATAAATTTGATTTATACTAAGTCGTTTGTCTCTCACGTTACGGTTTCCCGTAATGATTTCATCAAGACATTCTGTAGGTTTGAGCAAAAAGATGGAAAACGACCAAAACAAAAAGCCTGGGAATGCTTTCAAGGGAATTATCGCATCAATTGCCGCAGTAGTCGTCATCTGGTTCTATTTTGGAGGCGGCCTTGAACAGAAGGCCTATGAGGATCTGAACAAAATGGAACATCAGGTGGCGGAGGATGCCGTTCAACAATACGAAATAGCCAAACGCCAAGGGGACAAAATGCAGACCTATTTGCAGGCCAGCATGGTAGCTCAGGCATATTTGGAAGCAAAGGATGAGGCAAATTATAACAAATGGAAGGACATCGAAAAACAGGCGGCTGTCGATGCTGGGATGCCTACTGAATAAAGTCAGCCTGGCCTGTATGTTATTAGAATGAATAATTAATCTCATTTATGACCGAACATCAAAAAAAAGACGCGATCCTTAATTTCTTGTTCGAGCGCAAGGGGCGTGGCTGCCAATCAAATGTAGCCGTTGACAAACTTGGTATCACTGAAGATGAGATATTAAAGTTTATTAATGTTATCAATTCGGAGAAGGGGGCTTGGATTGAAGCGGTTAAAGGCGGTATACACTATAAGAAAATTATCAAGCTGTTTCATCAGGAGTCACATAATGTTGAGCGATTCTTAAATGAGGGAGGGTATGTTAGGTGCGCTATTAAAGTCGCATCGGCTAATGAAATGAACGAAAAGAACGCAAAAGATGTTCAAAGAAGGGCTGTACGCGCCGAAATAATTTCGGTAATTTCAGCTTTGGCTGCCGTTGCAGCGGCTGTGGCAGCCATATATAGCAACTAAATAGCATTTATTTGCAACCTTAAAACCAATATCATGTCAGAAACATTCAAACCAGGGGATGTAGTGGAGTTGAAAAGTGGAAGCCATCCGTTAACCGTAATCAGTGGAAGTGATGTGGATTTAAGTGTGATGTACTATGATTTTGCTAAATCACAATTCCTATATGAAAGTGTACCGATGATTGCAGTAAAAAAGCATGATCCCTCTAAAACTAAGACAGGTATCGTCACAGGAAGGAACCCTTCAAGCCCGAATACCTATTGATATAGCATTTGATTTGTGAACCGTCTAAATGCCAGCGGAAATAAAAGTACTATATATTTCAACTAGTGCCAGGTTTTCCTGACCTGCGCCTTGCACAAATGGATCAGCAGAAAAAATGAAATCCATGGTAAACTAAGCCCATATAGATTTTTCTGGCTTCAGAATGGGGATATCCTGTCCAGTGGCACCAGAACAAGAGATGATTCTCATTTCTTTATTACCGCTTACGACACCGCTTTGGCGAAAAGAATCATCCAGGGGATACAGCAGGAGCTATCCATTGTTTTGGGGTAGAAGTCAGATGTACTGGTATTCAGTGATCCGGAGGCTAGAGGGCAAATGACGGCAGTACTGAAGCGAAAGTTACGCCAGGATGGACTTCCGAACGAAGGTGTAACCGTCTCCTTTAACACGGGTTACCCCTAGGCCAAAGCAAAAATGATCACTTATAAAATGGTCAGCAACAAAGCCAGCATGTGCCCGGTGGTGGAGGGAACACCCGAGCAGGTGGCGTTTGCCTGGGAAGGTAGGAGTGGGCAACTGTACCGGCATTGGTTTGGGTGCATTGAAATAGGGCAGGTAGGAAACATAGGGCTCCTTGATTACGTATACCCGTTGAAGTTACCAATCTGCTTATCCACCGTTATACACAGAAACCACCACTTCCTCCCAGCCATTCATCTCCTCCAATGCGCCCCATGTCAACTGCCTGTCTTGCCGCAACCGTGCCTGAACGAACATCTCTGCCACCGTAGCGGAAGAAGTTTGTATCAGCTCAATTGCCTGTATGGCCAGTGACATTTTTTCTACAATAATTCTTGCGTTGCGTTCATAATCTGCCGGACGGGAAAGTAACTGCTGCAACCCTTCCAGGTGCCGCGTTAACAGCGGGTGTAGCGGAGCACCCTGCTGGAAATAATGCATCAGTGCTTCCATGCTGTGTGGCTCTTTATGTATAGCGCGCAGCACGTCCAGCGCCTGAATATTGCTGGAGCCTTCCCAGATGGCGTTGACAGGTACATCGCGGTAGAGGCGCGGCAGGATGGAGGTTTCCACGTAGCCATTGCCGCCGAGGCATTCCACGATTTCACCCATGGCCAGCACGGCGCGTTTGGTGTTCCAGAACTTGCCTGCTGCTGTCGCAATGCGGGTGAAATGTAAGGCTGCCTCGTCAGTCTTCGCGTCATCAAACCCTTTGGCAAGACGCATGGCAAAGGTGGTGGCTGCCGCTGATTCGAGGGCCAGATCGGTAAGCACGTTCTGCATCAACGGATGGCTGAGTAGTGACTTGCCAAATGTCTGCCGGTGCTTGCAATGATGTATGGCTTCTGCCAGGGCACGCTGCAAGGTGGCCGCAGAGCCTACGGCACAGTCCAGCCGCGTGTGGCGCACCATCTCCATAATATTAGCAATACCGCGGCCTTCTTCGCCGATAATACGGGCCCAGGCACCGTGGAACTCTACTTCGCCGGAGGCATTGGAACGGTTGCCGAGTTTATCTTTCAGCCGCTGGAACCGCAGCTGGTTTTTTATGCCGTCAGGTGTGAAGCGGGGCACCAGGAAACAGCTAAGTCCTTTCGGCGCCTGGGCCAGTACCAGGAAGGCATCGCTCATAGGCGCGCTGCAAAACCATTTACGGCCGGTGATATGATAAATGCCATCGCCGACAGGCTGCGCCATGGTGATATTGGCACGTACGTCACTACCGCCTTGCGGCTCTGTCATGGCCATGCCAAAGGTAACGCCGTGTTTCTCCGTGTAGGGAATATGGCGTTCGTCATATCTGTTGGAGAGAACAAGCGGCAGCCACTCACGGGCGATATCAGGCGCTATCTGCAGCGAAGGCACTACGGCAAATGTCATGGTCAAAGGGCAGCTGCTGCCTTCATCTATCTGTTGTTTGAGATAGGAGAGCGCGCTGTGGGCCAGGTACCCGCCTTTTTCTTTGGTGGTCCACGCGATGGAATGTACCTGATGCCGGATGGCAGCCGTCATCATCTGGTGATAGGAAGGATGGTAGGTCACAGTATCGAGGCGGTTGCCAAACCGGTCATGGGTATGCAGTACCGGCAGATTGGTATTGGCAAGGGTGCCGGCTTCCTGGAACTCGTGACTGCCCATCAGCTGCCCCATTTCAGTAGCCAATGGCGCTGCCCAGCCGCCACCATAGGCCTGCAGCGTGTTTTGCAGTATGGGATGGGTCGTGAAAGTGTTGTAGTTCTCCAATACAGGGACCTGATTGCCAACATGATCGAAATCGAAACCGGGACCAGACATAAACAACGGATTTGGTGTACTTAAATGTAAGATATTTAGCTCTAAGATCAAGTAACCATCCGGGCTATACGAACGGGGCGGATAACAAAAAAACAGCCGTTCTCGGAAAGAGGAAACGGCTGCTAAAAATACTACTGTAACAAAGAAGCAAGCTTTTTCTCCAGCGCTTCTCCACGAAGATTTTTACCAACGATTTTACCATCGGGGCCGATCAGGAAATTCGCCGGAATACCTTGTACACCGTACATTTTGGCGGCTTCGTTTTTCCAGCCTTTCAGGTCAGATACCTGTGTCCATTGCAGCTTGTCGTCATGGATAGCCTGCATCCAGAACGACTTGCCGTTTTCATTGTCGAGGGATACGCCGAGGATGGTGAAATTCTTATCCTTGTACTTATGGAAAGCTTCTACCACGTTAGGGTTCTCCTGGCGGCAGGGACCGCACCAGCTGGCCCAGAAATCTACCAGTACATATTTGCCGCGGAAATCTTTCAGTGCCACAGGATGGCCCAGGGTATCATTCTGGGTGAACTCCGGCGCTATTACGCCGATGGCGGTCCTGCGCTGGCTTTCTAACTGAGCTGCGAAATGTTCGCCGGCTTTGCTTTTACGGATAGCGGGAGACAGTAGTTTAAATACCGGTTCCACTACTGCCGGGTCCGGATCATAGCCCGCCCATTCGGTCAGCGCATCGAGGCTGACGGATGTATTGGGGTGTGCTTTGATAAAGGTGGTCACCACTTTCTGCTGTGCGGCGGCTATCGCTTTGTTGTCGGCCTGATACTGTTGTTTGAAGGCTTCCTGCTCCCGTTCTGCTACCGGGGTGGCATAGTATTTCTGGCTGAGCGCATCAGAGCGTTTGTTGACGTCGCGGGAAGCCGCTTTGTATTGCTGATGGACTGTATTGGCAGCACCGCCTTTCACTGTGGCACTGGCGATGGAATCTGCGCTTTCTATACGGATTTTGCCCTGCTCCAGGTAGAACACCAGGCGGTTGGCAGTGAAGGAAGAGGAGAGGGTATTACCAGTGAAAAGGAATGCTCTTGCCGGAATATCAGTCTTGCCCGTGAAGGTAAAGCTGCCATTGTTAATGGCAACAGAGTCTATCAGCCTGCCTTTGCTGTTGCTGCTGTACAGGTAAGCTTTCTCAAATTTGTTCTCTTTGCCGATACTGCCGGTAATGGTGTACGGACCTTCCTGGGCGAATGCCAGAACGGGCAGTAAGCAGGCGGTGGTCAATGCTAATGTTCTCATGTAATCGTTGGTTTATGCTGATGTTGATATATGAATTAATTACCCAGTTTCTCCCGGTATTTGTTGCCGGCTGCCTGGATGTCCCAGTCGTAACTTTTGAAGAAACGGATGATCACTTCGTACTTGCGGGCGCGGGCGGGACTGTTATCCAGGTATTTGGCTTTGATGTTGGTATAGGATTCCGTGGCCAGTAAACGCATCCATTCCCCGAAATCATTATCAAATGATACACTGCCGAGAGACGTTATAAAACCACCGTTAAGGGCTATCTGGTCCATGGCTTTGTCGCGTGCTTCTAAATCCCGGTCTCTCTCGTATTGTTTGAATACCAGCTCTCTTGCGGCTCCGTTATCGTAAGCCTTGCCGGCCAGTACAAATGCCGTGACAGGTGCGTCAAAACGTAGTGCCGACATATTGCCCAGGTAGCCCCAGATGCTGCGGGCCAGCGCAGAGTCCTGGTAATAATGATTAACAGGATCGGTGACAGGCAACGCGCCATACATATGATTGGGCCAGCAGATAATCAGGCGGCTGCGACCGAGGTCCCTGATATTTATGTCGAAAAACGGGGCACTATAAGTCTTTACAAAGAAGAGCTCCAGCGGGAAATACCGCTTGGCAAATTTATCGGACACATTGGACAGCAATGTTTGCACATAGGTCGTTACAGCGGCGCGCTGGTCAGCGTCTATTTTGGTGGCGCCCCAGCGGTTGTTGACATCAGATGCCAGTACGCCGTTGGTGACTTCCTTCCAGTCTTTAAAGTCCGTTCGTACCCAGACACCGTAGTGATCATACATGTCTTTGATTTCGGCAGGGGCGTCAGCAGGTGGCGTAAACTGTTGCTGCACGCCCGGTTCGGCCGTAAAACCTGGTTGTTCTTCTTTGGAACATGCTGTAAAACAGGCTGCCAGGGCGAGGATGGAAACATATATCGGTTTCATGTGTTGTCTCATTTGTGTGATGATCAGGGGTTTAAAGGGATAGAAGGACTGTTGTTGATCTCTGACAGTGGCAATTGCAGGAGATAACGGTTGTCATTTTGTTTTAACTCATAGATTTGTCCGTTTTTATAGACATGGGAGAGGGCCGGTTTACCCAGCCGTCTGAGGTCCATCCAACGGATACCACCCTCAAAGGCGGTTTCTATACGGCGTTCCTCGAGAACACGGTTCAATAAAGTCTCATCTGTAAAGTCAGCGGCTTTCAAGGGTACAAATTCGCCTTTCCGTATACGGCGTACCAATAATGTGTTGAGGTCAGCGATAGCTTTGTCCTTTTGCTTTAGCCTGGTATAGGCTTCTGCCCGTATTACATAACACTCGCTCACTTTCAGGCCGATGTAATAACATGGCTTGTCCTGTTTGGCGTACATGTTGTACAACGTTGGTCCGTTCAGTTTACCATCTGTGGTATTCAGGTCTGCAAAAGTGGAGAAGATATAACGACGGTAGTCACTGCCCCCGGCAGGACGATTACACAATGCGAGCAATTCCAATGATGGCCTGAACACCGTATTGCTATGATAATAGATATTCATATTAGCGGTACCGCCGGTGAAAAACAGTACTTCGTTTTTATAATCTCCTGCATCGATAAAACCCGTGTTAAGGGCAAATGCACGGGCATTTCCTTCACTTTCAATATAGGTCTGCATGTTATTCATATCAGACAATGGCTTGTTCACGATTACATCCGTGGCAGCAGCAATGGCTTTGTCGTAGTCACCCATGAAGAGATGTACACGTGCCTGTAAAGCCTCAACAGCACTGGCATCCAGACGGAAAACATTACGGGCCTTTTTACCCGCCAGCAAACCGGAGGCCTGCTCGAGGTCGGAGAGGATTTGTGCGTACACTTTCCCCAACGGTTCGCGTACGTTGTTTTGTGTGTGCTGATGAACATCTTTGGCACTGAGTGGCATAGGCACGCCGTAAGCCTGGATGGTAGCAGGACTGTAAGGTTCGGCATAAAAGTTCGCCAGATAAAAATAACACCAGGCACGCAGGGCATAGGCTTCTCCCTTCACCGTTTCATACAACTCCTTCTCGTTGAGCTCCGGCTGGCGGTCGTTAAAATTATCCAATACAGTGTTGGCGTAATAGATAGAGGTATACAGCTGTCCCCAGTAAGGATCTAATTCACCACCATCAGGTTGTTTGGACGGTGACCAGGAAAACCAAAGCTCCAGTTCCTTTTGTGGTGAGGCAACTATGTTCAGGTTGGCGGTCATGTTGTCCGTCATCAATTCCGTTTTCATAAAGTAGTCCACCCGCGGGTAACCACCCACCAGAACAGATTCGTAATCTGATATGCTTACCGGCATCATCCGGTTCACCGGTTTGATGTCCAGCATTTTATTACAGCTGGTGAAGATCAGTGAAAACAATAACAGGGGCGTCAGATATCTGAATTTCATGATGGCATCTGTTTTTAAAACTGTAAGGAAAAAGAGAATGAATAAGAACGTGGCAGCGGCAGGTAGGTATTGCCGAAAGACACGTTAGCATTGCTGGTACGGTCATATTTCATCACCGAGCCCGTTGCTTCAGGGTCCTGGCCTTTTAATGCGCTGTTCTTCCATACATGCAGATTGTTGCCCTGTATCATGAAGCGCATATTTTGAATACCACTCTTACGCAGGCGCGCATTATATAAGTCGTAACTGAGAGACAGGTTCTGAAGACGCACAAAATCACCTTTCACAGTCCTTAGGTCACTGTTGTTATACATAGTGGCATTGTAGGGTGATACATCGGCCAGACCGGGAACACTATTGTCTGATTCCAGTTTGGGGATGTTGGTGTGCTGTTCATCGCCTGGTTTCTGCCAGCGGTCAACCCACTCGGCAGACATGTTCTGGGTCGTTTCAGGGAAGACGAATGTATTGTTGGCGCTGATATTACGCAGACGGATCACGTTACCGAAACTGCCGATGAACAAAGCGGACAGCGTAAATCTTTTATAGGAAAATGTATTGGTGAAACCACCCTGTACAGTGGGCATAGTGGAACCGGAATATACGAGGCCGTCGATGTTGCGCATACCGTTGAGCACTGTTTCGCCGGGTTTGGCGGTATAGAAGGTGGCACGGCCGTCTTTGTTCAGGCCTGCATAACGGTAAGACCAGAGGCCGTTAACAGGTTTGCCCACAACAGCAGAAGCCGCATAGTTGGAGCGTTGTGCATTGGTCAGGCCATCAACGGAAGGCAGGGAATATACGTCCAGCACTTCGTTTTTATTGTAACCGGCATTGATATTGGTAGACCAGCGAAAGTCTTTTGTATCGATATTGATAGTGCTTAAGGAGAATTCCAGGCCTGTATTTTTCATGGATGCCCAGTTTACCTGCAGGGTACTGAATCCGGAAACCTGTGATACACGTTTGCTGCCCAGCAGGTCAACGCCTTTTTTATGGTACCATTCTACTGTGGCCATCACCCGGCGTTTCCACAATCCGATTTCCAGCGCTACGTTGGCGGTATAGTTCTTTTCCCATTTCAGGTTAGGGTTCCTGGGGGCGTCTATCACCAGATAGTTGTCTGTGTTGGCAAGGTCCGGTTTGCCGATGGTGGCCACCAGGTCGGAGTATGCCTGAGAGGCTACGTTACCCTGGCTGCCATAGGACGCGCGAAGCGTCAGGTAACTTAACCAGTCTTTGTTGGCGAAGAACTCTTCTTCCTTCATCTGGTAGTTGGCTCCTACTGCCCATAGTGGCTGAAACAGCTGATTGGTACGAAGGCCAAAGCGGTTGGAGCCGTCAGTACGTGCGTTGAAGCTAACGGTGTAGCGGTTTTTATAAGTATAGCCTGTTGTGCCAAAGTAAGAAACGGCAGCGCTTTGGTTCAGGCTTTCCGACCAGTATGGCCGGCCCATTTGTTTCATCAGGTCAAACTGCGGCATCTGCTGACGGCCACGGTCATGTACATAACCGTATATCTCGGTCATCTCGTCTTCGTATTTGGACGTACGTATTTCCTGACCGGCCATCACATCAAAGCGATGGTTGGCGTTCAGTATAGGCATAAACGATACCTGGTTACGGAGCGTAAGCGATTTGTTATTGTTGTTTCTGCCTTTGCGATAGCCGCCTTCTTTCCACAAGGGGACAGCAACGGAGTTGACAATATTGGTAACGTCGCGCTGCCGGCTTTTTACAAAGTAGCTGTTCTCAGTAGCCACATCTTCATCAGTGGTATTCTGATTGGTGAAAGAGAAAAGGCTGCCGAAGATGAGGGAGCTGATAGGTTTCCACTCAATATCCACTGTTCCGCGAATGCTGAAGTTTTGTGAGTTACGCCAGCCATAGTTGCGGTTTTCGAGAAAGTTGTATTTAATGCCGTTGTAGTAGAGGTAGTTGTACTGTCCGTTTTCGTCATAGGCATTCTGTGCACGTGTGGTATAGATCGACCATTCAAAGGGGTTCTCGCGGGAGTCGGTGGCAAAGAAGCTGCCGTTATCCCGGCGGTTGAGGTCCAGCATACCGCCTACACGAAGGGTAGGATGCAGCTTGGTATACACTTTCAGGGAGCCGGTGTAGGTTTTCATGCCGGTCTGTAATGCGGTGGCCTGTTCGTCCATGTAGCTGCCGGAGAGATAGAAAGTCGTCTTTTCGTTACCGCCGGAGATGTTCAGGTTCTGACGGTGGGTGAATGAATTACGGAAGAGGTATTCAAACCAGTTGGTGTTGACCTGTTCCAGCTGATTCACTCTTTTCTCAAAATCCGACCAGCTCATTTTGTGGTCATGTACATCTATCAGCGCACGCTCGAAATCGGTGGATGTGCCGTATTCACCGGCGCGTGGAGAAGTGGCGGTCAATACGCCCCGGCGCATCATTTCCAGGTTTACGCCGATCCTTTCTTTGGAGTTCATCATATACGCATCTTCAATTCGCGGGCGCATGCCTACGGTGGCGAAGCTGGTGAAGTTGATACGGGTTTTGCCGGCCGTACCTTTTTTGGAGGTCAGCACGATTACGCCGTTGGCAGCCTTGGTACCATAGATCGCTGTGGCCGCTGCGTCTTTCAGCACGTTGATGGATTCGATGTCCTCCACGTTGATACCGCCGATACCGGAAGCGATCAGGTTACGGTTAGTCATGATGTCATCTACGGAAGCGTTGATGGGATCATCGAGAATGATACCGTCCACCACCCACAGCGGCTGCGTGTTGCCGCTTAAGGTAGACGTACCGCGGATGCGTATCTGTGGCATGGCGCCGGGGGCGCCGGAAGTGCTCATCACTACCATACCTGGCACCTGGCCCTGTAACAGCTTATCGATATTAGGCTGATTGATGGTTTTGAGGTTCTCTGTTTTGAGAGAAGTGATAGAAGAGGTGAGTGAGCGCCGTTCTACTTTTTGGTAACCGGTGACCACGATCTCGCTCATGCTTTTGTCTTGTTGTCTGAGTACTACATTGATCACTGTTCTGCCTTTGATAGGCTCTTCATGGTTGCTGTAGCCGATGAAGGAAAACACCAGGATGGTGGCATCATCGGTGGCCTGGATGTACCAGTTGCCCTGTTCATCGGAGATCGTGCCGCCGTTGGTGCCCTTTATTTTCACGGTCACTCCGATGAGCGGAACACCTTTTTCGTCCCGTACGGTACCGTTGATCCGCTGAAGAACAGGCGCGGTGGCCGCTGCTACCGGTTTGGGTTTGATCAGGATGGTATTGTTCTCTTCAATGCTGTAGGTAATAGGCTGGTTGCTGGTAATATGGTCCAGCGCTGCTTTCAGCGGTACTTCTGTCAGTTGTGCGGACACGGGATGTGTGTTTTTCAGCGTTTCGTTGCTGTACAGAAACAGGTAGCCGGTTTGTTGGCGGATGGTGCTGAATAGCTGTTGTACGGAGGCATTCCGCTCCGTTAATGTCACTTTCTGGGAGTACACCCTGGCGCTTACCTGCAGGCAAAAAGCCAGCAACAGCATTCCTGTAAGTTTCATCATTAATAACACTTTTTTAAATCGGTTCCGGTCAGACTGGCTGGTGGTGGGATCTGTCGGAGTTTTGGTTGTTGGTATCGGTATACAACGGGGCAATAAACCCCCTTGGGAGAATAAACTTTCTCTCATATCTTCGTGTCGTTTGGATTTACGATGATGGTTTGTAATAAATCATGATCCTGCCTGGCCATGGAATACGAGCCGGCGTCAGGCAATGTAGATCTGGCATGTACCGGGAACGCGCCAACGTTTCCGGTTTTTTAATGGTGGCTGTTTTTAGATCGCGGTTTGTATTAATTTAATATCATGGTATGGCCCTCCCTGCCATTTTTTATTCCAGGATGATGATCATATCTTTCGCCTGATGTCCCTGTCCGGCCGTGACAAGCCTGAAACGGGCCTGGCCGGTTTGCTCCAGCATATGTATGACTTTGGACAACGGCTGGTTTCTGGCGATCTGCCCGGTATAGTGTATATCGGGCTTCGCTTCATATTTTACGTCGATGTCATACCAGCGTTCCAGACAACGCATCACCGTCGTCAGATCGGCATTGTCGAACAGGAACAACCCATTCTTCCAGGCGATAACATCGGGCGTGAACGTGCGCGTAACGCTGAGCTGCTGACTGCCGCTATGCGCGGCAACCGCCTGTTCGCCCGGCTCCAGCATCACGCCGGCACCTTTTCCGGGCGTGTTCACTTTCACCCGGCCGCTGACCAGTGTGGTGACAGTATTGGCTTCATCCGTATAGGCGTTGATGTTAAAACTGGTGCCCAGCACATGTACTTCCTGTGCGGCTGTTTTTACCCGGAAAGGCTGCGTGGCGTTGGCGGCCACTTCAAAATAAGCCTCTCCCTGCAACTCGACGGTCCTGTCGGTGCCGCTGAACGCGGTAGGATAACGCAGCGCGGAAGCGGTATTGAGCCATACCACCGTGCCATCGGGCAGTACAACCCGGAACTGCCCGCCGCGGGGAGTGGTCAGTGTATTATAGCTGGCTACGGCGTTGGGCGACTGTACACTGTATTGCAGCTGTCCGCCGGATTGCCGGATAGTGGTCTGCTGCTGTCCGATGACCTGCTGCCCACTGCTGTCCAGCGCTACAGTGCTGCCATCGGCCAGCGTCAGCACGGCTTTATGGCTGCCGGGCACCTTATCGGCCAAAGGGGCCACCACCTCATAGCGGGGCCGGGTGAGCAGCCACGTGCTGCTGCCTGTTAACAACAGCCCCGCGGCTGCAGCCCACCAGCTGCGGCGCAGGTAACGAACGACGGACAAAGAGGCCGGCTTCCCGGTAATATGCTGTAAAGTGGCCTGTATGGCCTTTTCCGGCATAGTGGCTGTTCCGCTGGTGGCACGGAACAACTGGTCGATTTTTGTATGTAATACTATTTCATGTTCAGGTTGCTGCACCAGCATGTCAAACTCCCGAAGTTCTTCGGGCGTAGCCTCGCCGGCAGTATACCTGTTAAATAAATAATCCAGTCGATTTTGGTCCATATAAGCTGTAAGCGGGCGTAATAAGTAGGTGGTACGGTCCCGTTATTATAAAGACCCCGGAAGAAGAGCGGGTGGGGGGTGTCCCCAAAAAAATTAATTGAGGGAATGCAAGCTCCAGACAAAGATCAGCTCTGCTCCGATCAGGAAGGCGTCATGCGATTCGAGAAAACCACGGATGTTTTTAACGGCCAGGGAGAGGTGTTCTTTTACCGTGTCCGGACGGATCTGCATGCGGGCCGCGATCTCCTCGCGTTTCAATCCTTCCTCCCGGCTCAGGCGCCAGGCTGTTTGTTGTCGTATGGGCAACTGGCTCACGGCCTTGTTCACCAGCTCATGATAATTACGGTAGATAATGTGTTCGTCAGTTTCGTTGGAAACAGGTATGGGAAGCTCCAGCGTGTCCAGGACCACCTTCAGGCGGGTGCTGCGCCGCAGGGCCTTGTAGGCGTCGTTGCGCGCAATGATGAACAGCCAGGAAGGGATGTCCATGATCTCCGGCAGCTGCGCCTGTTGTTTCCATACTTTCACGAAAACATCCTGCACCAGCTCTTCCGCTACGGATTCCGTCTGCGTTAGCATCAGTCCTACTTCATAAATTTTCTGGTAATGGTGACGAAAAAAGACAGCAAACGCGGACTCATCACCTTTGGCTATACGGGCAACGATCTCCCTTTCATTATATTGACTGCCCTTCATCAGTTAAAAGTATGTCCCCTGGCTCACAAAAGTTGGTATGGCTGGTTTGGGCGCTAAAGTATCAAAATCTTTTTAAAAACCCAAACACCGGCGCTTTCAGGGCATTTGCCAAACTTTAAGTAGCTTTAAGGATGGACAATATATTTGTACAGGAACTGGACGGCAGACCGCTCACCATGGCGGATATGCCCAGACTAATGGCGTTGCAGTACGGTCATTTTACGGCTATGCAGGTAAGACAACGACAGGTGAAAGGACTACACCTTCACCTGGAGAGGCTGGCTGGCAGCAGCCGGCAGCTGTTTGGCTGTCAGCTGCCAGACCGGCATATTATCGATTGTCTGCATCAGATCACAGCGGAACAGGAGTCCTGCTCGCTCCGCGTGAATATTTTTACGACCGCTTTCGCCCAGCCGGTCATCCGCGAAAAAGACCTGCAGGTGCTGGTCACCAAAACACCGGCGGTGGCGCCGGCATCGCAACCGATCAAAGTAATGTCCGCCCGCTTTGAACGCCTGTTGCCGGAAATTAAATACAGCGGCATCGTTTCCGGGATTCTGGCATACCGTCGCAAAGCCATGGACGCTGGTTTTGACGACGTCCTGTACGTCGATCAGCAACAGTACATCTCAGAAGGCGCTATCTGGAACGTCGGCTTTTACGACGGACAAAGTATTGTATTGCCGGCCACACCCGCCTTGCCGGGCATTATGGTACAGCTGTTGTCAGACAGCCTCTGGAACAACGGTGTGGCGGTCATCCACCGCAATGTGCCACTGTCACAGCTATACGAATATAAAAACGCTTTTTATACCAACTCTGTTAACCATCGGGGAATGATTGCGCAGATAGACCAACATATGTTTGACCATAGTAACGATACGTTGTCTGACATACTGGAACGGGCCTACGAAACCATTCCCTGGGATAACCTGTAAACCACCATGAAAGAAAATAAGTACGACGATCCCGGCTTTTTTGAAAACTACAGCCAGATGGCGCGCTCCGTAGAAGGACTGAACGCGGCCGGGGAATGGGAAGTGTTCCGTAGCCTGCTGCCGCCCCTGCAAGACAAGCGGGTACTGGATATCGGGTGTGGCTTTGGCTGGCATTGCCGTTATGTGATGGAACAGCAGGCCGCCAGCGTAATAGGAATGGACCTCTCCGAAAAAATGCTGGAACAGGCACGCCTGCGTAACAATGGCCCGGGTATCACCTACCTGCGGGAAGCCATGGAGGACATCGATTTTCCTCCCGGTTCTTTCGATGTGGTACTTAGCTCGTTGGCGCTGCATTATACCGGACATTATGACCTTATCTGCCGCAAAGTGCACAATAGCCTGTCGGCAGGCGGACATTTTGTATTCTCTACCGAGCACCCTGTATTTACGGCCATGGAGACGCAGGACTGGTACTACGATACAGCGGGCCAACGGCTGCACTGGCCTGTAGATCATTACCAGGACGAAGGCCGCCGGGTGGCCCGTTTCCTGGACACGGACGTGGTGAAGTACCACCGCACGGTCGCCACACTGATCAACGGCCTGCTGGATGCCGGTTTTATCATCACCCGGGTGGAAGAGCCCAAACCTTCACCGGCCGTGCTGGAGAAATACCCGGAAATGAAAGACGAAACCCGTCGCCCTATTTTTATATTGATAGCAGCACAGAAACCGTCAGCGGTATAGCAGCTGGTCGTATGCGATAATCATTTCATATAGCTGTTGCCGGTAGTCACACAGCTGTACTTCCATCGCGCACGCTGCTTCGAGCGAACGAAGTACGGCAGCCAGGTCCAGCCTGTTTTCCTGATATCGCGCCATATCAGCCTCCAGCGCATGTTGCAGCGCTGGTAATATTTTTTCCGTAATACCGTATATGCGTTGCTGTTGTATGCGGATGTCCCGCTCCAGTACCGTTAGCCGGACCTGTGTCTGTTGCAACAGGGCGCTGCGCTGCTGCGTCAGTGCGGCGATGTCTGTCCCGATGGCCTGCGTTTTCCGACGGTAATAGCCTGCCGCCCATGGCGCCAGCGGTATCCTGATGCCCACCATGATGTTGAAATTGTTGGGCACCAGCGGCGATACCGGAAAGAACTGGTAAAAGCCGATGTTGAAATCCGGCCGCTGCTCTTGCCGTACGGCCTTTTGTTCCAGGTACCGCCATCGTATGGCTTCTTCCAGTTGATATACCTGTTTGTTGGCCTGTGCCAGTGACACGGTGTCTGTGTTGCCGGGCGTAAACGCCGGCGTGTAACTGCTGTCTGTGGTAAAAGGCCCGGTGAGATATAACAGGCTGCTCAATCTTGCCCTTGTGCCGGCAGCCAGCGATTCCTGTGTGCGTATATCATCACTTACCGCTGTGAGCCTTGCCGCAGCGGTGCTTACAGCGGCTAGCTGTGCCTGTCGGTAAGGCAGCCGTGCCAGTGCCACCTGGTGGATAAAAGACAATACCTGCTCCTGCCGCCTTAGTGCTGCGGCCTTTTGCAATGCTGCCACATGGCGGATATATTGTTGCCGGGCGGAGTAGTGCAACCGGTTCAGGGCAACCGTCTGCGCGGTCAGTGCCATGTTTGCCTCAAAAGCCAGGTACTGGTAGCGGCTCCGCAGCTTTGCCGGATGCGGTATTGCCTGCTCTGCCTGCACAATTCTGCTGCCCAGCGCAATGTCATTATACACGCGGCGTGCAGACCACGGGATCATAAACGTGCCGGCGCCCACCACCGGCGGCGCCCATGCCAGGGCGCTGTGTGCGCGCCACCGGTAAGCCTGTGCGCTCATCGCGTAAGCCTGCAATAGCAGATGGCTGCGTGTTATACGGGGCAGCATACTGTCGGACGGAAGCACAGGCGCCGGTTGTGCGTTTAACCTTTGTAGTGTGACGATCAGAAATATGACAAGTAACCGGTACCTCATCAATGGTGCATATAGTGTGCCTTGCCTAATGTGCCTTCTATCGATTCGGGCAACAGCTGGTATTTGTTGCGCATATCAACCGTGCCCAGTTTCTCACCGGTATTGATGTCAACTACGTCAATGGTGCCGGCATTGAGATTGGGCAGGTTGAGCAGGTTGTTTTGCACGGCCACTACAGAGCGGCCTGACTTGGTTTTAAAGAAAGCCATGTGGTGCGCGCCCTTGTCAGCCGGTAATGTTCGCACCTGCCGCAGTTCAGGCAGGTAGTTCAGATCAAACACCAGGATTTTTCCGGGTTGACCAAAACTTACGTATAGCAGTTTGTCATCTGCAATATAAAATTCCAGCGCCCAGCCCAACCCTTGGTTGGCCCCTTTTAATACCCGCTTAAATTCGCTGTACTGGTTGGTTTTATCATCAAATGCAGCCATCCAGATGTCGCCGCCGATCATGGTATTGGCGAGGGCGTAACGCGGGTATTCATTGCGGAGCAACAGTACTTCCACCGGGCTGGACAGGTCGGTGGCACTGTCTGCCACGCGGTAGGTCTTAATGATATTGTAGGTGTTCATATCTATCAGCGTACAGGTGTTACCGATACCGCTGGTGAGATCGGGGTGAATGGTGGAGGTCACCATCGCCAGATTTTTATCTTCAAATATAGAAATGCCGTGCGGGTACATGATGAATTTGTCGGGATGCTCGTCAATAGAGGAGGAGATGGTTTTGATGAGCTGATTGTTATGCGCGTCGAACACGCCAACGCTGCCGTCGCGGACGCCGCCTTTTCCACCCATAAAGGTTACCCAGTACTGGCCGTTACGGGTGAAGAAGATATCTTCTCCTACTGTATTGCCACCGGTGTTGACAGGGTTGGCCTCGTAGATGACAGGATATCCTTCGTGGTTCCATTCCATTTTTAACTCATACAGGTAACTGCCACCCAGGGCGGTAGTATAGAGCTTTTTTTCATCACGGTTGAAATACAGGTGGTGTGGCAGCACGCCTTTTCCCAGCTCTGTCCGGTGCAATATCTTCCCGAAATCCGGCGATTCAGGGTCCAGCTCCATTACAGCGATGCCATCGCTGCCGCCGGCCAGATGCCGGTAGTCAATAAAGAAAAGGGTTTTCTGTTTGGTGGCAGGATCTTCTATTTTTTTACAGGCGTGCAGTAAGTGCAGGCAGCAACAGAAGAACAGAACTCTTATCAGCAATTTGAAGTTTAACATACGTGGTTGTTTTAAAAAGTGTATACAGGCGGGTGGTTGAATTTATAAACATTATATGCAAAGGATCAGCTTGCATACCTGATGTGCCAATGTGTAAAGTTTTTAATCCTAACTAACTGATGGACCTTAAAACAGATAATAGCCAAAGGTTTCAGCTTCGGGAAATAAAAGTAATCGGTATAAAACGAACCCTGATAGCAGTTTGATACTGAAGCTTCTTTGCGCAGGGATGCGTTACTTTTAGCGTTGATTGTACCGTTCGCCGGCGCAGTGTTTTGTTACTTATTTTGTGAACCTTTAATTCCACCCACCATGGAAAATGCTTTGCACCCAGGCGATTACTGGGACCACAGGTCAGATGACCGCAGACAATGGGAAAATGTTATCAACCTGTTTCTGAAACCTGTAACAACCGCATTGTTGCAACACCTTCATCTTAAAAATCCTTTACGGATACTGGACGTCGGTACAGGCACCGGGGAGCCGGGACTGACAATTGCGCAGTTATATCCGGATGCGCTGGTAACGGGCACGGACATATCTCCCCGTATGGCAGAGATTGCTATAGGCAAAGCGAAAGAAAAGGGACTGTCTAATTTCGAGGTGGTCTGTTGCGATGCTGCTGATATGCCCTTCGATGATCGTATATTCGATGCCGTAGTATGCAGAAATGGCGTCATGTTTTTTAAGAATATTACAGCAGGGCTGAAAGAAATCAACCGCGTATTGAAGCCTGGCGGGCGACTGGCTGTTTCAGCCTGGGGACTGTTAGAGCATAATTTGTGGATCAATATTGTACTTGACGCGATTGCTTCCGTTACCCGCCGTAAACTATATAATCAGCATGTGCCGGGCATGTTTCACTGTATGCAGCCTGGCGAGATGTCCGACTGGTTTGAAACGGCGGAGTTCCAATCCGTAGAGGAAGAGGTGCTGACGGGCATTGTACAGTTTAATTCCGTAGACGACCACTGGCAGTATGTAACACGGGTTAGTGCTGATGTGGTAAATGCATTAAAGGATATTCCGCAGCCGGTGCAGGAGATTGTCCGGTCGGAAGTAGCCGGCAGGGTGGGGAGGCATGTAATAGACGGTAAACTCTATTTTGAGTGGAGCCTGCGGGTAACCTCCGGTGTCAGGGCTTGATGGTGTTGGCGTATGTAAGGGGACTGTTTTCGCGGGAGGCTGCAACATGATACCCGCCAGGCACACCGTTTTTCGACAGTACGATCTGCCACAGCTGGCTATGCCGCGCCCGGAAAGAGGCCGCGCAGGACAACAGGTAATATTTCCATATACGGAAAAATGTCTGGTCGTACCGGCTTTTGAGCTTGTCCCAGTTGGCGGTGATATTTTCGTACCAGGCCATCAGTGTTTTATCATAGTTCACGCTGAAGTTCTCCCAGTGTTCCATCACGAAAATGCCTTCTATGGCTTGGCCAATCTGCCGGATGGTGGGAATGACCGCACCGGGGAAGATGTATTTATTGAGCCATTGGTCTGTAAAAGCGGACGTTTCATTGCCGCCGATGGTATGCAGCAGGAACAGGCCGTTATCTTTGAGGCAGCGGGCGGCTACTTTCATATATTCGCTATAGTTATGCGGACCTACGTGTTCAAACATGCCCAGTGATACAATGGCGTCGAATTTTTCGTTGAGCTGGCGGTAGTCCTGCAGCCGCAGGGTGACAGGCAGGCCGGCGCACAACTGCTGCCCAAGGGCTACCTGTTCTTTGGATATGGTGACGCCGGTTACGGTCACCCCGTATTTTTCAGCGGCAAATTTTGCGAAGCTTCCCCATCCGCAGCCGATGTCGAGGACATGCATGCCGGGTTTCAGCTGTAGTTTGCGGCAGGAGAGGTCTAATTTGTTTTCCTGTGCTTCATCCAGGGTGGTGGCGTTGTCCCAGAAGGCGCAGGTGTAGGTGAGCCTTTTGTCCAGCATGTTCTGGAAAAGATCGTTGCCTGCATCGTAGTGGCGTTGGCCGTTACGGGTGGCGCGTGCCGGCCGCTGGAAGTTAAACACGCGCGCCAGCAGGATGTCCATCTTCAGCCGCAGACTTTTACGGACGCTTTTGTCGAGGTTGGAACGCAGTATTTTGTAGAAGAACTCATCGAGCCGGAGGCAGTCCCAGTAGCCTTCCATGTAGGATTCTCCCAGTCCGAGGGAACCCTGGTACAATGCGCGGGAATAAAAATCTTCGTTGTATACGTGAATGTCCCACGGGTTGTTTCCATTTACCGCGATACCCGCTGCCGATAGCAGCCGGGTGACTATGCTTTTTGTTGTTTCGTTGTTCATGGCTGTATAACAAGTTAACAGGCCAGGGGAGGTATTTGTTCCCGATAAAATGATTTTTCCGAGGTGTCGGGCCGTTTTTGGGGTACGATCGCCTATAACAAATGTAACAATATTCTGCCGGTAAAATCACGCCCCTGCATGCCCGTAGCAGCATCGCCAGAGTTTGGTGTCTGTTTTTTAGTATAATCCTGTTTTGAAATTTGAACAGTGTTCATTATTTTTGCGGATATTAAAAATTGGATAAAGGTAAATATGAAGAACAAGGCCTTACAGGAGCAACGCATCAGGGGGTATTTCATCGAAGCAACAAAAGAAATCCTGAAAAGCGAAGGGCTTAAAAGTGTCAGCGTACGCAACATCGCGGAAAAAGCAGGTTATTCCTTCGCTACGTTGTACAACTACTTTAAGGACGCAAAAGACCTGGTGTTTCTCTGTGTACAGGACTTCCAGGAGGAATGCAGTGCCTACGTGACCACCCGCAGCGCCAAAGCAGCAAAGGGAGAGAAGAAGTTACGTGCCATCCTGCTGGCCTATCTCGAATATTTTGTACAATACCCCGGCATTTTTGAACTGTTTTTCATGGAGAAACTGTCCGACCTGAACAAACAACCGGACACGGCCCCGCTGATCACCGGCTTCTTGGACAAACTGTGTGAGGAAGAATGGAAAAGCCTTATCAATAATAAAACCGTAACCGCCACGGCGGCGGCCAATAAAAAAGCAGCGTTATTGTACGGGCTTTCCGGCCTGCTGTTGTTATACATCAACAGGCAATCCCCTTCAGGGTACCCGGCCTTCCTGAAGGCCGCCAACACATTTATTGACAGCCAGCTTAAAGAGATGAACACATGAAATCAAAAAAAGAACTGAAAGACGCATACCGGCAAATGTCTTTCCGCATGGGCGTGTTCCGCGTACGCAACAAACAGAATGACCGGATATGGATACATCACAGCATGGACCTGGACCGCGCATGGAACTCTGTCAGACTGCAACTGTCGTCCAATACACACCCTAATGCGGCCCTGCAGGAAGACTGGAACCTGCTGGGAGAAGATAACTTTGCGTACGAGATCGTAGAGGAACTGAAAGAAACCAATGACCCGGCAGTGGACTATAAAAAGGAAGTGCAGGCGTTGTATAAACTATGCCTCGAAGAACTGCAACCCTATCACCAGAAAGGGTATCATCAGCAGAAAAGCTAAATCATTACGGATATTTAACTATATTGCGCCGCGATGAAGTTTGGCCCTTTCCGGCTTTATCGCATTATCCAGGGGGATAGTTTAAAATGGAAAAACACCGGTGCTGCTCGCCCGGAGATGCAGGTTCGAGCCCTACTCCTCCACAATATTTTCCTGTTACAGAAACCTTTGTATAACTCTTACGGTTATACGATAAAAGTAAAAGCCTGGCCATACGCCAGGCTTTTACTTTTGTGAAATATGGATAATTATTTCTATGTTCGCACCCGTGACGGACCGTGGCTCAATGGAAGAGTATCTGCCAGCAAGCAGAGGGTGGGAGTTCGATTCTCCCCGGTTTGTCACTTTTTCTCTCTCTCTTAACGGTACACGCTTTTAATCGCTTTACTGTCGGGATGCGTAAAGTTGTCCGGTGATGCCGGAAAATCTTTCATCGCGGAAAGGTGCAGCGGCAAATTTCCTTTGGCGCCCAAAGCTTTGGTGGACGGGGCATAACTCAGGTCCACCCATTTCAGGTAGGGCCGGGTGCTTAGCAGTTCGTGCAGCAGCTGCATGCCTTCGGCCTCAATGCCGCAGCTGGACAGACTGAGTTGTTCCAGCGTAGTGTTTTGTTTCAGGCCATGTATCAGGTGCGCCACGCCTTTGTCCCCGATATTGTTAACGCTCAGAAAAAGAGATTTCAGGTGTTTGTTGGCCGCCAGCATTTCGCTGACAGGTATCATCATCTCAGCAGTGAGATAATTGCCGCTCAGGTACAGTCTTTCCACCGTGGTATTTTCCTTCAGGTATTCCAGCAGTGTAAAGAAACCTTCGCCGGCGCAGGTGTTCACCAGGTCCAGCGTGCGCAGGTTTGGATTTTGTTGCAGCAGCTGCACAATGTTGGGCATACTGTGACTGCCGATAGGGTTTCTCTTGAGCCACATGCTTTTTACAGACTGGTTGCTGCTGAGGGCTTCACAGAGCGCCTGGGCGCCTGCCTGTTCTATGTAGTTGCAGCCCAGGTACACGGTTTCAATGGTATTGTTTACAGACACGAGGTCTGCCACGGCCTGCGCACCGGGATTGCCAAAGGCGTTGGTGCCCATCAGGATATGTTTGATCTGAGTGTTCTGTCGCAGGGCGGCTGTTACCAGCTGCGTCCCTTCCACGCCCAGCTGTTGTTTGCACATGTCCAGCCGTCCATCGGTGGTTACGGTGCCTACCGGGAATACCAGGTTGGTAACGGGCAGCGGCTCATTGTTTTCCAGGTATTGTAATACCGGGTCAAGGTCACTGCGTTGAAAAGAAAAGGTGTGCTTTACGTTATCAACGGGGCACACAAGGGTATTATGCTGCATATGATTTTTTTACGGGTGATGGTCAACATACATTTTACCAGGCATAAGGCTGATAGTCTTTCAGGAAATGCCCGAACAGCGGAATGTCCGGGCTGGCAAGACCTGACACCACGGGGTCGTAGATGCGGGCCATGCCATCAGTTTCGTCCAGCGGCGGCACAAATCCTTCTTCTTCGTATAGCCGTTCCTTTTTGGGATGCGGATTTTCCTGTGTGATCCAGCCAGTGTCCACACTGTTCATATAGATGCCGTCCAGCGCATAATCCTGCGCCGACGTGCGCGTCATCATGTTCAGCGCGGCTTTGGCCATATTGGTATGCGGATGGAACGGCGTTTTGGAGCCACGGTTGAACTGCCCCTCCATGGCCGATACGTTGATAATGAACCGGCGGGGGAAAGGTGACTGCTTCAGCAGCGCTTTCAGTTTGCTGTTGAGCATAAAAGGAGCGGTAACGTTCACCAGCTGCGTCTCCAGCATTTCGCCGGGTGGCACTTCATCCAGCCGCAGGGTCCAGCTGTTGCTGGAACGCAGGTCTACCTGCTGCCGGTCTTTGTCATATTGCCCTTCAGGAAAACACTGGTGCATCTCGGCAGGCAGCAGTTGCTGTTCCCATGCGTCGCCAAGGTAACGGAAGGGCGGGGCAGGGGCCAGGCAGCGGCGTACGGCTTCGGGCAGGGTTTCCGGTGGCGCTTCTTCTGTCGCGAAAAGATGCTGATAGAAGGCTGTCGGCCTTTTGACCGTCTGTGCGGCATTGTGTATCAGGATGTCCAGGTGTGTTTCTTCGCCATACAGCTGTTGTATGAACTGGTTCACCTGCCCGAGGTTGCGCAGGTCCAGCGCCGCTATTTTCAGCCTGTGTGCCCATTCGGAGAAGTCTTTCTCTTCACTGAAACGCAACGCGCAGTCTTTGGCAAAGCGGGTGGTCACCCACACGCGGGCGCCATCGCGTAACAGCCGCAGGGCTGTCAGGTATCCGATCTTGATGCGTCCGCCGGTAATTACGGCCACGCGCCCACGAAGGTCGGCACGCTGTAACCGCTTGCTGTAGTTGGTCTCAGCGCAGGAAGGACATAACATATGATAGAAGAAATGCACTTTCCGGTAAGGCGTCTGACAGATATAACAACGTTGCATGGTGGTCAGTGTCAGGTCTTCTTTTTTATCGGCCGGCAGGCCGGTATCGGGCAACTCATATTTCCTGAACAACAACGTCTGGGAAAGCACTTCCTTTTTATCGTACTGCCGCAGGATATCCTGCTGCTGCGATATCTGCTGCAACCGCTGTAAGGTCATCCGCACGGCCGGCGTGGCCACCGCTGCCAGCCTGGCTTCCGCCACGGCGGCTTTGTTGTCTTTTTTGGCACGCTTGTACAGCTTGGTCACCAGCCCTTTCAGCGTCATATCGTCCGGCGACTGGTCCGGGTCTCTTGACAATACCTGTAACACTTTTATACAGGCTTCCCATTCTTCTTGTGTGAATGCTCGCTCCATCTTCTCCGTCGGGTTAAAAAATAAATTGGATGATTAAAGATAGATGTTATTAATTTATGTTGATATATTTGTAATTATACCCTATTAATATAACGATGATGAACGCACGTTTCCGTATACACCTGGCCCACATTTTCCTTTTCCTGCTGGCTGTTGTTTTCTCGACAGGATGCTCTAAAGAGCTCTCCAGGGAGGGAGCGGGAACAGGTCCAGTGGTGCCGCCGGCAGACCTGGCCACCTATGGGCTTGAACATCAGGGCAACAGCTGCTCCGATGCCGTCGTTACCGGTACTTTCAAAGTCGGCACCACCGCTGCCGGCGCAAAAATACAGGTAACCGTGCAGGTGGCCATACCCGGTGTATGGACGCTGACCACCGGAAACGTCAATGGAATAGAATTCTCCGGCGGCGGCAGCTTTTCTGCCACCGGCAAATATACGATCACGCTGATTGCCAGCGGTACGCCTCAACAGGAAGGCACTTTTAATTTCCCGTTAAAGACCACAGGATCGTCTTGCAGTGTAGCCGTTAAGGTGAGTGGCAGCGGCCCCGACGTGCCGCCTCCTCCGGCAGATTTTTATTACAAACTGACGGCTAACGGGAAAGACTATGAGCAGGACGTGGCAACAGCCAACAATTACATGCTCACCTCCGAAACCACCGGCGGCACTGATGTGACAATGGGTTCCGGTATCTCATGGGCCGGCGGTAACAACCTGCCACAGGGAAAAACAGAACTGCTGATATCCAAAGGTAAACTGACCAACTTTGACGCAGTCACCAACCAGGGCTTTAAAACCTTTTTCCAGCCCGGCAACTATGGATATGCGGCGGTTAATAACCAGACTTTCACCGACGGTGTGTTGCTGGTCTGGACAGATGAAAACGGCAAGAACTGGAGTACGCTCAATGGCGCTACCGGTCAGCCTAATGGTACTTTTACCATCGTCAGCGCAGAAGACTGGGCCGGCTATGCAGGCTACTATGGCGTGAAAGTTAAGATGCGCTTTACCTGCAAATTCTATGATGACGCAGGTGCCTCGCTGGACATCACCAACGGCGAAATGGTAGGAGGGTTTGTCAAAAAAAGATAATGCTATAGACAATCTCTATCACGGCACATTCCTGCTTTGTCCTACATTTACAGCCGTTAAATGTTTTGACTCATGGGAATGACGGCTTCACCAACAGGCTATACCCGGAAGCAGGAAATCGTAAACGGACTGGTACATGCCATTGGCATTGTATTCGGTATCAGCGGCCTTCCGGTATTGACCAGCATCGCTGCCACACACGGTAATACACCGGGGATTGTGGGCGCAGGCATCTACAGTTTTTGTTTTATCCTGCTTTTTACCTGCTCGACCATCTATCATATTTCGCAGGAGTCGGCCGTCAAAAAAGTATTTCTCATCTTCGATCATATCAGTATCTATTTTCTGATCGCCGGAACATATACGCCCTTTTTGCTGGTGTATATGAATAACGCCTTCGGTATCTCACTGTTGTCGGTCCTGTGGGGACTTACAGCCATAGGCATTCTGTTTAAAGTATTTTTCACCGGCCGGTTCGACATTATTTCCACCATCATTTACCTGGTGATGGGCTGGATGCTGGTGGTGGGCGGTAAACGTTTCTTTACCGAACTGCCGCTTTCAGTTATTGTGATGTTGTGCGTAGGCGGCGGTTTATATACCATCGGCGTGATTTTTTATATCTGGGACAGGTATAAATATACGCACGCCTTATGGCACCTGCTGGTGCTTTCCGGCGCTGTGTGTCATTATGTGGCCATTTTGTTATCCATGTAAATATTGTAACCTTGACTATCGAACAGTATAAGGAGTTAATCCACGAATTTGAACTCTCGGAAGTATCGGACTATCTGCTTTCCGCAGCCCGCCCCATTATTAATCTCACGCTGGCAGAAAAGGAAGACTACCAGCTTATTGGTAATTCCCGTGTAGCCGGTGAGCCGGACCTGCCACCTGGTTTTGAATGGCCGCTGACAGATGATGGCGAACCGATGTCTTTTATTGCGCAACTGGACCTGGAATCTGTTTATCCGCAGGACACACAACAGTTGCTGCCCTCCACCGGTATCCTGTATTTTTTTATGGGAGATATGCAACAGGCGCGTAACATCGCTCACAAGGTGATATATGTGGCAGATAAGACAGGGTTGCAGCGCACCGCCCCGCCCCGTACTACTGTCCTGGAGAAGGAAGAGCGGTATACCGGGTACAGGCTGGCAGCAGCGGCTTCCATTATGCCGCCCAACTATGCGTATGTAGACTATGACCAGCTTTCCGAAGATGAAATGGACGCGCTGGACGACCTCTGTATGCATCTCACCGAAGGCGCAGGCCGCATTGGCGGTTATGCTGACGGGCAGCATGGTGACCACAATATCGAGGCTGCCATGTACCTGGAGGCAGGCAAGCCTTATGACTATTTCCCCAAGAACGCCCGTGCCACGCTGTTACAGCACTTCAATGGCAACCAGCAGGCAGTGGAGGAGGCCATTGATGATATGATACTGCTGTTGCAGATAGATTCCGACATGAAGGTTGGATTTTGCTGGTGGGACGCCGGTTGTATACAATTTATGATGCCGAAAAAAGCACTGCGCGCCCGGGCGTTTGACAGAACGTATCTGACGCTGTACAGCTCCTGACCTTTTATCCAACTACAACACTGCTGCGGTGTTTGTCGGGCTTTGCCTGGTCATGGTTTGCCATGAAGGCCTTATGAATATGATGCTTTTATGATGCTAATGACCAGGACATTACCTAACTTGCGCCCTTGCCTGTCTTACTATTATTTTTATAAGACGGTTTTTGTTTTTATATATTATGGATTGATAAACAGTTTATAATATATATTTTTATTTAAATAAATAAGATATTCCGGATGTTTGATGATGCAGTTTCACCTTGTGCTGCCGGTTGACATCAGGAGATCCGTATAAAATCAGGAGAACAGATGTCCTATTTTAATCATCTCCTCGAGCTGCTCCGACAGGAGCGTGAAGAGGACAAACAGTCCTGGCTCCGTCTCACGGCCAGTTCGTCGGCCGCGGAACGCAGGGCGAACGGCCTCGCCTGGTACCCGGTGGCTATCAGGGGCACGGAAATGAGCCGTGGGGACTATCTCACCGTAGAAGTAGAACGTACCACCCATCAGGATATCACCCACCAGTTGCGCTTTGGCGTGTCTGCGGTATTGTTTTCCAACCATGATCCGCAGCAGGACAGGATAGAAGGGACCGTCACCTTCCAGGGCGGCAACCGCCTGAAACTGACGCTGCGCACAGATGAGCTGCCGGAATGGGCCGACAACGGCAAACTCGGCATCGACCTGCTGTTCGATGACAACAGCTACGATGAAATGCAGCAGGCGCTGAAACAGGCCATGGCACTGGCAGAAAAGCCGGAAGGCCACCTGGTGAAAATCCTCACCGGCGAAAAAAAGCCAACTTTTGATACCACAACGCCACTGGTAACGCTGCCCGGACTGAACACCGTACAACAGGAAGCGGTCAACAAAATTTTATCGGCCAATGAACTGGCCATCGTACACGGCCCTCCGGGCACCGGCAAAACCACCACGCTGGTACAGGCCATCAAAGCGTTGATTAAAAAAGACCAGCAGAAAATACTGGTGGTGGCGCCCAGCAACACCGCCGTGGACCTGCTCAGCGAAAAGCTGGTAGACGAGGGGCTTAACGTGTTGCGGGTAGGCAATCCTGCCAGGGTATCGGAAAGACTGTCAGCCCTCACGCTCGACAGTAAAATGTCCGAACACGCCAGTATGAAGGAAGTAAAGCGTCTTAAGAAACAAGCCAGCGAATATAAAAACATGGCGCATAAATACAAGCGCAACTTCGGCAAGGCGGAAAGGGAACAACGTAAAGCCCTCTTTGATGAAGCACATAAAATCATGAAAGAGGTAGATAAAACGGAACAATACATCACCGATGACCTCATCGCCAAAGCACAGGTGATCACCGCCACGCTCGTGGGTGCCAATCATTATACCGTGCGGAATGTGCGTTACCATACCCTCGTGATCGACGAAGCGGGCCAGGCGCTGGAACCTGCCTGCTGGATACCCATCATCAAGGCGCAAAAAGTGATCTTCGCCGGCGACCATTGCCAGCTGCCGCCCACCATCAAATCACCCGACGCGGCACGGCAGGGGCTTAGCAATACGCTCCTCGAAAAATCAGTGGCGCTGCATCCAGAAGCCGTAGTGCTGCTGGAAGAACAGTACCGCATGAACGAAATGATCATGGGATATGCGTCCTCCGTTTTCTATGAAAACAAACTGAAAGCCCATCATACAGTGGCTGCCCGCCGTTTGTTCGCAGACGATGTGCCGCTGGCATTCGTGGATACCGCCGGCTGCGGCTTTGATGAAAAAGCAGAAGGCACCAGTACTTCCAATCCGGAAGAAGCCTCTTTCCTGTTCCGCCACCTGCTGCAGCTGGTCGCCACATGGAAAACACAGCAAGGCAACAACCCCTTCCCGGAGATAGCTATCATTTCTCCCTATAAACAACAGGTGTACCTGCTGCAGGAACAGCTGCAACATGCCGCTGAACTGCTGCCCCATGCTGCCAGCATCTCCGTCAATACCATTGACAGTTTCCAGGGACAGGAGCGGGACGTGGTATATATCAGCATGACCCGCAGCAACGCGGACAACAATATCGGCTTCCTCTCAGATATACGTCGCATGAACGTAGCCATGACCAGGGCCCGCAAAAAGCTCGTCGTGGTAGGCGACAGCGCCACCTTGTCGCAGTTGCCTTTCTATGCCGGATTTATCGCCTACGCGGAAGCACAGAATGCCTACCAGAGCGCCTGGGAATTTATGGACCTTTAGTACAATAATGTATGATAACAACCAGTCTCCAACGTTGGGAATATCTGTGTGATATCATCCCCGCTTTGTTAAAAAACATCAGTGAAGAAGAGTTCTCCTTTAAACCACTGCCTTCCAAATGGAGCAAGAAAGAAATTCTGGGGCACCTGATAGACAGTGCTGCCAATAACCACCAGCGGTTTGTACGGGTACAGTTTGAAGAGACGCCGGTAATCGGATATAATCAGAATGAATGGAACCGCTACAGCTATCATCAGTTGCAGTCCGGGCAACAGCTGATTGCCAGCTGGGAGGGCTATAACCGGTTGCTGCTGGGCATTGCACGGCATATACCGGAAAGCCTGTTGCAGCGTACCTGCGTGTCAGGTGGTGCTGGACTGGTTACACTTGCCTTTATCATCGAAGACTATGTGGCACACCTGGAGCATCATCTCCGCCAGCTGGTGTCTTACTAGACAATTATTTGAAGAAAATAACGGCAACGTTACTACGTTGACACAGGATTAGGAGTATATTTAGTATGCCAAATTACCTATACTGTGAAATATAGTCTGCTGTTGCTGTTAATACCCGGCTTCCTGCATGCACAGGAGCAACGCCCCGTTGAACCAATCGAATCCGCTGATTACCGGGAAATGCTTCGTAAACCTGCAAACTACCAGCGGGACAGTACTGTTACGTCCATAGAGACGCTCCGTTCCGCCCTGTATGGAAGGCTGGAACTATGGAGGCCACTGGCCGACCTGAAAGTTGATAATGGCGTGGTATCCCTGGTCTTTAACCCGCGTTACACACTTCAGTTGTCAGGCAAACTGGGAACAGGCATAGAAGTGAAAACGACTAACCGTACGCCATCACTGCAGCAGTTGTACGCTCAGGGACGCACGGAAAACGGCGCGCTGAAATGGAACGGTCCCGAAACTGGGGAAATGTTCAGCTACGGCCCGGCTTTACGCTCGCTGGAATTTGATGGCGCGCCTTACCCTTACGATCCCCATGGTAAACTGACGCCTGTCGGCAGCGGGAATGGAAAAGCCGCTATAACCTACGATAACAGCATACTGCGGACAGGCGTGTCATGGAAAAACTATGCAACGTTTAACGGCATCATTAACCGGCAAGGGAGTGATTGGATAAAGCTGAACCTGGCACTGGAACGCGAAGATGGCTCAACGGTAGTTCGTTATAACGATAGCCGGACAATGAAGCTGGCTACCAATGCGAGTATACGGTTACAGCATTTTCAGATAGGGGCAGGCTATCAGTACAGAAATACCAACCTGACAACAGACAACAGGATAGGCCTGTTGAACAGGGCGTGGCAACAATCAATGCTGACACCGGCTACTTTCGATAACGCCTATACGACAAAACCCTATGGCAGCCAGGCGGATAATCCCCTGGCATTACTGAAAGACAATGGCAACCGCTATGTGGCCCATCACCATGGGTTCCTGGTCAACGTGAAATACGGAAGCCATAAGCTGGAAGCTGAGACAGAGTATAGCGGCGTCGCCAGCAGGCAGGCGGCCGTGGAAGGTTACCCGGCCGGAACTTACGGCTTCCCGCCAGAAGGGGTGTCGGTTGACCGGAACACCCGTTTGCAACAACACACCGTCAATACCCATGTGACCTATAAAATAGGCGGCAGCGATACCCATGCGGATGTAACGGCAAGGCATATACTTTCCACTGCAGACAACGTTTTTAATTATTCTTTACCACAGAAACAATACCCTTCACAGCGTACTGTCAATGAACTGCAGCTGGAAGTCCCTCTTTTTTTTCGTATATCCCACAGGGTTAACGCCAAAGCCGAAGTGGCCAACAAGACCTATCTTTCCAACACTGTCCGGCAAAAGGGCTACTGGCTTCCGTCCGCAGCTGTCTCCTTATGGGTGAACCCGGCTTATTCCACCCTGCATCTTTCCGTCTTTTCCAGGCTGACTACTTCCAGTCACGAAATACCACTGGAAAAATCATTGGCCTGTCTGCAGCTGGCAAACTATAATTCATTTGACATGAGCGGTTATTTCCCGCTGACGGAGGTCAGGACCGATGAGCTGGTAAAGCCTATCCGGACCCGCGAGTGGAACACCGGAATAGAAGCGAAATTAAGCAGTTGGTCTCTCATCGGCAGCGTGTACGTCAAAAATGTAAAGAACGATCAGTTACCCTTCTATGTTGGCTCGGAATGGCTCATGGGAAATGTCGCCGATCATCGCACAACAGGTTATGAAGTGACGCTCAGCCTGCTCCCGCGCTACTGGGTCGGAGAAAAATTGCATTACTTTGGTAACATTAGCCTCCATGGTTACCGCAACGAGGTGACAGAGATAGCCCCTGGCATGGATTACACCCCTATCGCCGGTTTCCGCGATGTGAATTCAGCCCTTGTAAAAGGAAAGCCTTTTGGCGTCATTGTGGGCAGCACCTGGCGCAGGGACGATGCGGGCCGCCTCGTAATAGGCGCTGACGGTTTTCCCATTGCTGCGCGGACAGGCATTATCGGAAACCCCAACCCGGACTTTGTACTAAAGCATAACAGCCGCTTTGAATGGAAGGGGTGGCAGCTCGAAGCATCACTGGAATGGAAAAAAGGTGGGGAAATGTGGAACGGTACCCAGGCTATGCTGGACTATTATGGCCGTTCCCGGCGTTCCGGCATAGAACGGAACACTACCGGCTATGTCTTTGAGGGGGTTACAGAAGACGGCCATCCCAATACCAGGTCGGTATCCTTTTATGATCCGGCTCAGCCACTGAGCGCGAACCGCTGGGTAAGGTACGGTCCCGGCGGGGTGGCGGAAGACTATGTCCAGCAGGCGGATTACCTGCGTCTTCACTCGCTGCTGTTGTCCTATAAATGGAAGTTTGAGCGGCAACTCGTCCGGGAACTGACCGTGGCAGGATACGTCAATAACCTGCTGTTATGGACTCCTTACGAAGGAGGAGACCCTGCACAGCTGCTGTTCGATTATCCTAACGGCACAGGGCTGGATTTCTTTAACCTGCCCTCCGTAAAAACATTTGGCTGTAACCTTCTCATTAAGTTCTGACCTATGAAGTACCTGATAAATATCTGCTGCTGCCTGTTGCTGTTCATACAGTCGTTACCGTTATCTGCGCAAAAGATTGACTATAAAAATACCAAGGAAAAGGTATACCTGCATACCAATCACGTGTTCTTCAACCCGGGGGAAGAGTTGTTTTATAAAATATATGTGGTAAACGCACAGGACCTTCAGCCCAATCTGGTGAGTAAACGTGTATTCGTGGAAGTGGTTTCCCCGGCCGGCAACTTGGTGGAAAAACAACAATACGAGGTGACCGACGGATATGCCCAGGGTTCTTTTGTATTTGCCGGTGACGCCTCCGGCGGGATATATACCGTGCGCGCCTATACGGCGTGGATGCGAAATGAAAAGCCCCGCACTATTTTTAAACGTGAAATTACACTGTTGAAGGTGATCTCGCCCAGAGTGCTGATGAAGCTGGATTTTCCGCGTAAAGGCTATGGTCCCGGCGATGAGGTGATGGCGGAATACAGCATGAAAAACCTTCAGCAACAGCCTATTACGGGCTTCCCGGCTCAGTATACGGTGTCAATAGACGGTAAGGCCGTGTTTTCTGGCACATTTGTCACCGACACCGCAGGAAAGGCACGTGTCACCTTCCGGCTGCCACAGAAACTGTCTACCAACGACGGCCTGTTAAATATTACGGTTGACTATCAACATAACAAAGAGGCTATTTCCAGAAGTATTCCCATCATCCTCAATAAAATCGATTTGCAGTTCATGCCGGAAGGAGGCGCGCTGGTCAATAGTATTCCTACGAACATGGCATTTAAGGCCGTCAATGAATATGGTAAGCCGGCTGACATAAGGGGAATAGTCCTGGACGATCAGGGGAAACAAGTGGCTGCTTTTGAAAGCCTGCGGTTTGGAATGGGCGCTTTTCAGTTTACACCACAACCGGGACGTTACTATATTGCCCGTTTGACAGCACCGGCCGGCGCCACCGGCGAATATGCGCTGCCGGCGGCCAAAACCGGTGGCGTGGTGATGAACGTAATACAGAAAGACAGCCTGCTGCAGTTTGCCTTGCGGGCGTCTCAACCCATGATAGTGACCCTCGAAGGCAAAACACGCAATGTCACCCATTACAAAAAAGTCATACAGCTACAGGCCGGAGAGCAGACCGTATCGGTAAATGCTGCTGAATTTCCAGTGGGCATAGCAGTCTTTACTATCTCTCAGTTAAATAATATTCCGCTGGCGGAAAGGATTGTATTCCTCGGACGGTCGCGGTTTTTACAGGTGAAAATAACGCCTCGGAAACAACAATACCAGCCCCGGGAAAAAGTAACGCTCGATATTTTTACTACCGGTGAGAAAGGAGTGCCCATTCCCGCCAATCTCTCATTGGCAGTAGTGGACGATAAAAAATGGATCCTGGCGGACGACCAGCAGGATAATATCCTGTCATGGTTGCTGCTCAGTTCAGAGCTGCATGGCAAAACAGAAGAGCCGTCTTTTTATTTTAAAGAAGACGAACATACCGCACCTGCGGTGCTGGACCTGCTGATGCTGACCAACGGCTATCGGTATTTTGATTATGAAGACGCTGTCATAAGAAACAATCAGTTGTTACACGGACCGGACATGGTACACGTTTTGTCCGGTATCGTGGTAGACAAAAATGAACAGCCCGTACCATCGAAAATATACGTCCTGCATGGAAATGGTGCCGGACAAAAAATAAAAACGATAGAAACAGACGAGGCAGGCCGCTTTATGATGACCGGCCTTCCGCCCGCCCGCTATGCGCTGGTGGCGGTACCCAAACACAAAGTCAGGGACAAACCCGGAAATGTACTTCGTATATTGGAAAACAGATTTATAACAGGCAGAGATGTTTCAGCGCTGGCAGCCCCGCTTACGGATACTGTTGTGGGTTATATAACAGCACCTCCCACGCCGCCTTTACCGGAAAAGGCCACCTCGTCTCAACAAACGGCAGTGCCAAAAAACATACCCGGACTCCCTGAAGGCGACAGAGGGCTGCAGGAAGTGGTGGTGATAGGATACAGCGTGGCGGAAAAAAAATCGTTAAGCAGCTACGCTGCTTCTACTGTAAAAGTGCAAAGACTCCAGGACGTTAATACAGCACTGCAGGGTGTCATGTCGGGCATTAAAGTGACGTCCAGTATGCCGGGCAACAATTATTATGTAACATTGAGGGGTAACAGGTCTGTCTCCGGAAATAGCGAGCCACTCTATGTTTACAACGGTGTGCCGGTAACATCAGCCGAAATTGCAGGGAATCTGGAATCCATCACTTCAGTTACCGTATTAAAGGATGCTGCCGCCACGGCGCTCTATGGCTCCCGTGCCGTTAATGGCGTAATTGTTATCAATGGCACGGCAGCGTTGGGTGAATACCGTACCATCGGCCTGTCTCCGAATTATAACCTGCCCTTTACGATGGTAGATGTTGCGGGGGATGCTGTTACACCGGTACGCCGCTTTTATGCGCCTGTGTATACGTCCCTGCAAACAAGGGAGCGCAGCGACTTCCGGGAAACCATTTACTGGAACCCAGTGGTGCAAACGGACAAACATGGCAAGGCCACTGTTTCCTTTTATAATTCGGATGCTACCACCGCTTTCCGTGCTATCGCAGAAGGCATCGGGTATAATGGTCAGCCGGGCCGTACAGAAACGACCTATGTCTCCAAAGCACCGGTAGCCGTGGATGTCAAAATACCGCCTTATTTCACGGTGGGAGATAAAGCACTGTTGCCTATGGTGATCAGTAACAACACCTCCGGTGATATGGAACTGGACATCTCCATGGTATTGCCCAAAGGCATGAAGGCCGGTGGTTACACTACTAAGTTGTTACTGCCGGGAAACGGCAGCCATAAAGTACTGTTGCCTGTGGAAGCTGTTGCACAGCTGGATGATAACATTCATTTTATGGTCCGGACGCCGCAAAGCAGCGAAAATATAACGATGCCGGTAACAGTGGCCCAGAAAGGATTTCCGGCGAGCCTCTCGCTGTCTGCCGCTGCTTCGCAATCCTGGGATTTCCGGCTCAGGAACATAGTGCCTGGAAGCGTTCATACAGTACTGAACTTGTATACAGAGCTGGAAGAACTGACCATGGAGGTAATCGCCGGCATGCTAAGAGAACCCCATGGTTGTTTTGAACAGACATCCTCCACCACCTATCCCAATATTTTTATCCTAAGGTATTTACAGCAGACGGGTAAACTAAATGACGCACTTAAAAAGAAAGCAATGAACTACCTGGAGACCGGCTATGACCGGTTAAAGAGTTTTGAAACATCCGCAGGTGGTTTTGAATGGTTCGGCAACGTGCCGCCACAGGAAGTATTGACGGCCTATGGCCTGATGGAGTTTACAGACATGAAGGAATTCATTGCGGTAGACGAAGCCATGCTGGCACGCACGAAAAAATTCCTGTTGGGCCGCCGTAACGGAAAAGGCGGCTTCCGGCTGGAAGCAGATAAGAGCTACCAGATGCATGCCGTGCCTTACAGCGTTGCCAACACTTATATCGTGTACGCCATGACCAAAGCCGGCATGGGAGAGGAGATCCTTCCGGAATATGAAACTGCGCTGAGAACGGCCCTGAAAAGCAACAGCGCATGGGAACTGGCGGTGATGGCCAATGCGGCGTATTATATGAAACGGCCGGATGACTATCGTCAACTCATCATACTGTTGAAACAGGGATACAGCAATAATTCCCTGAAAAAAAACAGCGTAGTGGCCGCCTATGGAGCATCCCTTGAAGTGGAAACAATGGCCTGGTATGGCCTGGCGCTGGTGAAAGACAATAACAACATAGTAGAACTGAGCCATCTGATGCAGAAAATCATGAAATACCGCACAGGTTATGGTTTTGGTGCCACACAGTCTACCGTGCTGACACTGGAGTTACTGACAGCCTATGCCAGGGCTGTCAGCCGGGCAAAAGCCTCCCTTAGCACCAGCTTCACGTTAAACCAGTCGAAGGTGGCCCCGGGACCGATAGACGCTGCCCTGCTAAAGGAAGGGGAGAACAGCTTTATCGCTGCTGCCACGGATACCGGTGATATAGGCCCTTATAGCCTGGAGGTAGGTTATCACACCCTGTTGCCCGACAACAGCGACAGCGCGGTATTAAAGCTGTACACCGCCCTGAGCAGCGCACACGCGAAAGTAGGAGAGACCGTAAGAATGAACATCCGGGTAAAAAATGAAACAACAACAGGACTGCCGATGTCCGTAGCTAAAATCGGTATTCCGGCCGGCCTGTCGGCGCAGCCATGGCAACTGAAGGAATTAATCGAAACGAAAAAGATCACCCACTATGAGATCTTCGATAATTACCTCGTACTATACTGGCTGAACTTCGCCCCCGATGAAAGCAAAGTCGTCAACCTTGATCTGAAAGCTGAAATACCCGGTACCTACAAAAGCAAAGCAGCTAATGTGTATCTGTATTACACACCTGAGCTGAAACACTGGAACGCCGGACTGGATATCGAGGTCCGGGAATAGCGATCAGCAGACAAAAAAATAAATGCCGCAGGGAAGCAACCTCTCTGCGGCATTCTTGTCTTTAAAGAAATCACTTTAAATGTTTCGTTTTTGCTACATTCGTTTATCCGGAAAATAGAAGCTCTGGAGAAGACCCTTTAACAATCAACCGCTTATGATGAAAAATGCTCTGCTGGCACTGTCATGCCTGTTGACTGCCCAATCCCAGGCGCAGGTGAGCGCCAGCCTGTTCCGCTACCCGGACGTTTCCCGTACACAAATTGCTTTCAGTTATGCCAACGACATCTGGCTGGTGCCGAAAGAAGGTGGCACCGCTGTTAAAATCACTTCGCCGGCAGGAATGGAAATGTTCCCCCGCTTTTCACCGGATGGCAACAAACTGGCTTTCTCCGCCAATTACGATGGTAACCTCGATGTGTATGTAATGCCGGTCACCGGTGGCGTACCATTCAGGCTTACCCAGCACGGTGGCGCTGATAACCTGGTGGACTGGACGCCGGACGGTAAACAGGTGCTTTTTGCCTCCAAAAGAGAAAGTACCAAAGACCGGTTTAACCAGTTTTATACCGTACCGGAAACCGGTGGGGCGCCTGTCAAACTGCCGCTGGCCTACGCTGAATTCGGCAGCTATTCCCCTGACGGTAAAAGTATCGCTGTCACTACCCGTACTCAAAGCTTCCGCACCTGGAAACGCTACCGCGGCGGTATGAAAGCCGATATTCATATCTTCCGTTTTGATACCGGCCTGTCCGAAAATATTTCCGCTAAAAGTGAAGCCGGCGATGAATTTCCGATGTGGTACAAAAACGATATTTATCTGCTGTCTGACCGCGGACCGGAAAAAAGAATGAACCTCTGGAGATATAAAACAGATACCAAAATTTTTGAACAGGTGACACACTACACCGACTACGACGTGCATACGCCTGCCCTGGGGCCGGATGATATCGTGTACGAAGCCGGTGGTAAACTGTATACTTTCTCCCTCGGGTCTCAACAATCAAAAGAAGTAAAAATCAATATCACGACAGACGTATCTACGCTGAAACCAAGGATCATCAAAGCTGATAAAGACATCCAGTATGCAGATATCAGCCCCGATGGCAAACGTGCGTTGATCGGTGCCCGTGGAGAAATCTTCTCCCTGCCCGCTGAAAATGGTTTCGTAAAAGACCTCACCCGCACTAGCGGCGTTGCCGAACGCGACGCTTCCTGGTCTCCCAACGGCAAACAGATCGCCTGGTGGAGCGACCAGTCCGGTGAATATGAACTATGGATCGCGGAAAACGGTAAAGAAGAATCCGCCAAACAGGTGACCCACCTCGGCCCCGGCTTCCGTTATCACGCCTATTGGTCGCCCGATAATAAAAAGATCGCTTACATCGACCAGACAATGCGCATCAATATCGTTGAGGTGGCCACGGGTAAAGTAACCAACGTAGACAGGGCCGTACGCTACGAGGAAAGCGCCATGCGTGGATGGAAATGCAGCTGGTCGGCTGACAGCCGCTGGCTGGCGTATACCCGTGACTGTGATAACATGCACAACGCGGTATTCCTCTATAACGTTCCAAACAACCAACGCCATCAGGTGACGGCCGATTATTACCAAAGCAGCGATCCGGTATTTGACCCGGAAGGCAAATACCTGTACCTGTTCACCAACAGGACATTCAAGCCCATTTACAGCGACGTGGAAAATACCTTCATCTATGCCAATACCACCAAGGTGGCGGCTATCAGCCTGCGTAAGGACGTGCCGCCGGTGATGTCTACACAGAACGATGAAGTTACGGTGAGCAAGGACTCTGCGCAATCATCCCCCCAAAAAGAAGACAAAAAGAAAGAAGATAAAAAGAAAGGCGGGGAATCAGCGAAGAACACCAGCGAAGTAAAAATAGACCTGGACAATATTGAATCCCGTTTATATCTGTTGCCCGTGGAAGCCGGTAACTATTCCCGTCTCTGGGCGGTGAAAGGAAAAGTATTGTATAACAACGGTCCCAACACCGGCGCGGGTGAAGGTCCGTCTACCCTTAAATACTTCGACCTGGAGAACAGGGAAGAGAAAGATATCATTAAAGATGCCGGTCAATACCAGGTGTCCGCTGATGGCAAAAAAATCCTCGTGACCGGTGAACGTTATGCTATCATCGACCTGGGCGCCAACCAAAAAGTTGACAAAAATCTCCGCATCAATGAAATGACCATGCTGCTCGATCCGATGCAGGAGTGGAAACAGGTGTTTACCGACGCATGGCGCGTAGAACGCGATTTTTTCTATGATCCGCATCTGCACGGGGTGAACTGGAATGAAATAAAGGGAAAATATAACTACATCCTTGAAGGTGCCCGCACCCGGGAGGAAGTAAATTTCGTGATCGGTGAGATGATTGCTGAACTTAATGCCTCTCATGCCTATGTCTTCGGCGGCGACTTCGAAACGCAGCGCCAGATGAACGTAGGTTATCTCGGTGTTGACTGGGAAGCAGATGGCAAATTCTATAAAATCAAACGGATTGTCCGCGGCGCTGACTGGGATGCAGAGGCCCGTTCCCCGCTGGACGAACCCGGCATCAATATTCCGGAAGGCGCTTATATCCTCGCTGTCAACGGCGTTCCGCTGACGACCGTTGCGGAGCCGTTCAACGCTTTTCAGGGCCTGGCCGGCAAAGCGGTGGAGCTGACCTATAACAGCCGCCCTTCATTTGACGGTGCTAAAACCGCAGTGGTAAAAACCATGACCAATGAATATCGCCTGCGCCACCTTGCCTGGATAGAAAGCAACCGTAAACATGTGGCGGAAGCCACCAATAACCAGGTAGGCTATATCTTTGTGCCCAGCACCGGTATTGACGGACAGGACGAACTGGTGCGCCAGTTCACCGCACAATGGAATAAGGCAGCACTGGTCATCGATGAACGTTTCAATAACGGCGGCCAGGTCCCTGACCGTTTTATTGAGATACTGAACCGTAAGCCGGTGTCTTATTTTGCTAACCGTGGCGGGGTGCCAACATCCACACCACCAATCGGCAATTTCGGGCCTAAGGTGATGCTCATCAACGGCTGGAGTGGTTCCGGCGGTGATGCGTTCCCCGACTACTTCCGCAGAACAGGCCTGGGCAAACTGATCGGTACCCGCACCTGGGGCGGCCTTATCGGCTACTCCGAGGGATTTACCCTGATAGACGGCGGAGAGATCACAGCGCCTTCCATGCGTATGTTCTACCCGGATGGTACCTGGTTCCGTGAAGGATATGGGGTAGACCCCGACATCCTGGTGGATGAGAACCTCGGTGATATGGCCAAAGGCATAGACCCACAGCTCGAACGCGCTATTACAGAAATCAAGTCGCTCCTGCAGACAAAGGGATACAAAGCCCCGGCGCTGCCTACATATGAAAACAGGTAACGTATATTATTAACCGTTATATTGTCAGCCCGTTTGGTACACTGCTACCGAACGGGCTGACACTTTTAAAACTGTCCACATGAACACAACCTCTCCTTACAGGGTAGCTTCCATCGACGTGCTGCGTGGCCTGGTGATGGTGATCATGGCGCTGGACCATACCCGAGATTTTTTCCATCGTACGGCCATGACGGCAGATCCGCTCAATCCGGCCACTACTACAACGATGCTGTATTTTACCCGTTGGATCACACACTTCTGCGCGCCGACCTTTGTTTTCCTCTCCGGTGTCTCTGCTTTCCTGGCGGCACAAAAGAAAACAAAAAGACAGGCATCGCTATTTCTGATCAAAAGAGGATTGTGGCTGGTAGTGGTGGAAGTAACGGTGATCACGCTGGGGCTGACTTTCAACCCCTTCTTTAACTTTGTGATACTACAGGTGATATGGGCCATCGGATGGAGCATGGTCATACTGGGGCTGCTCAGCTGGTGGTCGTGGAACGCTGTGCTGGCAGCAGGCTTGCTGCTGTTCTTCGGGCATAACGTGATCGACTATATGAAATTGCCTGCGGAAGGGCCGGCGTCTGTCATGTGGTTGATGTTGTTCACTTCCCGCGGCGGAATAGTGCCGCTTAATGCCACTCATTTGATAGGCGCATTCTACGCCATATTACCCTGGACCGGCATTATGTTGCTGGGCTATTGTATAGGGCGCTGGTTCACCCGGGATTTCCCGGCAGAGAAGAGAAGACAACGGCTTATTATCACCGGCACGGCGCTGATAGCCATGTTCGTGCTGTTGCGGTGGATAAATGGATACGGTAATCCTGTGCCCCGTAAGGTATATCCCGATCTTTGGTCCAACGTACTATCGTTTCTGGATACAAGTAAATACCCGCCGTCCCTGCAGTTTGCCGGGATGACCCTTGGGCCGGCTTTATTGGCGCTGGCGGCATTTGAAAGGCTGCAACAGGCGAAGAACAGTGTACTGGCGGTTTACGGCCGGGTACCTTTTTTCTATTACGTGTTACATTTTTACCTGCTACACACGGTGTTGGTGATCGTTTTTTTTGCGGCGGGATATCATCAGGGGCAGATAGCGCAGATACCGTTCTGGTTCCGGCCTGCCGATTTCGGATATGCGTTGCCGGGAGTATATCTTGTATGGGCTGCGGTGGTATTGGCTTTGTATGCGCCTTGCCGTTGGTTTGACCATTACAGGTCCACGCACCGGCAGTGGTGGTTGAGTTACCTGTAAAGTTAATAGGTGGGATGGCTGCCTGCGCGTAGCCAGAACGCTGTGATAATGGGGAATAACAACAGTAATATCAGATAGCCGACCGGCTTGTGGTGGTAGGCGCCCTGTATCAGTCGCGCTATCCCCAGCAGGAGACAGAGAGCATTGATCTGGCTGGCCAGGCGGGGATACTGTTGCCGTAACAACAGGATATTGCCCAGTGTGGCCAGTATCAACAGGCTGTAAAAACCAAGGAACTGCTTTCCTGCCAGGTGAAAAGGATTTAAGCGGTGATAATAGAAATTCAGGAAGATAAGGATGGCCGCGCCGCTGGCTGCCAGTAAGAGGTAGCTGGTTTGTTTTGAGATGGTCCGCATAAGTCATTTGTTTTAACGTGAAAGAGTGTTTACAGGTGATGGTTCAGCTGCCGCCGCAACCGCCGCATCCTCCGCCGCATCCGCTGCCACAGCTGCTGCCGCAACTGCTTCCGCAGGAACTGCCGCTGCTGCATGAGCTGCCGGAAGAGCCGTCGCCGCTCTCGCCTTTGATTTTTTTGCGGGCAGTATGAAAAGCCAGGAGCGCAAGTACTATCAGCCCAAATACTGTGTTACCGGGAGTACAGCCCGTCAGCAGCAGGCTAAAGAATAACAGAAGAGGCAGGAGCCGTGGAAAGAAGCGGGAGCGGGGGCTTTTTCGTGGAGAGTGTGGGGTGTTGTGCCAGATGTCATTAGGAGGGCTTTCGCCAAAAACGGTCTGATATGACCGAAGGGTTTCCTGGAACCAGTCGTTGTGCCTGGCCTGTTCCGGCGGCCCGCCTTTGGAGGGATGGTGGTGTAATTTCCGGCCGAGGACTTTTGTACAGAATTCTTCCCAGTAGTTCTCTGTGTAAAGCAGGTGCTTGTGCCATACCTGGTCGATCACATAGGAGGGCGAGGCGCCGGTAGGAGAGATGCAGCAGAGATAAATAAATTTACGGTACTCTGAAATGGCCCTGCCGGTGAAGTGTTCGTCCCAGTTGTTTTCCCGGGCCAGTTTTCGCGAGAAGGGAAGCGCTGCCGTGGGATCATCTAACTGAAATGCTGTAATCCCTTGCCATAGTGGGTCTTGCCTGAATGTGGTCCCTCCGCGGATACGGGGTGTGATGCTTGTGGTTGTTGTCATATGTTCGTTTTTTATTTGAAAGTAAATTCGCTTTTTCTCATAATACCGGAATCTTCTGATTATCTTACAGCGTCTTTTTTTCGTCTTAAAATCGTATTATTATGACTAGGGAAGAGTTGGTTAACCTGGAACGCCTGATGAATTACATCTCTTGGCATTTCCTCCGCAAGAAAGAATGGAAAGACGTCTCTAAAACAGAATGGGCGCATGTTGCGGGTGAATTTAACACCCTGTTGGACAAACAGCGGAAACAGAGAAAACTGTCAGTAGCGCCCCTTACTTTCGGGGACAATTATTTCTACGAGCACCTGATCATCAAAAAACTAAAGCCATGGAAAAACCGGACTGCCGTGGCCGCTATCAGCAGCCCTAATTTCTCCCGGCTGAATACCATTGCTAACGCGCTGGGGTATACGAATTACATCGATTTTATCAACACTGCTACTGAAGGATTTCCTTTCCATGAATTAAAAATCAATATCCCCCTGGCACCGGTCAACCATAAGCTGCTGGAACACCTGGTAGGCTACTGGTACTGCTACAATCGCAACCTGCCCATGCGTGACCAGGACGAGGGCGACCGTATCTGGCGTTCTTCCCTGGAAATATACCGTTCCGGCGATGAATACCTTGTAGAGCGCACCGGCCGCGACAACCACATGTATTATGGCAAAATCACTTCCTTTGCCAATTATCTCTTCATTATCATGAACAGCACCACTTTCATCCGGCAGCGCCATTTTGTGGGCCGGCTGAAAGATGTGGAAGACAAAATGAAACGCCCGGGCTTCCAGGTCAATGAGCTTTCTTTCATCAGTACCTGTGTGAGCTTCACGGAAGAGCCCATTGCGCTCTATGAAATTTTTGACCGCGTACATCATGCCCGCGATTTCGAAAAAGCATCGATAGACCTGCCCTTCGATAGCCCATTGCTCCCAAAACATATCATGACACACCTCAAAGACGTACGCGAAAACCGTATCATGGAACACTAAGCCAGATCCGGATTTCGAATGTCCAGAAATGGACAGCGCATGTTTTAAAACCGTACATTTATCTTGAAGTACAAAATCCAATATCTTGATTTTCAATGTATAAAAACATGGCATTGTCTTTTTACTGCAGTGACAAACATACAACTGTTCAATGATCAGGAACTACTTTAAAATCGCTGTCAGGAACCTTGCGCGCAGCAAGGGATATGCCGCTATCAATATTTTCGGACTGGCAGTGGCGCTGGCCACCTGTCTGCTGATCACACTTTTTGTGGTGGACGAGCTGAGTTATGACCGCTACCATCAGAAAGCAGACCGCATCTACCGCGTGAACGCGGATTTCCTGGTGAACGGTAATGCCTTTCGTGAGCGGTACACGCCCGCACAGATGGGCGCTACCATGCTGAAGGACTTTCCGGGCATCGAAAATTATGTAAGGCTGCGTGGTTTCGGAGAGCGTTCGTTCCTGGTCAAAAAAGGCAATGAAACGCTCACGGAACAGAATGCCGGTTTCGCTGACTCCACGCTGTTTGATGTGTTTACGCTTCCTATGATGGCCGGCGATCCCAAAACAGCGCTGACCAAACCTTATACGATGGTCATCTCCCAAAAAATAGCAGAGAAATACTTCGGTAAAACGGAAGCCGCTATTGGTAAGGTCCTGCACGTTGATAATACTGATGATTACCTGGTGACCGGCGTTATTCAGAATATGCCGGCGGCCTCACATATCCACTTCGATTTTATCAAGTCGATGGCCAGCCTGGAAGACAGCCGTAACACCGCCTGGATGGCTGACAACTACGACACCTACCTGCTGGTAAGGCCAGGCGTCAGCGAAGCCACCCTGCTCGGGTATCTCAAAACGCTGACCAAAAACTATATGGACGAGCCGCTGAAAAAAATGGTCGGCAGCAATATCGAAGAACTGGAAAGAAGCGGCAACCATTTTCGTTATGACTTATTGCCGCTCACTAAAATACACCTGCATTCTCCATTTACCAATGAAGTGGAACCGGGCGGCAATATCCAGTACGTATATATATTCGCGGTAGTAGCGGTATTTATTCTGCTGATTGCCTGCGTGAATTTTATGAACCTCTCAACTGCCCGCTCTGCCGGACGTTCAAAGGAAGTGGGCGTACGTAAGGTACTGGGCTCGCAACGCACCAATCTCATTACGCAGTTCCTGACAGAGTCCATGCTGACAACCCTGATCGCCGCATTGGCAGCGATTGTGCTGGCTTTACTGTTGCTGCCTTATCTCAATCAGGTGGCGGGCAAATCCATTACAGCGAACATGTTGCTGAATAAATGGCTGCTGCTGGGCATGCTGCTCACCGTTTTTGTGGTAGGATTGCTGGCAGGCAGTTACCCGGCATTCTTCCTTTCGTCCTTTGAGCCGATACAGGTGCTGAAAGGTAAGCTGGCCATTGGTTTTCAGGGAGGATGGCTGCGCAACAGCCTCGTGGTCTTCCAGTTCTCCACGGCCGTGATGCTGATCGTGGGTACGCTGATCATTTATAGTCAACTGAATTATATCCGCAACAAAAAACTGGGTTACAACCGCGAACAGGTGGTGGTACTGAAAAATACGGCGTCGCTCTGGGTACATGCCGAAACCTTTAAAGACGAAGTGTTGAAACTGCCGGGCGTACAAGCCGGTACCATGACAGACGTACTGCCGGTGTCCACTGTGATGAACACCAGTATTTTTTCCAAAGATGCAGCAGGCAGCGCCGGGCAGGTAAGTGGTTTGTTCGAATGGCATGTAGATGCGGATTATTTGAAAACACTCGGAATGCAGATCGCCAAAGGCCGGGATTTCTCACCGGATATTCCATCCGATAGCAGTGCCCTGCTGATCAATGAAACAGCAGCTAAATTGCTGGGTTATGGCGACCTGAATGACCGTTTCCTGTATGCAAATAATGAAGGAGGCAAACCGCTGCGGATCATAGGTATAGTAAAAGACTTCAACAGTGGCACCCTCCACACTAAAATACCGCCTATTGTCATGCGGCTGTCGAAACGGCCGGACATGATGGCTTTCCGTATCCATACCAGCGATATCCCGGCACTGATCAGCAACATAGAAGATAAGTACCACAGTGTGGCCGGTATGGAAGGCCAGCCTTTTCAATACACTTTCCTGGACGATGATTTCAGCCGGTTGTATGCGGCAGACCAGCGCACCGGTAAGATATTTATTTCCTTTACCTGCTTCGCGGTCCTGATTTCGTGCCTCGGTTTGTTCGGGTTGGTGACCTATGCTGCCGAGCAGCGTACCAAAGAAATAAGCATCCGCAAGGTGATGGGCGCCAGCGTGGCCAGCATTGTAGCATTGCTGTCCCGCGACTTCCTGAAGCTGGTGGCGGTGGCTATCGTAGTGGCGTCACCGTTGGCCTGGTGGATCATGGACCGCTGGCTGCAGGATTTCGCCTACCGTATCAGTATCGGATGGTGGGTATTTGCCGTCACGGCCTTCCTGGCCATCCTCATTACCATCGTCACCATATGCCTCCAGGCAATAAAGGCAGCGAGGGCCAATCCGGTGGTGGCGTTGCGTTAATACTTTTCGTATATTAAGGGTATGATGTTTCGCTTATACCGATGGGCCGGTTGTCTGCTTTTATTATGGCTGACGACCGGCTTGTACGCACAACCCGTAACCCCGGCGGATTATCACCTGAACGCTTATACGCTGCACGATGCAGCGTTGGGGGATGTCCGTTACTATATCTCTTCTGAAGGCCTTAACACTAAAAAACCACTGCTGTTACTCCTCGATGGCTCAGGGCACCTGCCACTGGCACTGCTGGTGAAGGAACCGCGGCGGATGGAGGTGATGAACACCTTCGACGCCGACCTGCTGAAACTGGCCAACCGCTTCCATGTGGTGATGATCAGTAAACCAGGCGTACCATTCTGCGATACCATACAGGTACAGCGTGACACAGTGACCATGGAGGATGTGGACCGGCTGCTGCCCATGCCTTATATCTACCGTCATAAAGGAGGCCTCGAATGGCGCGCCCAGGCAGCTTCCCGCGTGATCGACGCCGTTTGCGCGAAGTTTCCGATAGACCCTGCCCGCGTGTTGGTGTACGGTTATTCAGAAGGAGGGCAGGTGGCCCCGAAAGTGGCAGTGCTCAATAAAAGGGTGACCCATTGCGCCAGCATCTTCGGCAGCGGCCTCAATCAGCTGTACGACTTCATCGTGGATGCCCGCCAGGAAGCGATAAAAGGCCACATTTCCTACGCAGCGGCCCAACGGCGCGTGGATTCGTTGCTGCAACTGTTTGCAGATATCTATAAGAACCCACAGGACACCCGGCAGGAGTGGGAGAGCAATACCTGGCAGCGCTGGGCCAGTTATGGCGCAGAGCCGCCGGTGCAGCAGTTCACACAGCTGAATATTCCCTTGTTCGTGGTGGCAGGCATGCACGATACCAATTCCCCGATCTACAGCCTCGATTACCTGCCGCTCGAGTTCCTGCGCCTCGGTAAGAAAAACCTCACCTATAAAGTGTACCCCGTGGATCATTTTTTCCGGAACACGGCCAACCCCCAGGATGCCACCGACTACAAGTCGCAAATGCTGAATGCCCTGCTGCAGTGGCTGAAAGTACGCTGACGGAAAAATGCCATCTTATCTCCCGAAAAAAATTCTTTACCAAAAAAACATAAGTAAGCGAATATTCACTTATTTTTGAATCCTCAAACGTTTGTAGAAAAATCATGCGGACCCGGAACACGGAAAAAATGGAACTCGTCAGAAACATGACGATGCAGATGGTAGCGACCAATGGTATTGAAAACTTTTCAGTCAACAGTCTCGCAAAAGCCTGTGGCATCTCTGTCGCCACTTTGTATATCTATTACAAAGACAAGGACGATCTGATAACGCAGGTGGCCATAGAGGAAGGCACCCGGTTGTATGACGCTATTTTGAAAGACTTTGATCCGGACCAGTCTTTTGAAACAGGCCTGTGGCAACAGTGGCAAAACAGGGCATACTACCTGATGAAGAATCCGTTGTCATCATCGTTTATCGAAAAGATACACATGTCCAGCTATAGTGAAAAAGTAGGAGAGGCTATCAGTTCCATGTTCTATCAAAGTATGGTGCGTTTTGTGGATGGTGCTATAAAAAGAAAAGAACTTGTGCCGCTTCCGCCGGAAGCCTGGTGGTCGGTAGCGTTTGCGCCGCTGTACACCCTGCTGCGCTTTCATTATCAGGGACGTAGTATTGCTAAAAAACCATTTAAACTGACGGACGAATTGATCCGGCAAACATTTGAGGTCGTTGTAAAAGCTTTAAAACCATAATCTCCAGCCCTTATTTTCAATTATTAAACTACCATGCAAAAAGATACTACTAAGGTCCCCTTCACCGGGTATCAAAAATTTGTCGTGCTGATATTGGCGCTGACACAGTTCACCGTCATCCTTGACTTTATGATCATGTCGCCAATGGGTGACCTGCTCATGAAATCCATGGACCTCAATCCGAAGCAATTTGGTCTGGCGGTTTCCGCCTATGCCTTTAGCGCCGGGGCTTCCGGCCTGCTGACGGCCGGCTTTGCCGACCGCTTTGATCGCAAGAAGCTGCTCACATTTTTCTACAGCGGCTTTATCCTGGGAACTATTTTCTGCGGCCTCGCGCACACGTACCCTTTACTGGTGGCGGCACGTATCTTTACCGGGCTTTTCGGTGGCGTGATCGCTTCTATCTCCATGGCCATCATCACTGACCTGTTCGATATTCATCACCGCGGACGTGTGATGGGATACCTGATGATGGGCTTTGGCGCCAGCCAGGTGCTGGGCGTGCCCATCGGCCTTTTCTTCGCCAACCGTTACGGATGGTGGATGCCGTTCCTGCTGGTAGCAGGTTTTGCCCTGCTCGTAATGGTGCTGATACAGGTGAAACTAAAACCAGTGAATCAGCACCTGAAGGTACAGAGAGACAGATCTCCATTGGCGCACTTATGGAAAACTTTTGCCAACAGACAATACAGGATCGGTTATACCGGTACCGCGCTGGTGTCTGTGGGTGGCTTCATGATGATGCCCTTCGGTAGTGCCTTCGCTGTCAATAACCTCGGCCTTACCAACGAACAGCTGCCGGTCCTCTTTATGGTGTCTGGCGTAGTGGCACTGGTGGTACTGCCTTTGGTAGGTAAAATGGCAGACCGTATTGATAAATTTAAACTGTTTGCCATGAGTGCCGGTTGGATGATCATCATAGCACTCATCTACACAAGGCTTGGTCAGACGCCCTTTGTGATCGTTATGGCATGGAACGTCCTGCTGATGATCGGTATCCTGGGACGTAGCATTCCAAGTAATGCACTCATCAGCGCTGTGCCGCAAATGGAGGACAGAGGCGCTTTCATGAGTATCAATTCCTCCTTGCAACAAATTGCAGGCGGAGTTGCAGCTGCGATTGCAGGCATGATTGTCGTACAGAAAGATAAATACAGTCCGTTGGAAAATTATAACATTGTTGGTTATCTGATGACGGCACTCACCCTTGTCAGTATATGGACGGTGTATCGCGTGAGCGAGATAATCAAAGCCAGAATGCAGATGCAGAAAGCATAAGCGCGGAATCAAAAAAATAATTGTAAAGGTGTGTCCATATCGGGCACACCTTTTTTTTATTTCTTTTTCAGTTAGATGATCACCCAGGTTGACCTTGTTTTTCTTTCTTAATTATTAATAATCTGGTAACACGCTTCATTATTAAATCCTGTTTCCACGTTCTAGTTTTACAAAATCAATTTTATTACAAACCTGCTTATCAATGAGGAAAGTCACTGCGGTCAGTTTGCACTCGCATGGTGGATCTTTATGTACATCATCCTTCGGGCAATCGATTAAAAAACATATTTGTCACAACATCTTTATCAACCGAAAAGCCTTACAGATGTACGATTCCACGAATTGACAACTGAAACGCACGTCATTTGAATTTCTTCACGGGCATACATATACGCCCGGTAATCAATCATCATTTTCACACTAGCTAAATTAAAGCGCACTTTTATGAACAAATTTTATTTCAGTAGCCAGCTGCTGAATTTTTACGTAAAGGTTTTCTGTGCTTTTACGTGCATGGTCATATGCATCTGCCTCTTGTCACACGATGCGCACGCCCAGGGAAAATTCAGTGTCCAGGGTAAAATTACAGATGAAAAAAAACAACCGCTTCCCGGTGTCAGCGTATCTGAAGCCGGCACCAAGACAGGTGTTGTAACAGACGTTGACGGTCTGTACAAACTGGAGGTGAGCAGCTCCAATGCCACGCTGCACATCGCTTTTCTCGGCTACGACAGCAAAGATGTGGTAGTCGGCGGACAACACACTATCCATATTTCATTAGCACCGCAACTTCGCCAACTCAATGATGTGGTCATCACCGGTTACGGTAAAACCAGCAAGAAAAATGTGGTAGGCTCCATCTCCTCTGTCAGCGCCGGTGAATTCACACAAGGCGTGATCAGCAGCCCCTCGATGCTGCTGCAGGGAAAGGTGCCCGGTCTTACCGTCACAAAAAGCGGGAATCCTAACCAATCGCCAACGGTTATACTGAGAGGTCCCTCTACCTTACGCTCCGGTGCGCAGGAGCCTTTTTATGTGATCGATGGCGTGCCTGGCGCCCCCATCGACCTGGTGGCGCCCGATGATATTGCCACTATCGACGTACTGAAAGATGGTGCCTCTACCGCCATCTATGGCGCCAGAGCGGCCAACGGCGTGATCATGGTCACCACCCGCCGCCCTAAAACAGACCAGCTTCGCATCGCTTACAACGCATATGTAGGCATCGAAAAAGTAGCCAAACGCCTCGAAGTGCTTACCGGCGACGAACTCCGTAAATACCTCGCGGACAACGGACAGGTGCTGGCACCAGCCAACAACGACACTGTTCCGGGCACACAGAAACTGGTCAATACCGACTGGCAGAACGAAGTACAACGTACCGGCGTTTCACAGAACCATAACCTGTCTGTTATGGGTGGCTCTAAAGCCACTACCTATGGTTTCAGCGTGAACTACCTCGACAACCCGGGCATCATCAAAGGCTCTGCCCTAAACCGTATGAGTATACGTGCCAATGTTGGTCAACGTGCCTTCAACGACCGTTTGCGCCTCGATTTCTCTGTGTTCAATTCTTCCACCAAACAGGACAATGTGCCAGACGCGGTATTGTACAATATGCTCAACTACCTGCCTACGGTGGCGGTTACACGTCCTGACGGCAGCTTCACGGAAGATTTTGCCGGCAACATCAGAGGCAGCAACAACCCGGTGGCACTCATCGCCAATAATAAAGACCAGACCAAATCTTCCCGCTTCCTGGCCACCGGCCTGGCAGAAGTGAAGATCCTGCCCGGTCTTACCTATACCGCCAGCCTCACCACACAGCGCGAACAATTTAACCGCAACGTATATTACAACAGCCTCTCCGTACTCGCCAAAGGCAACGGCGGTAAGGCCAATCGTATCGCCTGGGCGAATACCCGTAATATCATCGAGTCTTATTTCAACTACGATAAGACCGTCGGAAAACACAACTTCAAAGTACTGGCAGGATACTCCTGGCAGGAAGACCGCAGCGGCGATGGTTTCGGCGTAACCACCCAGGGCTTCGGCAGCGATGCGCTCTCCTGGAACAACCTCGCCCTCAGCAATCCGCCTGCCGGCACAGTCGTATTCGATAACTCCGCACAGACCACCCTCACCACGCTGCGCCTCATTTCCTACTACGGCAGGATCAACTACCAGTACGCAGATAAATACTACGTACAGGCCTCCCTGCGTAATGACGGCTCTTCCGCTTTCGGTAAAAACAACCGCTGGGGCTATTTTCCCGCTGCATCAGTGGGATGGCGTATCAGCCAGGAATCGTTCCTGAAAACCGTACGCGCGCTGGATGACCTGAAACTCCGCGTGAGCTACGGCATCTCCGGTAACTCCCTCGGCTTCGATCCGCTCACGGCGCAACTGCAATACAGCACCGTAGGCCGTTACTATGATAACGGTCAGCTGATCAACGCCATCGCGCCGGTACAAAACGCCAACCCTGACCTGAAATGGGAACGTACCGCCATGTTCAACGTGGGCGTGGACTTCACTCTGCTGAAAGGTAGACTGAGCGGCGCTATCGACTATTACGATAAACAAACCTCCGACCTCATCTGGAACTACCCGGTGTCCACTACGCAGTACATCGCCACTACCTTGCTGGCCAACGTAGGCAAAGTGAGCAACAAAGGCGTGGAGATCGTGCTGAACGCAGATGTGATCAGAGGAAAGAATTTCACCTGGAGAACAACTGTCAACGCTTCACATAATACCAATAAAATCAGCTCGCTGGCCAACGATCAGTTTACCCTGAAAGATATCCCCACTGCTATCCTCGGTGGTAAAGGGCAGTCAGGCAACTGGAGCCAGAAAGTGCTGGAAGGTCAGCCTATCGGCACTTTCACGCTGTTCCACTACCTCGGGAAAGACAAAGATGGTATCTCCACCTATCAGAAAGCTGATGGCACCGTTACCACTTCGCCCAGCACCGCTGACCTGATGGTGGCCGGTTCCGCGCAACCGAAAGTAACCTACGGATGGAGCAATACCTTCCTCTATAAAGGTTTCGATCTGACCATTTTCATCCGTGGCGTGTCCGGCAACAAAATCCTGAACGCTACGCTGGCAGCCATCAATACACCGACCGACGCTAAAATGACCAACATCTCCAAATTCACGCTGGGAGAGTCTTACAACGATAAAAATTCCTTCCTGATCTCTGACCGGTTCCTGGAAAATGGTTCTTATCTCCGCATGGACAACCTCACCCTGGGTTATACTTTCAAAACGAAAAGCCAATACATCCAGTCCATTCGTGTATACGGTAACGTTAACAACGTATTTACCATTACCAACTACAGGGGTATTGATCCGGAAATTGACCTCGGCGGCCTTACACCGGGTATCGATGTACGTAACTACTATCCGAAAACCCGTTCCTTCATTTTTGGTGTGAACGCTACTTTTTAATCATGAACGTTAAGCTACTGATGAATATGAAACTGCATAAATTACTGAATATAACCCTGGCAGCGGCCGTGGCCCTGTCCGGATGCCGCAAGCTGGATGTGGACGTGGAATCCCGTTACACACCCGGTAACTTTCCCACCAACAACGCTTCCTACGCAGCGGCCGTAGGCGCGGTATATGCCCAGCTGGCCAACTCCAAATCCGGCGACGCCACCTATTTCATGAACGGTACCGGTTTCAGCTACGGCGTGGACTACTGGATGCTGCAGGAACTGAGCACCGACGAAGCCATCATCCCCGCCCGTGACGGTAACTACGACGACGGTGGTAAATACCGCTTCCTGCACCTGCATACCTGGACCGGCAACCTGCCTTTTGTGATTAGCTCGTGGCAATGGGGCTTCGGCGGCATCAACATCGCCAACAACGCGATGAACCTCGTCAAAAGCCTGCCGGATGGTCCGCAGAAAAATACTGCTACCGCTGAACTGAAAGCCATGCGCTCTTTGTTCTACTTTTTTATGATGGACTCCTTCGGCAACGTCCCCATCGTAGATACGTACCCGGTAGCCTCCCTGCCGGAAACCAAACCACGCAAGGAAGTCTTCGCCTTCATCGAAAGTTCGCTGAAATCCGCGCTGCCTGATCTGCCCACCAAAGTGGACGGCTCTACCTATGGCCGCGCTACCAAATGGATGGCATTTGCCCTGCTGCAGAAAATGTACCTCAACGCGGAATACTATACCGGTACGCCTCGTTACACAGACGCAGTGGCCATGGCAGATAGTATCCTCGTCAACGCGCCCTACACGCTGGACGGCGATTACAGCTCGATCTTCAAACCGGACAACGGTCCGCAGGTCCGGGAAACCATCTTCGCCATTCCCTATGACGCCAATCTCATCCCCGGTTGCCACTTTACCCGTTTCGGCCTGCATCCTTTCCTGAAAGCGAAGTTCGACCTGCCGGACGCTTTCGGCCCCAGCGTGGCACTCAGCACCATCGCCGATTTCTACGCTTTCTTCAACCTGCCCAACGACGTGCGCAACAACACCTGGCTGGCCGGTGGGCAATACAATAAAGACGGTTCAAAAAATATCGTCCGTACCAGCACCAAAACACTCGATGCCTCCTCCCAGGGACCTGACCAGCCTATCGACTGGTGGGTGACCATCACACCGGAAATGAAACTCAAACCCGGCGGCGAGGGAAAACTGGACGTGGGCAACGACCTGCTGGGACAACTCAAAGGAGTTCGCTCTATCAAATTCTATCCCGACAAAAACATCAATACGTCCACCCGCTTCCAGAACAACGATATGCCCGTGTTCCGCCTTTCTGATGTGCTGATGATGAAGGCAGAAGCGATCCTTCGCGGTGCTGCGCCTACAACGGTGAACGGGGAACTGCAAACGGCCGATGTGCTGGTAAATAAAATCCGCAGCCGTGCCGGCACCATACCGGTGGCCGGTATTACGCTCGACGACATGCTCGTGGAACGCGCCCGCGAATTTGCCTGGGAAGGATGGAGAAGAAATGACCTGGTCCGCTTCGGTAAATTTGAAGGCCAATGGGGCTTTAAACAGAAAGACAATGACGTGTTCCGCCGCATATTCCCGATCCCGGAAATTGAACTGGCACTGAACCCTAAACTGACCCGTAACCCGGGATATTAGGCCATTTAATCATTTAGTCATTTAAATATTTAGGGGGCTGTTTATCATAAACGGCCCCCTAAATATTTAAATGACTAAATGATCAAATGTTCCTGGCTTTGCCAAGACCCACACGGTACTTGTCCGGTGTGCCGGAAATATGGATATGCATAAAACGGCCCTTTTTGCCTTTGTCCACGCTTTCGATGGCGTCTACCTGGTCAGCGTCCACTTCCTCCCGCTTACGGCCAAATAAGGCCTGAAAACCCACCTGTGTCACCATCCGCATGGGCACGCGGAGGTAATAGTTCATTTGCAGGTCCAGCGATTGTTTGCCCGCCACTTCTATATATCCCAATGAAGAGTTGATGTTCATGTTGGGTATTTCCAGGGTCCCGTTTTTAAAGGTCAGTTTATTCCGCAGGGTGTCAAATCGCACCATGCGCAGGTTTTTGTCCTTGAAATAGGAGGACATGGCCTGCATTGGCCCGAAATCCATCAGTACGCCGTTGTGGATCTCTACGTCCATCTGGGCGGCAGTTTCGCTTAACACGGGCGTCATGTCCGGATGCAGCCGCACATGACTTTTGATATGTCCGGAGAGCCTGCCTTTCAGGTTATTGTTGAGCACCATGTCCTGCCCGAAGTTGTCAAACTTCAGCAGCATCCTGGTCATGTCCACACTGTCGAGCCGGATACCACTGCGGAAATAGAGTTTGGCGGGGTCGGAGGCATTAAGGACGCCACGCATCCCGATATGGCCGCCGGCCATCCGTACGGAAATGGTGTCTACCTTCACGCGCTGGTCTTTCTGCATATGCACATTGGCCAGTACTTCCTTCATCCACAGCCGTTGATAGCGTATTTTTCCGATGCTGACCTGCGCGTCAAAATTACTGAAGGGGATTTTGAAGATATTGAAGCCTGCGGCATGCAGACTGTCGTTTTCCCGGACGGTAGAGGGTTTGAGCGGTGCTTTGGCCTGTGCGGTATGATCTGCGAAGTCATAGTTCATCAACTCGTCCACATTCAGGTATTGTGATTTGAAGCTGAAGAAATTGTTGCGTTCTTTGCCCTGCCTGTCAGGCCCGGCATACAGCTTGAGGTTCATATCAAAATCAGTGGTGCCTATTTTACCGGTGAGCGTATCTATAACGAGATAACGGTTGGCGCCATAACGAATTCTCCCCTTGATATTTTCCAGTTGTATCGGATGTTGTTTGAGCGTACCGGAAATATTGGCGATATGGGCGTCTACCCGTTTGAAGACGGTGTCATAACGCATGTTGAGCCTGGCCCTTAACCAGAGTTTTCCTGCTTCTTCATACCAATAGCCCTGTGGGATGAACTTGCGCCCGCGCGGGCCGATCAGATCGTTGACGGCGATACGGTCCGACTTCAGGTCGAACGCCAGTTCGGTACGGCCTTTTTTGATTTTGTTGAACCAAAGCGGGTAGTTATTGAGCCTGGCTTTAAAGGCAAAGCCGCTGCTGTCGATATGACCGCTGAAGTTGCGTATCAGCAGGCTGGTATCGTTGATGGTGATGTCTGCGCCGAAATCATGCAGCGCATGCGGATATTGTTTGAAGGCCGCGCCGAGGTTGGTCAGCCGGAAAGTTCCTCTGGGCAAGGGGTTGGGATGCAGCAGTTCTTTGACTGACGTCTCCAGCGCCAGGCCGATATGGAAACCGGAAATCACTTCCTGCCTTAGTACTTTATGGGTACTATCTGCCAGCATCAGTTCCCCGGGATGAATGGCATCCCCGGACGCCCTGAAGGTGATGGCGATGGGCTTCTGTTGCGCGTGGAAGATGGCAGGCAAGTCGCTGACAGACCCACTGGCCTTTATATCGGAGCTGCCTATACGAAAAGCGATGGAATCGAGTTCCAGTCTGCCGTTGCGCAGTTGCGCGTGCAGGTTCATTTTGCGAACGGGCAGGGGATAGTTGGGTATACGGAATTCCAGGTTGCTGACGGTCAGCTCGCTTTGGACGCCTTCTTTCAGTTTGGCCAGCTGTTGTTCAGGAAGATGGATGTCTACCAGTTCCTTGAAGTTCATGTTCAATGCGATCTGTCCCTGCAGCTGTTCCAGGTCTTTGATGCCCAGGAACTCGCCCACAAACTTCAGGTCCAGCTCGGAATATACCTGCATCACGATTTGCGGGTCAGTGAAGTCTTTCATGACGAAATTACCTCTGAAAACACCCTGTCCCGGCCTGGCATTGATGCCAAGAAGGTGCAGCTCGGAAGTTTTCAGCGTATGGGCGTCGCCGTTGGTATAGTACCCTTTGAAGCCCAGTGAATCTACCTTACGGTCGATGTTTTTGTTCTGGAACCATACATTTTCGCAGCCGAAATTGACCCTGATAGCGGGAAGCTCGTTTTTTGAGAGTTTCCCTTTGACGGTGCCGTCGAAAAAGATGCGGCCGTCGCGGCGGTATTTTTCCATCATCGTGGCGATGTCGTTCGGCACCAGCGCAAAGAGGAGGTTAAGGTCTGGCCGGTCGCCTTTAACCTGTAGGTCCAGCCATGTTTCTTTGCCCAGCACGGCGTTGCCGGCCAGCGAGAGACTGGCATTTTCCAGTTTGACGGTACTGGGCGAGAGGAACAGCTGGTTTTTACGGAGGTCGTAGTTGCCTTTCAGGTCCAGCGACACTTTGCGGTTGCGGAACAACGTGCTGTCGGTGCGGCTTGTGAAATCGAACAGCATTTTACTGTCCAGTTCCAGCGCCATACTGTCGCCCTCCATCTTAAAAGAGGTTTTCATTTTATCAATATGGGACACCATTTTCCAGCCGGACACGGCGTCCAGGTAAGTCACATCGATATTTTTCAGGATGACCCTTTTCAGGTCGAGGCTCAGTGCTTCTGCGCTGTCGGCGACGGCAGTAGCCACGCTGTCGGACTTAAAGGCATGTGCCTTGATCAGGTCTACTTCGCCATTGGCGGCACGGGCAATATGTACGTTACCGTTAGCCACTACAACGATACGCACCTGGTAGCGCCCCCGCAGAAGGTCTGGGAGACTGAAACCGGCATACAGCCTTTCCACTTCGTACAAAGGTTTCCCGTCCATGCGTTTGTTGGCATAAAAACGAACATGGTGTAAGGCAATGGACACATAGGGGAAATTGCTGAAAGGAGAGATGCTGCTTTTCTCCAGCACCAGTTCACCTGCAAATTGTTTATTCAGCTCGTCAACTGCCAGTTGGGTCAGGCGCTGTTGCTGACTGTACAGAATACCACCTGCGATGCCGGTCAACAGCAACAAGGCAGCCAGCGATATCAGCACCACACGGATGATTTTTTTTCCTGCTTTCATGTTAAAGGCCACTCTGAGGCGTAAAAATATTTAAAATATGCGCGGGGTGTATATGGACGGATGTTGGGGATGTGTTAAAGTTTTGCAGGATAAGTAAAGTTGCTTTATTATTTTTAGCGGTGATGAAAATCTGATCGTATGATGAAAAAATATGCTGCTCTGTTGGCAGCCACCACACTGGCTTTGACGCTGCACGCACAGGAAACGAAGTTACCGGGCCACGCCGGCAACCCGGTCATACCTGGATGGTATGCCGACCCCGAAGGCATGGTGCTCGGTAAAAAATACTGGATATTCCCCACTTTTTCCGCGCCGTATGAACAACAGGTGTTTTTCGATGCTTTTTCTTCCGATGACCTTGTCCACTGGAAAAAACATCCGCATATCCTGGACTCTGCCGCCGTCAAATGGGCTAAACGCGCAATGTGGGCGCCCGCTGTGGTCCAAAAAGGGAAACAGTATTTTTTCTTCTTCGGTGCCAACGATATTCAGCATAATGGTGAACGTGGCGGTATAGGCGTGGCCGTAGCCGACAAACCGGAAGGCCCTTACCGTGATTATCTCGGCAAACCGCTGGTGGACAGTATCTTCCATGGCGCTCAACCGATAGACCAGTACGTGTTCCGGGACAAAGACGGAGCTTATTACCTGATCTATGGCGGATGGGGGCACTGTAATATCGCCCGGCTGAAAGACGATTTTACGGGCTTCATACCGTTTGCTGATGGTACTGTTTTCCGGGAGATAACACCCGAAAAATACGTGGAAGGACCTACGATGTTTATGAAGAACGGAAAGTATTACTTTATGTGGTCGGAAGGTGGCTGGACCGGCCCGGACTATTGTGTGGCCTATGCCATCGCCGACAGTCCTGTCGGGCCTTTTAAACGCATCGGTAAAATCCTGGAGCAGGACGAAACCATCGCCAGGGGCGCAGGGCATCACTCAGTGATTCACAATGCCAGGCACGACCAGTGGTTTGTCGTGTACCACCGCCGACCGCTGGACAAAAAAGGAGCCAACGAAAGGGAAACCTGCATCGATAAAATGGAATTTAATGCAGATGGTACCATCCGCCCGGTAGTGATGACCAAAGAAGGCGTTGCCGCGCTGAAACTCTGAGTGGTCAGGCGCGGGCGCTGTTGCGGTCATTGGTCAGCATCTTGCCGGACGATGGAAAGATGCCGGGGGCGGCAGGCTGGTTTTTTCGGCGATGCTGCACAAATACAATAGTGGCGGCAATACCTGTCAGCCCGGCAATGCATACGGTCGCCCGCGGGCCTATCCACTGGGCCATCAAGCCTGTCAGCAGACTGCCGATAGGAATCATGCCCTGGTAGGCCATGATGTAGTAACTGATCGCCCTGGCACGCATGGCCGGAATGGCGTGTGTCTGGATATAAGTATTGATGGCCGAGGTCTGCGCCATCATGCCTACACCGGACAAAGTCATGAATAACAGCGCCAGTGGCAGCCAGCCGGCATAGGAGAGCAACACCAGGCTCAAACCAAATATCAGGCTGGAGGTGATCAGTATTTTGACCAGGTCTTTACCGGCTTTTAATTGCGCCATATAAATGGCCGCCGCAATGGAACCCAGTCCGGCAGCGCTTTCAAACCAACTGAAAGTCCTCGCGCCGCCGTTAAAAATATCCTTGGCGAAAATAGGCATCAGGGTGTTGAAGGGCATCACCAGCAGACTGCTGGCGGTAAGCATCAGCAATAGGGAGGAAAGGTCCCTGTCATGGGAAATATATTGCCATCCCTCTTTCAGTTCTGCCCAGATACTGCGTTCTGACTTCACGATCACGGGCAGGTCCATCTTCATCATAAACAACGAAATCAATACCGGGACATAGCTGAGAAAGTTACCGGCAAAACAGATATCTTCCCCGAAGGTGCTCAGCACAATTCCTGCCAGCGCCGGACCGGCAATACGGGCGAAGTTGGCCATAGTGGAGTTGAGCGCAATGGCATTGGGAAGGTCCTCCTTGTTTTCTACCATTTCCATCATCAGAGACTGCCGGCAGGTAACATCAAATGCGTTGATGATGCCCTGTACGAGCGACAGGAAAATAATGCCGGGAATATTGTAAAACCGCAACAGGATCATCAGCGCCAGCGCGCCTGCCTGCGCCATCGAAATCACCTGTGTGATGATCATCAGGCGGTAACGGTTATGGCGGTCAATGTAACTGCCGGCATAAGGTGACAGGAAAAGGGAAGGAATAAGGCTGACAAAACTGACCACACCCAGTAGTACCGCGGAATTGGTTAACCGGTACACCAGCCAGCACGCAGCTGTTTTCTGCATCCAGGTACCTATCAGGGAAATAGATTGTCCGTAAAAAAAGAGCCGGTAGTTCCGGGATTTTAAAGAGCGAAATACATCCATCAAAAATTTATTTATGAAAGCGGGAATGCCAGGCATTCCTTTTAATAATCTGATGGTGCAAATTTCGGTCAGATCGATATATTTGTAAAATAGATTGTTTTAATGATATCCATTGGTACAAACGATTGATTTATGGAACTCCGGCAACTGGCTTATTTTGTGAAAGCCGCGGAAACAGCTCACTTTACGGAGGCCGCAGCGGCCATGTATATTACACAGTCCACCCTGTCGCAGCAGATCAAGGCGCTGGAAACAGAACTGGGCATGCCGCTGTTTGACCGTGTGGGCAAACACGTGCAGCTCACGGAAGCAGGCAGTATGTTCCTGCTGCACGCCCGGCAAATACTCCTCGATGTGGAGAAAGGCAAACAGGCGATAGAAGGACTGCAAAATCTGCTCACCGGCGAGCTGCGCATCGGCGCCACCTACGCTTTTACCTCGCTGCTGCTGCCGGCATTGACGTCCTTTCCGGAGAAATATCCTGGCCTGCGCATCTTTGTGCATTATGGCAACACGGAAGAACTGGAAAGGAAGCTGCGGTCGTCTGAGCTGGATTTTGTCCTGGCGTTTCATCAGCTGACGCCGGGCAAAGAGTTTGAAAGCCAGGAGCTGTTTATCTCCAAAGTAGTGATGGCTGTCTCTAAAAAGCATCCTATGGCGCAGCTGAAAGAAATCAACCTGAAAAGCCTGGACGGGATGGAGATGATCCTGGCCTCGAAAGGCTTTAGCTCCCGCGATTTCCTCAGTGAGGTGCTGGAGAAACACAAAGTGTACCCTGCTGTTAGAATTGAGCTCAATGATGTGCATGCATTGCTGTCTATGCTGGAAGGCGGGCATTGGGTAACGTTGCTGAATGAACGGGCGCTCAACGGCTGGAAAAACCTGGTGGCGGTGCCTATCGCTGGCAAAGCCTTGCTGCGCAAGGCTTATGTGCTCTGGCAGAAAGGGACCTACCGCAAAAAGGCGGCAGACCTCTTTGTGAAGGAGCTGTTAAAAAGCATAGAAAAACAAAAGCAGTAGTCCTTACTGTGCGTCCATCACCTGTAGTGCCCCGTACTTAAAATATTTATCAAAAGTGGTCAGGAAAGTATTGAGACTGGTAAATCCCAGCCGGTCCATAATGGTGGTCACCGGTGTGTTGCGGGTGCTCAGCATTTCAAAAGCTACGGCCATTTTTTCCTGTAATACCAGCTCCGGTATGGTCAGGTGGAACTCCTGCTCAAACGGGCGGCGTAGCAGCGCTTCTTCCACGCCAAATTTCTGTTGCAGCATTTTGTAGGTCAGTGGTTCATCAAGATGGTCCAGGATGTAGCGGAAAATCTCGTACAGCTGCTGCCTTTTGGCTTCGTTCATCATAATGGGCGCCGGCGCTATCAGCCGCCGGGTGTAGTTGCCGTAGAAGTCGGCAGCATTGCGGCGAAAGAAACTATAGGCGCTGTTGCCGATGTATTTGGCCCGCAGGATACGGTCGCGTATCAGGCGGCTCACAGGGTTTAAGAGGAATGGCGCCTTATGCAGCGGTTCCGTCACATTAGAAACAGGAATGGCAGCCAGTGCGCTCAGCAGGGGAAATTCCCGTGCCAGCTCTTTCAGGGCGTAAGGTTCTATATTGATATGAAAGCTGAGTGGTTGTGAAGAGCCGGGCAGTGGCGGTTCTTCAGCTGCCATAACGTTAAAGAGGCTGACTTCTTTTTCCAGCTGCTGGCGGTTGTTGATGGTGCCCCGCATACTCTCTACATCGTCGTACGCGTGAAGGGTGATCACCTGGTACTGCGAGTAGTGGCGGAGCTGCACGCCCGGCCGCATCTGAATGCTGTGCACCCAGATAGAGAATTCACCGGCCCTGATGTTCTGATCAAGGATAGAGCCGTCTTTGTCTTCATGGTAATAAAACCGCGCATAGGGGATGAGTTGCCCCTGGAATGCAGCGGGAATGTCCTGGTGCGGCGTAAACGTCGTGTCATCCCTTTCGATGTACAGGATTTTGGTAGTTGATTTCATTTGGAAATGGTTTTGATCAGGACCTATTGCAGCAGCTTCATACTGTCTTCCGCCGGGTGTGCCGGGGCGGGCAGCAGTATGCCGGCCGGAAATGGTTCTCCGCCGGGGCTTGCGATGAATATCTTGTGAATGGCCGGGGAGGTGTCTATCACACCATGGGGACCATAATGGCGGGAGGCAATTGTCTTCAGTCCGGCAAGGGTCACGCTGGAAAAATAGAACTGCTTTTTGCGCCAGGCGTCGGCCTCCTGTTCTGTAAAGCGCTGTACGTCAAATGTGCGGGCGCTGTCATTGTAAATGGCCTGTTGGCCCGGCTGCAGCACTATCTGCCGTCTGCCGGCGGTCATACGGAGGGAGCCTTCGGTAAGGGATATACGAATATGACGGGGATCTTTGGTATTGACGTGAAAACTGGTGCCCAGTACCTGCACTGTGCTGTTGGGAAGTTGCAGTACAAATGGCTGGTTGGGATTGGCCGCTATCCGGAAGTAGGCTTCGCCCTTCAGGAATGTTTCCCGTACGGCCCTGGTGAAGCTGAAGGGAAACTTCAGTTCTGTGCCGGCATTGAGCCAGACTTCCGTGCCGTCTGCCAGCGTTACTTTATAGTGGCTTGCCTCCGGAACGGTCAGGGTATTGATGCCGGATGGCAGGTCAACGGCAGACTGAAGGGAGAGCATGCCTGCCTGTACGGCCAGTGGCTGCTGATGAATAGAGAGGACGGCCGGTGTGGCGGGCAACTGGTGAACAGTCCCGTCGGCCAGGGCCAGTGTGGCCACCGGCGACGCCGGCAATGATTCCGTATTGGCGGCTACACTGACGCCATATTGACGATAAGCATACCAGTAAGCCGCAAATACCACAAGGAATATACTGACAGCGATGCCCCACCTGAACAGCGGCGGACGCACCGGAACATCGGTGATACTGTAGGTATTGCGCCAGGGCGCATGGTCTTGCAACTGCTTGCCGCTTTCAATCGTCTTCCACATTTCACGGGCTTCCGGTACTTCTTCCAGATAAGTGTCCAGTAATGCCTCATCAGCAGCCGAAATGATGCCGGCTTTCTTTTCGGTCATTAACTGAAATATGGTGGTAAGATTTTTCATCAATCAATATAACAGAAATATTATCGGGGCGGGGTAGTTCAGAAGCGGATTTTTTCAAGCAGTTGCCGAAGCGTCTTCAGGGCGGAGGCAACGTGTTTTTTGACGGTTTCTTCGCTGATGTCCATCACAGCGGCGATTTCCTTGCGGGTTTTATGTTCCTGGTAGGCCAGCCGGAACACCTGCGACTGTTTCTGGGGCAACAGGTTGATGGCACCTTCCAGCTGCGCACGCAGCTCGTTCTTTTCCAACCGGCTGTCAGGAGATATGTAGGAAGGATGCTGCAGCCAGGAGAGCCGCTTCTTTCGGGTTTCGTCTTTTGAAATCCTGTTCAGGCAACGGTTTTTGATGCTCACAAAAAGGAAATTCTTCAGCGTGGGGATCGTGTTGAGGTCTATTCGCTTATATAAGGCCTGCTGCCAGAAATCAATAAAGAATTCCTGCACCAGCTCCTGGGCCTCTTCCTGGTCCTGGAGTATAGTCATGGCGGTGATCAATAACCACTCACGGTAAAGATGGTAGAAATGGTCAAAAGCTTCTACGCTACCGGTCTGTAAGGCCGCCAGTAATTCAATATCGTCATGATGGACATTCATGCGTTGTATGCAGTTAAGCTGCCGGGGGAGGGTATAAGCCCCGGAAATAGCTGTCCCGCGCTGGTTTTCATCATACAGTGTAATGATTGATTGGGTATCTGTTCCTGGCAAACATAATTTTCAGGTATATTCGATCTGTAACCGTCCGACGGATTTTCCGGAAGATAATGAATTTGTTAATCAATTGTTAATCGTAATTGGATTTACTAAACCGCTAACAAGCTGTTAACAAAAACGATATTTGATTGATCTACATATAGATATAAATATTTAGAAGACGGAAATGGCCCATGGGAGGGTGGAAAAAAATACACAAATGAACAAAAAGAAATCCCTGTCTTAAAAAAGACAGGGACCAGCGATTTTTATCACGGGAAGATTATTTTTTAGGCTTGCGTTTTTTAGGCTTACCATATTTCAGCAGCATTTTATCCTTATGGCTGATCTTACGGTTCGTCTTCATATTTTTAGCCAGCTTCTGGTGGAAAGCCGGACCGGCATCTTCGCGCTTGGGCGCCTTCACCAGCGTATTGCGCATAAATACTTTAGGCTTCTCATCTTCAGTCAGTACGTCAGAAATCACCAGGTCTTCGGGTAATGGCCTTTCGGGGATGCTATAATTCATCAACCCCTCAATGGCGGCCAGTTCTTCTGTCTCCTGGTCTTTGGTCAGCAGAATGGCAATCCCCTTTTTATCTGCGCGGCCGGTCCTCCCGATACGATGAATATAATTTTCCGGTACCTCCGGCGTGTCAAAGTTGATCACATGGCTTACCTCGGCAATGTCCAGTCCACGGGCAATGATATCTGTCGCAATCAGGAAACGGTAAGTGCCTGCCTGGAACTGGTTAACGGTATTAAAACGATGATTTTGTTCCTTATTGGAATGAATAACGCCCACTTTGTCCGGGAACTTGGCCTGTAACTGCTCATACAGGTCGTCTGCCAGTTTTTTCGTGCCCGCAAAAATGAGGGTTTTGACCATGCTCTCGTCCCGGGTGATGAGCAACTCCAGCAGATTGACCTTGGTATTGAAATTCGGCACCCGGTACAGCACCTGGTCAATGTTTTCCAGCGGCGTGCCTGTAGGTGCCGCTTCTATCATAACAGGATTGTTGAAATGCGTTTGTATCATCGCTTCCACCTCTTCTGTGATAGTGGCGGAGAACATCAGGTTTTGCCGGCGTTGCGGCAGCAGGTCCATAATGTTGGTCAGCTGCATCCGGAAACCCAGGTTCAGCATTTCATCTACTTCATCGATGATCAGTTTTTTGATGGACTTCACCTTGAGCGCGCCACTGAGAATAATATCGTATAGGCGTCCGGGTGTGGCCACCAGTATATCGACTTTGTCCTGCACCGCTGCCATCTGCGGATTCATGTTCACCCCGCCATATACGCCCATTACCTCCACACTCATATAAGTGGTCAGTTTTTTTATGGATTCCACTACCTGTACCACCAGCTCACGGGTAGGCACCATGATGAGCACCTGTGGATGTTTCTCTTTGGTAAACTTAAACTGCCGCAGCGTAGGCAGCAGGTAAGCAAAGGTTTTACCCGTACCGGTCTGGGCAATACCGCAAACATCCTGTCCGGACATAATCACGGAAAAGGCCCGTTGCTGTATGGTAGTAGGCTTTACAAAGCCCAGCTCGTCGAGTGCATTGCGTAAAGGTGTGTTCAGATTTAAATCCCCAAATGTCATGTTTCTACAAAATATGAACGGCGAAGGTAAACAATATTTTTGGCCTGTGGCTGTAAAGGCCCATTCCGCATGATTCCTGACAGCTTTTCGTTACATTTAAGCCAGCAAAATAATAATTGGTATGAAGGATATACATGTACAGGCAATACGCGTGCACGCCTACGGCGGATCAGATCAATTGCGCCTGGAAGAGGTGCCGGTACCGGCGCCGGGACCAGGGGAGGTGTTAATCAACATAGTGGCCAGCGGGGTTAATCCCATCGACTGGAAAATCAGGGAGGGCATGATGCAAAAGCCATTGCCCTATATCCCGGGAGTGGAAGCTTCCGGTGTAGTAGTGGCCCTCGGCGAAGGGGTGACCGACAAGAAAGTGGGCCAGGCCGTATACGGCGCGGTAGACGGTTCCTATGCCGCCTGCGCGGTAGTGCCTTCGGAACAGTTGTTCCTCAAGCCCATGCATTTGTCCTTCGAGGAAGCTGCTGCCTGCGGTGGTGCTAAAACCGCCTGGGGCGCACTTTTCGATGTGGGCAAACTTACCAAAGGGCAACGGGTGCTTGTTCATGCCGGCGCCGGAGGGGTAGGGCACTTCGCCGTGCAATTGGCATATCACGCCGGCGCTTACGTGATCGCCACCAGTTCAGCCGAAAATGCTGAATTCGTGAAATCTCTCGGTGCTTCTGAAGTGATTGACTACACAGCGGCGCCTTTTGAAACACAGATCGCTGCTGTCGATGTGGTACTGGACACTGTCGGCGGAGACACACTTGACCGCTCCTACCAGCTGGTCAAACCCGGTGGTATGCTCTTATGCCTTGTGCAACAACCGTCGCAGGAAAAGGCCGCAGCAGCCGGTATCCGCGCGGTATGGGCAGGAACTAAAACACTGCATGCCATGCAGGAAGTGGCTAAATTGCTGGACAAAGACCTCATCAGGCCCCACGTCCGGAAAGTGTTTGTACCGTTGTCCAGCGCCGCTGCAGCACAGGACTATAGCCAGTTAGGCGGGCCGGGAAGAGGAAAGATCGTGTTGAAGATAGAGGAATAATCACTGCGCGCCATTCACCTCCTGCCCATCCGCCGACCCGAATATCGTTTTCCGGTGTGCTGTGCCCCACGTATATAAGGCGTCAATCACCGGATTGAGCGTATCGGCATAAGGCGTTAAGGTATATTCCACACTGACTGGCTGACTGTCAAATACGCTGCGTTTGACCAGCTTATGTGCTTCCAGGTCTTTCAGTTCTTTGGACAATACTTTGGAGGTGATTTTCGGTATGTTCCTTTCGATGTCCCGGAAGCGTTTATGTCCCCGGGAAATGGCAATAATGATCGGTAATTTCCACTTGCCGTTGATCACGTCCAGCGCGTCCCGTACCGGCATGATCACGCCCAGGCAATCTTTGTGATCTCCTGTTTCCATGCATTTTTCTTTCGCTGTTAAGGCGAGGGGATGTTCTGCTGTTATATCTGTTCCCATACGATTTTTATATTATATATTTTTATTATTTAAATATTTATTATACATAATTGTTTAATAGATAAATATCTAAATGACAAAATGCTCAAATAATCGCTAACTTTTTGTATAGCACTATCCTAAAGGTAACTGCTTACTTTTGGATAGCAAATATATTAACTTTGCAGGAGTTTTTTAAATAAAGATGAATAAGATGAAAGTAGAAATATGGTCAGACATCATGTGCCCCTTCTGTTATATTGGCAAACGCAAATTTGAGGCGGCATTGGACAAGTTCCCTGAAAAAGACAAGATAGAAGTAGAGTGGAAGAGCTTTCAGCTCAACCCCGACCTGAAATCCGTGTCGGGAAAAAGTGTTTATGATTACCTGGCAGAACATAAAGGCATTTCCAGGGACCAATCCGTAAGAATGCACCAGCAGGTAACCCAGTCGGCCAGTGAAGTGGGACTGACCTATAACTTCGACAAGGCGGTGGTGGCCAACTCCTTCGATGCTCACCGGTTGATACAAATGGCAAAGGCTCAGAAACTGGGTGATGCGGCAGAAGAAAAACTCTTTATCGCTTATTTCACGGAGGGAAAAAATATCGCGGACCATGAAGTGCTGACAGACATCGGTGCGTCAATAGGGCTGGACCGCAAAGCGGTGACGGATATGCTGGCGTCCGGCGAGTTTGCCGGCGAGGTAAACCTGGATGTGCGGGAAGCGGAACAGCTCGGTGCCCGTGGCGTGCCTTTCTTTGTACTGGACCGCAAATATGGCGTATCAGGCGCACAGCCGTCAGAAGCCTTTACACAGGCGCTTACACAGGCGTTTGGCGAATGGCGCAAAACACAGCCACTGACAACGTTTGAGACAACGGAAGGGCCTTCCTGCGCACTGGACGGGACTTGTGATTAAGATCAGACCGGAGATGACATTATCTTATTAGCTTTGTTGTTCAAACTATCTGATTTATGTCGCTCCTTAAAAGGATCAACCCTTTCTCCAAACAAAATGACGAGACCGGCTTCGGTACCAATCCCAATGGTTACGGAGGCCGGTTCATTAACCGCGACGGCACCTTTAATATCCGCCGCGAGGGCCGTCCGTTCTGGGACCGGTTTAGCGTCTATCACACACTGCTCAACCTTCCGGCATGGAAATTCACCTGTGTGATTCTCCTGTTTTATTTCTCGATCAACCTGTTGTACACCGGCATCTATTGGGTGCTGGGGGTAGACCAGTTCCAGGGCATTATCGGGCAAACTCCCTGGATGCGATTGAAAGAGATTTTTTTCTTCAGCACGGAAACCTTTACCACAGTAGGTTATGGCCGGGTAAACCCCATTGGCGACGGCGCTAATATGGTGGCGGCCATCGAAGCCATGTCGGGCTTTCTCTCCTTTGCGGTGGCCACTGGTCTCATGTATGGCCGTTTCTCCAGGCCAAGGGCGCACCTCGTGTTCAGTGACAATGCGCTGATCTGCCCCTATAAAGACATGACCGGCCTGATGTTCCGCTTCGCCTCATACAAAGACAACCATACGCTCACCAATGTGGATGTTACAGTAACGATCGGTCTGCAAGTTGTGGAGAACGATACACCGGTATACAAATTCTACTCCCTGCCACTGGAAAGAGGAAAAATAGAGAGCCTTTCCATGAACTGGACCGTCGTGCATCCCATCGATGAAAACAGCCCGCTGCTGGGCTTTACCGCAGAAGACATGCGGAACGCGGACGTGGAGATTTATGTGCTGGTAAAAGGCTTTAACGATGTATACGCCAACACGGTATTGCAACGCACTTCCTACACCTATGAGGAGATACAGTTCAACCGCAAGTTTATTCCCATGTACCGGGAAAGTGAAAACGGCAGGACCACCATTCTGGAATTGCACATGCTTAATAAATCCAGGGAAACAAACTGATTTACGATTTTTTGATTTTGCGAATAAAAGCGAAGACCAAAGCGGTATCAGCTACCTGCTTTGGTCTTCGCTTTTATCAGTTTGGGAAATCAAAAAATCGTAAATCAGGAAATCCCTAAATTTTTCTCCGGGAAATCATCAGCAGGCCGATATACGTAAAGGCGCCGTTAATGATCAGCAGTTCCAGTCCAATCTGGAACTGTTTGAACAGCACGGACTGATTGGTGTCCACCACGTAGCAGAGCAGTGGCGCCACCACACAAACGATCGGCACCAGGCGGTCGTTGACGGTCCGTTTGCTCAGGATGCCAAAGGCGAAGAGGCCGAGTAGTGGCCCGTAGGTATAAGTGGCCACTTTCAGGATCACGCCGATCATACTGGGGTTGTTCACCCATTCAAACACCATGACAAACAGCAGGAAGATAAATGCCATCATCAGGTGGATACGCTGACGTACCTTCTTTTTCCTGGCTTCGTCCCAGTCGCTGCGACGTTGTATGTCCAGGATGTCTATGCAGATAGAAGAGGTGAGGGCCGTCATGGCGCCATCAGCACTGGGGAACAGCGCAGAGATCAGTGCAATGATGAAGATCACGGAGATCACCGGAGGCATGTGGCGCAGGGCCAGTTCAGGGAACAGCGCATCGCCGCTGGCAGATACCTGTACTTGTGAGCCGTAGAGGTTCAACAGCCCCCCCAGGAACAGGAACAGGCCAATCACCACTAACATGATAAATGCCAGGGACACCATGTTTTTCTGGGAGTCGTGCAGGGTTTTAACAGAAATGTTTTTCTGCATCATCTCCTGGTCAAGGCCGGTCATGGTAATGGTGATAAACGCTCCGGCCAATATCTGTTTGACAAAAAACAGCTTGCTGTTGGGATCAAATTCGAAAATACGGGTAAGCCCTTTTTCCTGCATAGCGCTGATACTCTGGCCCATGTCCATGTGCATGGCATGCAGGATGTAGAATACGCAGATGATCAGGCCTGCCAGCATACAGGTGGTCTGCAGGGTGTCGGTATACACGATCGTCTTCACGCCGCCTTCATAGGTATATACCAGGATCATAAAGAGAATGATAAGGGTAGTAAGCCAGAAGGGAACCCCAAAGCTGGACAGGATGGCGTCTTGCAGGATACGCACCACCAGGTACAGCCGGGCGGTTGCCCCCAACGTACGTGACAGGATAAAGAAAGATGCCCCTGTTTTGTACGACATCACCCCAAAGCGCGTGTTCAGGTAGTTGTAAATGGAAGTCAGTTGCAGCCGGTAATAAAGCGGTATCAACACATAGGCAATGGTGATGTACCCGATAAAGTAACCCAGCGTGATCTGGAAATAGGTAAAGGCGTCTTTGCCAACCGCCCCCGGAACACTGACAAACGTAACACCGCTCAAAGAGGTGCCAATCATCCCGAACGCTACCAGCATCCAGTTACTGTTGCGGTTTCCGATAAAAAAGGAGTCATTGTTAGACCCACGGCCGGTGTACCAGGCGACAATCAGTAAAATAACAAAGTAAGCAACGACGAACGAAAATAATAATCCTGGTGACATAAATGAGTTTTAATCAAGACCGCACACAATATACAGTGCTAAATCACAAATATAACATCTTACCCTATTGAGTGTATGTATGCTGCAGGGGTGTTTTTTACACTATTAACCCTTGTTGTGATTATTTGCTTTTGTCAAACAAAATAGTTGACTATGTCAAGTATTTTCGTATTTTTGGTTGAAATACAGATTTATATGTCATCCAATGATACACTGATAGCGGATGTTCGCCATTTTAACCGCTTTTATACAGGTGTAGTGGGCCTGTTGGACCAGCACATCCTGGAAAGTAAATATTCACTTTCGGAAGTGCGGGTGTTATATGAGATCGGGGAGCAGGAAAAATGCACCGCCGGTCAATTGATCGCTGTCATGAAGATAGACGGGGGATACCTCAGTCGTATCCTGAAGAAATTTGAAACCGCCGGATTGATCACCCGGCAGCAGTCGCCCGCCGACGGCCGTACTTTCTTCCTGCAACTCACCGCTAAGGGAAGGAAAATGATGACCGGCCTCAATGAAAGGTCATCGGAACAGATCCGTCAGATATTGGAACCACTGGAAATGTCGCAACGGCAACAGGTCACCGGCGCCATGAAAACCATCGAAACTGTCTTGTCGGGCACCAGCTCCCCGGCGCCAACTTCGGATATCCGTATCCGTTACGATCTGCAACCAGGCGATATCGGATACCTGATATACCTGCATGGAGAACTGTACGCGAAGGAGTGTGGCTATAACTTTGAATTTGAATCCTATGTGTGCAAAACGTTCCAGGATTTTCTCACCACCTACAACACCAACAAAGACAGGGTGTTTCTGGCCGTTGCGGACAACCGGATCGTGGGAGCGGTGGCCATACTCGGCTCTTCCCGTTACCTGGCCCAGCTGCGCTGGTTCATTGTACATCCCGATTACAGGGGACGCGGACTGGGAAAACGCCTTTTTGCGGAAGCCATCGCCTTCTGCCGGGAGAAAAATTATCAGAACGTATATCTGATGACCACCAGCCTGCAAAACACTGCCATCGACATCTATAAAAAGGCAGGCTTCCGGAAAACGGGAGAGAAGTTCCTGCAGCTGTGGGGCCAGCAACAGTATGAACAACGGTATGATATGGACCTTACCCAATAGATAATTACGAATTACGAATTACGAATTACGAATGGAGGACCTTTTAATGGAAAGGTTAGTTAGTAACCTACCGATAAGGAGGTCCTCCATTCGTAATTCGTAATTCGTAATTCGTAATTCGTAATTCGTAATTCGTAATTCGTAATTCGTAATTTTTTTAGGGATTATATAAACGTAGCAAAACTATCTGTCCCAAATGGTAGGCATCGTGTTCTGCGAGGCCCTGTAAATAATAAACGGCTTTTTTATCGGTGCCTGGAAAGGTATCAAACAGGGCTGCTTCCGGGAACTTACGGATAGTGGCGGCTATCTGGTCAAATGAGTGCTCCAGCCGGTGAATGGTGGCCTGCCAGTTTTCCTCCCCATGGTTTTCCGGCATATAGAAGTCCGGAAGGTCTCCGCCTTTTTCCGGCGGTTCGTTATGCATATACCGCTCTACCCGCTGATGCCAGAAGATAACATGGTTCACGATCTGCCAGATGTTATTGGAGCCGTTCAGGCTTTTTACGGCCTGACGTGCGTCTATCCGGGAAAGATGTTCCCTGAAAGTTACATCCAGCCAGGGTTTCCCATTGTATAACGCTTCTATGGAAGAAGCGAGGTGTTCTGTAAGCTGCATAATTCGTAATTTAACTTATTTGTCGGTATTTTTAAAGTAAAACCCAAACGTTATGAACCAAGTGGATCTGGAAACGAACAAGAACGAAGATGCCATGAGACTGGCCATCAGCACTATGAAACAGCGCCTCGGCACCATCGAACAGGGCGGCGGGAAAAAAAGCCTGGAGAAGGTCCGCCAACGGGGCAAGCTGACGGCCAGGGAACGGATTCAATATCTGATAGACAAAGACACTCCTTTTATTGAAATCGGCGCCTTTGCTGCCTATGAAATGTACCCCGAATACGGCGGCTGCCCCGCTGCCGGCACAGTTGGCGGCATCGGTTACGTAAGCGGCCGCCAGTGTATGATCGTGGCCAACGACATGACAGTAAAAGCCGGCGCCTGGTTTCCCATGACGGGCAAAAAGAACCTGCGCTTACAGGAAATAGCCATGGAAAACCATCTCCCGGTCATCTACCTGGTAGACAGCGCCGGCGTGTTCCTGCCCATGCAGGATGAAATATTCCCTGACAAGGAACACTTTGGCCGCATCTTCCGTAACAACGCCCGCATGAGCGCCATGGGCATTACCCAGATAGCCGCCGTAATGGGCAGCTGTGTGGCGGGCGGCGCCTATCTGCCCATTATGAGCGATGAAGTGCTGATGGTGGAAGGCAACGGCTCTATCTTCCTCGCCGGCCCGTACCTTGTAAAGGCGGCTATCGGTGAAGACGTAGATGCGGAAACGTTAGGTGGCGCTGTTACCCATACCGAAATCTCCGGTATCGCCGATTACAAATTCAAAACAGACGAAGAATGCCTCGATCAGATAAAACGGATCGTCAGCAAAATAGGGCAGGGGCCTACTGCCGGATTTGACCGCATCGCGCCGGTGGCGCCCGCACAGCCGGAAGCAGAACTGCATGCCGTGCTGCCGTCAGACAGTTCCCGTCCATATGACATGCTCGACATCATCCACCGCATCGTGGACGATTCGGCTTTTGATCAATATAAACAGGATTACGGTAAAAGCATCCTTTGCGGTTACGCCCGCATCGATGGCTGGGCGGTAGGCATCGTGGCCAACCAGCGTAAAATAGTGAAGAGCCGCAAAGGCGAATTACAGATGGGCGGCGTTATCTACAACGACAGCGCCGACAAGGCTGCCCGCTTCATCATGAACTGCAACCAGAAAAAAATACCACTGGTGTTCCTGCAGGACGTAACCGGCTTCATGGTAGGCAGCCGCAGCGAACATGCCGGCATCATCAAAGACGGCGCTAAACTGGTCAACGCGGTGTCCAATTCCGTGGTGCCTAAAATCACCATCATCATCGGTAATTCCTACGGCGCGGGCAACTACGCCATGTGTGGCAAAGCGTATGATCCCCGTTTTATCTTTGCATGGCCTTCTGCTAAAATTGCGGTGATGGGCGGTGAACAGGCCGCTAAAACATTATTGCAGATCCAGGTGGCTTCCCTCAAAGCAAAAGGACAGGAAATCACCCCGGAGGAAGAAGCCCGCCTGCTCAAGGAAATCACGGACAAATACAATAGCCAGACCACTCCTTACTACGCCGCCGCCCGCCTTTGGGTGGATGATATCATCGATCCCGCTGATACGCGCAGGCATGTGTCAGAATGTATCAAAGCAGCCAACAACGCACCCGTGGAACAGCCGTTTAACGTAGGAGTATTTCAGGTCTGATTATTTTGACACGTAGTTATTTTGATATTTAGTTGACTGCCTTCCTGCTAAAGAGGCCAACTAAATATCAAAATAACTAAATGTCAAAATTTATAAATGAGCGTTATATTTGCGCGCTATGGCAGAATTGCAGATATATACGGATGGCGCCTCCCGCGGCAATCCCGGGCCCGGTGGCTACGGTGTGGTATTATTATGGGGAAGTGTGCGCAAGGAATTATCACAGGGATACCGTAAAACAACGAACAACAGGATGGAGCTGCTGGCGGTGATCACCGCACTCGAGGCGTTAAAGAAAGAAGGACTGGAAATGACCATTTTTACAGACAGTAAATATGTGGTGGACAGTATCGAAAAAGGCTGGATATGGGGCTGGGTGAAAACCGGTTTTAAAGATAAAAAGAACAAAGACCTGTGGATGCGTTTCATTCCGCTCTACAGAAGACATAAAGTCAAAATGCAATGGGTGAAAGGCCATGCCAGCAACCCGCTCAATAACCGTTGCGATGAACTGGCCACGCAGGCCGCCGATAGCGGTAACTGGCTGATAGACCAGGGCTTCGAAAGCGGAAATTAACCATCGCCGAACCAACTGACGGCCCGGATTGTAATATAAACGGAAAAACTTCGTTTATGCTTACCTGGTTGATAGAAACGCTTCAGAAATACCCGGAAATCGCTGTCATGTTAACCCTGCTCATAGGTTTTCTCCTAGGCAAACTACGCATTAAAGGATTTACGCTCGGCACTGTCACCGGCGTACTACTGGTAGGCATTGTCATTGGCGGTATCCACATCCAGATCCCCGGCGCAGCCAAATCCATCTTTTTCCTGTTGTTCCTGTTTTGCACCGGTTACAGCATTGGCCCGCAATTTTTCCAGGGACTGAAAAAAGATGGCCTCCCGATAGCGGCCTTCTCTTTCATCGTTTGCTGCAGCAGTCTTTTTTTCTGCTGGGTGATTGCTTCCATCCTGCATTTTGATACGGGCACCACCGCCGGACTGATGTCCGGGGCCAACACCTGTTCCGCTATTATCGGTGTCGCTTCCAATACTATCAATGAGCTCAACATTAGTATAGCTGACAAAGAGCGGCTGGTCAACCAGATCCCTGTTGCATATGCTGTGACCTACATCTTTGGGACAGCCGGTACCAGCTGGTTTCTGTCCGTTATAGGTCCCTGGTTCATGTCTGGCAGCAGAGAGAAGCTGATAGAAGAAACACGCAAACTGGAGGCCACCCTTACTGATACGAGCGCGGAGGAAGACGGAGATATCAAAAATGCCTACGACCATGTAGCGTTCAGGGCTTACCTTGTCAACAGTGAACTGGTAGGGGAAGAAGGAAAATCGGTAGGTGAACTGGAAGCATTTTTTCGCCGGAAAAAACGAGTGTTGTATCTCCTGCGTGTTAGGCGGGAAGGAGAGATGATGGCCACTCCGCAGGATTTTGTGGTGCGCCAGGGAGATATTATCGCTGTTGGCGGGCAACGTTCAGCCGCCATTGCCTCCGGCGACATGCTGGGCAGGGAAGTGGCTGATGCTGATCTGCTGACGTTCCCCGTGCAGGCCATCAATGTGGTGATCAATAAAAGCACGGCAATCAACAAACCCATCAAGGTGTTGGTGCGCCGGCCACAACTGCATGGCATCAGTGTCCGGAAAATCACACGTTCTGGTATCGAGATACCGCTGGAAGCCAACACCATTGTACAAAAAGGTGATGTGGCCGAACTGGTGGGCATACAGGAGGAATTAGACCTCGCAGTGCCCATATTAGGTTTTAAAGAACGGGTAGGCGTGGAAACGGATATTCCGTATCTGGCAGGCGGCATCGCGTTAGGTGCGCTGGTAGGCGCTATGAGCGTGCGCATTGGCAATGTGCCCATAGAGCTGAGCACCAGCGGAGGAGCCCTGATAGCAGGACTTTTCTTCGGATGGCTGCGCAGCGTGAATCCGCGTTTCGGATATATTCCGTCTTCTTCCCAATGGGTGCTGACAAAACTGGGACTGCACGTATTCATCGCTATCGTAGGGCTTACCGCCAGCGATGGTTTTTTACAGGGACTTAAACAAGAAGGCCTTACACTTTTCCTCGCAGGATTGGTGTTAAGCCTGCTGCCCATGGTGGTGGCGTTGTTCCTGTCTAAATATGTTTTCAAATTTCATCCTGCCATTGGTTTGGGCGCGTGTGCCGGCGCCCACGATGAATCTGCACCGTTGCTGGCGGTACAGGATGCGCTCAACAGTAAAGTGCCTGCCCTGGGTTATACCGTGGCGTATGCCGTGGCCAACATCACGCTTACTACTTCCGGTGTGATCATTGTATTGCTGATGCACAAAGGCTAAGACATTTTTATTCCGGTGATCAGATATTTGTATGATGGGGGTAATATGCAGATAAATGACGTTAAATAAGTAGCTAGATAAAAACATAATCAGGCCATCACATGGGTGATCACGCCGCCCGAAAAATAAAGACAGGGCCAGCCCACCTCAAATACAACACTAACGCCGTTATTGGCAACCGTTCATCCTAGTAATCAGGCGAATCAGTAGTAATTCTGTTCATCATGTTTCAACTTTTTTAACAAAACTTTTGTTGTTTACGTATAAACACCCTAGCTTTGCGGCTCCATTAGTCTATAGGATTAATAGAGTAATATGATAAAGAAAAAACGACAAAGGAAACCGATTATGGAAATGAAGAACCAGTCCGTTGAATGCATCAACCAAAGTTGTTGTTGCTGTTGTTAAAAATCAAAATCGCTTTCTGCACAACAGATCTTCCGAAACAACCGGTTACAGCAACATTAGCTGCTTCAGGAAGATAACTGTCACCGTACAAATAATACAAGGAGGCTAAGCTGGTGTTATCTGCTTTATAGCAGATACAGGACTGTTATTGCCTTTATTCGTTCTCTAAACCAATCAACATAGAACTTATGTTACAACGATTGCTGATTCTTCTACTGCTGCTGGGACCACTGGCAGCTTTTTCGCAGGTACGTACCGTTACGGGTACCGTCCTGTCGGCCAAAGACAAAGAACCTTTGCCCGGCGCCACCATCGTCATTAAAGGTACGACGAAAGGTGTGCTGACCGGCCCTGACGGCTCTTTCCGGCTGGAAGTTACAGATCCGGCCGCCACTACACTGGTCATCAGTTATGTAGGCATGACACCACAGGAAGTACCTGTTAGTACCGCCCCACTGACCATCACCCTGCAATCAGCCGGTAAAAATATTGATGAGATAGTAGTTATCGCTTACGGTACTGCTAAAAAGAGCTCTTACACCGGTTCGGTATCACAGATAAAGGGCGCTGAACTGGAGAACCGTCAGGTATCCAGTGTCACCAAAGCCTTACAGGGCCTGGCGCCTGGCGTGCAGAGCGCATCCCAGAGCGGTCAGCCTGGTTCTGATGCTACTATCCGTATCCGCGGTGTTGGTTCTATCAACGCTTCGGCAGATCCGCTCTACGTGGTAGACGGGGTGCCTTACGGCGGTAGCCTCAGCGCCATCAACCCGTATGATATCGAGTCCATCAGCGTACTGAAAGACGCAGCCTCTGCTGCGTTGTACGGTTCACGCGGTGCCAACGGCGTTATCATCATCACCACTAAAAAAGGAAAAGCCAAAGGAAGTAATATAGACGTTCGCGTTAGTCAGGGTTTCTCTAAAAGAGCCGTGAAAGATTATGACAGGATGTCTACCGATCAATACTTCCCGATGTACTGGCGCGCATTGTTCAACGAAAACCTGGGCAGCCAGGACTCCATCACCGCTGCTAAAAACGCCAGCCGCGACCTGGTGGGAGAGTTGGGCATTAACCCCTACGGCAGTGCATTCCCGCAGCCGGTAGGCACCGACGGTAAGCTGGTAGCCGGTGCTAAACCACTGTGGAACGATGACTGGGACAAAGCGATGCAACGCACCGGTCACCGCACGGAAGCCAATGTGGCCATCAGCGGCGCTACGGATAAAACCCGTTACCTCATCTCCGGCGGTTACCTCGATGACCAGGGTATCTATCTTGGCTCCGGCTTCAAACGTTATACTGTACGCTCCAACTTCGATATTGACGCCCGTAAATGGCTGAAAGTAGGCCTCAACCTCAGTGCGGCACACTCTGACCAGCAAGCGCCTCCATCTGAAGACAGCCGCAGTGACAACTATATCAACTATGGCCGTCTGATGGGCCCTATGTACCCGGTTTATCAGCGGGACCCGAACACCGGCGCCTATCTCCAGGATGCCAACGGTAATAAGATCTTCGACTATGGCGACTACCGCCCCGATCCGGCCAATCCCCGTACCAATCTGGTACAGACGTCCGGCATCGATAAACATGACGTGATCCGTGATGACGTGTCTGCCCGTTTTTATGCGGAAGCTACGCTCTACAAAGGACTGAAGTTTAAAACCAGCTATAACGCCGACTACTCTTCCCGCATAGGCCATGACTATACGAACCCGACCCTCGGTTTCGACCAGGAAGTAGGCGGTACTGTATTAAAAGGCAACTACCGTACTTTCAGCTGGACTTTCAATAACATCCTGACCTACGAGACTACCTTCAATGAAAAACATCACCTGAATGTGCTGGCCGGTCAGGAAGCATATAAGTTTAACTACACTTACGTTGAAGGCAACAAATCCGGGTTCTCCGTACCGGGTATCGACGAACCGGCAGATGCTGCGCTGATAGGCGGCTTCACCGGCTATTCCGACAACTACAGGCAAAGCTCCTTCCTGGGAAGAGCGGAATACGATTACTCCGGAAAATACTTCTTCTCCGCTTCCCTGCGCCGCGATGGATCTTCCCGCTTCGCACCGGACCGCCGCTGGGGCACTTTCTGGTCTGTAGGCGGTTCCTGGAAACTGACGGAAGAATCTTTCCTGAAAAATTCCTCCTGGCTCAATCTGCTGACACTGCGCGCCAGCTACGGCGGACAGGGTAATGATAACCTGGGCGATTCCCGCTACTACAACTACCTGCCGCTGTACTCCGTTAACAGCAACCTGGGAATGGGCGGTACGTTCCGCGAATTCCTGTTCAACGACAGGCTGAAATGGGAAACAAACCTCAACCTCAACATCGGTGTGGACTGGTCCATGTTTGACAACCGTTTCGGCGGCAGCGCGGAGTTCTTCGTTCGCAAATCACAGGACCTGCTGTATTCCAGGCCTAAGGCACCTTCTATTGGTTACAGTTCAATAGATGAGAACATAGGCGCCCTGAAAAACACCGGTGTAGACCTCAACCTGCATGGTACGCCTATACGCACAAAAAACTTCAGCTGGAACATCGATCTTAATATGACACACTACCGGAACAAAGTCACCAGCCTGCCTCAGCAGGAAATTATTTCCGGTACCAAAAAACTGATGGTGGGTAAATCCATCTATGACTTTTACCTTCGCCAGTGGGCAGGTGTAAACCCCAATACCGGTGCGCCACAGTGGAAATACACTAATCCGGACGGCAGCATCAAGGATACCAGCAATTACAGCCAGGCGTCCCTTTATTATTCCGGTTCATCACTGCCGGACCTATATGGTGGCCTGACCAATACGTTCACTTACAAGAACTTCTCCCTGTCGTTCCTGATCGTGTACAGCATCGGAGGTAAAGTACTGGACAATGACTATACCTTCCTGATGGGACTGGGTGGTTCCGCCGGCCGCGCATGGTCTACAGAAGTGCTGAACGCCTGGACACCCACCAACCGCAATACGGACGTACCACAGGTGAACACGGTAGCGCCCAGCTGGACTGGCGCTTCCACACGTTTCCTGTACGATGCCACCTACGCCAGACTGAAGAGCCTGAACCTCAGTTATTCACTGCCGAAAACACTGATGGAAAGGGCCCACCTGAACAATATTACGGTGTACGTACAGGGAGAAAACCTGTTCACGCTGTACAACCATCAAGGCATGGACCCTGAACAGACTGTTGGCGGTACTACCTACTATCGTTACCCGGCCGTGAAATCCGTATCTGCCGGTATTAATCTGAGCTTCTAAAAACTGTGTCATGAAAAAGAACAGACTATTATTCATCGCTATATTCGCCGCAGCTGTTCTCGCAGCCTGCAACAAGGATTACCTGAACACGCGGCCAACCAATGCCGTGCCCGATGACCAGGTGTTTAACACCGTTGATAACGCAGAAACTGCGCTGACAGGTATCTGGGCATATATGTTTGAAACCTACTTCACCTTCGCCGTTCCGGGCATCAAATCGCTGGACCTTACCAGCGATGCCATGGGTAGCGACGTGGCGTTGACTACCGCTTATGGTTTCAGGGACTCGTACACGTTTAACGAGATGGCAGACAAGACCAAAAACAGGGTGAGCGCTTACTGGACCATCCTGTATAAAACCATCGATAACTGCAACAACTTCCTGTCTAAAATAGATAAGGTGCCTGGCGATGATGCTAAACGTAAGCTGCTGAAAGGACAGGCGTCAGCCTTAAGAGGCTGGTGCTACCTGACACTGGCGGAATTTTATTCCTTCGGCGTTACCAACGACCCGAACGCTAAATCAGTGCCCATTTACACTGATCCGGCCAATCCGTCTACTCCCGGTAAAGCCCGGTCTACAGTAACACAGGTATATCAACAGGCGATCAGCGACTTACAGGCTGCTGTGCCGTTGCTCACCGACTACAGCCGCAGCGCTACGCAGAAATTCAAAATTGATGCTAATGTGACCAATGGTCTGCTGGCACGTGCTTATCTCTACAGCAACCAGCCTGACAAAGCTATCGCTGCTGCTGTGGCGGCACGCAACGGTTATCCGCTGATGTCCGGTGATGACTATAACAAAGGCTTCAATGATGTCAACAATCCGGAATGGATCTGGGGCCAGCCGCAGACACCCAGCCAGAACGTGGCTGCCTCTACGTTTAATTTCCTGGACGTGTCCACACCGGTGGCTTACTATAAAAGCTTTAAGGCCGATCCGTGGTTCCAGGGTTATTTTGACAGCACAGACGTGCGTTTCCGTTTGTTCCAGTGGAGCACCAGCGGTCCCGGCGCTTTGCTGTACAAAAAATTCCGTTTCCGCGATCCCGGTGCAATGGTGTCTGATGTGGTGTTGATGCGTTCCGCGGAAATGTACCTGATCGAAGCAGAAGGCTATGCGCGCACCAGCAATGCCACTAAAGCGGCAGAAGTGCTGAATGTGCTCAGAACAGCGCGCAACTCCCATCTCTATGGCGGCGGCGGTTCCGTGACCGACACGGTCCTGCTGGAAAGAAGAAAGGAATTGTGGGGCGAAGGTTTCTCACTGGTGGATATTATTCGTACAGGCGGTACCGTAGTAAGGAAACCATTTAAGTCTTACACCGGTGCTGACAGTATCATCAATGTACCGCAGCCGGATGGTTCTGTAGTGCAGGTGCGCGGGGTAGGGCACCGTACGCTGAAACTGCCTGATGGCAGCGCTTTTGTGAAAAACAGCTCTTACTACCTGTTCGCTGTTCCCATCGCTGAGTTACAGAACAATCCCAATATCAACAACTAGTTTTTATCCTTCATAAATCAAAGCCTTTGGAAGTTTTTCCAAAGGCTTTTTTTATGCTTTTAATAGATAAAAGGAAGAATGCGACGGGTCTGTTGGATGTACTCTGCATATTCGTTGCCGAACTGTTCTGTCAACACTTTTTCTTCTATGTTCATGCGGTAGATAAAGGCCGCCAGCACCGGGACGAACGCTATGGCCAGCCCCGGCCAGTTGTTGAGCGACAGGCCAAAACCGAGGAAAGACAACAGGGAGCCTGCATAGGAGGGGTGCCGCAAAATGCTGTAAATACCGTCTTTCTTGATATGATGGTCCTTACGGATGGTTACCACCACGGTAAACAACCGGCCCAGTGATGCAATGGCATAAAAGCGCAGCGCCATGCCGGCCAGGATAACGGACAGACCGATATAGTTCATCAGGCTGCCCTGCTGCAGTATAGGGAACTTTGTCTTGTAAGAAATGTATACGGCTGTGTTGATGCTGATCAGGATAATAATCCAGATATAGGCGAGGCTGCCTTTGTCTTTTTTCTTTTGATCGTCTGGCGCCCCTCCCCGTAATATTCTGTGTAATAATATCTCGGAAAGAAACCAGATCATGTAGATGACAGAGGATAATATGTTCATTGGCGGCGTGATTTGAAATTACAGATATACCTAATGTATGAAATGTTTTCAATGCAGTCAAGTGGTGCAGGCGGTGTTGTCTCCAACTTGCCCATTATCAAGTCTTTAAAAAAGATTATTTTGCAGGTGGATTAAATCAGTGCGCTATGGAAAACCTGCAATCAATACTTCAGTCAGACACCCCGGTGCTGATCGACTGTTTTGCCGTCTGGTGCGGCCCCTGTAAGATGATGCCACCCATTCTGAAAGAGGTGAAAGACAAATTTGGAGACAAGCTTCGCATCATTAAAATTGATATCGATAAAAACCAGCAGCTGGCGGCCCAATGGCAGATTAGCAGCGTACCCACCATGCTGTTGTTTAAAAACGGAAAGCTGGCATGGCGCCAGAGCGGGGTGGTGCCGGCACATCAGCTGATACCTGTATTGACACCGCTGTTGTAACTTAAGATATAAGGAAGAAGGCCATGATTACGCAGGTAATCATGGCCTTCTTTATTTAGTTGATGTTACTGTAGTAACTTCTTAAGTCCCTTTCCAGCTGATCGTATATGGGTCTGGTGAATTCGATAAAAAGGTCCTGCGGTGGTGGTGGCGCTACGTCCTGGCCCCCGATCATTTTTTTGTCTTCCTCGCTCAGTGCGCGGTAGTCGCCGCGATAGGTGCCAAACTGGTTGAGCCAGGTGTAGCTGCCCGGAATGCGGTCTGTGCGCAGTAAGCGGCCGTTATTGGTATCGGTGATCTGATAGTCCAGCAGCCCTTTGGACACCACGGTTTTTTTGGTGATGAAGAGGGTGGCTTTAACGGTAGTGTATATGTTGATGATTTTGCCGGAGGTGTCTTTGGAGGTACCGGTAACGATCTCTTTGGAGACATCGCGCTGAAGGCGGTCCACGAAGGTCTGGCCCACTACGAAGTCCTGGAAGCGCAGGGCGATGTACTGATCGGGCTGCAGGTTTTCGTTCCGGGCAAAACGTTCGTCATAAAAGGCCACGAACCGGTTGATGCTGCGTTGTTGCAGTGTGCGCACGAGATAGTCGCGGAACTGGTCGGCGCTGAACTGGAAGAAGGGGGAGCGCACATCTATCTCACTCACGACCACGTGTATCACGCCGGCCTGAAAGGCTTCTTCCATGCGCTCTTTGGCGTCGCGGTAATTGCTGATCAGTTTAAGGGAGGCGGCGAATTCCTCGTAGGCTTTGCGGGCGCTGGCCTTGTCGCCCCGCTCCATGAGTGCCACACCGCGGTCATAGCGGCTTTCTGCGGCGTTTTCCTGCGCGCCGGTAATGGCGTCACGATAATCTTTAGGGGTCACCACCTGCAAGGCGGCGGGGGAACTGTGAATGAGATCGTACAGCCGTTGCATGGCGCGGTATTCATTGCGTACCGGTTCCCATTTAAGCTGGTTGTTGGAGCGGAGAAAACCGTTGACCCGGTCGTCGTGCAGTCTTTGTGCCTGGCGGTAGGCTTCGGGCAGCAGCTGCAGGGCGGTGGCGTCTTGTGGCCTGCGCTGAAGTTTTTTGATGAAAGCGGCTACAGCGTCGTCGTATTTGCCTTTGTTGTAGAGTTTTTCGCCGGAGCGGCAGCCCCATAAGAGGAGGCAGGCCAACAGGCATAACATTCCCCGTATGCCGGCAGAACGGAAAGGTAGACTAATCGTATTCAAGGGACAGGATTTATGCAGTGACGTTGCTTGCAGCAGTGGCTATTTGATCTGGCGGCGTAATTCCCTGTCGGACTCACGTTGTTTGATAGATTCCCGTTTGTCGTACAGTTTTTTACCCTTGCCCACACCTATTTCCATTTTGGCAAGACTTTTATCCGTGATGAATATACGAAGCGGAACAATGGTATAGCCTCGTTCTTTGATCTTGTTCTCGATTTTTTTCAATTCCCGTTTTGTCAACAGCAATTTTCTTTCGCGCAGGGGATCGTGATTGGCGCTGGTGCCGTGAGAATATTCGGCGATATGCAGGCTTTTAACAAACAATTCTCCTTTTGAAAAATAACAAAAGGAATCATTAAAACTGACCCTGCTGGCGCGGATAGACTTAATCTCTGTTCCTGTCAATACCATTCCCGCAATAAATTTTTCTTCTATTGCGTACTCAAAATATGCTGATCTGTTTCTTAATTCGGCCATGGGGTGAAAATTTTGGGATTTTCGATTTTTTGATTTCGTGATTTAATCGACCTGATGGTCTCCCAAAATTCCAAAATCAAAAAATTCGGAAATCCCAAAATGATTATCTAGTTTTTGAAGAGACTGAGCAGGTTGGCCAGTCTTGTTTTTAATTCTTTCCGGTCCATGATGAAGTCCAGGAAGCCGTGTTCCAGCAGGAACTCAGCGCTTTGGAAACCAGCAGGGAGGTCTTTTTTGATCGTCTCTTTGATGATCCTGGGGCCGGCAAAGCCAATCAGGGCGCCTGGTTCCGCAATGTTCACGTCTCCCAGCATCGCGAAGGAGGCGGTCACACCACCGGTAGTAGGATCGGTCATCAGAGAGATAAAGGGCAGTCTGGCGGTGGCGAGCTGCGTCAGTTTCGCGGAAGTTTTGGCCATCTGCATCAGGGAGAAGGCACTTTCCATCATACGCGCACCGCCGGATTTGGAGATGATCATCAATGGCATTTTGTGCACGATGCAGTAGTCAATGGAACGGGCGATTTTTTCACCTACCACGGAGCCCATAGAGCCGCCGATGAAGTTGAAGTCCATACAGGCCACTACCAGGTCCAATCCGTTTACCTTACCGGTGCCAACTGTCATGGCATCTTTCAGGCCGGATTTCTTTTGTGCGTCCTTCAGCCTGTCAGCGTAAGGTTTCAGGTCTTTAAAGCCTAGGAAATCGGTCGGGTAAATATTGGAAAACAGTTCCTCGAACTGATTGTCGTCGAAAATAATCTCAAAATACTCTTTGGAGTTGATACGGTTGTGATAGTTACATTTATCACACACGTAGTAATGCTCCTTCAGATCCTTAACAGTGGTGGTTTTCTTACAGTTAGGACACTTGTGCCACAACCCGTCCGGTGCTTCCTTCTTCTCACTGGTGGAAGTGGAGATGCCTTGTTTAATTCGCTTAAACCAGCTTGACATATTTTACTATTAGATTAGAAAATAGTGGTGCAAGATACGAATTAATGCATAAAACCAAACAGTTGTCAGAATCTCGTCCCGAAAATGAGGGAAATTGTTTTATTTTAACTATTAATAATGAAGCGGAAACAAAAGCGATTATTTTAATATAAGTTCGCTTTGTTTCCGCTTCGGGCGGTTATACTGAAATATCAGTCCGGCGGGCGCTTTTCAGGCGCATCCTTCCGGAGGTACCGGTATTAGTTTCTGTTGATGCAGTTCAGGTCGCGGAACGCCTCTTCCAGACGTTTTACAAAGGTATCTTCACCTTTGCGCAGCCATACGCGCGGATCGTAGTATTTTTTGTTAGGCTTGTCAGCACCTTCGGGGTTGCCCAGTTGGCCCTGCAGGTATTCTTTCTTCGCTTCGTAGTAGTCGTGCACGCCTTCCCAGAATGCCCACTGCATGTCAGTGTCAATGTTCATTTTGATAACGCCGTAGCCCAGTGCTTCAGCGATCTGGTGTTTTGGAGAACCGCTGCCACCGTGGAATACATAGTAAACCGGTTTAGCTTTGGTGCCGAATTTCTGTTGGATGTATTCCTGGCTGTTCTGCAGGATCACAGGGCGCAGTTCCACGTTGCCCGGGCTGTATACGCCGTGTACGTTACCGAATGCAGCAGCTACCGTGAAGCGGCTGCCTACTTTAGACAGCACTTCGTAAGCATAAGCCACGTCTTCAGGCTGCGTATAGAGCTTGGAGTTGTCCACGCCGGAGTTGTCTACACCATCTTCCTCGCCGCCGGTCACGCCCAGCTCGATTTCGATGGACATGCCCAGCTTGTTCATCCGCTCAAAGTATTTGTGGGAGATCTCGATGTTTTCCTGGATAGGCTCTTCGGAGAGGTCCAGCATGTGAGAGCTGTACAGCGGTTGACCGGTTTGTTTGAAGAAAGTTTCACCGGCATCCAGCAGACCGTCGATCCATGGCAGCCATTTTTTAGCGGCATGGTCAGTATGGAGCACAACCGGAACACCATAATATTTCGCTACTTCGTGTACATGTTTCGCACCAGAGATACCGCCAGCGATGTTAGCCTGCAGCTTATCGTTCGGCATACCTTTACCGGCGTAAAACTGAGCGCCGCCATTGGAAAACTGTATAATAACCGGTGAATTTACTTTGGCAGCCGTTTCCAGTACCGCATTAACTGAATTGGTCCCCACTACGTTCACGGCAGGCATAGCAAATCCGTTGTCTTTGGCATCGTTATACAGCGCATCCAGCTCTTCGCCGAATAATACGCCAGCTCTGTATTTTCCCATACTTTAAAATGTATTTGTTTTTTTAGGAAAGCAAATATACACAGTAAAAAATAAGATTTATAGCGAAATGTATTTTTATCTCCGCTGAAAAATACAGGCGGAAAAATGTATTTTAACCTCTTATTCCTTACTGCTATGCGTAAAATCTGCTGCGCCACATTACTGCTGCTTTCCTTTAAAACACTCTTCGCTGGCCGGTTTGATCGGAATGCAAACGATTCCATCAATTACTTTTCTTCTTTTGACGGTACCCGCATTCATTATACTGTCAAAGGAAACGGAGAACCGGTCATACTGGTACACGGCTTCATGGGCAGCGGCGATTCATGGCCTGCCACGCCATTATACGACTCCCTGCTGCAACACGGGTTCCGCGTGATCACGCCGGACCTGCGAGGCAACGGCGCCTCCGGCCATCCGCATGACAGCCTCGCCTACGCACAGGACGCGGAAGCCCGCGATATTATTGGTCTTGCCCGGCATCTGCAACTGCCGGCGTACAAAGTAGTGGGCTATTCCCGCGGATCTATCATCGCGGCACGTTTGCTGGTGCTGGACCCCAGGGTGACCTGCGCCGTGCTCGGCGGCATCGGCACCGGCTTCACCGACCCTGCATGGCCACGCCGGCTGAAATTTTATGAGGCCCTCTCCGGAAAAGATGTACCGGAACTGGCAGCCATGGTCAAAAACGTACAGGCGAAAGGGTTAGACCAGCGGGCGCTGGCGCTGATGCAATGGGGCCAGCCCGCCACCGCACCATTCGAATTGGCGAAGGTGCAACAGCCGGTACTGGTGATAGGAGGCGATAAAGATGAAGATAATGACACCGGCGGCCCACTCGCTGCCATGATGCCCCGCGGCATGCATGGCACCGTGGCCGGCGATCACAACAGCGTGATGCGCTCAAACCACTTCGCCGCATGGGTGGTGGATTTTCTGATAAAACATTAATCCCAGGGCTGAAGCCCTGGGCTACGTTCTGATCCAGGTTCTTCTGATGATTGGCTGCTCGTAATCCGGAGATGTTTTTGCGGCCTGCTTTTCACGATTACAACCATGGAAAGCAGGCCGGAACAGCAATTGAATTGCTAAGGCCCGTCACTTCCCGTTTTTTGATACGGTTTACCTGTTCCGTTATCAGCCGTAAATGTCCTCTTTCATTGCATCAGGCAACAGTCAAGGTGTTACCGCTAATGGTAATGGTATAGGCGGTCAGCGCTGTTGTAGCCGGACCGGTATTCACTGCGCCGCTGGTCGTATACCTGCTGCCATGGCCGCAAGGCGCATTGCATTCTATCAGTTTCGTAGTGTTGTTGAATGTGGCAACGGTACATCCCTGATGTGTGCACGTGCTGGATAATGCAGTGAAATCCGCCGCCGTATTGCCCGTGCCGGTACGGATGATGATCACCCCGTTGGAGATTTTAAAGTCGCCGGGGTTAGGAAGGTCCGTGCTCAGGTTGAGCGACAGCTTAGCATTAGCTCCGCCCGGCGTAGGTTGTGGTGAGGACCCGTAACCGTCCCCGCCCTTGCTGCAGGCCGCTAATCCGCCAACACAAGCCAGTGCCAGCGTCATTCCGATGTTGGATACAAAATCCCTTCTTTCCATAAAAAGCGTTTTGTGAATAAAATGGAGATACTCTTGTTACGGAAGAGATAACAAAACGGTTGCTCATGAAAAAAAATAAGGTAATTTAAAAAAAGAAAGCTGCCAATTGGCAGCCTCAAAGAAATAACCAAAGGCCTGTACATCAAAACAATCCCCGGGCACTGAACAGCTATGCGGCAGAAGACACTCAGTGTGACCCCGGGCTTCAGCCCTGGGCTATTTGCTGAAACAACTCCTGAAAATACGCCGGCGCTTCCAGCAGCCGGCTGCCATACCACGAGAACAGTTCACCGTCTACCAGCATCACCTTTGCATTTGGAAGGATGGCCTGTATTTCATGCATGTGTTTTTCTTTAAAAGGATACGGTTCGGACGATAACAGTACCAGCCTGCAACCGCTGGCTGCCAGCTGTTCTTCGTCGATGGCTGGGTAACGTGGTATGTCTGCGAATACGTTTTGCAGACCGCAGCGTTGCAGCATCTGGTGGATGAAAGTATCTCCGCCAGCGGCCATCCACGGATCGCGCCAGATAAAGTAGGCGGTGGGAACAGGGCGGGGGAGCGGTTGTAACGCCGCAAAACGTTGCCGGATGGTGTCTGCCAGTCGGATGGCGGCATCGGTCTTCCGGGTAATGGCGCCGATCCCGGTGATCATGTCACAGGCATCTTCGAGCGACTGTATATTGCTCACCCATACGGGATAATGCTCCATCAGCGCCATCACGTCTTCGGCGGTATTTTCTTCTTTATTGGCGATGATCAGATCAGGAGACAGTTCCCTGATCACTTCCATGCGTACGTTTTTGGTGCCGCCCACGCGTGTTTTGCTGCGGAACCACGATTCGGGATGCACGCAAAATTTGGTGATGCCCACCACTTCCTCTTCCAGTCCGAGGGTATATAAAAGTTCTGTCTGCGAAGGCACCAGCGAGATAATCCGCTTTGGCGCCTCCGGCAGATGAATGGTACGGTTCAGTTGGTCCCGGAACATAGTTGTTAACGGCCCAGGGCCTGAATGATGTCGTATTTGGTTACAATATGATGGTCGCCGCTTTCGTCTTTGGTCATAACGGCGCCGTTTTCACGATTGATGTAAACGGACAGTTTCTCTATCGGCGTGTCCGGGTTGACCATGGGGAACGGAGCGTGCATGACTTCCTGTACGGACGCGTCTTTCAGGTGCGGGTTATCAATCAGCTTGTTGAACAGCCCACTCTCTGATACAGCGCCGATGATGTCGCTGCCATTGGTGACAGGGATATGTTCGATATCGAATTTGCGCATTTTGGCAATGGCTTCGCTTACCTTTTCTTCGGCGTTGATGGTGACCAGCGGCATATTGCGACGGGCGCCTACAATGTCTTTTACGGTTTTTACGTCGAGGAAGCCGCGTTCCATCATCCACTGGTCGTTATATACTTTTCCTACATAACGGCTGCCATGGTCATGGAAAATTACTACTACCACATCGTCCGGCTTGAGGGTGTCTTTGAGTTGCATCAGTCCTGCTACGGCCGATCCGGCGGAGTAGCCAACGAAAATCCCTTCTTCTTTGGTGATACGGCGGGCCATTACGGCGCCGTCTTTGTCCGTCACTTTGGTGAAGGCGTCGATCACGCTCATGTCGTAGTTCTGCGGCACAAAGTCTTCGCCGATGCCTTCGGTGATATAGGGATACACTTCGCCCATATCTATTTCACCGGTTTCGAAATATTTTTTGAGCAGGGAACCGTAGCTGTCGATGGCCCATACTTTGATATTCGGATTTTTTTCCTTGAGGAATTTGCCGGTGCCGGTAATGGTGCCGCCGGTGCCGGTGGCCACGATGAGGTGTGTTACGTTGCCGTCTGTCTGTTCCCATATTTCCGGGCCGGTCTGCTCGTAGTGGGCGTCGCGGTTGGCAAGGTTGTCATATTGATTAACGTAAAATGAGTTAGGTATTTCGGTAGCCAGTCTTTTAGATACGGAATAGTAGGAGCGGGGATCTTCCGGTTCCACGTTGGTCGGGCACACGATCACTTCTGCGCCTACGGCTTTGAGGATGTCTACCTTTTCCTTGGACTGTTTATCGGTAGTGGTGAAGATACATTTGTAGCCTTTGATCACCGCTGCCAGGGCGAGGCCCATGCCGGTATTGCCGGAAGTGCCTTCAATGATGGTGCCGCCGGGTTTGAGCAGGCCTTTCTGTTCCGCCACTTCCACCATCTTAATGGCCATACGGTCTTTAATGGAATTGCCCGGATTAAAAAATTCTACCTTGGCGAATACGGGACAGGGGAGGGAAGCGGTTACGCGGTTCAGTTTTACCAGCGGGGTATGTCCTATCGTTTCGAGAATGTTTGCTGCGTATTTCATAAAATCAATGAGGTTGTGTACAGTTGTAAATTACGAATTAAGCCCAAACAAACAGGCCGCTGCCATTAAATTGCTGTAACCGGCCTTAACGGGCCATCGGCAGAATCCCCTGATTTCTTTTTGTTTTTCTGATAATGATTTAGGTAGATGAATTATTTTTAATAATAGCTGTAATTTGATGGAAAACATCCAAGATTTAAAAAATGTTAAAATCTGACGTTCTCTGTGGTCATTAACCTGAAAACAAGCCTTCATTCGTAATTCGTAATTCGTAAATCGTAATTCCTCTGTTATATTTGCCGTAGATGAATCGAATATTTGTAACCGGTATTGGCACCGGTGTAGGGAAAACCATCATATCCGCCTGTGTGACCACCGCCCTGGAGGCCGACTACTGGAAACCTGTACAATCAGGGTCTGAAGAAGGCACCGACACGCAGACTGTCAGGGCCCTGGTGCCGGAAGGCATCACCGTTTGCCATCCGGAAGCATATGTATTAAAAGAGCCGGCCTCGCCGCACCTGGCCGCGCGCATGGAACAAGTCACCATCGATACCGCTGAAATTGTAAGACAGGCGGGCCTGCTGCAACCGGCCGGCCGGCCGCTCGTGATAGAAGGCGCCGGTGGGCTGCTGGTGCCGCTGACAGACGATGTGCTGACGCTGGACCTGGTCCGCGATCTCGGTGCCGGCGTTATTATCGCGGCACAGAATTATCTCGGCAGCATTAATCACAGCCTGCTGACGGCCCGGGTACTGCAACATGCAGGCGTTCCCGTTATAGGCTGGATTTTTGGCGGCGATTACCATACAAATGAAGATGATATCGTGCGGCTCAGCGGATATCCCCGTATAGGGCGTATCCCACAGGCCGCGGAAGTCAATATGGCATTTGTGCAGCAACAGGCACAACTTTTGTCAGCTCCCTTAAAGGCGTTACTGGCATGATCACCAAAAAGGATATACGAAAACACTTCCTGGAGCAGCGCCTGAACCTCCCAGACGCCACGGCGGCAGACCTGAACGAACGGCTGCTGGCCCACGCCCGCCAGCTGGATTACCAGGGAGTGCGTTATCTGCATCTTTTCCTTCCCATCTCGGAAAAAAAAGAAGTCGATACCTGGCCATTGGCCCAATGGCTGCGGCAACAGCATCCGGACCTACAGCTGGTGCTTCCAAAGGCCGACATGAAAACCGGCGATATGCTGCATTATGCGTGGCATGTCAACACGGTGCTGGTAAAAAACCGTTTCGGTATCCCTGAGCCGGAAAACGGGGATCCGGTGCTGCCGGAAACCGTCGACCTGGTGATGGTGCCCTTATTGGCTTTCGATCAGCAGGGCCAGCGGGTAGGGTATGGCAAAGGCATGTACGACCGTTTCCTGAAGCAGTGCCGCCCCGATGTGCGTACAGTAGGCCTTTCGCTGTTTGGCCCTATTGAGGGCATCAGTGATGCCGACCCCTGGGACGTGCCGCTGCAGACGGTGGTGACGCCCGACTTTATTTATCATTTTAAACAACCTTAGCAGTGCTGAAACTACTGAGTTACCTGAAAATACTGTTATATCCCTTCTCCCTGCTTTATGGCCTTGTGATGTGGGCCCGCAACCGCTTCTACGATAAAGGCCTGTTGACGGCCGTGGAATTCGACCTGCCGGTGATTGCCTGTGGCAACCTGTCAGTAGGCGGTACCGGCAAGACGCCGCATGTGGAATACCTGATCCGCCTGCTCAAAGACCACTTCAGGACGGCCACGCTCAGCCGCGGCTATAACCGCCGTACCAGCGGTTACCTGCTGGCCGATGAACACAGCACCGCCGCCGACATCGGTGATGAACCGATGCAGTTCCATGCTAAATACCCGGACATCAAAGTGTGCGTGGGCGAAGAAAGAATGCTGGCCATCCCACAGCTACTGGGCGACGAGCCGGACACCCAGGTTGTGTTGCTGGACGATGCTTTCCAGCACCGGTCTGTGAAACCCGGCATGAACATCATGATTACCGAATACAGCCGGCTGTTCACCCGCGACCATGTGGTGCCTTTCGGCCGTTTGCGGGAAGGAAGAAGCGGTTACCAGCGCGCTAATTGCATTATCGTTTCCAAGTGTCCGCCGGACATGAGCCTGGCTGAAAAAGCGGCGCTGGAAAAAGAAATCAATCCGTTACCCGGTCAGCGGCTGTTTTTTACTACCTTGCAGTACGGCGCATTATTTGATATGACAACCCGGCAGCCCGTGAATGTTCCTGCTTCGGCCTCGGTGTTACTCGCCTGCGGCATCGCCCGGCCGGAACCGCTCCTGGAAAAACTGCAACAACAGTATCAGAAAGTGTACCTGCTGGCGTTTCCCGATCACTATTACTATTCAGAAAAAGATATTGCAAAAATTAAAAAGGAAAGAGATGACCTGCCCGGAACACAAAAGATGGTCATCACCACAGAAAAAGACGCAGTAAGGCTGCATCTCCTGCAAAAAGAGCTGGCAGAACAAAACCTGCAAATAGCTGTTATGCCAGTGGAAATTTCGTTCCTCTTCGGAGAAGCGGAATCATTTAATAACTTTATTTTTGACTATGTGGCCCGGCAGTTGCCGGCCTTCGGTCAATAAGACTACAACCAAACATGAGTAAGAAAAAGAAAGATAAGAAACACCCCGGTCAGAAACACCCCGGTCAGAAACAGCCCGGTCAGAAAAAAACCTTCAGAGGTGTTGTGGAACTGACAAGGTCAGGAATGGCCTTCGTGATTGTACCGGGCCTCGCCAGGGACATCATGGTAAAGCAGAAAAACCTGAATACCGCCCTCGATAAAGATGAAGTCCTGGTAGACGTGATCAAACATGGCGGAGGCGATGGCCGTCAGGAAGGCGTTATAACGGACATCCTTAAACGTAACAAGACTGAATTTACCGGCACCCTGCAGGTGAGCAAAAGCTTCGGCTTCCTGATCACGGAAAAGGGCCTGTTCATGCCGGACATCTATATCCCCGCCAACTCCCTCAATAACGGGAAGTCCGGTGATAAAGCCGTGGTGAAAGTGGTGGCCTGGGGCGAGAAAACCCGCAAGCCCGTGGGTGAAGTCATCGAAATCCTCGATGCCAGCGACACCAACGACCTCGCCATGAAGGAAATCCTCATCGAAGCCGGTTTCCCGCTCAACTTCCCCACTGAAGTAATGAACGAACTGGCTGGTATCAAAGAAGAAATAACGGACACGGAAGTACGGAAACGCAAGGACTGCAGAAACATCCTCACCTTCACGATAGACCCCGTCGACGCCAAAGACTTTGACGACGCCATCTCCATCCGGCCGCTGAAAAACGGCCTGTACGAGATAGGGGTGCATATCGCTGATGTGAGCCACTATGTGGTGCCTGGCACAGAACTGGACAAGGAAGCCGACAGGCGCGCCACCTCCGTGTACCTGCCGGACCGTGTACTGCCCATGCTCCCGGAAAAAATTTCCAATGAACTGTGCTCCCTGCGCCCGCATGAAGATAAACTCACTTTCTCCGCCATCTTCCAGATGAACGAGAAAGGAGAGGTGAAACATTACTGGATAGGACGGACACTGATCCACTCTGACCACCGCTTCACCTATGAAGAAGCACAGGAAGTGATCGAGACCAAAGAAGGACCTTACGAAAAGGAAATCCTGCTGCTCAATAAAATAGCCCAGACACTCCGCCAGGAGCGCTTTGCGCATGGCGCCATCAACTTCTCCTCACAGGAAGTCCGCTTCAAGCTGGATGAAAAAGGCAAGCCAGTTGGCATTGTGGTGAAAGAGAGCAAAGAAGCGCATCAGCTGATCGAAGAGTTTATGTTGCTGGCCAACAGGACCGTGGCCACTTATGTGTCCAAAATCAAAGTCAACAAACAACCGGTGCCCTTCCCTTATAGGGTGCACGATACGCCGGACCCTGACAAACTCAAGGTGTTCGCCGCTTTCGCCAGTAAGTTTGGCTATAAGTTCGATGTGAGCTCCCCTGAAAGCATTGCCCGTTCATTTAACAGGATGTTGCAGCTGGTACAGGGCAAGCCTGAACAACACGTGCTGGAAACCCTGGGCATCCGTACCATGGCCAAGGCCATTTATACGGTCAACAACGTGGGCCACTATGGCCTCGGCTTTGAAGACTATTGTCACTTTACCTCTCCGATACGCCGTTACCCCGATGTACTGGTACATCGCGTAGTGGCCGAATGCCTGGCCGACGATATCCATCCTGACAAGCAGATGGAGACCAAATGCAAGCACGATTCTGAAATGGAACGTAAAGCCATGGAAGCCGAAAGGGCGGCCAACAAATACAAGCAGGTAGAGTATATGCAGCAGTTTATTGGTCACACCTTTGAAGGCGTGATCAGCGGTGTGGCGCACTTTGGTTTCTGGGTGGAAACCGTAGATACCAAATGTGAAGGGCTGGTGAGCATCCATAATCTCAACCGCAAGGAGGAGTTTGCCTTCAACGAAGCAGAATATGCGCTGGTAGGACAGGCCAGCGGCCGCCGTTTCCGTATAGGGGAGAAAGTGTCCATCCGCGTGGTGGCCGCCAACCTCGCCAAACGCCAGCTGGATTATGAGCTGGACAGCGAACTGGCTACTGCCGGCCGTGAATTTAAACCCGGTCAGCGCGATGAGCGCCGCGAAGGCCGCCGGGACCACAAAAAGAAAAAACAAAAACACGGCCAGCAGCAGCCATGGCAGCCAAGGGAAAAACGGCCCTTTACGCCTGAAGCGCCTGTTGCACCTGCCGTTTCCCTGGAAATACCGCCTGAACCGGTTGTTGACCAGGTGATCGCGGAAACGCACGTGGTAGACGTCACCACGCCGCCACCAGCAGCTCCTGCACCTTCACCGGCAACTGAAACGGCGCCTGTGAAGAAAAAGAAAACAGCGAAAAAACAGACAGCCGACAAAGCGGCCCAGGCAGATGCAGTGCCAGCGCCGGTATCAGCAGAAGCAACACCAGCGGCGGCTCCGGCATCTCCCGGAAAAATAAAAACAAACACCAGCAAAAAAGCGGCGGAAACGCCTGTACAACCGGTAATGGAATCTCCTGCCGTTAAAAAAACAGAGAAGAAAACCACCGCTAAGGCCGGCGCTAAAAAAGCGACCGAAAAACCTGTGGCCAAAGCTGCTCCGGCTGAAAAGAAAAAAACAGTCAAAACCGCTGCGCCAAAAGCTGCTGCCAGGAAAGCCACCGCTAAAGCGGCCGTAAAAGCACCGGCTGCCAAAACAACAATAGCTAAAGCCGCTACAAAAAAAGCACCTGCGGCCAAAGCGCCGGTTGCTAAAAAAGCAGCCGCCAAAAAAGCTGCTGTACCGGCTAAAAAAGCTGCTGCGAAAAAAGCGGTCGCCGCTCCTGCAAAGAAAGCTGTCGCTAAAGCTCCTGCAAAGAAAGCTGTCGCTAAAGCTCCTGCAAAGAAAGCCGCTGTTAAAGCACCGGCCAAAAAAGCCGCCACCAAGGCACCCGCTAAAAAAGCCGCTGTGAAAACAACGGTGACCAAGGCCCCTGCTAAAAAGGCGGCTGCTAAAGCATCTGCAAAAAAGGCGACGCCGAAAAAAGCTGCCGCTAAAAAGAAAACAAAGAAATAAACAATAAAATCACCGTCTATTTGACATGCATTCATTTAAAGAGTTAATAGCGCAGTTCAGCCAGCAGTTTGATCAATGGCATTTTCCGAAAGAACCTACACGTTTGTACGATGCAGCGTCCCATATCCTGCAGATCGGTGGGAAACGTATCCGTCCGGTACTGTGCCTGATGGGCAACGAACTGTTTGATGATCTGCACCAGGATGCCTTTCAGGTAGGCAACGCGGTGGAACTGTTCCATAACTTTACGCTGATCCATGACGATATCATGGACAAAGCACCCATCCGCCGGGGACATCAGACCGTACACATGATCTATGGTGAACCCGCCGCCATCCTCGCCGGCGACGTTATGCTGATCAATGTGTATGATATGCTCAACAAGGTACAGTCCAGGTACAAACAGAAAATTATCACTGTGTTCAACAAGGCGGCGAAAGAAGTATGTGAAGGCCAGCAGATAGACATGGACTTTGAACAGATGGAACCTGAACAGGTACAGTATGATGACTATGTGCGCATGATTGGCCTGAAAACCTCCGTGCTGCTGGCTGCCAGCCTGCAGCTGGGCGCTATCATCGGCGGCGGCAGCGAAGGTAACCAGGAACACATATATGCTTTTGGGAAAAATATCGGCATCGCCTTCCAGATACAGGACGATTTCCTTGATGCTTTCGGTGACCCCGATAAATTCGGAAAACAGCAGGGTGGAGACATCCTCGTCAATAAAAAGACCTTCCTGTTGCTGAAAGCGCTGGAGCTGTGCAATGCGGCGCAAAAAGCAGAGCTGAAAAAACTGATGGAAACCAACCCGGATGATAAGGTGGCCAGGGTGCTGGACCTTTTCCGCAGCTGCAAGGTGGACATCTGGGCGGAAAAAGAAAAAGAACGTTTTCAACAGCAGGCCTTCGCCCGTCTCGAAGATATCGCCGTGCTGTCGGCCCGTAAAAAGCCTCTGATGGAACTGGCAGACTTCCTGTTAAACCGCCAGCAGTAATTTTTATATCCAAAATCGCATTATATTCGCGTCTTTCTCAGGACCGGAGGGGGAAAAATGATTAAATAATTAAATTGTCAAATGATTATTTTTCATATATTCAATTTCCCGGCCACCGGTCCTGGGCAAGATTTTTTTATTAAAAGACTACACTAAAACGTAATTCCGTCGCCAATGTCTAACTCGCTGTTTAGAAAGAAGTCCCTGACCACTATTATCAAAGATGCCAATGAAGGAATGACTGACAGCCTTGAAACAGGAGTAGGCATGCATAAAGTGCTGAAGGTGAAAGACCTGACAGCGATGGGGATTGCAGCGGTAATTGGCGCCGGTATCTTCTCTACTATTGGTGAAGCGTCTTTTCATGGCGGTCCGGGCGTGTCCCTGCTGTTTGTGATCACCGCCATTACCTGCGGGTTCTCCGCCCTTTGTTATGCAGAATTTGCTTCCCGCGTGCCGGTGTCCGGCAGTGCATATACTTATTCCTATGTGACCTTTGGCGAACTGGCAGCCTGGGTCATCGGCTGGGCGCTGATCCTGGAGTACGCCATTGGTAATATTGCAGTGGCCATATCCTGGAGCGGCTATTGCAACAACCTGTTACGCGGACTGGGAATAGCTTTGCCTGACTGGCTGTCGAGCAATTACGACAGTGCTTCACAGGCTACCATAGAAGCTGCGCCGCATATATTCGGGATTCCTTTTATCGTCAACCTGCCGGCTTTTCTGATCGTGATACTGATCACCTACCTGGCTTATGTGGGTATCCGGGAAAGTAAGCGCAGCGCCAATTTTATGGTGGGACTGAAGATCCTGGTGATCCTGTTTGTGATCGCTCTGGGCTTCTTTTATGTGAACCCGGGCAACTGGAGCCCTTTTATGCCGAATGGTTTCTCCGGTGTTTTAAAGGGCGTGTCCGCCGTGTTTTTTGCCTATATCGGTTTTGATGCCGTGAGCACCACCGCGGAGGAATGTGCCAATCCGCAGCGTGACCTGCCCCGTGGCATGATATACTCCCTCATTATCTGTACCGTACTGTATGTGTTGATTTCATTTGTGCTGACGGGCATGGTGCCTTATTACAAACTGAAAGTAGATGACCCGCTGGCGTTTGTATTTAATGAAGTGAACCTGCCGGGTATCAGCTATATCATCTCTGTAAGCGCCGTGGTGGCCACTACCAGCGTACTGCTGGTATTCCAGATCGGCCAGCCCCGCATCTGGATGAGCATGAGCCGTGACGGCCTGCTGCCGAAAAAATTCGCTAAAATCCATCCCAGGTTTAAAACACCTTCCTTTGCTACCATTATCACCGGTATCATTGTAGGGGTGCCGGCGCTTTTCCTGAACCTCACCATCGTAACAGACCTTACCAGTATCGGAACATTGTTCGCCTTCATCCTCGTGTGCGGCGGTGTGCTGATGTTGCCTCCACAGGAGAAAACCGCAGAAAAACGGTTCCGTTTGCCTTATATCAACGGCCAGATCATTGTGCCTGTGCTGGTGATAGGCCTGCTGGTGCTTTTCCGTGGAGAAATCTTGAGAAGGCTGTCTTTCGACGGAGGCTGGGAGGTATGGAAACACAATATTCCCTTCTTTTTCTTTGCCATTGTAACCGTGCTTATCACCTGGTTCTCGGCGGTACGCAAGCTGTCGCTCATCCCCGTATTGGGACTGCTCAGCTGTTTTTACCTGATGACCGAGATCGCGCTGAAAAACTGGATCGTGTTCAGCATCTGGCTGGTCATTGGCCTCAGCATCTATTTCCTTTACAGCTACCGCCACAGTAAGCTTCGCCAGGCCTAAATCCGGGTTATTTTTCGTAACTTAATAGCAAGTTCTTTAAAATTCTGTTTTATGAACACGCTACAAAGAGTTGCACGATGGGGTGATACACATCACCCGGTATGGTTGAGCGTTGTACGTATGGCGCTGGGACTTTTTCTGATGTGGGCAGGGGTCCTGTTTATCATGAACAGGGACGCACTGGACACCATGATCAACCAAAGTCCTGCGCTGGTTACGTTCGCCTTCTTTATTGCACACTACATTGTTTTTGTGCATATCGTAGGCGGCTTGTTCATTGCCATGGGCCTGGAAACCAGGTTGGCCGCACTGTTGAACATCCCGGTATTGCTGGGAGCTTTGTTGTTCGTACACTCACGGACAGGGCTGTTCCAGGTGTACCCTGTGTTGGGCCTGTCTGCAGTGGTGCTGGTGCTGCTGATCGTTTTTGCGGTGACCGGCAGCGGGCGCATCTCGGTCGACGAGTTTATGCGCAGGCATCCTGAAAGGAAGCGTAAGCATACCTACATCGATTTCTGAGCCGTTGTTTAATATAGGCGTACCTGTGAGTACCACCATTTTTTATGGCGCAGGAGAAGTACGGCCACGCCCAAAATCAAATCTTCCTGTCTCTTCCTCACTTTTTCCCCATCAAAATTCTATTTTTGTGCCCAGAAGAATGCAAATATGAAATATCAAACTGGAGACAAGATATTGCTGTTAAGCTCAAAAGAAGAAGGCACAGTAGTAGACATTGTCAATGACAATATGGTGATGATAGAAGTGAAAGGCACTACTTTCCCGGTATACCTTGATCAGATAGACTTTCCCTATTTCCATCGTTTTACCCAGCAAAAGCTGGTGAAAGAAAAGCCCCGGCAGATTCCCGGAGACGAGATCAAAGTAGACCGGAAAAAATACGAAGTGTTTAAAACAGATAAGGGCATGTTCCTGTCTGTTTTGCCGGTATATCAATTTGACGGATACGATGAAACTGTGAAGCTGATGAAGTTTCACTTGTTTAACGATACGCCGCATGCCATGCGCTTTTATTTTCAGATATGGCTCAACAACCAGATGGACCTGGAAATAAAGAATGAGATACAGCCGTATAATCATTTTTACCTGGCAGACCTGATCTTTGAATCTCTGAATGATAATCCGCGGTTTGAGTTCACGTTTTTCCTGAAGGAGCCGCAGCCTAAGCTGGCCACCTCCGTGAAAAAGACCTGGAAAATCAAGCCCAAACAGATGTTTACCCAGTTGGAAGAGCTGCGTACCAAAGCAGAAGCCACGCTGACTTACACCCTGTTTGAGAAATTCCCGGACAAGGAACCAGAGCCGCCGGCGCCGGCAGAGCAACCCAATGCAAAAAAGGCCAAACCGGCCACCACGATAGGCTCTGGTAATTTCGCCAGCCTGCTGAGCAAGATACAACTGCAGCCGGAAACGACGCTGGAGCCCAAACATGAGGTAGACCTGCATATCGAAGCCCTGGAGAAAAACTGGAAGGGGATGAGCAATATTGCTATACTGGCGGTGCAGCTCAATGCCTTTCAGCGGTATCTGGACTTAGCGATCAGCCACCATCAGCACAACCTGATTGTGATCCACGGCGTAGGCAAAGGCAAGCTGAAAGACGAGATCCATCAGATCCTCCGTCAGACGCCGGAAGTAGCGAACTTTGTAAACCAGTACCATGCTAAGTATGGTTACGGGGCTACAGAGATCACGTTTAAATAAATGAACTGTAATAGTTGCTTACAAAACTCTTTAGCACCTGAATATTTTGGTGCTAAAGAGTTTTAAGTTTAAAATATTTTGCACCTGAATGCTCAAATGCGGTACCTTTGCGCTCCAACTACAAACCGTGCTATCGTTCCTTTGGCTTGTCTGAAGGGAAGGAAAGTCCGGACAGCGTAGAGCAACACACCACCTAACGGGTGGGCTCCGGCTTGCCGGAGACAGAGAGTGCCACAGAAAATTACCGCCCTGTTTCGGCGGGGTAAGGGTGAAAATGTGGGGTAAGGGCCCACGGTGCAGGCAGGTAACTGTTTGTGCGGGTAAACCTTGTGTGCTGAAATGCCATGTATACGGACGCCTGAGGGCTGCTCGTCCGATGTCCGAGGGTAGGCAGATACAGGGGGCGCGCGAGCGTCACCGCAGATAAATGATAGCAACCCTGGCTTGCCAGGGGACAGAATCCGGCTTACAGGTTTGTAGTTTTTTTCTTTTTCTTTTCTCCTGCTTTGATATTACGATAAAACCTCCTATCTTCTCACCCTTATTAATCCTGTTTTTTATGACGTTAAGAGACGAACGTAATTGGGGCACTTTTATTCACCTCGGTGGTATCGTGGGCTCTGCGATTTTCAGGCCTGCCGGCAATGTCATCCTTGTGCTGGTATTATGGCTTATCAAACGCAATGAATCCCGTTTTGTGGACGACCAGGGCAAAGAAGCCATCAATTTTCAAATCACCATCAGCCTGGTCAGCGTGCTGATCTCCCTGCTGGCCGGCATTTTCAATGGCTTGTGGTCATTAGGCAGCTGGATGACCGGTGGTTTCTTTTTCTCCAATGGCTGGAGCTGGAGCTGGGGCGGGCTGCATGGCCTGTTATGGGTGGTGAACCTTATCTTCAGCATTATCGCTGCGGTGAAAGCGAATGAAGGAACTTCCTATAAGTATCCTTTTTCGCTGAGACTGGTAAAATAGTCTTTGGCACAGCAACATACTTTCAACGAAAAAGGCGCGGACATCCGCGCCTTTTTCGTTGAAAGTATTTGGAACACCGGTTAGTTTTTCTTTACCGGCTTCATTTTCGCTTTGTGTTGTTTCTTCTTTACGTTCTCACCTTTGATGGTGGCAGCCAGTTTTAAGGCTTCATAGGTATTCACGACACCACCGCTGACGGAAAGATCTGCGAAGTTAATTTTCTCGTCCTGTGTACCTGGTTTGTTAACCTCTTTGGTACCATCAGGAAGTGGTGTAGCGCTTTTTTCGAGAATATATTTCAGCTGGCGGGCGCTCAGGTCCGGGTAGTAGGAGAGCACGAGCGCTGCTACGCCGGCAACTACCGGAGCAGCCATGCTGGTGCCGCTGGCGCTGCCGTATTTATTGCCGCCGGGAATGGTAGAGTAGATCTGCACGCCGGGGGCGAAGAGGTCTACGTTCTTTTTGCCATAGTTGGAGAAACCAGCTACTTTATCGGGGCCTTGTCCGTTGCCGCTGGCGCCTACTGTAATAAAGTTGTCAGCGCGGGGACTGCCGTCCGCGAAATCCGGATTAGGATAGTTGGGCACCGAATCATTGTTGGCGCCGTCGTTGCCTGCTGCATGTACCAGCAATACGCCCTTCTTTTGCGCATATTTCACTGCTTCGTCCACCCATTCCTTGTGAGGGGAGTAGGGCTTACCGAAGCTCATGTTGATGATCTGTGCGCCATTGTCTACCGCATAACGGATAGCGAGCGCTACGTCTTTGTCTCTTTCATCACCATCAGGCACTGCTTTCACCGCCATGATGCGAACATTGTCGGCCACGCCGTCAATACCTACGCCGTTGTTACGGGCAGCAGCAATGATACCACTAACGTGGGTGCCATGGAAACCGAATTTGCCCATCACATCATTGTTGCCATATTTGGTGTCGGTGATGTCTTCATATTTATCGCCCACGATTTTTTCGCGGTTTTGGTTGGGCGGTATTTCAGTGGCCTCTGCTTTTCTTTTCAGATCGCCCATATAGGCGTCGAATTCCATTTTAAACTCACTGAAAGAAGCTGGCTCATCACCAGTGCTTTTCAGCAGGCGGGTCATGAAGTTACGTGCCAGGAGCACATCCTGGTTAGTTGTCTGGATACTGTCCAGCTGGCCAACGGTAAAGTCTTCCTTGTTAAGGTATGTCTTCAGGATATTTTCGCATTTATTGACGTTTTCCTGAAGTTTGGCCATCGATTTATACTGCAGCTTGGTCTGGGAGCCGGGCTTTTCTATTTTCTGTTTTAAGGCCTGCCAGGTGGCGTATTCTTTGGCATTTTTATCCAGGGTGGAGTCTGGGTTACCATATTTGTTTTTGTAGCGGTAATACTCGCGGGTGGCCTCATCGGAATCTTCTTTCAGGCTGCTGCCGTCTTTGGCACCGAGGAAGTTCCAGCCATGAATATCGTCTATGTAACCATTTCCATCGTCGTCTTTGCCGTTGCCGGGTATTTCGCCCGGGTTGGTCCAAAGGATGCCTTTCAGGTCTTCATGAAGGGTATCGATACCGGAATCAATCACAGCCACGACCACCGGGGTGCTCTTTTTCCCTTTCAGTATCTCTTTGTAGGCTTTTTCGGTATTGGTGCCGTAAACACTGTCGGTCTCGTAGTTCAGCAACTGCCAGTTCTTAGGCACCTGGGTTTTACTCTGGGCACTGGATTTCGTTGTAAAAGCAGCCGTCAATGCAACACATGCCAAGACTGCAACCTCTCGACTAAACAATTTCATGTTCTATAATTAATAATTAAAATATCATGATGCGAATAAAGGTATAGAAAAAGCCTTAGAACAGGCGAATTTTAATGATAAGCGTGCTATTTGTTGGTTAAAGGGAGAAAATTATATAAACGGCCATTCTTATCAGGCTCCGGGAGCTGAACAGCCTTGTCGGCCATCCATCACAATACTGCGATAATTTCGCGGGGAAAACCTACCTTTACGCCGGTTCCTTTCTTTTCCTCTGTAACGTTCTCTTCCCCAACAGGCACCCATTTCGTGGGATTACTCCCTTATGCTTTTTTGATTTGTATTACCTCATCATTAAAAACTACCGTCATGCTGAAAACTGCTATTTTAGCCACCCTGCTGGCTGCCGGTAATGCGGCTGTTGCCACCGGCCCCGAAAAAGTGACCACCGTTATTTTTGTGAACGCAGCAGAAGAAGAGTCTTCACCATCTGCCGGCCTTAGCGACGAAGGGCGGGACCAGACCCGTTTGTTTACCGAAGCCTGCCGGCATATTGACGTGGCCGCTATCTACACCATTTACGTGAACAAGGCTCTGCAGACCGTAGAGCCGCTATCGGAACTGCGGCAATTGCAGCCTGTTTATTACTGGGTAACGAAAGACCAGGAGACCCGGGATTGTGTGTTGGACTGCATTGTAAAGCAAAACAAGGGCAAGACAATCGTGATTTGTGGAAATCCGGAAAATATTCCGGCCATGGCGAGAAGCCTTGGTGTAAGGGCTAAAACGGTCAAAACGCTCTATGATAAAGGATCCGGCCGTTTTTTGATCGTTAGGGTGCTCGGAAATAATACCGCCGTAGCACAAAAGTTGAATATGAATATTCAAAAAAAAGTCTAATATTTATAGTCAGAAGAATATTTGATGGCTTCCCGCTATCGGATATTTTTCTCATAAGCATGGTTTCCGTTTAACGAAAAGCGGGGTTCTCTAACCTCGCTACTATTTTTAAAATCTGAGGAGACTGTGTAAGTCGATGTATGTAGAGGAAGGTCCTGCATGGCAGGCAGAATTTTATCAACCGCTTTTAAATCTGATCAGGGAGGAGCACATCCTGACATGAATGTTAAAAGCTCCGGGGCACTGCCTCGGAGCTGCAAAGAGCCAGGGTTTAACCACAAATTGTTTCTTAAAATTTCTATTATATAGAGGCCGGTCCGGAAGGAGCGGCCTTTTATTTTGTCCCAGGGCTGAAGCCCTGGGCTACGTTCTGATTCAATTTCTTTCATGGATAGATTTGATCGTATCCGTCGTGTCACTCAACGCCAGATGTTTGCCTTCCATAACAGGTTTAGCCGGAAAAGGATTTGACACAGAACGTAGCCCAGGGCTTCAGCCCTGGGACATCCGGACATAAAAAAGGGCATATCCTTTCAGATACGCCCTTTCGTTATTTGTTGCAGGTGATTACAGGTCGAATTTAATGCCCTGTGCCAGCGGCAGTTTGTCGGAGTAGTTGATGGTATTGGTTTGGCGGCGCATGTATGCTTTCCATGCGTCGGAGCCGCTTTCCCTGCCGCCGCCTGTTTCTTTTTCACCGCCGAAGGCGCCGCCTATTTCTGCACCGGAAGTACCGATGTTGACATTGGCGATGCCACAGTCGGAACCGGCGGCAGAGAGGAACTGTTCTGCTTCGCGGAGGTTCAGCGTCATGATGGCAGAGGAGAGGCCTTGAGGCACGTCGTTCTGCATGGCGATGGCTTCGGTGAGGGTTTGGTATTTCATCACGTAAAGAATAGGCGCGAAGGTTTCGTGCTGTACGATGGCGTAGGTGTTTTCTACGGCAGCGATGCAGGGTTTCACGTAGCAGCCGGATTCATATCCTGCTCCTTCGAGGACGCCGCCTTCCACGAGGAAGGTACCGCCTTGTTCTTTTACCTGGGAGATGGTGCTCAGGTAGGCGTTGACCGCATCCTTGTCGATCAGCGGGCCTACGTGGTTCTTTTCATCCAGCGGATTGCCGATGCGGAGCTGTGCGTATGCTTTTACCAGTTTAGCGGTAAAGGCGTCGTACACGCTTTCATGGATGATCAGGCGGCGGGTGGAGGTGCAACGCTGACCGGCAGTGCCTACCGCGCCGAATACAGCACCGATGAGGGTCATGTCGAGGTCTGCGTCTTTAGATACGATGATCGCGTTGTTACCGCCCAGTTCCAGCAGGGAGCGGCCCAGGCGTGCTCCTACGGCGGCACCTACGCTCTTGCCCATGCGGGTGGAACCGGTAGCTGATACCAGCGGAACACGATGGTCGTTGGACATCCATTCGCCGGTTTCGCGGCCGCCGGTCACCAGACAGCAAACGCCTTCCGGTACATTATTGGCGGCGAATACGGTTTCGACTATACGTTGACAGGCCAGTGCGGTCACGGGGGTTTTTTCGGAAGGCTTCCAAACACATACGTTACCACAAACCCATGCCAGCATGGAGTTCCAGCTCCATACCGCCACCGGGAAGTTAAAGGCGGAGATAATAGCGGTGATGCCCAGCGGATGCCATTGCTCATACATGCGGTGGCCGGGACGTTCGGAGTGCATGCTCAGGCCGTAGAGCTGGCGGGAGAGGCCTACTGCGAAATCGCAGATATCGATCATCTCCTGTACTTCTCCATAACCTTCCTGTAGGCTTTTACCCATTTCATAGGAAACGAGGCGGCCCAGCTGTTCTTTATGTGCACGCAGCGCTTCGCCGATCTGGCGCACAATTTCCCCTCTTCTCGGGGCGGGCCACTGGCGCCACTCTTTGAAGGCTTCCTGTGCTACGGCGATCACCGCGTCATAGTTGCTGCGGTCTGCACTTTTAACGGTGGCAATCGTCTTGTTGTCTACCGGCGATACGGACACAATATCTGCTCCGCCGGCTTCCAGCCAGTGTTTGCCGGTGCTGACGCCGCTCTGCTGCGCGCTGATGCCAAAAGCTTTTAAAATATCATCTGCCATGGTGGGTGTATTAGTAAACTAAATTAGGAACTTTTTTTCGTTTGGGTGGAGTACGTGCTTTCGAAGATTTTGTCGGCATTGCCTGCTTCAAAGCCTTCCCGGCGGTGTTCGCGACGGACAGCGCCGGCCGGAAGGTCTGCAAATTCGGGCAGTACTTTCCTTTCCGCAAATTCCACATAGGAACCAGCTATTTTCATGGTTTCGCCACCGGCGAAGGTGGCTGGTATCATACCTGCTACCGTAGCACTTTGCAGCAGTTTGCCATCGGGGCTGGTTTTGATTTTTCCGCCGGCGTCATTGAGGATAAAACCGTTTTGTTCGAGGAACTGGTTGAACTCCGCAATGGTGTTGTATCCTGCGGGCAGATTATGTACGCTCACCGTAAAATGGTTCAGGTAATAGCGGTTGTAAATCACCCACGCCGCGTATTCGCTTTCAGCAGCCAGCGCCTGGAAATCCGCCAGGGTAGGCGTACGCCAGAGGCCACTGTGCAGGAAGGTGTCTACGGCTTTGCTGTCGTCCAGGTCCAGGAGCGTGACGGGGTCCGCTTTTACTTCATCGGTATAACTGGTAATGATGTCCTGTGCCTGTTGGCTCAGGTCAGTCACCCGCAGCTCACTGATAAAGATGCGCGGGTACTTCGGCAATGGCGGTGCATACCACCATGCGTCCAGCTTTTTGGAGGCAAAATAGTAGTGGTCCATTTTCGTATAGCCGTAATGGAGAAAGATTTTCTCCAGCGACTGTACGCCGAGTTGCGGTACTCCCATGGTACGGAAGGCGATATGGTCATTCTCGATATCGTCCGCTTTCCCGATTAATCCGTTGCTGACCATGGCAGCGATCACTGCTGACACGTCCGGCACCCGCTCCTGGTAACGGCTCATCAGGCCGTTTAATACTTCTTGTAACATGGCGTTTGTTTGAGCTTCCTGCGGCCAGCCTGTGGCTGACTGCTAATTATAATATTGAGCAAACCTGTTGCTGATCAGGTCTTTGAAAATCACGTCTTCCTGTTTTACAAATCCACTGCCCGGCAGCAGGCCTTTGGCATGGAGGTCTATCACTGCGCAGGCCGCACCGGCGGTGGTGAGCTGGATAGCCGTAAAGTCTTTGCCGCCTATCTCCTGGTTATAGATCTTACGGGAGTAGGAGCGCTGTACCGACCGGCCATTCACGGTGCCGGATACGGACACAAATACCAGTACCACGTCTTGTGGGGTGAAAGGTATGCTATCTTCCATAATTTCCTTCAGAACATCCCGTTTTTTATTGAGTTTCAGCTCGTTGAGCAATATTTTCATCAGTTGGCAATGGCCGGGATACCGTACGGTTTTATAGTCGAGGTTGTATACTTTGCCATCCAGTATTTCCGCCAGGGCAGAAAGGCCGCCGGACGTATTAAAGGCTTCGTATTCCACGCCGTCAAGGGCAAAACGTTCGTAGCCTTCGAGGGGCATTACTTCCTTGCGTTCGCCTTCATAGATGGCATCGCATGGATTGCAGTATTCGTTGATCAGGCCGTCTGTGCTCCAGGTCAGATTGTACATCAGGCTGTTGGTCGGAAACTGTGGCAGGGCGCCTACGCGCAGCTTTACCGAATCGAGGGTATCGAACTGTTTGGCGATGTCATAAGCGGCGATGCTGATGAAACCCGGCGCCAGTCCACATTGTGGCATAAAACTCACATCCGCCTGCGCTGCGATTTCGCGGATGGCGTTGGTGGTGGCCACGTCTTCGGTCAGGTCGAAGTAGTGTGTTTTCGCTTTGGCAGCGGCCGCCGCGATTTTCACGTTCAGAAAGAAAGGGCAGGCGCTCAGCACCATGTCCTGCGGTTCCAGGGCTTTTTCCAGCGCTGTAGCGTCGTTTACGTCCAGTCTGGTTTTGCCGATGCCGGTATCAGTACATTTGTCCAGCAATGCCTGGTTACTGTCTGCCAGCGTTACCTGATAGTCACCCGACTGTTGTAACAGGAATGCAGCTGTTTCGCCGATCTTGCCGGCGCCGATAATCATTACACGTTTCATAATCTATTGGAATTATTAATAATACAGAGATACTGGCCGAAACGTAAGCACAGTATGCCCGCTCTTATACAAGAGGACAGCACCTGGTAAAATTTACCAAGTTTGCAGGGCATAATATCGGTATTAAATAAAATTAATACCGGTGCGGCCGTTACAGCGCAACAGGGACCCCTAACAGGGATGGACCTACGAAAAATATGTTCAGGGAAAAAATATTACCTGCCTTTCCAACTCATGGCACATGGGAGCAGGTGCTCCGCAGATAGGAGAGAAGAGAGAGTTGTATGTTTAACAGGTAATTCATTGATGATAATGAAAGAGCTAATATAGGGAAAAATTGCCGAACAGCAGCATAAAGCGGGTAAAGTTTTTCGAAGGCTGGATAAAAATATAGCTGACAAGGCGGAGGGGCGCTGGTTTCGGAGGAAGCAACAATAAAACACGCCGCAGGCCTATGACAATTTTCCCTTTGTACAGGGAAGATGACCAAAGTCCTGCGGCGTGCCGGTATTACCTGCTAAAACAATGCTGGCGCGGTGTCAGGGCAGGTAGTATGGCTAATACTGTTCGTTGTCGTTCGGGAAATCCTTCGTTTTTACATCTTTGATATAGGCCTGTGTGGCGCCATAAATTTCTGTGTAAAGATCGAGGTAACGGCGGAGAAAACGGGGCTTGAACTCCTTGTTGATACCAAGCATATCATGCATCACCAGCACCTGTCCGTCTACATGTTTACCGGCGCCAATACCGATAATCGGAATATGTACCGCCTCGGCCACTTCTTTGGCCAGAGAGGCAGGGATCTTTTCCAGTACGATAGCGAAGCAACCGGCGTCCTGGAGCAGTTTGGCATCGGCGATCAGTTTTTTGGCTTCTGCCTCTTCAGTGGCCCTTACGGCGTAGGTGCCAAATTTATAGATGGACTGTGGGGTGAGGCCCAGATGTCCCATCACCGGAACGCCGGCGGAGATGATCCGTTTTACGGATTCAATGATTTCCTCGCCGCCTTCTATTTTGATGCCATGGGCACCTGTTTCCTTCATGATGCGGATGGCTGAACTGAGGGCTTCCTTGGAATTGCCCTGGTAGGAGCCAAAGGGAAGGTCTACCACCACAAAGCAGCGTTTGATGGCGCGTATAACAGATGATGCGTGATAAATCATCTGATCAAGCGTAATAGGCAGGGTTGTTTCATGACCGGCCATCACGTTGGAAGCGGAGTCGCCCACCAGGATGACGTCGATGCCGGCATCGTCAAAAATCCTGGCCATGGAAAAATCATAAGCTGTGATCATGGAGATTTTTTCTCCGTCGACTTTCATCTTCTGCAAAACATGCGTAGTGATACGCTTTACGTCCTTATGAACAGACATAGCAATGTTGTTTTATACCAAAAATTCCCCCAAAGGTTATGATATAAAAAGAAAAAAGGAAAATTATTTTATGTGTGGTCACTGGAAACCATTGGCCGGAACGGCTATTTCGCGGTACAGCGCCTGTATCAGCCCATCGGCGAGACCGATTTTGGGCACGTATATTTCTTCGGCCCCGGCCCAGCGCATCACATTGATGTATATCTGAAGGGCCGGTACGATCACGTCTGCACGGTCTTCCCGCAGGTTATAGAGGTGAATGCGTTCCTCGACTGTAAATGCGCTGAATTCCTTATAGTAATCTTTAAGTGTATCAAGCGAAAGCGGTTTGCCTTCCTTGCGTTTGGAGAGAGAAAATATTTTGTTGATGTTGCCGCCGGAGCCAATGGCGATCACCGGCCCGATGGTCCTGAGCTGCTGTTTAAGAAAATCCTTCAGCTGCTGCCAGGCACTGTCGGGCACCTGCTGATGCAGCAGGCGGATGGTGCCTATATCGAATGATTCTTTGAAAACGAGACGGGTGCCGCTGAAGAGCGTGAGCTCGGTACTGCCGCCGCCTACGTCAATATACAGGTATGACTTTGTTTTGTCGAGATGTTCGGCAATATGGTTTTCGTAAATATAGGACGCTTCTTCCTGGCCGGAGATGATTTGGATATCAATACCGGTCTGTGTCCTTACTTCCTGTAAAATCATGTTGCCATTGGAGGCGTCACGCATGGCAGAGGTAGCGCATGCTTTCAGGTATTTCACTTCATAAACGTCCAGCAGCAGTTTGTATGCTTTGATGGTGTCTATCAGATGAGTGGCCCTTTTTTCTGAAATAGAGCCATGGTCAAACACGTCGAAACCGAGCCGCAGCGGTACTCTTATCAGGTTCACTTTGGTAAAGTCCATCGTTCCCGCACCGTTAGGTGACGCTTCGGAGATCAGCAACCGGGCAGCATTGGAACCAATATCAATCGCAGCTAATTTCATTAATTATCAGTCTGTTTTAAGACACAAAAATAACACTTTTCATTTTGGGATTTCCTGATTTTCGATTTAGGGATTTGAGACTCGATGAAATGGCTGCTTCAAATAAGTCATAAATCGAAAATCAGAAATCCAAAAATTTTATTTGTACTGCTTGTCGTGCAGGTATTTATAAATCTCGATTTGTGTACGGATTTTTTTATCGCCTTCCTTCTTGTACTGGTTGGTTTGTTCGTTGTCCAGTATACGGGCCTTTACATTACCGCTGAGCTGGATGTTCATGATGTCCACCAGTTCTTTACGTATATCCGGGTCCGTTATAGGCACTGCTGCTTCCACGCGGTGGTCGAGGTTACGTACCATCCAGTCGCAGGAGGCAATGTACACTTTTTCGGCGCCGCCATGGTGAAAAATGAATACGCGCGCATGTTCGAGGTATTCATCCACGATGCTCACAGCGGTGATGTCCTTTTTCCATTTTTTGTTTTCTGTGTAAGCGCAACAGATACCGCGGATCACCATCTTGATATCTACGCCGGCTTTGGCCGCTTCATAGAGCTTGCCGATGAGCAGGGAGTCGGAGAGGGAGTTCATCTTCAACACCATGCCCGCTTTCTTTTTGTTTTTGGCGTTTTTGATCTCGCGGTCTATCAGGCGGATGTAGGTATCACGCATATTGAGCGGGCTTACTGGCAATGTTTTACAGCCTTCCAGGATTTTGACATCGTGGCGGGGACTTTCCAGGTAAGAGAAGATGCGGTTGATGTCTGCGATCACGGAGCGGTTGGCGGTCAACAGGCAATGGTCGCCATATACCTGGGCCGTCCTTTCGTTGAGGTTGCCGGTGCTGACGAAACCGCACTGCACGGTTTTGGTGCCGATCCTTTTTTTGATCACGCACAGCTTGGCATGCACTTTCGTATCAGGAATGCCGAGGAATACTTTTACGCCTTCATCTTCGAGACGTGCCTTCCAGTCGAGGTTGGCCGCTTCATCGAAGCGGGCACGCAGTTCCAGCACTACCGTCACATGTTTGCCGTTACGGGCCGCGTTTACCAGCGCATTGACTATTTTGGAATTACGGGCAAGCCTGTACGCCGTAATTTTAATGGAGGACACGTTCGGATCGATAGCAGCTTCCCGCAGCAGGTCTATGATGGTATCGAAAGAGTGATAGGGGAAATGCAGCATCACGTCCTGGCGCTGTATCACGTGCATCACACTGGGCGCGTCGGCAAACAGCGGATGGATAAAGGTTTTACGGTGCGTATGTGGCGGAAAGATGGATTCCGGGAAATCCATAAAGTCTTTGAAATTATGGATACGGGCGCCGGGAATGAGGTTGTCTTTGCCGGAGAGGCCCATTCTGCGGATCAGGTATTCGAGCAGCAGGGGATCGATGTCCTTATCATATACAAACCGCACGGGCTTGCCTTTGCGCCGGTCTTTCAGGCCTTTTTCAATCTGATGGATAAGGCTGTCGGATATATCGTTGTCGATGTCCAGTTCCGCATCGCGGGTCACCTTGATGATATGGGAAGAGAACTTATCGTAGCCGAAGTAGGAGAAGATATGCGGAAGGCAGAAGCGTATCAGGTCTTCCAGCAGGATGATATCATGTTCGCCTTCTTTGGAAGGGAGGATGATAAACCGTGGCAATACGTTGGAGGGTAATTCAATCAGCGCAAATTTCTGACGCACGGAGTTGTCCTGCCGGGCCAGTACTACGGCGAGATAAATGGATTTATCTCGCAGGATGGGAAACTGCTGGATGCTTTCAATCATCAGCGGGATGATATTGGTGCGCACCTGTTCATTGAAGTAGTTGAGCACAAATTTTTGTTGTTCCCGGTTGAGATGTTTTTCGGTCCGCAGGAAGATATGCATTGTTTCCAGTTCCTGTGCGATGTCTTTCCAGATGCGGTCAAACTCGCGCTGTTGGTCTATTACCGTGGCTTGTATGTCGTCCAGTATTTTCCCCGGGTTTTCTTCCAGGTGCATTTTGTTGGACTTGTTGATAGACATCATGCGTTTTAGGGTGGCTACCCTGACACGGAAAAATTCATCGAGGTTGTTGGAGAAGATACCGAGGAAACGGATACGTTCCCGCAGGGGGACGGTACTGTCTGCGGCCTCCTGCAGCACGCGAGCGTTAAACGACAGCCAGCTGATATCCCTGGGAATCATTTTTTTGGTGGGGATTACCGGGGCGGCAGGGGTTAGGATTTTATTGACCGGGGTCTTTTTGGCCGATGTTTTTTTGGCCGTATTTTTTTTGCCGGTGTTTTTCTTTGATACTATAGTTGGTGTCATAATTTCCAGATTCTCCGTATGCGGCATCTTCATACAAACAGGTTTACATTCAAAAAATTCACGTTGTTCAATCCACGATAATACAGCTTTCGCAGATGTGATGCCATTAATTTAAAGTTAAGAAAAAGCTGTCAAACCAGCGCAGTGTGCAGAAATAAAAGGACGGGCATGATATGGAGGCACAGCATGATCATCACGACTGCGTTTATACACAGCTGTTATAAGGGTGTAATGCAGCAGGTATGGATCAGGATTTGGCCGGAGCCGCTGTTTGTTTTTTATTGAGGATGGGCAGGGCCACCAGGCTAAGGAAGCCTACGAAGACCACGAGCAGTGTTTGTACCACCCATATGATCCAGCCGAAGGCGTACCCGATCACGTAGGATATGCCATAGAGTTCAAGGGCTTTCTGTACCAGTGCCTGATAGGCGCCGATGCCGCCGGGGGTGACGATCATGCCGATGCTGCCGATCATGAGCACTGCGAGGGCGGCGCTGATGCCGAGATGGGAGGTTTCCTGCAGGCAATAGAAGCCGATATATACCTGGGAGAGGTAGCAGCCCCATATGAGGATGCTTTGCAGGATGAACGACCATTTGTTTTCCATTTTGCCGATGGACAAGATGCCTTCCATGACGCCTTTGGCCAGTGCTTTAACAGTGATGGCCGCTTTAGAGCGTGCAAACCGGCGCAGCAGCCAGAGGAGGGCAAGTATGAACACCATCACCGCAGCGGCCAGCAGCAGGAGCTGCGTACCGTTGGCATTGGCTATTTTAGCCGCAATGGGCAGGTAGATATCGTGATGGACGTAGGCGCCCAGGACATCGATCTGGGTGAGGATGGTGACAGCTATCAGCAGCAGGAGGCAGACCATGTCGACAGCTCTTTCCGCGATCATGGTACCTACAAGTTTATCGGCCGGTATTTTTTCGTATTGTGCCAGGATGCCGCAGCGGGTCACTTCCCCAAGCCTGGGAACGGCCAGGTTGGCGAGGTATCCTACCATAACGGCGAAGAACGTGTTAAGCGTGGAGGGTTGGTGCCCCAGTGGTTTCATGAGCAGCTTCCAGCGGGTAGCGCGGAGCCAGTGGCTGACGAGGCCCATCACCACGGCGGGGATGGCCAGCCAGTAGTTGGCTTTGCGGAAAGCGACGTTGATCTGGTCCCATTGTTCCGGTGTGAGGTCTTTGGTGACCAGCCATATCAGGAGCACCCCGATGCCGAAAAAGCATATAAACTTAATGACGTTCTTAAGCGTTTTGGGCATCATCCAAAGATTTTAGGGTGTTAGCGATATGTTATGATAAAGGGATTACAATTTGTTCCCTTCCTTGGGGAAAATGGCAATAGGTGTATATTTCTTTGCTTCTTCAAAGTCCATTGTGGCATAGGAAATAATAATCACGATATCACCGGGAGCAACGAGGCGGGCGGCGGGGCCGTTCATGCAGATAACGCCGGAGCCTCTTTTGCCTTTGATTACGTACGTCTCCAGCCTTTCACCATTGTTGACGTTCAGCACCTGTACTTTCTCGTATTCGATCAGGCCGGCGGCATCCATCAGGTCTTCGTCTATTGTGATACTTCCAACATATTGCAGGTTAGCTTCTGTTACAACCGCGCGGTGGATCTTACACTTTAATATTTCTATTTGCATGATTATTCTGAACTATAATTGCTAAATCAGCAGTTCGCAAAGCTATGTAAAAAAAGTATTCCGGCAAAGGGTTTTACGCAAAGAGACAGCGGGTGGCAGGGCGAAGCGTACAAAGAAAAGGAGCAAAGGTACGCACCTTTGCTCCTTTGTGTTTATGGTAGTGAAAATTATATATCACCCTGGAGGACCATGTTATCGATCAGCCGGACGCCATCGAGCCAGGCGGCTACGGCCGCAATGACGGTATGATCGCCGGGTGGTTCGTCCATATGGCCGAGGTGGCCGTCTTTGAGCAGGAGGATGTCTACATATTCCGGTTCGAAGCCTTGTTGTTTCAGGTCATCGAATGCTTCGCGGGCAGCTTCGAGGAGAAAGAGGCCTTTGCCGAATTCGTTGCGCAGTTTGAGCAGTGCCTGATAGATGGCGACGGCTTTTTTGCGGGCTGCAGGCGAGAGGCGTTCATTGCGGCTGCTCATGGCTAGGCCGGAGGGTTCGCGCAGGGTAGGGCAGACGACCAATTCTACCTTTGAATTAGTGATTTGCAGTAATTTACGTATTATGAGACATTGTTGCATATCTTTTTGCCCCATAAAAAGCTTGTGAGGCTGCACAATATCCAGTAATTTGTGTACGATACGACCCACCCCCTGGAAGTGGCCGGGTCGGAATTTGCCTTCGAGAATGGTTTCCAGGTCGCCGAAGTCATAATGTTCGCCGCCTGCCAGTCCTTCCGGGTACATTTCCTCTACAGATGGCAGAAAAAGTATATCTGTTGACGCATCGTTTAATTTCTTAATATCCTCTTCGATAGTAATGGGATATTTTTCAAAATCTTTGGGATCGTTGAATTGTGTCGGATTGACAAAAATGCTGCAGACGACCACGTCATTTTCTTTTTTCGCCTCCTGAATAAGTGACAGGTGCCCGTTATGAAGGGCTCCCATAGTAGGCACAAAACCAATGCTTTTGCTGCTTTTTCTTACCAGGTCCAGGTGCTTCTTCAGGTCATTACTGCGCTTAAATAGATACATAAAACATTGCTTAAAAGGATGTTAAAACTGACAGATTGGCCAATATTCCGTAAAAAATCCGTAATTTTGCAAGCCAAATTAAAAATTACTGCATTAATAATCAGCGTTAAATGTCCACAAAGAAAAGAATTCTTTTTATTGCCCAAGAGATGTCGCCATACCTGGAACTGAGTGATTATGCGGCGATGGTCAATAAAATGGCAATTAAGTCCAATGAGGCTGGCCTGGAGGTGAGAGTGATCATGCCAAGATTTGGAATTATTAATGAGAGAAGACACCGCTTGCACGAGGTGGTCCGATTGTCCGGAATCAACATTGTGATAGACGGGGATGATTACCCGCTTATCATCAAAGTGGCCTCTTTGCCCAATGCCCGTTTGCAGGTGTATTTCCTGGATAACGAGGATTATTTTAAGCGGAAGACCGTATTTGCAGATGAAAATGACGAGTTTTTTGATGACAATGCGGCAAGGTCTGTATTCTTCTGTAAAGGCGCCCTGGAAACCGTTAAAAAATTCGGATGGCCGCCGGACATTATTCATTGCAGCGGATGGATGACTTCCCTGATCCCGATGTATCTGAAAACAGCATACAAGAAGGAGCCGGTTTTCGCTCATTCGAAAATTGTTTATTCTTTGTCCCCCAATAGCTTCAAGGAAAAGCTGGGAGCTTCCTTTATCAAGAAGGCAACCATCAGCAACCAGATCAAGGAAAAAGATCTGGAGCTCTTTAAGGAGGGCACCAATACAGCGTTAAACAGAGGGGCCGGCAAGTATGCTGACGCAGTGGTACTGGCCGGAGAGAAGGTGGAGAAAAAAGTTGTGGATGAACTGAAGGCGGAAAAAGGCAAAATCATCTTACCTTACAAAAAAGACAATGATGATCTTGCTGATTACCTGGCACTTTACAATCAACTGCTTGGTAAATAACCTATATTTGGTGAATTTTCGCCAACTTCATTTAAACTTACAATCTTAACGCGTGAAGATTAATTTCAGGAACCTTAGCTTTGTAGCCGCTTCTTTTGCGCTGTTGTACGGTGTTTCCGGATGCAACGAGTCTACTATCCTCGGAAAGGGGCTTATTCCTCCGGGCGACTTTGTGAACGGGCAGGATACGACCATCAACGGCATCGTTGCTAACAATATCTACAAGTACGACTCCCTGTTCTTTAACGGATATAACTTCTACGAGAAAGCACTCGGCTCCATTACCACTGACCCTGTTTTTGGCAAGACCCATGCTTTTGTGTTCATGCAGGTAGGCCTGCCTTCCAGCGCCTTCACTTTTACAGGTACCGGACAAACCCTCGATTCCGTGGTATTGTCATTGGCGTATCTTGGCTACAAGGGAGATTCCACCACTGCACAGACTTTCCGCGTTTACAGAATGTCTGAGCAGGGATTCAGAAGGGATTCCAACTATGCTTACAACAAACCGTTACAATACAACCCCGGTGAATTGCTGGGTACCGCCACAGTAACGCCGTTGGCTATACGTGATTCTGTCAGTGTATACGGCACCAAAGAAACAGCCCAGCTGCGTATCAAGCTGTCCAACGCTTTTGGTAATGATCTGCTGCAACAGAAATCCGATGGCGCTTTTACCAACGACTCCACTTTCCGTGCTTATCTGAAAGGTTTTGCCCTGGTGCCTGACACCACTTCCGGTGCCAACCGCAACATGTTATACTTCGACATGAGCGGCGCCAACACCAAGCTGACCGTTTTTTATAAGAACTCAACAGATGATTCGCTGCGCGCCACCTTTGGTTTTGGCGCCAACAGCGGCCATGCTAATTTTATTGCACGCAACTATAACGGTTCGGAAGCCAGCAGATTTATCAATACCGGTAATGCGGCAGGGGACAGTGTCCTGTTCCTGCAAGGTACGCCGGGACTGTATACCAACCTGCTGATCCCCGGGCTGGAAAATTTCCCCAACGCTGTAATCAACAAGGCAGAACTGGTGATTACCCAGATCACTGTTGGCTCCGGCGATATGAACAATGTCTTCCCGGACCCTGACAGGCTTATGTTATCGCAATACAGCGGCGTAGGCGACACCCTCAAAAAAGTCATTGACCAGACCGTTCGCGGCGATGATTATTTCGGTGGCAAAAAAGTAGTGATCACCAATTTCGGCGGTGTACAGGTATCCCAGTACTCTTTCAATGTTGGTACCTTCCTGCAAATGTTAATTAAAAAACAAGAAACCAATTCTGGTTTCCGACTGCAGGCGCTTCGCACAAGCTTTGCGGATATTGTCCGTTTAAAAGCTGGTGGCAGCAATCTGTCTCAGTATAACATTAAATTGCGAATCATTTATACCAAACCTTAAAATCGCTAATCCATACTTTTATGCCTTATTTATTTACGTCTGAATCAGTTTCAGAAGGACATCCTGACAAAGTCGCAGATCAGATTTCTGATGCACTGATCGATCATTTTCTGGCATATGATGCGTCTTCCAAAGTAGCTTGTGAAACATTGGTAACTACCGGACAGGTAGTACTGGCGGGAGAGGTAAAGTCAGAAGCTTACCTGGATGTACAAGACATCGCCCGTGAAGTAATCCGTAAAATCGGATATACCAAGAGTGAATATATGTTTGAAGCTAACTCCTGTGGTATCTTCTCCGCTATCCATGAGCAGTCTCCTGATATCAACCAGGGCGTGGACCGTTCTTCCCCGGAAGAACAGGGTGCCGGCGACCAGGGTATGATGTTTGGCTACGCTACCCGTGAAACAGAGAACTACATGCCACTGGCACTGGACCTGGCCCATAAGCTCCTGCTGGAACTGGCTGCCCTGCGCCGCGAGAATAAAGACATCACTTACCTGCGCCCCGACGCTAAATCACAGGTGACCATCGAATACTCCGATGACAACAAACCTGTTCGTATCGATACGATCGTTATCTCTACCCAGCACGACGATTTCGCTGACGATACCGAAATGCTGGCGAAGATCAAGGCGGACATGATCAATATCCTGATCCCCCGCGTGAAAGCAAAACTGAAACCAGAGCTGCAAAAACTGTTCGACGGCTACGATATTCAACATCACATCAACCCTACCGGCAAATTTGTGATCGGTGGCCCGCACGGTGATACCGGTCTGACCGGCCGTAAAATCATCGTAGACACCTATGGTGGTAAGGGTGCGCACGGTGGTGGCGCTTTCTCCGGTAAAGATCCTTCCAAAGTAGACCGTTCCGCTGCATACGCTACCCGTCATATCGCCAAAAACCTGGTGGCTGCCGGTGTGTGCGATGAAGTGCTGGTACAGGTATCTTACGCTATCGGCGTGGCTAAACCCTGCGGCGTGTATGTAAACACTTACGGCACCGCTAAGGTGAAACTGAGTGACGGTGAGATCGCTAAGAAAGTGGAAGAAATTTTCGACCTGCGTCCTTATGCTATCGAGCAACGCCTGAAACTGCGTAACCCGATCTATAGCGAAACTGCTGCTTATGGTCACATGGGCCGCGATCCGCAGGTGATCACCAAAGTGTTCAACAAAGGCAAGAAAAATGAAAAGTCAGTACAAGTAGAACTGTTCACCTGGGAGAAACTCGACTACGTGGACAAAGTAAAATCTGCTTTCGGTCTGTAAAGCACACTACTACCTACGGTACAAAATAATAAGGAGGCGATTGATAACATGTTATCAATCGCCTCCTGCTTTTTACATTGCCGGTTAAAAGGACCAGGCGACTATTTTCAGAAACATTATCCCTTTTCACCAGGTGCAAAAAAAATCTTTAAAATCTTCAAATTTTTTTATATATTTATACTATATATATATATGAAATAATTTAATATGGTTTGTGGTCCTGTGTTTCAGCGCAGGAAAGGGTCTGCGGAGTGGGTGTGCATTTTTTAACCTACCATTTCGCGGGTGCATATGTCCCAAAAAAATTGTCTAACCGTTCAGCCACATTACTGCTGCAGCCCGTCAGGTATTTTTCTATCAAAAAATTTTTGATCTTCACGGCTGAAAAACAAAAACATCAGGCTTTGTATCGCCTGCATGCAGCTATAGTGGCCCTCTTTCTCCATTGCCTGCCCGACCGTATCCAGCAAACCAACCGCCTTGGCGGGATTAATTTATACCATTATTTCTTGAAGAACCATGAAGAAGCACCACCTTACTTCCAAACTGCTTATGTTGAAGCTTGCATTCATTGTGATTATTTATTTCGGAAGTTGCAATAAAACAGTTGTTACACCGGAGAAGCCTCATGAGGACACGCCGGAACAGCCGTCTACGCCTAATCCGCCGGTGAAGGGAAAGGAATATACCCTGCTGCCGGACGCTAATGGCCGCCTCGTAATAGACGGCGCCAAAAGCCCCTATAAAGGTGGCGACGCCCTCAATCTGAAAGGAAGGTTTTATTCGGTGAACATTACCAATCTGAATGGTTCTCCAGGCAACCCGATCACCATCCGTAATTTCGACGGTACTTCGGTAAAAATAGGCAACCCCGACTGGAATGGTGGTTCCTGGGCGGAAGCACTGAGCCTGATCAATTGCCATTACATCAGGGTAGGCAGTGAATCCTCCCGCGCAGACTTCATCATCGATGGTTCTGTCCACCCCGCGAGAGATGCGTATTTTAACCTTGTATTAAGCAAACATACCGACAATATTGAAATCAGGAACCTGACGATCCGTAACGGCGGTACGGGCATATGGGCCAAGACAGACCCGGTGAAAGGCGACGCCACCACCTATTATCCCAATTCACAGATGGAAAACCTGTTGATCCATGATGTGGCCATCAGCGGTACCAACAACGAGGCCATGTACATCGGGCATACGGCCACCTACTGGGACCTGACGGCCAATACCTCGTACTATGGCGACGCCTCCGGTTTTACGCCCGGCAGCCAGTACGTACAGCCCATTAAATGGCATAATGTAAAAATCTATAACAACGCCGTACAGGACGGCGGCGCCGATGGCATACAGACCGCGGCCATCGATCAGCTGGAAGTGTTCAACAATACCGTGACCAACTGGGGCATGAAACATAACAGTTCACACAACGGCGGCATCCTCATCGGAGGCCGTGCCACCAATACCTATGTGCATGACAACTACGTGCATGATGGCTGGGGAGAGCTGCTGCAGTTCTATGGTTCCGGTGAAAACGGTTCCAAACACGTTATCAGCAACAATCTTTTTGTGAACAATAGCCAGGGCGGTAATGACGGCATCAGCTTCAGAGGCACCGACCGGGCGGCGGTGACCATCAGCAACAACACCGTGGCGCTTACAGGAGGCGTTTCCCTGCGCATCAACGGTGAAAAGGGCATGACAGCCGCATTGACGGTTACTGATAACGCGTTTATCCAACCCCGTATGAGCGGCGGCTCCATCACCTATAACTCCTACGTATATACGGAAAATGGCGGTGGCGCTATTGAAGGCACGGGAGACAAGGCTAATAGCCGTTTCCCCACGCTGGACGCCGCAGGTGTGGACGTTGGTAATTATTTTGCGCCCAAAGCCGGTTCTGCACTGGGAGTGACCGGTTTCCGCAAAAAATAACGAGATTATTATTTACATAAAAAAAGACCAAAGCACTTGTCTGCTTTGGTCTTTTCTTTTATCGGGCAACGACAAATTATAATTCATTTTTTTTCAGCAGTTGTACGGCATGATCGCAGGCCCGTGCTGTCAGTGCCATGTAGGTCAGCGACGGGTTCTGTGTGGCAGAAGAGGCCATACAGCTGCCATCGGTGACAAACACATTCGACACTTCGTGAAGCTGGTTCCATTTATTCAGGACGGATGTTTTCGGATCATGTCCCATTCTCACGGTGCCCATTTCGTGCACGCATTCACCGCCTGTGTAGTTGTAATCAAATCCTGAAATATTGGTAAGCCCGCTCATCTCCAGCATTTCCTCCGCGCTGCTGCGCATATCTTTCCGCATGGCTTTTTCATTGTCTTTGATATCAAAGCTGATACGTACCAGCGGCTGGCCCCATTTGTCCGTGTCAGAAGGGGAGAGGGTTACGCGGTTATCGGCATAGGGCAGCATTTCTCCCCAGGCGCCAAGCCACATCACCCACTTGCCGGGGTTGGTCAGGTCTTTTTTAAACTGGTCCCCATAACCCGGCATCTTAAAGTTATCCATCCACGCTTCCCTTTCCGCATAGCCCTGGTATCCAAAACCGCGTAGATAGTCTGTTCTGTGGGTGGCTTCGTTCACATTACGGAAGCGGGGAATATAGATGCCGGCCGGTCTGCGGCCTGCATAATACTGATCTTTGAACCCTTTGTATTCTCCCATGGCGCCGACTTTAAAGTGATGGTCCATGAGATGGCGGCCCACCATATCGTTGTTGTTGCCCAGGCCGTTAGGGAAGGCGTCGGAAACAGATTTCAGCAGGATGGCTGCAGACGCGATGGTGGAGGCGTTGAGGAAAATGATGCGGGCATGGTATTCCATGCTCTCTTTGGTTTCGGCATCGATGATGCGTACGCCGCTGGCTTTGCGGGTATTTTTATCGTAGATGATCTCCGTAACGATACTGAATGGACGCAGTGTAAGATTGCCGGTGGCCATAGCGGCGGGCAACGTAGCGCCGTTGCTGCTGAAATAGCCGCCGAAAGGACAGCCGCGGTGACACAGGTTGCGGTACTGACAGGGCCCGCGATTATTATGGCTTTGCGACAGGTTGGCCACACGGGCAATGGTCAGCAGCCGGTCGTTGTATTTTTGTTTTAGCTGTTCACGTACATGCTGCTCGAGGCAGTTGAGCTCCATTGGCGGAAGAAACTGTCCATCGGGCAGATGGGGAAGTCCTTCTGCCTGGCCGCTGATGCCGGCAAACTGTTCCACATAATCGTACCAGGGGGCAATATCCTGATAACGGATAGGCCAGTCCACGCCGTGGCCGTCTTTTGCGTTGGCTTCAAAGTCGAGGTCGCTGAGCCGGTAGCATTGCCGTCCCCAGGTGAGGGAGCGTCCGCCGACCTGGTACCCTCTTATCCAGCTGAAAGGCTTTTCCTGTATATAGGGATGCTCCTTGTCACGTACAAAAAAGTGTTTGCTGCTTTCGTCGTAGGCGCCGCTTTGTATGGGATCTTCCAGTTTGTCCTGTTCGGGGTTGTTAAGGCGGTGTTTAAACTCCCATGGGTGCAGCGTGGCCGTTGTGTAATCCTTTACATGCTCCACGTTTCTGCCTCTTTCGAGCAGTAGTGTTTTTAATCCTTTCTCGCATAGTTCCTTCGCCGCCCAGCCTCCGCTGATGCCGGAGCCTATGACGATCGCGTCGTATGTATGGCCGTTTGTTGCTTTGATGTTCAGGTTTGCCACGGTTATCTGCTATGTGTTAACAAAAAAATGAATTGGTTATGTAAAAGTCCTATAAAGTATGATTTTTTCCTATCAGTGATATTGAAAAAAATCCGGCTTTTAAACCGGATTTTTTTCAAAGTTAATATGGAGTGATGTTTTACTGTTTCACCAGTTTTACTGTTTTCACCGTCTGATTGTCTGCCACTACCTGGAGGATGTAGATGCCCGGTGTCAGTTCACGGCCGGTGATGTCCATTCTGAACTGGTAGGAGCCGGGGGCTACCAGGCCGAGGTCTTTCATATTGACGATGCGGCCGTTGAGGTCCAGCAGTTTCAGGGCCATCCGGGTGCTACCTTTGCCATTTTGCGTGAGACCTACGTTCACGAAGCTGGTGAAGGGGCTTGGATATACCTGAGAAAGGGTAACGTCGGTGGTGTTGCTACCGGTGGTATTGCTACCGGTGCTGATGCTGCCTTTAGGGGCAGTAGCCATGGTATTGGTGCCACCGAGTTTGGCCAGCGTCTGCGTTACTTCTTTCGGGTAGGCTTTGATCACGAGGGCGTTCAGGTAGCCGTAGGCGTTCACCACATAGATGGTGAGCAGCATCTGGCCGTTCTGGTCGGGCGACAGGTGATCGAGCGTTACCGTGTTGGTGGTGTTGTCGTTAGCGTCCAGCGTCACGGTCCTTCCGTTGATGGAGTAACCGCCGATCCTGGTGCCGCCGCTGGCCCTGCTGGCGAAGAAGGTGAAGGAGTATTCCTTCGACTGATCGAGGCCGGTGAAGAGCATTTTAGCGGTATCGCCTGGTTCTACGTAGTAGGATTCGGCCATTACCAGGTCAGGGTACACGCCGGAGTTGTTGCCGGTTTGTTTACCGGCAGGATTGGTACCGGTAAAGTTGTCGACGATGGTCCAGCTGAAGCTGGTAGGATTACCGGCGTCGTCTTTCGGATTGTTCATGGTCTGGTTCAGGAACGGCAGCGCATTGGTATTATTCCATGGCGCCGGTGCCGGATTGACCGTATTAAAGTTGATATACACACCATAGGCGAGCGTACCGCCGGCAGCGATGTTGCTGTAGTCGGACTGCTGGGTGGCGGTGATGGCCCTTACTTTATAGAAGTAGAGAGTATTGGATGCCAGCCCGGTATTGGTGTAAGAGGTGACGTTGGCCGCAGTGGTGGCGATTTTACTGAAAGTGCCGTTGCGGTCTGTAGAACGCCAGATTTCAAAACCTGTTTCATTGCTGGACTTATCGGCCCAGGTCAGCTGGATGCTGTTGGTGGTTTGTGCGCCTGTGGCCAGATTGGCAGGTGCCAGCGGAATACCGTTGTCAACATACGACTGGATCACCATGGCGCCGAGGTAAGCGGCAAAGGAGCCAGAAGGCTGCTGAATGGTGAAGTCGATGTTACCGCTCGCATCAGGGGAGAGGCCGTTGATCTGAACGGTGTTCTGGGTATTGCTGGCAGCGTTGAGGGTCACAGACTGGCCGCCCGCAGCATAGATGGTATTTCTGTTATCGCTTACTGCATCACGGCTGCCGAAGAACACGAGGTTGTATTTCAGTGTAGCAGCGAGGCCGCTGATACGCAGGCGTTTGGCGGTACCGCTCTGGTCGTAGTAGAAGGTATGCATTACTACGTCCGGGAACACGCCGGTGTTATTGCCGGTCACTGCGCCGACGTTGTTGTCGCCGGTGAGCGCGTCCAGCAGTGTTACGCTGATGGTGGTAGTGGCGCCGGTTTCATCTTTGATGTTTGTAACCGCGGCATTGGCAAACGGAGCGCTGTTGAAGTTATTCCACGGCGCCGGTGCTGGTTCTAAGCGGTTATAGTTAACGAAGATGGAGGTGGTGTTTTTATCTGTTACCTGTACCTTGAAGGTGCGGCTGCTTTGTGCGCCTTTGTTGTCCTGCGCGTTGATGGTAATGTTATAGATGCCGATGTTGGCGGCTCCGGGGTTCAGGTTCAGTACGGCGGTGCCGTTGCCTGTATTTTGCAGGGTGGCAAATACCGGGAGGCCTGTGGCGGAAATGGTGATGACATCGCTTGGGTCGTCGGTAGCGTGAATATTCACCTGCTGCACAGCATCTGTTTTCATGCTGATATCAGCGATGTTGTCGATTACCGGCGGCATATTGGGCAATGCAATGCTTACGGTATCGGACGGGCTGCCTCCGAGGCTGTTGATGGCGCGGACTACATAATAGTAGGTAGTGCCGCCCGTCACATTCGGGTCCGTATAGGCGGTATCGTTAGCCGCGGCATTCGGTGTCAATTGCTGGAAGGGCCCTGTTTGTGCGGTGGCGCGGTATATTTCGTAAGCGGTTTCATTAAACGCCCTGTCTGCCCAGTTGAGCCGTACGCCATTGGCGGTGCTGCGGGCGGTCAGGTTGCCTGGTTTGGCAGGTGGTTTACCGTCGTTATAAACGGCATCTATTGTCATGGCGTTGATATAGGCGTAACCGGTACCGCCGGTAGCTGCGATATCAAGGTTGAGCGTACTGTCAGCGGCGGCTTTCATGTTATTCAGCGTAACCGTGTTGCCGGTATTGCCGGAGGCGTTCAGGGTAACGGTGTTGCCATTGATCGTATAGGCGGCGATACGCGGGTCGCTGACGCCTATGCGGCTGCCATAGAAAGTAAAGGTGTAGTTATAGTTGGTGTCCAGGCCGCTGAATTTCAGCGTTTGTTTATCGGTGGTGGTCCACCAGCTGCTGGTCATGGCGTTGTCGGGAAATACGCCGGAATTACTGCCGGAATTATATCCCTGGTTGTTGGTGTTGGTGCCGCCATTGATGTTCTGCCAGGGGGTCATCACGGTCATGCTGATGCCGGTGTTGCGGGCAGACTGGTCGATGAGGTTGGCGAATACATCGTTGAGCGCTGGTTTTTTATTGGTGTTGTTCCACGGAGAAGCCGCTACATAAGATCCTTCTGTGAAGTTAATGGAGAGCTTGTAGTTGGGATTGACCGCAGTCACGTTGATGGTGAATGTTTTGGTATCGGAGCCGCCGTTGCCGTCGGAGATGGTAACGGTGACAGGATAGCTGCCATTGTCACCATAGGCTGGCGCCAGTGCGATGGTGGCGTTACCGCCGTTGGTAGTGAGGGTGGCGAAAGCAGGCAGGTTGGTCACGTTCCAGGTAAGCACGTCCGATGTGTTGGCGTCGGTAGCTGTAATATTGATGGTATTGGTGCCTTTTTCTGCCAGCGCTACATTGGAGATGTTGCTGAGCACTGGCGGGTAGTTGTTTTCCACGATCAGGGTGAATGACCGGGTAACGGTGCCACCGTGTCCATCGGCTACGGTCACCTGTATCGGATAGGTGCCCAGATCAGCGATGGAGGGTGTGAAGGTAATGTTGCCGGTACCGTTGCCAGCTACCGCGAGCGCGCCGAATGCCGGCAGGTTGGCGGTGGTGATGGTCAGTACATCGCCGTCCGCATCGGTAGCATTGATGGGCACATTGAGCTGCGCGTCAAAACGCATCTTCTTATCAGCGAGCGCCGGGAATACGGGTACAGTGTTGAGGGTGACGGCAGTGGCTTCATTGGAGAAATCACTGATGCCGCCTTCATTTTTCGCTTTTACCTTATAGAAGAAGGTGGTGTTGGCTGTGAGCGCGGTGTCGCTGTACACAGCGTATGCACTGTCGCTGCGACCGATGGTGGTCAGCAGTACATAGTTGTTGTTGGTATTGGCGGAGCGGTAGATATCAAAGCCGGTTTCGTTGGCGGAGTTATCGTTCCACTTCAGGTTAATAGTATTAGGAGATACCGCGGTGGCATTCAGGCCGGACGGTGCTGCCGGTTTGGCCGGCAGTGCCAGGGTAGTGGCTTTGATGTTGGTGTTTTCAAAAGCGCTGGCAGGTATTTCCTGTTTGGCGATGCCGGGGCCTGCCCAGCTGGCGTGCAGTTCCTGTCCGCCGGTTCCCTGGAAATAGGTAACGTAGAACAGGTGTTTGCCTGCTGTCAGTGTTTTTTTGCTGGAAGCGCGTTCTGTGGTGCCTTGTACGTAGTTGTTGTTGACAAGCTGGTAAGTAGTGCCAAAGCCATCGATATACAGGCGGCTGCCGTCGTCTGACGCGGTATAGAAGGTATACTGGCCGGCGGTCGGTATATTGATATAGCCGGAATATTTGATGGCATAGTTGGCGTCGCGGTTGCGCATGTCCAGGGTTACTGCCGAGGTGATGCCTGATTTTACCGGTGTTTCGGTGAACGCCGGTAAAGTGGAATAGCTGGGCGCTTCGTAGTAATCGTACCTCAGACCGCTGATGTCAGACAGGCTGGAACCGCCGTTACCATTACGGCTGATGGGCTGCACCTGATAGTAGTAAGTAGTTTGCGGCGCCAGCAGACTATCCGTATAGGCGGTGACGTTAGCTTTGGTAGTGGCTATGATCTGGAAAGGACCTACCTGGCTTTCGGAGCGGTATATTTCAAATCCGGTTTCATCGCTGCTGTTGTCGGTCCAGGTAACATTGATCTTGTTGAAAGATACGGCCGTGGCCTTTACGTTGGTGGCAGGCGCAGGCGGATTGGCGATAGTCATCGTATCGGCATAGGCAGAAGCCGGAATTTCCGTTCTGCTGATACCCGCTGCGGTGCTGCTCCAGAATACCTGCATGGCAGCGCTGCCACCTTGCTGGAAGAAGCTGATGGTGATGGGGTAGGAGCCTTTGTTCAGGCTGATGGTGCCGGTCACAGTAGTGGAGCCATGTAGACCATCGTTGTTGACAACGGTGGTGTTGCCGATAAGCAGCTTGCTGCCATCATCGGAAGTGGTCTCGAATTTATAGCTGCCGGTCACAGGGATAGTGATATAGCCCTGCCACTGAATGGCGTAGTTGACATCCTGTGTTCGTACGGAGAGGTCCGGTGTGGCGGAGATGCCTGTTTTAACAGGTGTCAGGGTGCTGAAGTTAGGCAGGGTGCTGAAAGTACCGTTATAGTATTTGTAGTTCAACCCTTTCTGAACAGTACTTGCGGTCACCTGGTTGCTGGCATTGGACACGTTGCCGGTAAGGTCGCGGGCTTTTACTGTAAAGGCGTACATGGTCCTGGCAGACAGGCCGCTTACGAGGAAGGTCGTCTGATCGCTGTTGACCGTGTATGACTTGGCGCCGTTCACATAGATATCGTATTTGTCTACGCCCACATCATCTGTAGATGGAGACCAGGACAGTGACACAGAAGAGGAGGTAGAGCCGGTGATGGTCAGGTTGGTGGGAGCGGTAGGAGGCTGGCTGTCCACCATGGTGGTGGCATTCACCTCGGCGCTCACCGGTGCGGCGCCGTTGTTGTTAACGGGCCGTATGATATAGTAATACTTTGTGTTCGGGTTTAAATTGTTGTCGGTATAGGTTAACACATCTGCATCTACTTTGGCGATCAGCGTATAGCCAGTACCGGGAGTGATGGTGCGGTATACTTCAAAGGCCGTTTCATTGTAGGCAGGGTTAGGCTTGTCGCTCCAGTTGAGCGTGATCTGTGTCCTGGAGGCGGCGGTAGCCTGGAGCGCGGAGATAGCATCCGGTACGTTGGTGCCATTGGCGGCCACTACGCGGAAAGGATCAGAGAAATCACTGGAACAGCCGTATTGCTCTGTTACTTTCACTACATAATCACCGGCTTGTCTGGCGGCGAAGGTATTGTTGGTGCCAAGGGTGGTATTGTCGGTCGATTTTTTCCAGAGATAGCTGGCGTATCCGGCGGGCACCTGTAGTACTACGCTGTCCTTGCCTTCCGGTGTTGGGATCACGTTGCTCATAAGGCCTGCTATCTGTATAGCGGGACTGATAGTAGCTGTCTTGATTTTGATCACTACCGGCGTATGGGACCAGTCAGACCAGGTAGTGCCGTTGTACACCCTGGCGTCATAGGTACCGATCCCGGTAACGGTCAGCGTATTGGAGGTGGCGCCGGTAATAAGGTTGCCGTCCTTGCGCCATTCATAATTGTTGAAGCCCGCGGTCAGTCCCAGCGTCACGTTGATGGGATCGTTCACACAAAATTCAGTCCTGCCAAAAAGCGGCCAGGGGTTGGACTTATAGATGGCGTTGACGAAGTCGAAATAACCAGGGTACTGCCAGGCATTGTACCAAACGCCATGGCCCTGTCCATCAAAGATTTTCAGTTTGACGTTGGCGCCTGCGGCGATGGCCTGATTGTAGACAGATTGTGCGATCTGTGGAGGAGGATTGACATCGGCGCCTCCCTGGAACCACCAGATGGGCGTGTATTTCCAGGTGTTGATGGTGTTGGCCAGATCGCTGGTGGCCGCGCTGATAGGCGTGGAACCGGCTACCAGTTTGGGATAGCGTTGGATAAAGTCCCAGGTGGCGTTACCGCCGCCGGAAAGACCATGAACAAAAATACGGTATGGGTCAACATGAAGCTGTGGGATGAAATATTTGTTTAACAGGTCCACTATATAATCATAGTAGCTGGGACCGAAGTACCCTGAAAGGTTCTGGGGATAGAAAAGGAAAGCGTCTGTACTGCCGTTGTCTACAGCGTTCATGAACAGTTCTCCGCCGTGGTACAACTGATATTCGTTGTCATAGATCGTTCCCTTTTCTCCGATGCCGTGGAAGAAAATGATAATGGGATACGTTTTGGCAGGGTCATAATTTTTCGGCCATTTCAGACGGAACTGCATACCGTTGTAGATGTATGCTTTGTAAGACGTGGAGGTAAAGCTTACCCGCTTTGTTCTTACCCACTTGCCTACCTGGTTCCAGGCGGGCTGGGTGGGCGGAGCGGACGCATTATAGTCCACTACCGGATCATTGGGGTCGAGGACGCCTGTTTGCGCCATCAGGAACTGCATGCTGATAAGCATGAACAGTGTAATCAGAGAGTAGATTTTTCTCATATATACCCATTAAGTATTAGGAACATCGATTAGCTATACGCATCCGGAAACGGACGTGTATAATGTTAGTTGGCTTCGCAGGGGACTGGTCAAAAAAATTAACGGAGTAATTACAAGGCAACTTTTGGTTTAAATGTTGCGACAGTAAATAAACCTTTACGGTTTCAGCAGAGGAGATGGTAAATCACATTAAAGCCTGGGCATTCACACATTGACATAGTAGTTATCCCAGTAGATGTTTCAATCGGCCCGCAAAATAGAAAATAATGCACATTCTTCGGGGAATAAATTCGTGAATACCATAAAACAATCGGTGAAGTACAAGAAAACGGCCTTGAATGAAAAAGTGCATTCAAGGCCGTTACAGTTGACAAAAAAATAAATTATATATTATGACAATGCAATCAGCATCCCACAAAATACTTGCTTTTATCGCCCAGGACTTTTTTGGCGATTTTCAGGGCGGCGACTGAGCACATCATCACAAAGAAGAAAGAGAGCGTCCAGGTGAGCAGGTTGCCGGGAATTTCGTCATGCATGAGTTTCATGCTCACTCCCCTCAGGAACAGCACAAAGAAATAATGCACGAAATAGAGGCCAAAGCTCAATACGGCCAGGGTGTCTACCCATTTGGGCACATATTTTTCAAAGCGCCATAACCAATAAATATAGAAGGGGCAGAAGAGCACCTTATGCGTAAAGTCAAACCGGTCGTATAGCCATTCGGGTACGAAGTAATTGGCGATAATAAAGGCAAGGGGCAGTATGGTGATGAGCAATACGTTTCTTTTAGCGAATTCGAGAAACTCATCTTTATAACGGCTGAGGAACATCCCGAAGACGTAGACAGACAGGAAGTGTACGGCCATCACGAGGGTATCGCTCAACACACTTCTTTTTATCACCAGGGAGATAATAAACAGCGGGACCAATAGATAGTACCACTTTGGATGACGGTCCATGTATATCAGCAGGGGAGCAATGAGATAATAGAGCGAAATCATTGGGATAAACCACAGTTGCTGCAGGTGCGCGCCGTGCAACAGATAATAGCCTGCCTGTTCCCAGCGGGGCCAGGTGGCGAAATCGGGGTGCAGGTCTGTGGTAAAGCCGGGCACGTCCAGCGTATACAGGCGGTAGACGATCACTGGCAATGACAGGATCAGATAAGGGGAGATAACGTTCTGGAACTTTTTTTTCAGATAATCCCGGTACTCAAATTTGTGCGACAGGTGCTGGAACAGATAACCCGCAATAAACAGGAAGAGGATAGTGGAGTTCTGCCAGATGAGGTCCAGTATCCGGTGGATAACAGAATCGTCCGGCCACCGTACCAGAATGTGCGCGGCCACCACATAGATGATGGCGATGCCTCTGAAATGGTGGATGTAGCCGATAAATTTCTTTTTGGGTTTATTGACAGCGGTTTCGTCCGCCACAGATGTTGTTTCCATATCAGTTCCTGTTTAGAGCGTTTGTGTACTTCTTTGGGCCTTGTCCCATGCGGCCGATTGTTTTTTGGCGATATACCGGAAGAAACCCTGGTATACTGCGATGTTCATGAAAAGAAAATAGAATGGGATATAAAACAGTTTTGATTTACGATGTGCTTTGGCTTGCTGATAACCGGTGAGCGCGGCGAGGTAAAAGCAGAGCTGTCCGGCCAGTACCACCTGGTACAATAGTCCGGCGCCGGCCCATACCAATATGATATTGCTGATCAGCAGCAGCGGAAGGCTCAGGGGGCTGAGTGTCCAGCGCAATACGCGGTGCGAAATATATTGAAACGACAGCAGTGGGTAACGGAATATATTGAGCAGCGGGCGGAGCATTACGATGGACTGGAAGCCGCCGGCGCTGATCCTGACTTTTCGTTTATGTTCTTCTTCCATGGAAGAAGAGGGCGTCTCCATCGCATAGGCGTCAGGCGCATAGGCTATGCGGTAGCCGGCCATATTGATCCGGAGGGAGATGATAAAGTCATCGAGAATGACTTCTTCTTCTACTGGCGCGTACAGGGCGGTGCGGATGGAGAAGAGTTCCCCGGCGGCGCCTACCACGCTGTACAGTTCTGCGTCCATCTTTTTCAGGAAGGACTCATATTTCCAGTAGATGCCTTCTGTGGCGGCAGCCCCGGCAGCGCCGGCGTCTATTACTTTTTTCTCGCCGGCCACGCCGCCGGTATGTTCGTCGGCATAGTGCTTCACGATATGCTTTACAGCGCCGGGGTTGAGCAGTGTGTTGGCGTCGCAGAAGATCACCACAGGATGCTGCACCTGTTTCATGGCCCGGTTGATCGCGGCTGTTTTGCCACGCCGCTGCGGCTGGTGCAGGAGTGTGACGGAAGGGTAGCGTGCAATGATGGCCGGCGTTTCATCGGTGGAACCGTCGGTCACAAAAATGATCTCCAGCTTTTCGGACGGATAGTCCAGTTGAAGGGTGTTAATGATCTTCCGTTCAATAAAACCGGCTTCATTGTAGGCGGCTATGACGAGGCTGACCGGTGGCTCGAAAGGAGCGGCGGGGCCCTTTTCCGGCCAGAACAGGCGTTTGATTTTAATCAGCCCGTACAACAGCATCCCGTATCCGATGTAGTTGTAGAACAGGATAAAAAATGCGGTAAAGAATATGAGGTAGACAGTGATCATCATAGTTCGCTAATAGATGCCTATTCTGTTGCCCAGCACCGCTGCCCGGGTTGCAGCGGGATGCAACCTTTGTAACGGCCTGGAATGTATTCGTACGCCATGGCTTTGGTAGCGCCCTGCATGGAGGTGCAGTAGCCGATGACGGTGTATTTTTTCAATGTCACAAAAAACGGGTCGCCGAACAGCCGTGACGATACCTTGCCCATCAGTCCTTCCCACGGCCTGCTTTTTTTCTCAAAATGCGCTACGACAGCCTCTTTTTCTTCCTTACGGCAATGGACAAACGATTTTCCGTACTTTGTCCGCGTATAAGAGGCCACATCATCGAGCCCGTACAGAAACCGGTTCTGCACTTTCCGCGATGAACAGTCGCGTATCATGGTCGCGATAAAGTCGTGTACGCCGGCGCTTTTGGCGCCCGGCGTATCGGTCTCGGGGATGATCACTTCCGCCAGTTCTGCGATCAATGGCAGGTACTGGTCGAGGTCCCCGAGATCGGGCTTTTTATTGAAGTAGTGGTAACCGGCGCCGCCGGCGATAGCGGCCCCGGCGCCTCCAAACAACAGTAATCTTGCAATAGCCTTCCGTCTGTTCATCAGGTTCCTATTTTTTTCGCTTCATGGCATTATAGCTCTGGTATTGCAGCAGCCATTCGTAAATGTTCATCCCGTTTTCGCGGTAGCGCGGGTCATAAAAGGAATGCCAGCAGCAATGGGCGCCCGGGTAAACGGTCAGCTTGTTGAGCCGGGGCTTGTATTTGCCAATGCTGTCGATGGCTTCCTTGGCATTGTTGAGGAAATAGTCGTCCTTGTCGCCTGCGAAATACCAGGTATGGATGTCTGCTTCGGCGGCCAGTTTATAGCGTTTCAGATAGGGAGGGTCTATCCTGGCGGCGGACATGGTCACGCAGCCGGCTATACGGTTTGACAGTTCCCTTTCATGCGTTTTGGCGGATTCCACCGACCATCCGCCGGCGCTGTAGCCGGTGAGGTACATCCGTGTGGTGTCTACCGGGTAATTTTTGATAACGTCATCCAGCATGGCGCTTACGTCCTGCGGGGCAAATGACCAGCTCTCCGCCAGCGGCGCCAGTACGATGAACTTGTACAGCTGCCCGTCTTTTTTGTTGACGGCTTCTATCTTTTTCCCTTCTTTCAGCTGGCGGGTGACGCCTTCGCGGAAAATTTTGCTGAGGTCTTTGCCAGCAATGCTGCGCCCATGAAAACAGATCAGCAGCGGGTACTTTTTACCGGGCACATTTTCTTCGGGCGTATAGATCAGCGCCAGTCTCTTCTGCCAGGGGCTGATCTTTACTTCTGTATTGCGCATCGGGCTATAATCCTGACCCGCAGCCATGATCCCTGTCAGCAAGCAGCCCATGAGAGTCATTATTCTCCGATACATAACAATTTTTTTTAGATACAAAACAACGATTACAACTGCGCCATCACATTTTCCAGTGTGGTGCCTACCAGCGCTTCCAGTATCAGTTTGGACTGACGGAGCACTTTTTCCAGCTGAATGTGTTTCACCATTTCACCATTGTAGGCGCTGTAGGAAGACTTGTAAATTTCAATCGGTACGGCAGGGTCGCCGGCGCGGAATTTTTCTTCTGCCTGATTGAAGTTCTGCAGCGCGTCTTCCATCAATGGCATATGCAGTTCATACAGTTTTTTGTTGGCCGCATATTCTTCATAAGCCTCCAGCACTTTGCCTTTCAGGGCCATTGCCTCGGCTTCGCGCTGTTTGTCGAGCAGCCGGCCTTCCGCTTTTACTCTTTTGATGTCGTTGGGGATTTTGATGAGATTGCCCAGCGGCAGCATTACACCGAAGTTGTAGCGGGGGTAGTAGTTGGTGTTAATGTTGTTGTTGCTGTTGCCTTTGATGGTAAACTCATTGAGGTTGCCCGCAGCGGTGAAATGGTTCAGCCAGGCGGCTCCCGCCATGTTCTTCTCGTATTTGTTGATCTCTTTTTTGATGGCATACTGGCTGATGTCGGGGTTTTGCAGTGCCAGTTCCACCAGCTTCTCTTTAAACCGGGCTACCGTAACGGGGTCCGCCGGCAGTTTTAACAACACAGCAGTATCTTTTTTCTGCAGCTGTGCAAAGGCGAAGATACTCATACACATTACCAGAACGGTAGTTAGCATTTTTTTCATGATTCAGTATTTAAGGCGTATAGATATTTTACTTTTATAGCGATAGCAGTGAGCGCATTCAGCATAATGGAGGATTCCACCAGGGTGGAGGCGTCCTGGGCATATTGAGCCAGCGCCATCTCCAGCATGGAGGCGGCGATGCCCAACATGAGCAGTTTATTGACTTCCCCGTCTATCCGGAAGTAGTTCCGGATGGCAATGGCGATCAGCAGGAAGAAATTGGCGGCTACGAGTAAAACGCCCGCCCAACCGGTTTCCAGCACCGCGCGCAGGTAGCCGTTGTCTGTCTGCAGATTAGCTAACGGATGACCGGGATAGAACAACTGTCCGTTACCGCCGGTGGTCATTACGCCGCCGCCCAACGGATGGTCGTAGATATAGGGCTGTATACGGTGACGGTTTTCATCCCTTACGTCCATGGAAGCGTCCTGTTTCCCGAGGAAAGCAGTACGGATACGGATGATGGTGCCATTGCTGTGAAAAGGGCCAAAGAGGATGACCAGCCCTGTAAACCCGAAGGCAATGGCGATCAGTATCGTATTGCGGTTGCGCAGGGTAGTCAGTAAAAAGAGCAGCAGTCCCACCGGCAGCATCACATAACCCGTACGGGTGCCGGAATAGCCCAGCGCCAGCCCCTGTAACACGATAGAGACGATCAGCAGTATTTTTCTTTTCAGGTCCAGGTTGACCATTTTGGCGGTCAGCAGTATCAGGCAGATAATGATGTTGCAGGCCATGATGATACCGAAAGAAGCTGCATCAGACATAAAGGAGAAAATGCGGATGCCGGAGATGATCATGGTGGTGGTGAACATCTTGGGATATTTGGCGATAAACGCTCTTTCATAAGGCATCAGTCCAAACCATTGCTGCAGGCAGGCATACACTGCAGCTGCGGTACATATGGCTATCCAGAACTTAAAGAAGGTACGCACGTCCTTCATACTGTTAAATACATGCAGGCCCAGTCCCAGGAAAATCATGTTCCGCACAAAAACCCTGAAGAAGATGAACCAGGCAAATACCCGGTGACCGGCAGGATTGGCGATCTGAATAATCAACAGGATGGCATAGAGATAGAAGGAGATGAGCAGGGCGTCTTTCATAAACTGCACCTTTTTAACGCTCTTGTCTCCCCGGCGGAGAATACAGCCAAGCAACGTACTTATCAGCAGCCCGTCCATCACCACGCCAACGCTTTGGCTGGAACCCGAAATCCTTTCCAGCAAAGGAAGTATCAGGGTAATGGTGATAAAAATATAATATCCCAGCCTGTAGTTGATCACACATATCAGACAGATGGCCATGCCTATAATCCCTACCACCATGGCCACCCCGATTTTCAGGTCCAGCGAGGCCACGTAGGTAAGCACCGGTATCAGCACGATCCAGAGCAACACCACCAACAGGCGGAGAATATTTTTTTTAATCGCAAACATTCGGTCTGACTGATTTTAGAGAAATATTGTTTTGATCAGCAGCAGGAGTATAATGACGCCCGCAAACAGAATGATCAGTGTCTGATGTAATCCCTCGCTGATGAATCTTTTTTCTTTTTTCATGATGTACGCATTGCATCGGCCACTACTTCGCGTTCTTTCAACGGGCCGGTGAACAGAAATTTCATACGCAGCAACAGGCAGCACCGGTACAGGATGATGGAGCCAAAGAGGCCCGCCGCCACCAGAACGGTCGTGATCACCGGGACGTTGGTGAGAATGCCCGTTTTCAGGATTGCTACCCGCAACAGGAATATAATTCCCAGGTGCAGCAGGTAGATGTATAATGAATAATGCCCGATGGTCTGCAGCATTTTCAGCTTTTCATATTTTGCGAGAATGAAGGCGATCATGATCACCAGCAATCCACCCAGCATGGCCAGCAGTGAAAACAGGTAGATGCTCATGTTGGCATGTGACATACAGTAATATTGCACCAGCAGGAACACAGGCACCAGCGCCAGCGCTTTCAGCGGAGAAGTGAGCTGCCGTTGTACCTGCTCGGAAAAGAAGTAACGCGCGGCCAGGTGTCCCAACACAAAGTATATATAGTAAATCATGACGTCGGAGATAGTGCTGATATCGCCGGCATACGATTTAAGGCCCAGCATTGCCAGCCCCAGCAACACCTGGACTACCGGGTGAAGCTTCAGTACGCAGGAGGTAAACAGGTAAAGCACCGATACATTAAACAGTGCCAGCAGGTACCACAGCTGGAGCATACTCCTCGGATGAATAAGAATGTCCAGGTAATTTTCCGGTGTCAGTTTGTGATTGGTATAATTCGTAAATAAAATCTGCAGCGTGACCTGGATAATGCACCACAGCAGATAAGGGTACAGCAGCGTATTGATTTTTGATATCAGGAAGTTCTGCGGTCCCCGCTTATTTACGCTGGAGGCGAAGAACAGCCCGGACAAAAAGAAGAACAGCGGCATCCGGAAGCCATAGAGCATTTCATTGGCCTCCATCATCAGCTGGTTGATATTGGCGCCGGTGTACAGCAAACCATAAATCACATGGCGGTACAGCACGAAAATGATCGCAATGCCTTTCGCATAGTCAACCCAGGCGTAACGCCGCGATGTTTGGGGGCGAAATGAAAAAATGTAATGAATGGCTTCTGTCAGTTTCATTAGTGTTTTTTTGGGGCAGAATGCTATAGGTCCAGGTAATCCTCATTGATGTTATTAAGCACAGCGCCGAGCAGTTTACCATTGAGCCCTTCCAGAAACTGGACCGACTCCCTGTCATTCTGTTTGAGGGACAGTTTGGATGAGAATACCGCTACTACGCCTTCTGCGTACTGTTCCAGCTCTTTACTGTCTGTATAGTCATTCAGCGGAGCGCCTTCCATGATAATGAAGTCATAGTATTGCTTCAGTTGAGGAAGATAGTTGAGCAGATGGTTTTTAGGCAGTATTTCAGCGGGCGTATAGTCGCCACCTTTACAACCAATTACTTCGATATTTTCTACACTGTAAGTGGTAACGATCTCCTTTACTTTTTCAATGCTGAATTCCTCAGGGGCGACAGAAAACGTTTCCAGCGTCGGCCTGGCCTGTAATTGCAGGGTAAGGTCGTTGTTGCAGAAGTTTGTGTCGATGATCAGCACCTTTTTATTGCTGAGGCTGAGGCTGTAGGACACCGCCTGTACCAGCGTTGTTTTACCCTGTTGCGGTTCGGTGCTGGTGAACAGGAAGATGGACTTGCCGCTGTTTTCTATTTCGAAACGCAGCTTGCGCAGGAATTCGCGGAAACTGTTCTGGCGCTTCCGTACGGCGTCATAGTTCTCTTCTTTCTGTTGCAGTACTTCCAGAATGCTGTATTTTTTCAGGTCAGCATGGTTGATGGTGCTGATCAGTTTGAGGTCTACGTTTTTTTCAAAAATAGAGGGCGACTTCATGGAAGAATCAAAGAACTCACGGAACAGGATGCTGATGGTGGTCAGCATAAAGATGGCCAGTCCGCACATGCCCATGATGATGATCCGTTTGGAGGACTCCGGTTTGAAGGCCGGCTGGCCTTTCAGTGTTTGACGGAAGTTGTCCATCGGTGCGGTACGGTTGTCGATAGCGGAGTTGAGCTTTTCTTTCAGTTTATTGTATTCGTCCTGTGCCAGTGTCACTTCCTGTTGCAGGGTGCTCACGGTGGCTTCCTTATTGGCGTATGAGCCTACTGAACCTTTCAGCATTCTGATTTTGGCCTGTAGGTTGGCGATGTTTTGATTGGATGCTTTCAGGTCTGATTCCAGACCGGCTTTTTTCTGCAGCAGTTCTTCCTTGCTGACAGCCGCACCGGTGGGGGTGGAGCTGATGGAAGATGCGTTCTGCAGCTGTTTCCGCAATGCTTTGATCCTTTCGGCGAGTGCGTCGTTGCTGCTGCCGGTCCGCAGGTATTCGTCGTTCAGGTCATTGATCTGACGGCGCAGGGAAACAATATCATTGTTGCTGCTGTAGGTGGTTTTGCCCTGGCTGGCGGCGGCTATCTGTGCATTGACGTTTTGCAGGGAGGCGGTCAGCGTGTTGCTGGTGGCCTGTTCGTCGAGCAGTCCTTTTTCGAGCTGGCTGATGAGCGACAGTTCATTGGTGCTGGCGGCTTCCACATTGAGCAGGCCGGCAGAAGATTTATACATACGAAGGGCTTCCACTTTGGCGTCCAGTTCCTGTTTCTTTTTGTTGACCAGCTCTTCGAAGGTAGATACGTTTTCCACGGTGCGTTCGGAACGCAGGCTGCGGTAGTAGCGGATAAACTCGCTGTACAGCGTGTTTACCACGAAGGCCGACTGTTCAGGGTTGGGCGAACGGAAGGAAATATCGATATAGTCGGTCCGGGAAAGGCGGCCTACATTCAGCATTTTGCGGATGGACTCATAGTCGTATTTGCACAGCTTCATGTACTCAAGGATACGACGTTCATCCGGGTGATAGGAGCTCAGCATCTGGAGGGAGTCCAAATGATTGCGGCAGATCTGCAGTGCTTCGGATTTGTTGAACGCTTTATACTCCGGCGTATTAAAATCTTTCTCCGTGAGGTGTACGAAGGGTTTGTTGCTGGTGAGGTCGTGGATGAGCAACTGATATTGCAGCAGTCCGATTACCAGTGGAGAGTTGATAGTCTGCACCACGTTTTCGAACTTCACGTCTGCTTCATATATATTGGTGTTCTCTTCTCTCAGGGTGATCTGGTCTTTAATGGTGAAGCCGGTGGACATCTGCGCGTTGGACACGTACAGGTGCTGCCTTCCCATGGTAAACACAAAGGCAAGTACTACCGCAGCAAGGGTACTGAGGATGATCCACCACTTCTTCTTCATTAATGCCTTTATAAAATATATTACATCCATATTAATTATGAAATTTTATCATTTATCCATTTAATCATGTTCGGTATACCGCCAGATCTCCGCGCCGGTTGAGCGCAGCAATCGAATTGGTATGAGTTTGCTGTGAAAATGTGTTGGCATTTTTCCAGCGGGTCTGCTTTAAATAAAACGGGTAAGAAATTAATCCAACCAGCGTCTAGTTGGTTTTGTCGAAGGATGTGGTCAGATAGGTGTGTAGGTGAAAAACCGGCGACATTACGGGGTGCGGCATATGTTCCGACATGTAATAAATGGCCTGTGGCATATCCGGTTTACGGCGCTAAATTACGAGGCAATTTTTTATGAAGTCTTTTTTTTGGGCGAAATGCAGTTTTTTGTTGGTGAACGATTAAAAATCCGGGTTGAAAATATTTCATAGTACTGAGAAACTGAATCAGTTAAGGTTGTTGGTGATCCTTAAATTGATGATATACTATATAACAATCACCTGCGGTAATATATGGTGTGTTGTTTCATTTCTTCATTGTCAGTTGCTTTTGTTGCACATGAATTTCGTTTACAGTGAAATTTCTGACTTTTACAGGGAAAAAACTACCGTTTACCAAATTATAGATTAGAGATAAAAGGATTATTCTAATTTTACACCCGTCGATTACAATTATCGACATACACCATAGCCAGCGATTAGAGTCGCAGTAGTAATTCACCTACATCCTCCTGAGAGACCGCTTAACCTGATTAACCTGACACCTGACCTTATCCCATTTAAAGCCATCATGTTTATTTACCATGCTGCACCCGTGCAGTATAAAAAAATTGATAAGTAGTCTCTTAATATAAGGTCATGAAAAAGACAATATTGATAATTGATGATAGCGCACCAATCAGATTTCTGCTGGAGGCAATGTTGAGCAAGGAATATAATGTGGTATCGGCTGCTGATGGATTTGTAGCACTTACCTGGCTTGGTAAAGGTAATGCAGTGGATTGCATTGTCAGCGATCTGCAGATGCCTAATATCAACGGATGGGAACTGTTGGAATACCTTTCCGGCAGCGGCTTATATCAGAATATACCGGTAGTGGTGTTGTCCAGTCAGCCGGACGTGGAAATGCACAATGCTGAGCTGGGACACAAATACCATAATGTACATGCGTTTGTACAAAAGCCATTTGACCCGATGCGGTTACTGGAAACGGTGGGCCAGGCTATTAACCGCCAGCTGGTGGCTATTGCCGGATAACCAAAATCATGTTGCTGTTATATAATCCCGAAAAAATGGATAAACTTACTACACCTACTTTGCAACCCTTTGTCTGTGAGAATGTACCGAATGTGGAAGCGACTACCGGCGCTGTTATTCGCGATCTGGTAAATGAGAAAACCGTGTTGATGGTTGGACAATTCCAGCACAAACTGTCGGATGACATGCCCAATTTCAGAAACCTGCTGGTCAGCAATGTGGCAGGAGCGGAGAAAGTGATCACTGAATTAAAACGGCTGTACCGCCGTTTGCCTGCTGCGATCGTTTTCCGGGTGAACAATGGTTTTGAAACAGGGCTGTCCCAATGGAAGGAATTCTTCACGCTTCAGCCGGCGATGACTGCGGTGCCATTCTTTCTGTTGACAGACAGGGTGACGGACCGTGTCCGCTCGCTGAAAAAAGAGTTTCCGTTTGTAGACGATGTCATTACCCGGGAAACATTCAACGATCTTCCCGGTAAAATCGAGTTCGTCACCAGGTTTAAAAATATGCAACAGCTGCCGCCAGTGCAGCAGGAGCCCGCGCTCCCGGTATTGGCGCAGAAAAGCAACCGCTGGGGCTATTTCCTGAAACGTGCTTTTGATATCATAGCCTCCACCTCGCTGTTGCTGATCGCCAGCCCGGTGATGCTGCTGATAGCAATAGCCATCAAGCTGGAATCCAAAGGCAATGTGTTTTACGCCTCTCCGCGCGCCGGCAAAAACTACAAGATCTTCAAGTTCTATAAGTTCCGTACCATGGTGGCGGATGCCGACAAACAGCTGGCCAAACTGAAACATCTTAATCAGTACGGCAATAATGATAAAGGGGCGGTGTTTTACAAGGTGTCCAACGACCCACGCATCACCCGCCTTGGCAATTTTCTCCGCAATACCAGCCTGGACGAGATACCGCAGCTGTTCAATGTATTGAAAGGCGACATGTCGCTGGTGGGCAACAGGCCGCTGCCGCTGTATGAAGCAGCCACCCTTACCACCGACGAGTGGGCGGAACGTTTCATCGCGCCTGCCGGTATCACCGGATTGTGGCAGATCAGCAAACGCGGTAAAAAAGAAATGTCTGCCGAAGAAAGGATAGAACTGGACATCAACTACGCATACCGCAATTCATTCGCTTATGATATGTGGTTGATCATGAACACACCGAAAGCGCTGATACAAAAAGATAACGTGTAATGTTGCTGCACCTCATAGAAATTTTACTGTTTGCTTACCTGGCTGCATGTGTACTGTATAATCTTGTGCTGTCTGTGGCCGGCCGCCTGGCCCGGAAAAAGAACCTGGCCACACAGGCTGCCGACGTCCGCTACGCGCGTATCGCGATATTGGTGCCGGCTTACCGGGAAGACGCCATTATATTGTCTACTGCCCGCAGCTATGCGAAACAGTCATATCCTGCCGCCAGCTTTGAGACGATTGTGGTGGCAGATTCGCTGCAGCCTGCCACGGTGCGGCAGTTGAGACAGGACGGCATCAGCGTGGTCGAGGTGTCATTCGATAAAAGCACAAAGGCAAAATCACTCAACGCCGCGTTTGAGCAGTTGGGCGATGATTATGATATAGCGCTGATCTGCGATGCGGACAACGTACTGGAAACATCTTTCCTGGAGAAGATCAATCAGGCTTACCAGCAAGGCCACCATGCCATTCAGGGGCGCCGCGTAGCTAAAAACATGGACAGCCCGTTTGCCGTGCTGGACGCGGTAAACGAAATCGTGGCCAATCATCTGTACCGAAAAGGGGCCAATGTATTGGGGCTTTCTTCTTCCGTGATAGGCTCCGGTATGGCCTTTCACTATCCGCTGGCGAAAAGTGTCCTGAAGGAAATTCAGGCTACCGGCGGTTTTGACAAGGTGCTGCAACTGCTGTTGATAGAAAAAGGATATCCTGTTTATTATCTGGAAGATGCTTGCATCTTCGATGAAAAAGTGGAAAGCTCCGAAGCATTCCAGAACCAGCGCAAACGCTGGGTGTCCAGCCAGTTCGTTTACCTGCGCACCTATTGGGGCAAAGGTTGGGCGCAGCTTTGGAAAGGCAACGTCAATTACTTTAACTTGGCCGTATGCCAGAATATTTTGTTGCCGAGAATGATCCTGCTGGCAGGCCTCCTGTGCTGCACAGCGCTGGCTTTCCTGCTGCAACGGTCATTGTCAATACCTGCGTGGTGGTGGGCCGTTGTTTTTCTGCTCAACATCCTCAGCCTGTTGCTGCCGTTACCGCGCCTGTTTTTTACCCGCTATTTCTTCACCGCACTGACAGGACTGCCCAAAGCGGTATGGATCATGGTGTCGCTGATGTTCCGGTTGAAAGGGGCCAACAATACTTTCATTCACACGCAACATACAAAAACGGAAATCGATAATCCTTTGTTAGATGCAGCCAGAAAATAACATATCGTCCCCGTTGGTGTCTATCATTACGGTCAACTACAACAACAGTGCGGTGACCTGTGACCTGCTGCATTCACTGGCGAAAAACAGTTATCGCCATACAGAGGTGATCGTGGTAGACAATGCCTCGACAGAAAATCCGACAGCTTTGTTTGAAGCCGCCTATCCCGGGGTGCAGGTGATCTGCAGCCAGGTCAATAAGGGTTTTGCCGGCGGCAACAACCTCGGCGTGAAAGCCGCCAGGGGACAGTTTCTCTTCCTGGTCAACAATGACACGGAGTTTACGCCGGGCCTCATAGAAGGACTGCTGGAAATATTTGACCAGTATCCGGACGCAGGCGTGGTAAGCCCCAAATTTCACTACTACTTTCATAAAGGCACGCTGGAATATGCCGGTTACCGCGCGGTGGACATCTTTACCGGACGTAACAGCATGATCGGCTGCAGGGAAGAGGACAGAGGACAATACGACACAATATCAGAGACCAACTACGCCCACGGTGGCGCCATGATGATATCCCGCGCTGCGTTGGAAAAAGTGGGACTGATGCCTGAGCTGTATTTTCTCTACTACGAGGAGTTCGACTGGTGCGAGCAGTTCAAGCGCCAGGGTTATAAAATCTATTACCAGTACAAATCACTGATTTATCATAAAGAATCCATGACAACGGGCAAAAACAGTCCGTTGAAAACATATTACATCACCCGTAACCGGTTGCTGTTTATGAGAAGGAACGTGAAACTGCCTGCCAGAATGGTGTTTATGGCTTATTTCTCCTTGCTGACGGTGCCCAAAAATACCCTGCAGTTTATACTGAAAAGGGAATCGGCCCATCTCAAAGCCTTCTGGAAAGGAATCATGTGGAACCTTACACACCTAAAACGTAATACTGACCCATGTGCGGCATAGCAGGATTTATTGACTTCAAAAAAAGAGCCGATGCAGACATGCTGCATCGGATGACAGACGTGCTGGCACATCGCGGGCCGAATGATAAAGGATATGAAGTGATGGAACATGGTGCCGCGAGCATCGGCCTGGGACAACGCCGTTTGTCCATACAGGACCTGAGCGCGCTGGGCCATCAACCGATGCACTTCACCCACCTTTCCCTGGTTTTTAACGGGGAGATATACAATTTCAAAGAGATCCGGGCTGACCTGGAGAAGCTGGGCTACACCTTCCAGTCTTCATCTGATACCGAAGTGCTGATTAAAGGTTACCATGCCTGGAAAGAAAAAGTGCTGGACCGTTGTATCGGCATGTTTGCCTTTGTAATGCTGGACCGCAATGCAGAAAAAGTGGTCCTCTGCAGGGACCGCGCCGGTGTAAAACCTTTGTATTACTACTGGGACGGCAGTACGCTGTTGTTCGGTTCAGAGCTCAAAAGCCTCTGTGAATGCCCGTTTTTTCCACGGCAGATCGATGTGAAAAGTATGTCGCTTTTCTTGCAGTACAGCTACATACCCGGTCCTTACACCATTTATACCGATACCCGCAAACTGAGGCCCGGCCATCTGTTGGAGATATCGCTCAGCAATGCGGTGACGACAGAAAAAGAATACTGGAATGTATTAAATGCCTATCATCAGCCACTGACCACCCTGCATGAAAATGAAGTGCTGGAAAAGACCGAAGAGCTGATGTTAAGCGCCTATCAATACCGCATGGTGGCCGATGTGCCGGTGGGAGTGTTTCTCAGCGGCGGTTATGACAGCGCTAGTGTGGCGGCTATGTTGCAGCACGGCTCGTCCTCCCGTATTAAAACCTTTACCATTGGGTATAAGGAAAAACAGTGGGACGAATCGGCAGAGGCACGCAAGATCGCGCAACATCTGGGAACAGACCATCATGAATGGATTATCGGCCCTGAAGATGCAAAAGGTGTGCTGGAACAGCTGCCGGAGATCTATGACGAGCCGTTTGCCGACAACTCCACGGTGCCAACTACGCTGGTCAGCAAACTGGCGAGCCGGCAGGTGAAAGTGGCCCTGTCTGCCGATGGCGGCGATGAAATTTTTGCAGGTTACAATAAGTTCAATCAGTCCCTGTCATATACCAGTCAACTGCCACGAGGTATACAGCAAGTGCTTAGCACCGTTATGGGCTGGGTGAACCCGGAGGTTATTCCGTACTTTAACAAGCAATACAATTTCTCTTCGCGGTATGAAAAAATGAAGCTGATATGGGCTTCCGGTAAGCCGCAGGAGGCTATGAAATACATTGCGCAATATCTCACGGAAAGTGAAGTGGCCCGCTACACCGGCAGGCAGCCGGATAATTACAAAACCAATTTCGATCTCAACGGAGAGCTGACGGGGGTGAATGATCCGCTGAACCGCTTACTGGCCGTGGATTACAAAACCTTCCTGGCAGATAACAACCTGGTAAAGGTGGACCGGGCCACTATGTCCGTTGGCATCGAAGGCCGAGAACCCATGCTGGACCACCGCCTGGTGGAGTTCCTGGCCCAGGTGCCGGCATCACTGAAAGTTAAAAACAATACCAATAAATACATCCTCAAACAGATCGTTCACAAGTACATCCCGCCGGCATTGATGGACAGGCCCAAACGTCCGTTCATCGCCCCGTTGCAGGAGTGGTTCCGCGACGATCTGAAAGAACAGATGCAGTATTACCTGTCGCCGGAAAGACTGAACAAGACCAACCTGTTCCATGCCCCGCATATACAACAGCTGTTGCAGCAATATCTGTCAGGCGGTAAGGTGAGCCATCAGAAATTATGGAACATTCTGGTTTTCCAGCTTTGGTATAACCGGTGGATAGCAAAACTGTAAGGAACAAACGAAGCATCAATGGCGCAACAACGAAAGATAAAGGTATTGGAGACGATCCGCCAGGGCAAGATAGGGGGAGGGGAAAGCCATGTGCTGGACCTGGTGGCGTCACTGGACAAAACACAGTTTGAGGTAGTGGTGCTTTCTTTCACTGACGGACCAATGGTCACTGCGCTGCAGTCCATGAACATTCCGGTGCAGGTGATCGGCAGCAGCAAAGCCTTTGATCTGTCTGTATGGATGGCCGTAAAAAAGTTTATCCGTTCGCATCAAATTGACATCGTACACGCCCATGGCACCAGGGCCAACACAAACATATTGTGGGCGGCCCGAAGCCTTGGGATCCCGGTAGTATATACCATCCACGGATGGTCTTTTCATGAAGGGCTGCATCCACTGGCCAAAAGGGCTAGGGTGGCTGCTGAGAAGTTCATCACCCGCATGGTCCAACACAACATCTGTGTGTCGGACTCCAACCGCAACACCGGCCAGAAGGCGTTTGGCGCTTTCAGGGCCACCGTGATCCCCAATGGGGTGAACCTGGAGAAATTCAATGCCGAAGGCGTCTATCCAGATGTGAAGGCTGCTTATGGTATTCCGGCAGACCACCTGGTGGTTTGTTATATTGCCCGGATGACTTTACAAAAAGATCCGGTGACTATGCTCCGGGCCTTCGCACAGGTGCTCGCGCAGGTGCCAAAGATCACGCTGCTGATGGTAGGAGAAGGTGAATTAAAGCAGGCCGCCGAAGATACGGCAAAGGAACTGGGCATTACCGGTCATGTGATCTTCGATAAATTCCGGCAGGATGTGCCGGCCGTGCTGAATGCTGCCGACATATATTGTCTGCCTTCTCTCTGGGAAGGATTTCCGATCGGCGTGCTGGAAGCTATGGCCATGGGCAAGGCCGTGATCGCCTCTGATGTGGACGGTACCCGGGAAGCCATTACCCATGAAGAGAACGGGCTGCTGATACCAGCTTCCCATCCTGGTGCGCTGGCTTCGGCCATTGTAAGGCTGGCCAAAGACCCCACGCTGCGCAAGCGTTTACAGTTCAGCGCTGCCACGGCTATACGCAGCCGGTACAACGTGACAGCGGTTACCAAAAAAATAGAAGCGGTTTATCACCAGCTTTTTAAATCATAAATCATCATGACACAGCCAGTGATCACCTACGAATACGAAAGGATTGCAGATATCAAACGTCTGAATTTTATTACGGAAAGCCTGCAAAAAGAAATTCCGGCCAACGCGCATGTACTGGACGTGGGCTGTGGAAACGGCGTTATCAGCAGGCACCTTGGCCAGTTCGGCTATAACGTGCTGGGCATCGATATCAGCCAGAAAACCATTGACGTGGCCCGCAGCAAAAACAAATTGCCGAATGTGGCCTTTGAGGCTATCAGCGCAGAAGAGCTGACAGCCAAAGGTCAACAGTACGATGCGGTTATCTGCAGCGAAGTGCTGGAACATCTGCATCACCCCGAGGTGTTGCTGCGTACCATCTATGCCTCACTGAAAGACAACGGTATCCTGGTAGTGACAGTGCCCAACGGCATGGGACCCCGCGAAGTATGTGTGACCAAACCAATGTTGAAGGCACGTAACAATCCGGGCCTGTGGTCGTTTATCAATAAAGTGAAAAAAGGATTGGGCTTCAAAGGCACTACCGTACAGTCACAGGCCGATAACCTGGACCATGTGCAGTTCTTTACCCGTAAAGACCTTACAGCACTGGCGCTGGCCAACGATTTTCATATTGTCCGTTTCGCGAAAACAAATTTTGTGGAAGACGTATTCCCGTTCTCTATTGTTACCAAACGGGTGAAAGCCTTGCAGACGCTGGATTGCAGCATTGCGGAATTATTGCCGGTGGGCTTTACCGGCGGCTTTAATACACTGTGGAAGAAAAACAGATAACATACCAAAGAAATCCTAGCTTTTTGCCCAGCTTTAGTACACACTGTTGGCATGTCTTTAATGACTGCCAACAGTGTTGTTTAATAGCTGATCGATCTTGTCCAGCACGGGCGAACCATAGTCAAATTTGCGGGCGAAATATTTCCCCGATTGCAACAGCGCATCCATATCCTCCAGTCCCAGTGCTTTCGGATGTTCCTTGCCGGCAGACCAGTCAATGTAATGCAAATAATCTGTCACCTGTGAACGATAGTCTTGATGGTTCATCAGGATGGTTTGAAAAATAAACTCATCAGCGCCCCAGGTGAGCCTGAAATACCGGCGTAGCGCCGGATGCTGTTGTTCATACTCCACACAAAACCGTACGCAGTCCAGCGTGAGCGTCCACCAGGCGGAGCCGCAGTGAAGCTTCAGCCCCAGCGGTGCTTTCCGGCGGGGCAGCATGGCGGTCAACAGTTGCGCCAGCTTGTATTTTCCCGGAAAATTATATTCCACAAAGTGATAGTGTTCCATTTTGCTCATCATCGGCCGGAGGGCTTCTTCGCTGATGACGTTCATAAATTGTTTCCCCGTTTGTTGCTGCAAAAAACAGATCAAATCATCGACAGGCTGCAAGGGATAATCCTGTCCGCTGAGCAGGGTCACCCAGCTGTAGTCAATGCCAGAGCGCAACACGGCGTTCATCCCATTGAGCGACGCCTGTATAATGCCCCAGCCGGCCCAGGTGACGTTGGCGCGTTCTTTCACCAGATATACCTGTGGCAGGGCAATCGCCTGTTCCCATTCGGCCAGCGCACATTTGGCGTCGATGTGTATGTAGCAGTCCACCTGCGGGTGGGCCAGTCTTTTGAGCAACCGTTCCAGTTGGGCCGGTTGTTTATGTACCTGTATGATAAATGCAATTCTCATGGGTGGTTATTTGGTGACAGCGCGCTTGTTCCGCAGTTTGTCCAGCATGACCATACATTCGAGCCAGCCATAGTTCCAGATGTCGCGGATGCTCACGTCCAGGTGTTTTTTGACGAAATAATATCCGAAGGCGGCTGCAAATACTACGTTGAGCAAAGAGGAGAGCGCCACAGACCTTACATCGGCAAAGAAGTACACAAATGCTACGTCACATATAATGTTGAGCAGCAGTTTCAGAAAATTCTTGTAGAAGTTGATGTCCGGCAGATTGATCATGTCCAGCGTGACGCCTATGAAGCGGTCTATCGGCCACAAGATGGCTGACAACAGGAATATGCGTACTATATCGGTGGCGCCGAGATAGGCTTTGTCTGCCAGGATGATGATCAGTGGCTGCGTCAGCACGATCAGCACAATGATAAAAGGAATGATCAGGATGCTGACGGTGCCGGTATAACGGCAAAAGGCGCGGGCTACGCCGGCATAGTCCTTTCTGTTGGCCGCAGCGGAAAGCGTAGGCTGGGAGGTGGCCACAAAGCTGCGCAGAATGATCTCGATCACTTCCATGAATTTCTGCGGGATGCTGTAAATAGCCACAGCAGCAGGATTGAGCATGGTGCGGATGACCAGGTTGTCGGAATAACTGATCAGGGAAGATGAAACCATGCTGCCCACCACCATGCGGCCAAAGCGGAACAGCGCCGTTTTATGCTCACGGGTGCGGAACACCATGGTGCGCACGCGGGTCCATCTGAAAAGGAAACAATAGGTACTGGCCAGCGCCATGCTCAGGCCGTAGGCATATAATACATTTGGCAGGGAAATCTGATGCAATCCAAACAGAATGCCTAACAGGACAAGGAAAGAGCCGTTTTGTACCAGCCGTATCTGTACAATTTTATCAAACCGGTGTTCCGCCTGCAATATCCAGGAGGCAAAGTTCCAGGGCAGTGACAGCAATGTGAGGATGCCGATCCAGCCGATAAACAGGTGCCAGGTATCGTTGAACCGGTCATACGCCACCGCATATACGATGGCGGACAACAATACATAACCCAGCGTCAGCGCCAGGGAAATATACCAGGCCGCGCCAGCCACGCCCCGCGCCGTATCTTCCTCTACGCCGGCGTAGAACTTGATGATACCGGACTGCAGTAAGCCGGTGCGTATCTGGTCCATTATATTGTAGGTGGCAATAAACAGTACCCATTCGCCGAAGGCGTTCAGGGAAAGCACCCTGACCAGAATGGCAAAAGACAATACATTAAAAAATGCGGTGACCAGGTTGCCCAGCAGAGAGTGAAAATGTCGGTTACGTAAAGTGGCCAATAGACTAAATCCCATGAATCAACAATTAAATCAATGTATGTTGGTTCTTAACAGGATACAGATAAAGTGAAGATGTCAGAAACAATGTCCGACGCGGGTATGGTGTAATTCGGCTGCAAGATACATTTTTTGTTAAATAAAACAGTAGCAGCGCAACGAAAAAAGAAAGTTTTATCTGTAAATCAATTTGCTACAAGAATTGTTTATTAATAATTTAATTTTAAAATTAATAGATATACAATAATTTTTATATTTGTTGTTCAATTTCTTTTATCTTGCGCCCATACTATTGCTAGGTCTCCGCTCGAGATAACTATGGAATCATCGCCCCGTGAAATGCAATAGGCAACCATTTTTTACGAAAAGCCGTTGTCTGGTGAAAAAACGCTACACACTATTCTGCAAGGCAATTGTATGCCTGCTCTTTTTATCCCTTGTATTACCAGTCTCCGCTCAACAAACGGAGGTGACCCTTCCTGCCCAAACTGTCAATAACGTTGCCGGCTATCTGGAAGCATTACCGCAGGGCTATAACAGCAACACCAACAAATACCCGCTGATCATCTTCTGCCACGGGGTAGGAGAATTGCAGTACGACGCGAACAATCCCACCGTTCCCAGGCCTATTTCAGGCGTGGCGAACAACGGTATCCCTAAACTGATAAAGGAAGGGAAGTTTCCTGCATCCTTCTCCGTGAATGGCCAGAACTATTCCTTTATTGTCATCTCTCCGTTTTTCATCAGATGGCCCGGGTCAGACGATGTACACAAATTATTGGCTTACCTGCAAACCAAATACCGTATAGACCCTAACAGAATATATGTCACTGGGATCAGTATGGGAGGCGGCGTGGCCTGGGGCGTTATCTCGGAAAACAGCACCAAAGCCAAACAATACGCTGCAGCGGCCATAGTATGCGGCGCCTATAACGTCAACGACCGTCCGGAGCTGCCGGCTGTCATTGCTGCCAACCACACGCCGGTATGGGCATTTCATAATAAAGTCGACCCCAATGTGGACCCGCAATGGACCATCGACTGGGTCAATAAGATCAACAGCTCCGTGCCTGCCCCCGTGCCACCTGCAAAAATGACCATCTTCAATGTCAGCGGCCATGACGCCTGGACACAGGCCTACAGCCCTGCTTATAAAGATCCGGTCACCGGGCAGAACGTATACGAGTGGATGTTGTCCTATTCGCTTAATGCCACCACGCCACCGCCGCCGGCCAACAAGCGCATTGTGGTGCAACCCAACCGGGGTAACGGTATCTACTATACGGACGCTATGAAACAGTTGAACGTCAATCCGGGAGACACGCTTTGTATTCCGGCAGGCGATTATGACTATATCCAATTCAGCAAGTTGGCAGGCACCAACGATAAGCCGGTCGTGATCACCAACTGCGGCGGCCTGGTAAGGGTAGGCGTCAATAGTACTGCCACCGCTGCGGCCTTTGTGTTTTCCACCTGCAGCTATTTTAAACTGGAAGGTACGGGCGATGCCAACCTGCCATACGGCTTCGATGTGAACGGTACCAACCAGCACGGGGAAAAAATGTTCGGCCTCTTCTTCGGCGACGGCTCTACTGACTTTGACGTGCATCATGTCTACGTGCATGACGCCAGTATGTTCGTACAGGCAAAGACGTTACAAAGCTGCGACCACCCCGAGTGGTGGGAGGGTTCCTTTCTGATGAAAAACATTAAAATCCATGACCTGCTTTGCCGCAACTCCACCTGGGAAGGCTTCTATATCGGCAACACCCATTATCTGTACTCCAGCGGCAGCTGCCAGAACATGAAATCCCATCATATCCAGGACCTTGAAGTTTATAATAACGACCTGGAGAACATGGGCAGTGACGGTATCCAGATCTCCATGGCCGACCTGGGCACCAATAAGATACACGACAACCGTGTGGTAAACTATGCCGTCGCCCGCAACAGCGCGCACGGATATGGCATTATGAGCGGTGGCGGCAGCACGCTCAATATTTACAATAACCGCGTTGACAAAGGCTACAATCCCGGTATCCAGATCTTTGGCTCCGGAATTAATACCGTTTACAATAACGTGGTGTCCAACATTACTTATGAAGGCATCAATGCAATCGATAAAATTGTATTTGAACCAGCCACCGCATATATCTATAATAACACGGTCTACAATACCGGGGTAAATGGCATCAAAATCTATGCGGACCAAACTACTGTCGGGCACAAGGTATATAACAACCTTGTGATCGCCAACGGCACCCAGTGGGATTATCCGCAGACAGGTTATTACATCAAAGGCGCCAATCCGATCAAGTTTGACTTCTCCAACAATCTGAACTTCAAAACACCGGCAGATGCAGGAATAGGGGACGCGCCGAACGGCAATTTCCGGTTGGTGGCTGGCTCCAAAGCTATTGACGCAGGCCGCGACATGACCGACCTGGGGTTGACTACCGACCTGGAAAACACCTCCCGCCCCCAGGACGGTAAATATGACGTAGGTGCCTATGAGTTCAGGAGCGGTACCAATAATATTGTCCCTGCTGCCAATGCAGGCAAAGACCTGTTCATTTCCCTGCCGGTAAATACTGTAAAACTCGACGGTTCGGCCTCTTCTGATGCCGACGGCACCATTACCGGCTACAGCTGGAAAAAAGTAAGCGGCCCTGCAGCTGGAACAATCGCCGCCCCGGGGCAAGCCATTACCAATGTGTCTGGCCTGGCGGCAGGCACTTATGTCTTTCAGCTGGCCGTAACAGACAACCGCGGCCTCAGTGCGTCTGACCTGGTGACAGTGACGGTACTGGCCACCGCGGCAAGGCAACCGGTCATCGTTACCAATACGAACATCTCTGTCAAACTGCCGGTCAACAGCGTTCAGCTGGACGCCAGCAGCTCCTATGACCCCGACGGCATTATCGCCGGCTATGAGTGGAAACAGATCAGCGGTCCTTCTTCCAGCGTACTGGCAGATAACATCTCCAGCAATACCTCCGCCGGCTCACTGGTGCAGGGCGTATATACGTTCCAGTTAACCGTCACGAATAACGCCGGCACAAAAGCCATCGTTAACGTAACAGTGACGGTAACCGGCAGCTCCGGTACCAATCAACCGCCTGTGGCCAATGCGGGCGCAGATCAGACCATCACGGCGCCAGCCGCCGGCGTAACGCTCAACGGCAGCGCGTCCGCGGACCCGGATGGCTCCATCGCCGCCTGGAAGTGGGAGAAAATAAGCGGCCCCGCGGCAGGTACTATCGGCAGTCCCGCTACGGCTATCACCGCTGTCACCAACCTCACACCTGGCACTTACGTGTTCCAGCTGACGGTCACTGACAATGCCGGCGCCACTGCCTCAGCACGTGTAACCGTAACTGTTCTGCCGCAGCCCGGCGACAACCGCCCGCCGGTGGCCAACGCCGGCCCGGATGAAAAAGTAGTGTCTGTAGTAATTCTGGACGGCTCCAGCTCCTATGACCCCGACGGCTCCATTGTAAAATACGGCTGGGAACAGGTGAACGGTCCCGCCGCCGCAAATATCGCCGGCCCCAATGCGGTAAAGGCTACAGCAACAGGCCTGCAAAAAGGCGTATATACGTTCCGGTTAACCGTGACAGACAACGGCGGACTGACTGCCAGTGCTGTGAAGACAGTCACCGTGGTGGACCCTGACATACCAGACGACGGCACGGAAGCGGTAAGCCTTTATCCCAACAGGATAACAGGCAGCGGCAGCGCCATGCTGAAAATCAAACACAGCTCCCTCCGGTCCGGCAGGATCACGATATACAGCAGCAACGGCGTCACCGTAAAACAGTTCGCTTTCCTGATGGACGCTGTTTTTACCACCAGCCTCGATTTTAGTGCGTTGGGCACCGGTGTCTACTTTGTGGAGATCAGGGGTACAGACACTGACTATAAATCAGTGAAACGTTTCATAAAATTATAGACGGGCTTCATAGGCCTGGATAGCCTCATATACCGCAGCGGCCGAGTTCTCCCAGGTATGGGTAAGCGCAAAGGCCCTGCGGCCGGCCGCCAGTTCGGGACGGTTGCCTTCCAGCGCGGCCTTCAGCTGCAGCAGCCAGGAAGTGAGATCATCTGCCAGGTACACATGATCCTCAAACATCTTCATGGTAGGAGTGCGGGTGGCGACCACCGGTTTGCCCATCGCTAGGTACTCATCCACCTTCAGCGGATAGTTGCCAATAGTCAGGTCATTGACCGTCTGTGGGTTAATACATACATCAAAGGATTTTACATAGGCCGGAAGTTCTGTCATGGGTTTGCCGCCGGTAAAATGTACGTTGGGCAGTTCATGCAACGGCGACTTTTTAAAATCTTCATCTTCATGTCCCACCAGCACAAAGCTCCAGTCTTTTTGTTCCGATGCAAGGTTGACCAGCAGGGGGATGTCCAGCCTTAAACTGGTGAGCGCGCCTACATAACCGATCACCGGCCCTTTCACATGGGCGGTGTCTGCCGGCGTGTCCATGGGCCTGTCGGGATTGAACAGTTCCAGGTTGCAGCCCTGGCCGATGTAGTGGCTCTGGGGGTTGTATTTTTTAAGCCGTTCGGCGAGGTACAGTGAATTGGCCACGCCGATATCCGCCTTGGAGATATGTTGCGGCTCCAGCGTTTGTCCGTGTTTGCGCCAGTAATCCACCGCCAGGATATTGTCCCGGCTGTAATAGATATACACCGACGGTTGCAGCAGTTCTTTCAGGTAGAAGCTCCTGAAAATATCATTGTCATTGAAAAGGATAATATCCTTAAAACCCAGTTCCCGGACAGCCTTACGGATATTACGCGCAAAGCGGCGGTTGTTGATGCGGTTTACGGCAGAAAACAAAGCCGTGGACGGCAGCCAGTTGATCGATTCAATAACAGCGGTGGGATAAAGGTTCCACATATTGTCACTGATCTGCACCAATGAAGGGGCTTTTCCACGGATGACCTCTTTATGATGGTCGATTTCCTCGCCGGCATGGCGATTGAAGGATGTACGGCGATCTATCGGGGCGTTGACATACAACACCCTGTTATGTTTGGAGAATTCGGCCGCAAGGCTTTTGCAGTTGCTGCCAATTTTTGTGTACCAGGGTTGCAGGCCCACAATAACTATATCGCGGTTATAAACAGACATCATAACAATACCAGTAGGTAATAAAAAAGGGGAGGTCGTCCAGAGGAGGGATGGGTAAAATTAGATGGAATGCAAAGTAAGGGAAATCTGCCCGTTCATACAAATAAACTTTATCCGGCCTGAAAAGGTTAAATTAATACAAAGTATAATCATTACATATGTCAGAAACAGTTGAAATCAGAAATATTACGGCCGCCGATTACCTTGATCTTCGGGAATCCATGGTATCTGCTTATCCCGATATGGCAGGAAGTTATTGGGGGGAGGCCACCATTCAGCGGCTGATAAAATTGTTCCCCGAAGGACAGATAGCCATTACCGTTAATGGCCGCGTAGTAGGCTGCGCCTTGTCGATCATTGTGGACTATGACAAGTTTGGGGACACGCACACTTATGAACAGATCACCGGTTATTATACCTTTAATACCCATAACCCGAAAGGGGACATTCTTTATGGGATAGAGGTATTTGTACATCCTGATTTCAGGGGAAGACGGCTGGCGCGACGACTGTACGACGCCCGCAAAACACTTTGTGAGCAGCTGAACCTGGAAGGGATTGTGGCCGGAGGCCGCATTCCCAACTATGAAAAGTATGCTGACAGGATGACGCCGAGGGAGTACATTGAGAAAGTGCAGGATAAGGAGATTTATGATCCAACCCTGACTTTCCAGTTTTCCAATGACTTTACAGTCAAGAAGATACTGAAAAACTATCTGCCCAATGATGAGGCGTCCAAAGGGTTTGCCACCTTGCTGCAGTGGTTCAATATTTATTACGAGAAAGACAGTGACACCATTCGGTATAATAAGTCCACCGTACGGATTGGACTGGTGCAATGGCAGATGCGGGACTATGGTAACCTGGAGGTCTTCATGCAACAGGTGGAGTTTTTCATTGACGCAGTGAGTGATTACGGTTCTGACTTTGTGGTGTTTCCCGAGCTGTTCAATGCGCCATTGATGGCGGAGTTCAACCAGCTGGACCCTGCAGGGGCCATTCGCGGGATGGCGAAGTACACAGAGACCATCCGTGACCGGTTCCTCGAGCATGCTGTGTCCTATAATGTGAACATTATTTCCGGCAGTATGCCTATCGTCATAGATGAGGTGCTGCATAACATATCTTACCTCTGCCGCCGGGACGGCACCTGGGAGCAGTACATCAAGATCCATCCCACGCCCGGAGAAGTGTATGCCTGGGGGATGAAGGGCGGCTCCGAAATCAAGGTGTTTGATACCGACTGCGGAAAGATAGGCATCCAGATCTGTTACGATGTCGAATTTCCTGAGCCGTCCCGGATTCTGGCGGAGCAGGGCATGCAGATTTTGTTTGTGCCGTTTATGACAGATACCCAGCATGCGTATAACCGTGTCCGTTTCTGTGCGCAGGCCAGGGCCATCGAAAATGAATGTTATGTGGCTATTGCGGGGTGTGTGGGTAATCTGCCAAAAGTTAATAATATGGACCTGCAGTATGCACAATCCTGTGTATTCACACCTTCTGATTTTAACTTCCCGGTAACGGGAATAAAGGCAGAGTCAACTCCCAATACCGAGATGGTGGTAGTGGCAGATGTTGACCTGGTGTTGTTGAAAGAACTACATACGTTTGGCAGCGTACAAACGATGAAGGATATACGAAATGATCTCTATCAGGTGGTTAAAAAGTAGGAGAGATGATAGTCGGTTTACCATGATTTTAATTAGATAATCACTTTATGTCTATTTTTGTATTTTGTTGATAAATAGATATTTATGTTTTTTTGTTGAAGTGATGGTTTATGTTTTTTCAATAGATTTTTGAGCACTTCCTCCAATTATTGTTTAGCTTAGTGTTTGTTTTGCTTCAAGCCACACAATAGTTAATTGCTGTAATGAATTGATAATCAATTTTAAAATGAAGAATAAAAGATGAATAATAAGATTAATTTAGCGCTTCAGATCCTGCCTTCCGTGCCCTCGGAACAGGTATATGCCGTGGTGGACGAGGCCATTGCCGTGATCCATAACTCCGGTGTAAAATACAGGGTATGCCCGTTTGAAACAGTAATGGAAGGCACCTACGATGAGCTGATGGAGGTGGTGCGCAAAACCCAGGAAGTATGTTTTAAAGCGGGTGCATCGCAGTTGTTAGTGTATATAAAAATGCAGATAAAAAAAGATCAGGACGTAACGATCGAAGAAAAAACCGGGAAGTACGATTCCTGATATAATTAAATTTCATTATCTTTCTTGACAAACCAAAGACAGGACTTATGAGGTATGCCGCAACATTGGATGGGAACTCCAAAATCATTACTAATCTGATCATCATCATTACCCTGATCATCTTATGCCGGCAGATCACCGATGTAGGCCATGAGGCAGTGAAGACCAGCATTTTGTTGATCATACTGATACCGGCTATCCTCGTGGCGGCCTGCCTGAGCCCCCGGTACTATAAAATTACGGCCGAGGGCCTGGTGATCCAGAGAGCACTGTTTCCCATCACCATTCTCTTCGATGACATTGTGCGGCTGCGCAGCATCACGGAGGAAGAACTGGGCACCAGCAGCCGTATGCTGGGCATCGGCGGTATTTTCGGTTACCTGGGCACCTACCGCTCTGCCGAAATCGGCAAGTACCAGCGCTGGTGCACCAACCGCGAAAACCTTGTCCTGATTGAATCACAATCGCGGAAGTGGGTGATCAGCCCCTCCGCAGCAGACGACTTTGTAAAGACGATGAACGGTATCATCAATACCGCTAAATAAATGCCCGCGGCCTGAAGGCCCCTGTCTTCAGGCCTGCCGGTTCCCCTGCCTGAAAAACCCGCGCTCCGCCAGACCTCTACCCGCCCCGAAAGCCAGCCTCCTGCATCCTGGACCGCTCTCAGAAACTACTTGTTCTATCTCCCGGTAAATTGATTTGGAACAATCGGTTTAAAATATTTAACTTCGCAGCATGCCAAGGAATAAGGAATTTGAGTACGAAGAGAAACTGGAGAAAGCCCGGGACCTCTTCTGGGAAAAGGGCTATCACGCCACGTCCATCCACGATATTGTGGACAGGATGGGACTGAACAGAAGCAGTGTATACAATTCCTATGGAAACAAACAGGCATTGTTTCTGAAATGTCTGGAAAACTATGCAGCCCTCAAAGCCGCCCAATACCGCCGTGCCGGCAAAAATGCATCCTCCGCTTTTGAGGCTTTGGCGTTTACCATCCGGGATGTGGTGGAGCAAACCGTGACGGACAGAAAGGCCTGCCTGATCGTGCGGACGATCTTTGAACTCGGCAATGAAGAGCCTGCCATTTCATCGTTTATCAAAAAGAACGCGGAAGTGCTGGAGTCTATTTTCAGGGACCTGGTCATCAGGGCAAAAGCCGAAGGAGACCTGAAAAATGAAGCGGCTCCGGATATGCTTGCCAGTTATATACTCACATCGTGCAGCAGCTTCTATATGCGGTACGTCCTCACTGGCAGTAAAAAAGAAGTCAACGAAATGATCAATATTTTAATCAGCTCCCTGCGTAAATAATTTTTTTGCCTCATTTTGGAACGATCGGTTTAAAACAATCACAAAAAAAACAGATATATGGAATCACTGACAACAAAGACTAAAGAGACAGTAGAAGCGTATTTGAACAACATGGCGTCCAAAAATTATCAGGCAAATGCCAGCCTGTTTGCTGACAATGTGGAATGGCGCATACCCGGCAACAAGGCAAAGGCGCCCTGGATCAGGGACCGCAATACCAAAGCAGAAGCCGTGGGTTTCTATGAGGAATTGTTCCGCTATGTGGAAGGCGTTTCCTTCGAAATAACCGGTAAATTCTATGATGGCGACCAAGCTGTCGTAACCGGCCACCTGGTGTCCCGCATGCTGAGCACCGGCAAATTGTTCGACAGCCTTTTCACCATCCTGGTAACCGTGACAGATGGACTGATCACCCGGTACATTTTACTGGAAGACAGCTATAACCTGGTGGAAGCATTGACAGCGTAAGTTCACGAAGGCTGGCCGCAAATGAGCACCGGTCAGCCTTCCTGTATTGTAAACAATGGCCCTCTTGTTCAGGGCCATGTCATCACAGCAATTTTTTCTCCGCTAATCTCCCCCCTTCGTATTTCGTTTAGCCCTTCACGATACTTCTCTCTTAAAGCCTGCCAATAATAAATCATAGATTGTTAATCCACAGTAGTATATAATTAACATTAAATTTTATGTTTTAAAAAGACATAAATGCGGGCGAGTCGCATTGACTTTCGATTTTCCTTGCTGTATCTTTTCTTTTATTGCACATTTATAAAACCAAAGTCTAAACTAAACACCATGAGATCAATCCACACGTTGATGTTGGTGGTGGGCGCTTTCCTGTTATTACCCTGCTCTCATTTGCACGCCCAACCCCGTACGCTAAAAGGTCACGTGACAGCTGCCGGTAGCAACACCGCCTTACCCGGCGTAACGGTCCAGATTAAAGGCGCCGCTCGCGGTACCACTACAGGCCCCGACGGCAGTTTCCGTATTGAAGTATCCGCTGGTCCCGGCATCCTCGTATTCAGCTTTATAGGGTACCTGACACAGGAAGTGCCCATCGGCAGCCAGTCCACCATTGATGTAATCCTGCAACCTGATACCCGCAGCCTGGACCAGGTGGTAGTTACCGCCATGGGCATCAAAAAGGAAAAGCGGGCCATCGGTTATGCCATCCAGGACGTTTCAGGTGCTGACCTCGCACAGTCCAAACAGTCCAACGTGGTCAACGCCCTGCAGGGCAAAGTGGCCGGCGTTCAGATCTCCAGCGGCGGCGGCGCGCCCGGCCAGGGCTCACGTATCCTGATCCGCGGCATCAATTCACTGGACCCTACCCGGGATAATCAGCCCCTTTTTGTTATCGATGGTATCACTATGGACAACAATACCTACACGGACATTGGCAACGCCGGTGGCGCCGACACCCGCGGCATGAGCAACCGCGCATCTGATATCAACCCCGATGACATTGAAAGCATCTCGGTATTGAAAGGAGGCGCTGCTACCGCCTTGTACGGCCTTCGCGCTGCCAGCGGCGCGGTGATCATCACTACCAAATCCGGCAAAGCCGGCCGTACCCGCGTGAGCTTCACCACTACCGCAGGCTTTGATAAGGTAGGCAAAACCCCCGACGTACAATTACAATACAGCCAGGGTAACAACGGTCTGTATGATAACCAGAGCTTCTGGCCCGCCTGGGGGCCCACAGTGGAAGAGGCCCGCAAACTGGACCCCAGCCATCCGGCTTCCCTGTACAATAACTACAAACAAGCCTATAACACGGGATCTCAATATCGCAATACACTGGCCATCAGCGGCGGCACTGAAAAAGTCGTATATACGGCATCGTTATCGCAGTTTAACCAGAACGGCGTTATCCCGTTCAGCAATTATCAGAACTACTCGGCCAGGGTGGGCGGAGATATCCGCTTCAGCGAAAAAGTGAAAATGGGCGTGTCCCTCAATTATATCAACTCCGGCGGTAACCGCGCCAACGCTGACCGCTACGGCGAACAGATGATCTACTGGTCGCCCCGCTGGAACATGCGGGACTATCTCAAACCCGACGGCACCCAACAGACCTATGGCGCTACAGACAACCCGATCTATACGCTGTACACCAACCGTTATGGAGATAACGTGAACCGCCTTATCGGAAATATCAACTTCACCTATTCACCATTCAAATGGCTCGATATCCTGTACCGTGCCGGTACCGATTTCTACACCGATAACCGCCGTCATACCGGCCCCGGTCCAAAAGGTATCACCGGGGAGGTGGTCAATACAGACAATGGGTTCGGTTTTGTGGACGAATACATGACCAACCAGCGCTCCCTCAGCTCCACGCTCATCCTGAATTTCAAAAACAAGATCACGCCCAAACTGACGTCTGACCTGAAACTGGGACATGACCTGTTCGACCGGCATCTCAAACGCCTGGCCACAGAAGGGGACACCCTCGATATCCCCGACCTGCTGATCATGCAGAACGCCAAAAAAATCGTTTCCAATCAATACCTCGAAAACTATTATCTCATCGGGGTATTCGGCGACTGGACGTTGTCGTGGGACCGCTGGCTGTACCTTACGCTTTCCGGCCGTACAGACATCAGCTCCTCGCTGCCTGCCGGCCACAGGGCGTTCTTCTATCCGTCAGTGAGCATGTCTTATCTTTTTACCGAACACCTGAAGATACCGGAGAACGTGCTTTCCTATGGCAAGGTGCGCGCCTCATGGGCCAGGGTGGGCAAAGACGCGCTGCCTTACAATACCGGCTCCGGCTACATCCCGCTGACCGATGGCCCCATCGATAACAACGTGATCGGCTGGACCCGTGCCAACCGCTACGGCGATGCTCAATTGAAACCGGAATTCACCAATACCTTTGAGGCAGGCGCCGAACTGCGTTTCCTGCATGATCGTATAGGCGTTGACTTTGCATGGTACACTTCCAAAAGCACTGATCTGCTGATCCCTGTGAAGTTATCCAGTGCTACCGGTTATGAAGATTTTTACACCAATGCAGGTTCCATTCGCAACACCGGCGTGGAAATAGCTTTTAATGCCACACCCATCAAAAAGACGAAGTTCCAGTGGGACGTACGCGTTAACTTCTCCGCTAACCATAATGAAGTATTAAGTTTAGGTAAAGGGCTTTCCGAAGTAGTGGTAGGCAACCAGTTTGGTTATGCCGGTTCTACTGCTACCATGAAATACATCCCCGGTTACCCGGTAGGGGCCATCTTCGGCACCAGTTACCAGCGTTATATGGGCGGACAGCCGGACAACAGCATCCTGATTGACTACAGCCGGCCTATACAGATCGCGGCCAGTGGCAGCCTGGCTGGTTTCCCGATGATCAATTCCAGCCAGAAATACCTGGGCAATTCCCAGCCCAAGTGGATTGGCGCCATCACCAACACCTTCAGCTACGGGCCTCTTAGTCTTTCTGTATTGATAGACACCCGCCAGGGCGCTAAAAAATATAACCAGCTGGCCAATTTCATGGCGGCCTTCGGAGAATCGGCTGTCACCGCAGACCGGTTCACCAGCAAGGTTTTCAACGGAGTACTGCCCGACGGCACGCCCAACAGCCAGGTGGTGTACCTGCAGCAGGCCAAAGGACCGGATGGCCGTAATTATGGCGGTGGCTTTTACCGCAACATCTATCGCGGGGTAACAGAGAACTTCGTGGAAAACGCCTCCTGGATACGGCTGCGTAATGTGAGCCTTTCGTGGCAGCTGCCGCAGAAGTTCCTCTCACGCACCCACCTGATTTCGGCGGCCAGCCTCACTTTCACCGGTAATAACCTATGGTTGCATACGAAATACACCGGCTTCGATCCGGAGTCCAGCTCGCTGAACGCCGGCAGCAATATAGATGCCTTCGCCGGTTTCACGTACCCGACTACACGTAGTTATATGGCCTCTCTGAATGTTACCTTCTAAACCGATAGATCATGAAAAGTATACACACCATATTATATATAGCGTTGTTCGCCCTGCTTGCCACGGGTTGCAAAAAAGTGCTGGACATCAATGACAACCCCAATCAGGCGGTGGTGCCTCCTATGAACGGGCTGCTGGCGTCCACTACGTATTTTACTGCGTATAACCTGTACCGTACGGGCAACACCACGTCGTACTTTGTGCAATACCTGGCCTCGCCCAATGCCAACGGCGCCAGCGACACCTACGAAGTGACAGACTACACCAGCACCTGGAAAGCACTGTACGATAACATGACAGACCTGCATGACCTGATTGCCCAGGCCCGTAGTGCCGGCGCCGACTACCACGTAGGCGCAGCTGAAGTGATGATGGCCATCAATCTGGAATCGTTAAATGACATGTGGGGCGCGGTGCCTTATACACAGGCTTTTAATACCAGTTTCCTGCAACCGGCGTATACACCCGACGACAGCGTGTTCCTGCAATGTATCGCGTTGTTGGACGATGGTATTGCCCGTTTAAAAAGCACCACTTCCAAATATGAGCTGGACGCCACTAAAGACCTGCTCCATAGCGGTAAGCCGGCAGCCTGGATCAAAACGGCCTATACCATCAAAGCCAGGCTGCTGAATCATCTCACCCGTAAAGCCAACTATGACCCGGCAGCTGTGCTGGCGGCTCTCGCCAATGGGTATACGGACAATGCAGATGATGCGCAGTTGGTACGGTTCCAGTCCCTCAGTCCGTGGAACCAGGCCGCCGTGAACAACGTCAATAATCTGCTCGACGGCTGGCTGAGCGCCCATTTCGTCAATGCGCTCAACGGCAATACCTTCGGCGTGTTTGATCCGCGGCTCCCGCTCATTACAGACACCACCCGTTTTGGTGACTACCGCGGCACCGTCAACGGCGCCGGCAGGGTGGGCTCGGGCACCAACCGCGAAGAATGTTACCTGTCGCAGAAAGGCTTCTATTCCAAACCCGGCGCCCCGCTGCTGGTGGCCACCAATGCGGAAGCGCGTTTCATACAGGCCGAAGCGGCTTTCCGCAGTGGCGACAAAACCCAGGCTTATCAGGCTTATCTGCAGGGTATCACCGTTAATATGAATAAGCTGGGTGTGGACGCTGCCCGCCGGGATGCATACCTTGCTAACCCCGCGGTAGGCGTAGGCGCCGCCAATCTAACGCTGGCGCTTATACTAAAAGAGAAATATGTGGCGATGTTCCTGCACCCGGAGGCCTGGAGCGACGCCCGCCGGTATGATTACCAGTACAAGGATTTTAACCTGCCGGTCAACGCGCAACTGCCGACGTTTATCCGCAGGGTGGCCTATCCCGATTCCGAAAAAAGCCGCAACGGCGCCAATGTGCCGTCCGTAACACTAACCGATAAAATATGGTGGGACCGCTGATTGGCCCGCCAGGTATATCTTATATAAAGAGAGATGCCCGTCTGATATGTCAGGCGGGCATCTTTCTTTATATAAAATATGATTGGTTATCTGAAAACAAGATACGCTACGATCAATGTAAAGAACACGTTAAACAGCTGCGCAATAATAAACGCCATCGCGGGCCTGCCATTTTCCACTTTAAAGATATCGGTAAACTTTGTTTCAAGGCCGATACAGGTGAAGGCCAGGGCAAACCAGTAGGTCTGGATTTCCTTTAGCGAACCTTTAGCAGCGGCAACTACCGGCGACGGCAATACGAAGGAAAACAGGAGAGAGGCCACGATAAAACCCAGCACGAATTTGGGAAACCGTTCCCAAATGGTGCGCGCAGTAGGCTTCTCGTAGTTGGCCTTCTTTTTTGTGTATGACCAGTAAAGGGAGATGATAAAGGCGGCCAGTCCAAGCAGTACATTCTGTGAGAATTTCACGATGGTGGCGTATTTCAGCGCTTCATCCCCCAGTTTGGTGCCCGCAGCCACTACGGCGCCGGACGTATCGATGGTGCCCCCCAGCCATGCGCCCGCCACGGCCGGCGACATGCCGGCCCATACCGCAATACCTGGCATGAACAGCATCATCGGGATGGCGACGATCATCACCAGGGAAATAACATGGGAGAGTTTTTTATTGTCGCCCTCTATGGCACCAGAAGTGGCAATAGCCGCCGATACGCCACAGATGGACACGGCGCTGGAAATCATCATCCGGAATTCATCGTCCAGCCCCAACATTTTACATAACCAGAAAGAGAAATACCAAACCGTGAATACTACCACCACTGACTGAAGAATACCAAGCATGCCTGCCTGTAAAATATCGCCAAAGATGATATTGGTGCCCAGCAGCACTAATCCTATCTTGATGTACAGTTCCGTTTGCAGGGCCGGTTTCAGCCATTGCGGCAGCCCGATAAAATTGCTGATGAAAAGGCCCAGCAACAGGCTAAAGAGCACCACCTCGATGCCCAGGTCTTTAATGGCTTTATTGGCGGTGATGATTTGGGCCAGCAGCGAAATAAGCATGATGGCCAGCAGTCCGGAGAGCAGTGCGGCAGGTTTGAAATCGCCTGCCAGGAACCGCGCCAGCAACAGGCTGCCTGCTACCCAGAGGAAGAGGGTGCCGATATGTATCAGGTTAGCGGTGTTTGTCAGCTGGTTCCATAGTTCAGTACCCGAAGACCAGCCGTATTTGGGAAGTGCCGGCTTTAGCCCGGCCACCACCAGCGTGATGGTGAGGAAGGCGATGATCACCGCAATCCAGTCTTCATGAATTTTCTTAGGTTGTAACATAGGTTAATAACTTATACGCACATATGAATGCTAGTGAAAAAAGAGGTACCCCAAAAGGATGGCGGACAGCAGCCCAAAGAAGTCGGCTATCAGTCCGGCTGTCAGCGCATAGCGGGTATTTTTGATATTCACGGAGCCGAAATAAACGGCCAGTACATAAAAAGTGGTTTCCGTAGTGCCTTGTATCACGCTGGCCAGTTTACCCTGGAAAGAGTCCGCGCCGTAGTTGGTCATCACTTCAATCATCAGGCCTCTGGCGCCTCCGCCGCTCAGCGGCTTCATCATGGCTACCGGTAATGCCGGTACGAAATCGGTGTTGAAGCCCATCCAGGAAAAGAGGCCGGCGATGGCGTTGATAAGATAGTCCATGCAGCCTGTCGTGCGGAACACGCTGATGGCCACCAGGATGCCCACCAGGTAGGGGATGATCCTTACCGACACCTGAAATCCTTCTTTGGCCCCTTCTATAAAGTTATCATACACATTGATTTTTTTGATGATACCTGCTCCCAGGAAGAGGATAACGATCGAGAAGATGATACCACCCCCCAGATTGCTCATGGTAGGGCCGATTTTTTCCGCAGGTATATGCTTTACCCAGTAATAGAGGCCGGCCACCACCGCTGCAAAACCGCTCAGGAACACCAGTACCGGGAGTTTGAACAGGTTGATGCGCTGGTAGGCGGACACTGTGAACATACCTATAATAAACGCAATAAAGGTGGAAATCAGCGTGGGCACAAAAATATCAGCCGGATTGGCCGCCCCGGCGGCTTTACGGAGGGCGATCACAGAAGTGGGGATCAGCACTACGCCGGCAGTGTTCAGTACCAGGAACATGATCTGCGGGTTACTGGCTGTGTCCGGTTTGTCGTTCAGCTCCTGTAGCTCCTTCATGGCTTTAAGGCCCATGGGCGTGGCGGCATTGTCGAGCCCCAGCATACTGGCGGAGAAGTTCATCATCATAGAACCCATGGCCGGATGGCCTTTCGGCACCTGGGGGAAGAGTTTGGAGAAAAAAGGATAAACCAGTTTGGAGAAGCGGTTGATCATGCCGGCTGCCTCGCCCACTTTCATAATACCGAGCCAGAGCGTCATAATGCCGGCCAGCCCGATGGAGATCTCCGCCCCGGTTTTGGCGCTGGCGAGCATACCATTCATAATATCGCCAAAAATAGCTGTATCCTGTAAAAACACCGACTTGAAAACTGCTACTACAAAAGCTATCAGGAAAAAGCCCAGCCAAACGTAGTTTAATGCCATTAGATTATTGGTTTATTCTGGCAACAAATAAACTAAAATAAACTTATCTTTGCGCAAATTTTAAAAAATGGCTTTGCAAGTTGGAATTGTAGGATTGCCGAATGTAGGGAAATCGACATTATTTAACGCGGTGAGTAACAGCGCTAAGGCGCAGGCCAGCAACTACCGCTTCTGTACCATAGAACCGAACGTAGGGCAGGTGGACGTGCCTGACAACCGTATGGACAAACTGGCTGAGCTGGTGCAGCCTCAGCGCACCGTACCTACCACCATCGAGTTTGTGGACATCGCCGGACTGGTGAAAGGCGCCAGCAAAGGCGAAGGTCTCGGTAATAAATTCCTGGCCAATATCCGCGAGGTGGACGCCATCGTGCACGTGATCCGCTGCTTCGAAGATGAAAACATCCTCCGCGAAGAAGGTGCCATCAACCCGGTGAGCGACAAGGAAATCATTGACACTGAATTGCAGCTGAAAGACCTCGAAAGCGTGGAACGTAAAGTTGCCCGCACTGAGAAAATGGCTAAAACCGGTGGCGATGCCAAAGCTAAAGCGGAATTTGAAGTGCTGAAAAGATGCCAGGAACACCTGGAGAAAGGCCGCAATATCCGCGAACTGGGCCTGAGCAAAGAAGAACGCGTTGCTATCGCCGACCTGTTCCTGCTCACGGAAAAACCAGTGCTGTACGTAGCCAACGTAGACGAAGCGTCTCTTCATACCGGCAACAAATACTCCGAAGCCCTGAAAGAAGGGGTGAAGGCGGAAAATGCCGAAGTGATCGTGATGAACAACACCATCGAAGCGCAGATCTCCGAAATGGAAGACCCGTCCGATAAGGAAATGTTCCTCTCTGAATACGGTCTTACCGAACCAGGCCTCAACCGCCTGATCCGCTCCGCCTACAACCTGCTGGACCTGATCACTTACTTCACTGCCGGCGTGCAGGAAGTGCGTGCCTGGACCATCCACAAGGGCTGGAAAGCACCACAGGCCGCCAGCGTGATCCACACCGACTTCGAAAAAGGTTTCATCAAAGCAGAAGTAATAGCTTACGACGACTATGTAAAATATGGCTCTGAATCCGCTGCCCGTGACAACGGCCGTCTGCGGATTGAAGGCAAGGAATACATCGTGGCCGACGGCGACGTCATGCATTTCCGTTTCAACGTGTAATCATTTCCGTTACAATAAATCCTTTCATGATATTCAAATGCATGGAGGTTACAACAAAACCGGGAGCGTCTCAATAAAATGAGACGCTCTTTTTTTTGAAAGATGATCGACGTTAGAAATCGTATCATTACAATAAACAGGTTGACATGAAATTAAAACTGCAGTCAGTTTTAGTCTACATCTGCATATTAATTAGCCTTTTGGGGCTGTTGTATCTTTTGTCTGACGCTGTGCTGATCAGGGTAAACACCCGTTATACAGTCGGAGAAACATTAGGCAGGTCATACGGACGTTACGCTACGATGCATTTTAAATATCGTGTAAACGGTGTCGAATACACGAGCGCCACTGATGATAATTCCGTTGCACAAGCGGGGGGACGTTACCTGGTGAAATTTAATGCCTGGCTCCCGAGCGTCAGCACCATGTATTTTGATTATCAGCTGAAGGACAGCACCACTGCCGTCCCTGACAGTGGATGGGAGACACGCCCTTCAGATATATGGGTTAAATAATACTGCAAAAACGAAAAGCGGTTGCCGGAATACTACTTTCGGTAACCGCTTTTCTTATCATGTGCCTTGCAGCTTCGTTTGATGTCAACTGGTGCGAACAACGTACCAGACTGGTTTCTGTGGCATAGCAAAAAAACTGTTGAAAAAAATATACTTGGTGAGTACAACTTATTTATTAGTTTAGCTCACTATTTTAATGTTAGCTCATGCGATTAGTCAGGAATGTAAAACTGTTTTTCCGGGAAGGAAACTCGGACAAAACATATGAAATAGACCTTTGTGAAGTTGGCCCGGAACAATATACTGTTAACTTTAGATACGGAAAACGCTTCGGAACCCTGAAAGAAGGCACCAAGACTGTAACCCCCGTAGCGCTTGCAGCCGCCACCACCATCTTTGACGCCCTGGAAAAAGAAAAGCGCAGCAAAGGTTATCTCGGTGAGCAGGAAGCTGTGCAAGACCTTTCTTTTGTACCAGTAGATACTTCCGTGGTGGCCGATCCACAAGATGCCGCTATTCTCAAAAGGTTGCAGGGCGCACTGGAAAATAAGCCCGCATATAAAACTGCCTGGAAAACATCGCGTGTGATCTGGAAAGCAGGTGAACGTAAGCTCAAAGAAGCGGTCCCTTATCTGATCAAACTGATGGAAAGGGGAGATGCCATGCAGCGGTATACCGCGCTCTGGGCCCTCGGCAGATGTGCCGATCCCGCTGCGGTCCCGGTACTGCGTTCCTATGCAGACAACGGCTCCTATGCGCAGAACATCCGGATGCTGGCCGCCAATGGCCTGCTGCTGACGCTTCCCGAAGAGGAGCGCAACGCGCATATCCAGAGCCATTTCCACCGCCTGCCGGAATCATTGCAGCAAACCATCGCCGGTGATAATGCCCAGGCCATCTTCGACGAGGTACAGCAGCTGGTCATGGTCAAATCAGAACTCAACTACCCGATGCTGGAAGACCTATACATAGTGGCGTATAACAATAAGGCCGTCAGGGACGCTATCATTGGCTTCCTGGTCCACATGCCTTTACGCCCCAGCTACTTCCAGCATATACGCCATATTTTCAAACAGGCCGAACTGCGCGACGATCAGGGAATCGTAGGTGCGCTGGCCGTCAGGTTTGAAAGGGAACTGCCAATGTTCAACCATCCCGGCAAACGATTGGACTATGATGGAAACGAATATCATCCCAATGTGTTCGTGCCAGAGTTGCAGGAGACTTTTAAAATAGCCAGGGAAATAAAAAAGCCGGGCTCCCGCCTCGCTTATTCCAATAAAACAAGAAATTACCTGAGACGCAGGGTGCTCCGTAACCTGCGCGCAGCGGGCAAAAGAGGCGATCTGGAATATGTACGCCTCGCTACGGCCATGCTGCTGCAATACGAAGAGCAACGGGATGCCAGAAAGGAATACCACACCACGCAGTATGCCTGGGTCAACGGTCGTTACACCACCTGGTACAGACAGTTCCCGGCCCATGCACAGGCCGTGTTCCTCAATTATATCCTGCGTGGTAACACGCCTAATCTGCGGCTGGACTCCAACGGCACCACATGGTACTACGAGGAACCGAAAAATGAAAAAGGCGAACCTGGCCACGAGGCCACCACGTTGCGCGCCCACCCTGACACGGTGAAAGCACAGCAGAAAGGCACGCTGTTACAGAAACTGTTCGGCTGGCTGGGAGGGGAGAAACAAACGCCGGCACCCGGTGTGGTACCGCCCACTTATCAGCCGGAAACCGCTCCTGCGGCGCCGGTCAGCGAGGTGCCTTACCTGGAGTTATGGCGACAGATGCCACAGGCGTTTGTGCAACTGCTGATCGCCGGCAGAATGGAAGTGGTGCATCTCTTTGCCATGGAGCAATTGAAATCGCACCCCGAATACACAGACCTGAAAGCCAAAATGGATGAGCAAACGATCTACTATCTGCTGATCAGCCATTTTAATGTTCCCGCGCTCTTCGGCCTGGAACTGGCAAAAGAAAAATATAACCCGGCCAGCCTGTCGTTCTTCCTGTTGTACGCCGTTACCATGAGCCCTCTGGAAGTGGCCAGGGTACAGGGCCTCGACTGGGTCGACCAAAACAAGGCTGCCTGCTTTGGGGACGCGGATTTCCTGATGCGGATGATATTTAATCCGTATAAGGATATCCGTAATTATGTACGGCAACAACTGACACCGGAACATCTGCCCATAGATAAGGCACGCGCACTCGTCGGTAAAGCGATTGCCGCATTGCTGGCGTCCAACAATCTGGCAGATGATGTGAACCAGAACCTCAACGATGGTTGCCAGATCCTGGAACATTTCTGCGCCGATGCCCTTCGTGAAGTGGACATGAAAGTGATCACTGACCTTATGAACTCACCCACACCGGCCTGCCAGGCTTTTGGCGTGCGCCTGATGGTGATGAAACAAGGACAGCTGAATTTCGCAGAACTGTCAGACCAGCTGCTGCGTAACCTGGTGGCCAGTCAGCATGCATCGGTAAGAATGGCCGGCATGTCTGTCCTGAAAGCGATGCCGGAAGCGGAATTGCTGCGCAGGGCAGAGGTGTTGCTCGATATCGTGCTGGCACCGTATGCGGACGTACGAAAAGAAATACGCCCGCTGATAGCCTCTCTGGTGGCGAAAGACAACCGCCTGGCCGTGTATCTGGTCAACGAGCTGGTGCCGCGCCTCATGCGCAAGGAAACCGCGGAAGGTATCCATGATGATATCGCTGCTATCCTGAGCCATGAGCTGGTGGAGCATCTGCAGGACGTAGACACCGCTACCGCATTACGTTTACTGTATGCCAACTACCGCGCTGCGCAGGAATTTGGCGTGGTAGTACTGAATAAATACATCCCGGCAGAAGCGCTGACCGTTAAACAGGTGATTGCTGCCGGCAGCCACGAACTGCTGGCGGTGCGTGAATGGAGCTGGGGCTTCTTTAACCGGCATGCCGCCCGTATGCGCTATGAGCGCGACGCGGCCATCGGCCTGCTGGACGCTAAATGGGACGATACCCGCCGTTTTGCGCAGGAGTTTTTCCGTACGCAGTTCTCCGAAAATGACTGGACACCGGAAACCCTCGTGTCCATCGCCGACAGTGTGCGCCCGGACATTCAGGCCTTCGGCCGTGAAATGCTGATGCGTTTCTTCAAAGATGCAGACGGACCGTCTTATCTGCTGAAACTGAGCCAGCATCCGAGCGTGGCCATGCAGGTCTTTGCCACCAATTACCTGGCAGCCTATGCTACCGACGATCTGGAGTACCTGCGCAGTATGGAGCATTATTTCCGTTCTGTGCTGAGCCGTGTGAACAAAGCCAGGGTAGCCAAGGAGCGTATCTTTAACCTGTTGGAGAAAGAAGCGTTGAAGTCTGCCGAAGCAGCTGCTTACATCGGAGAGATCATCGCTCATATATCCGCTACCGTGTCTATTGCTGACAAGGCACGCTGCATACAGATCATGCGCGATATTCAGCAACAGTTCGATATTGCACTGCCAATAACGTTAATGCCTGTACGAACCCAAACGATTTAGAAATTTAGTTATTTGGGGATTTTGAAAGAATGCCATCTTTCAATGATGAAATAACCAAATAACAAAATCTGAAAATAGATTTATGTTATTCAATTACAGATATAGCGGCAACTCACAGGTGTACAGCAATGCTACATCTGCCGGTATTTCCTTTGCCCCGGACACCCGCCGTGACCCGACCTTTTTTGTTGGAAAACTCCATAAAAAAATCGCCTTCCGCGAAGCCATATCTGCACTGCATGATGTAGTGGTGTCGGACCTGCGTTTTAAACCCAAAGATAAAACCGCCTATAAGGAATGGGCCGCCCAGCAGGAGTCTGTATGGCTGGCGGAACATATGAACGGTTACGACGGAGAAGCTGCCAACCAACGGATTGCCGCGCTCTCCGAAAGCCTGAAGGAGGTAAGCGCAGAGAAGGATAAAGTAATGGGCCCTTTTTACAACGCCCGTAAAAAATATTTTGATTACCTGTACCAGAAAGACCGGGATGCCTGGTTTGTACTGGACCCGGTGATCACGGTGCACCCGGATGAAATGTTCTTCGAATGTTTTAGCCAGGACGAATCTACCTATGGTAAACTAAGCGCCAGCTATAACGTTTTCAAGGAAGTGAATGAGTTCGGGTGCGGTACTACCAACATCGACTATTCCGCTGCTTTGTATGACGAGTTCCAGAAAATCCGGGACTATAAGGAAACTGATTTTAAAGTAGACCCGGGAGGTTTTCAGATACAGACTTCGCAGGAAGAAATGTACCATGAAGTGAAAATTGATCTGCCGGACAGCTGGGTGAGAGGCTTTTTACAGGTAAGTTCCGCTATGACGCTGCCTGCCGCCACCTTCGACCTGCACCCGATGGACGTATATAATTTCTGCCTGTGGCTGCGCCGTTTCAAAGAAAAAAGTGGTCCGCGTTCCATCCGTTTTAAACTGGAGCCGGGCAAACCTGTACGGGCGGTATTTGAACCATGGAACCACGAAATCGTGTGTGCGAGATCGATATACAAGGGCGGTCAAAGCCGTGAAATCAGGATATGGGGCAGAAGGAGACTGCTGATACTGGAACGCCTGGTCCCTATCGCCAAAAAATTCACCGTGCATCTTACCGGCAACGGTCTGCCGTCTTTCTACGTCGCAGACCTGGGAGATATGCAATTCACCCTCGGACTCTCCGGCTGGACGGCCAATGACTGGTCACGTGCCGGTCAGTTTGACCTGATGGCGCCTCGTGCCATTGTGGAAGACAGCGCCAAACTGAAAGTGTTTGCCGACCTGCAAACCCGCTGGATGGCCAAACCGGAGACCATCGCCGCTGCCACAGGGCTGGACAAAGCCACTGTACTGGGCGCGCTGGGTATCTATACGCAAGCTGGCAAAGTGATCTTTGACCTGCACAGCGGCATGTACCGCCTGCGGGAACTGAGCCGCGACCCGCTGCCGCTGGAGTCCCTGCGGTTTGCCAACCCGCTGGAAGCAGAAGCGTCGCAGCTGGTGCAGGAAAAACGGGTGACTTTCACCGCCCAGGACATTCCCGGTACCGGCATACAGTTGAAAGGAAATGTAAAAAGCACACATCGTGTATACCATCCCGTTATTGTCATTGATAATGATGAAAGACTCAGCGATGCACATTGCGATTGTAGTTTTTATAACACCAACAAGTTATACAAGGGGCCGTGCGAACACATGCTGGCACTGCGTATGACGCATGCTGAAAATAATTCTGCTCAATAAAATTTTATTTTTCAGAATTATTTTCTAACTTGCCTGCTCGTTAATAAACACAGATCTTTGTAAAGAGGAATTGATTGCACTTGCGCCCGTAAAAGGGACGAATGATGTTTCGTCATTCAGGTATCATGACTATACATGCTTCACTAAATGCAATCTTTACTTTGGGAGGGGCGTACCTATAGCAAATTTACGGTACAAGCCCCGGGGGCTGAAATTCGCTATAGGTACGCCCCTCCCTGGAGTTGATTGATTTAGTCAATGGCTTGCACGAAGGCCTTTTCCTCTTTACAAAATCCTGTTTCTCTTCGCGTCAGGCATGGCTTCCGCAGCCGCTTCAAAGCCGGACCTTTTTACTCCGCTTCAGTTTAGCTGCTAAACATTCATTAAAAAAGTAAACGCCAACACTATGGCCGAAGGCTTAACCCGTCAACAGCTGTACGACAGAATCCGTGCATCCTCCAAAGAGGAATTTATATTGGAAGAAATGACCCGTCTGGGTTTCTGGGCACGCAATACCACCCAGCCATCCTTACCGGAAACACTGATACGCAAGGAAGGAGAACTGCGCCGCGAATTGAATGAACTGCTGGCCGAAAAACAAAAATACCGCAACAAGGAAAGAATGCTGGCAGACATGCGCAAAGAACGCATGGCCAAAGCAAAACTGAAACGCGCGGAAACAAAAAAACGCAACGAAGAAAAAAGAAAAGCCCGCGCTGAAGCCTGGGCAGAGAAAAAGAAGCTCGATATCATCTACCTCGGTGAGGAAGTTTCCGCCGGCCTTAATAAAATTGCACCTGATGAAACACAGCTGGCCAAATTCGGCCTGCCGGTGTTCAAAGATGCTACAGCCCTGGCTGCCGCTATGGGCATCACCCTCGGTAAACTGCGCTTCCTGGCGTTCAACCGGAAGGTGGCGCACACTTCGCATTATCAACGTTTCCAGATTGCCAAGAAATCAGGCGGCACCCGCGTTATCTCAGCGCCTATGCCGCAACTGAAAGCCGCACAACACTGGATACTGGAGAACATTCTTTATAAAATCAAAAACAGCGATGCTGCCCATGGTTTCGTACCCGGCAAATCCATCGTTACCAACGCCGCACCACACGTTGGCCAGGACATCGTGATCAATATCGACCTGCGGGACTTTTTCCCTTCCGTTCCCTACAAAAGGGTGAAAGGCCTTTTCTGTAAACTGGGATACGCAGAGCAGGTGGCTACCATCCTGGGCCTCATCTGCACCGAACCGGAAGTGGATGAGATCCTGCTCGACAACCGTAAATATTACGTGGCCAAAACGGAAAGGCACCTGCCGCAGGGAGCGCCTACCAGCCCGGCACTCACGAACCTGATCTGCTTCAAACTGGACCGCCGTTTTGAGGGGCTGGCCGCCAAATACGGTTACGCCTACACGCGATATGCGGACGATATGACTTTCTCCGCTAAAGGCGAGGCTGCCGACAAAGCCGGACAGCTGCTCTGGTCAGTGAAACAGGTGGTAAAAGAAGAAGGCTTCACCATTCATCCGGACAAACTGAAGGTGATGCGCCGCGGCGACAAAAGAGAGGTGACCGGCATCGTTGTCAATGAAAAAATCAGCCTTGACCGTGATACGCTGCGTAAGTTCCGTGCGCTGCTGCATCAGATCTCCAAAACCGGCCTGGCAGGCAAACGCTGGGGCAAAGGCAAAAATATTATCAGTAGCATGGAAGGTTTCGCCAACTACGTATATATGGTGAAACCGGAACAGGGCACTAAGCTGAAGGAAACACTGGCAGCGCTGCTGCAAAGGGAAGATATCAAGGCGGAAGCCCGTAACCTCTGGACCACCGGCTCTACGGTGCCTGCGTCCGCTGATACGCCTGCACCAGCTGATAAACCTTCTACGGCCCAACATCCGGAAGGTATTCCAATCGTAAAAGACACACCGGCGGCAGCTAATAAGCCAGATAAGCCATGGTGGGATGTGCTGTAATTACGAATTACGAATTACGAATTACGAATTAAGACGAGGAGATCTCTCCGAATAAAAAGCGAAGACCTGAGCTGTATATCTGCTCAGGTCTTCGCTTTTTATTCGTAATTCGTAATTCGTAATTCGTAATTCGTAATTCGTAATTCGTAATTCGTAATTCGTAATTCGTAATTGATTTTAGAGATTGTATCCCAGTGAAACATACCATTGTGAACCAATGGTTGGATTGCCCCATGATTGCACATAGGATTTGTTGAGGATATTTACCCCACCCAGTTTGACGGTGGTTTTGGCTTTCGGGAAGAATTTGCTGACCATGGCGTCCAGCGTGCCGAAGGCAGGAATTTCGCTCAGTGCCAGTGCATTGACATTGGGCCCCACAAAAGAGGATTGCCAGATATAGGACTGTTGCCATTTCCATACAACGTTAACGGCTATATTGGAATTGGCGATGTTGCGGTTACCTACATTAAGGCTGTAACGTACTTTGGGCGTATTGAACATGGCGAGGAAGCTGCCGAGGTCTTTTTCGTTGCTCAGTTCATTGTAGGAGATATTACCCCCGGCAGTGAAATTGAGAGGCAGGCTGTAATCCAGTCCCAGCGCCCATCCCCATGATTTAACGGTTTCTTCTGCGCTTACCGGCACAGAGAAGATCTGCTGCGGTGAGGTGCCACTGGCAGGTTTCACGAGTACCTGGCTGCCGTTCATGTTATTGAAATCATTTTTATAGATGTAGGCGTCTACCAGTAATCTTTTTGCGATCAGCGCTTTATAGCCAAGCTCATAAGCCTGGATACGTTCCGGTTTGAATTCGCGGAAGGTATAGGCTTTAGGACTGCCGGCCAGCACAGATTGCAGTGTGAATACAGGGCCGTTATTCAGGCCGTAGCGTTCACGCAGGAAGGGCAGACCACCGATCAGATGCGCCTGCGGCGTGGTGAGGTCTATGTACTGGTCCTGGTTGTTCGGAATGCGGAAGCCTGTCTGATAGGATACACGCAGGTTGTGTGTTTGCAGGAAGGTATATACGGCAGATAAACGGGGGCTGAACTGACCTTTGAAGTTCATGTTTTTATCATAGCGCAGTGAACCGGTCAGCTTAATGTGATCATCCACCAGTTTTTTCATGATCTGCAGATAACCACCATACTCATTGATGCGAAACTCTTTGCCATTATCGTCTACTGCGAACAGGGTTTTTTCAGAGTTAAGTGTATAGCGGCGATAGTTACCGCCTACCAGTATTTCAGCGAATTTGATCAGGTTATGGAAGTTGTACATAAACTCCAGCTGGTAGAGATTGGTCTTGTCAGTGAATTTCGCGCCTACGCCTTTGGCGTCGCCGGGAATAGGCTTGCTTCTCACCTGTGCTGCTGCGTTATTGAAGTCCGGGGTACCTGGCATAAAGCGGCCGGAGTCGGCTTTGGCACGGGCATTCTGGAAGAAGAGCGGCATACCGGTGGAAACGGCGTTTTGTGCGGCAGCATAAGCGGCAGCATCGGTGGCACCGGTTTGCAACGCTTTGCCATAGGCCTGCGCGAAAGTGCCCAGTGCCTGCGTGGCATAAGTGCCGAAATACTGGGAATACCATACAGTGCTTGGTTTCCAGGCTTCATTGATACCGGCGGCCAGGGTGCCGCTGGCATAGCTGTCGCCAGACCTTTCCTGGGTGGTATAAGCTCTTACATAAAAGTCAGGGTGGCGTAATTCCACTTTATACTGGCCCATGTTGAAGTCCTTCAGCGAGTAACGGTCAGCGCCGGTGTAAACAGTCGTGCCGGAGCCATAGCTGCCCTGGATGAGGGCTTCGAGGTTGTCGGTGATTTTATAGTGCAGGGCGCCGTTCAGTTTCAGGTTTTTAGTGTTGTAGTCCACCACATCGGATTCATTGTAGCCGGTACGGGTGATAGTGGCCCTGTTGGGAGCGGGGATGGCTGCATTGAAAATCTGGTCGGGTGTCACCTTGCCGCCGAACATGGCGGAGATGCCTGCCAGTTGCTGGTTTAGCAGGCCACCGGTTTTCAGGGTGTTGTACATGTTAACGGAGTTCTCATCACCATAGGTGTTGACGCCGTTATATCCTTCGTTGTTGGCGCGGGTGCCGTCCTGGAGACCGTGACCGTTGGCCAGGCTCTGGTCGCGATAGTCGTGGGCCTGCCAGTCGTCCGCTTTGATATAGCCTACGTTCAGTTTAAATGCCCATTTGTTGTTGAATGCATGCGCATAACGGACCGCCACGTCATAGAAGCCGGTGGTGGCAGAAGTGCGGCCGCCGTCATTGAGTATGCCGGTTTTCACCTGGGCGCTGAGGCCCTGGTACTGGAACGGATTTTTGCTGGTCATCAGCACGATGCCGTTGAGCGCGTTGGGGCCGTACAGGGCGGACGCGGCGCCGGGGATCAGTTCCACGTTATCGAGGTCCAGTTCAGGGATGCCCACCATATTACCGACGGAGAAGTTAAGGCCTGGGGCCTGGTTGTCCATACCGTCGTTCAGTTGCAGCACGCGGGTGTTGCCGTTGCTGTTGAAACCGCGTGTGTTCACGGATTTGAAGGTGAGGCTCTGGGTGCTCATTTCCACGCCTTTCAGGTTGGCAAGGGCGTCATAGAAGGAGGGGGCCGGAGACGCTTTCAGGGCGCGGGCGTCCAGCTTTTCGATGGACACCGGCGATTGCAGGATGCTTTCCTGTACGCGGCTGGCGGCTACTACCACCTCCTGCCCGAGTATTTCTGTCGTGCCGAGTGTAATAGTGATTTTTTCGTTGGCATTGTTGACCACCTGCTCTGTGGTTTGATAACCCACATAGGTAAAAACAAGGGTCAGTGGCAGGGCATGGTTGGTTTTGAGCTGGAAGTTACCGCCGTTGCCCGTGATAGTGCCGGCTGTGGCGCCTTTCACGGCAACCGTAACTCCCTGCATACCGTTTCCGGATGTTTTGTCTGTTACAGTACCGGTAATAGTTGTAGGCGTTTGCGCTGTGAGTACCAGGGAAAAGGACATCAATAGCAACAGGGAGCCCAAACATACTTTGAATAGAATGCTTTTCATACGCAGTGGACGTTTTTGATTTAGACTCGGTTATATCTAAATATAAGGAAAAATCAAATACAACTGCGAAACTGAAAATATTTCCCGGGAGAGCCGGCTACCGCCAATCCTGCAATATCTTCCCGATCTTCTCAAACTCGATCAGGAAGCCGTCATGGCCATAGGAGGAGTCTATTTCATGATAAACGGTATCAGGCAGATAGGTGGCCAGCAGGCGTTGTTCTTCGGGAGGACAGAGCAGGTCGCTGCTGATGCCGATGAGCAATACCGGTTGCTGTATATGGGAAAGGGAAGTGGTGATATCTTCATGACGGCCGCGGGCAATGTTATGGCTGTCCATGGCTTTGGTGAGCAGCCAGTAGGACTGGGCATTGAAACGTTTCACCAGTTTATCGCCCTGGTAATCGATATAGGAGGAAGCGCGGAAATGGTCTGTCTTTTCCTTGTCAGGATCAGACTGCGTGCGCATAAAGGTCTGGTAGTTGCGATAAGTGACCATGCCGATGGCCCTTGCTGCCTTGAGGCCGCGTGCGCCGGCTTGGGGCGCAGGGTCCTGCCAGCTGGCATCGGCTTCTATGGCCAGGCGTTGCGCGGTATGAATGGCAATGCCCCAGGCGCTTTCAGCGGCGCCGGTGCAGAGCAGGAACAGACGGGCAATGCGCTCCGGTTCTGTCAACGCCCATTCCAATACCTGGTAACCGCCCATGGAACCACCCACCAGCAGGCTTATCTGTTGTATCTGCAGGTGTTCCCGTAACAGGCGGTGCGCCTGCACCATATCACGGATGGTAACGGCCGGAAAGGTATGGTACCAGGGCTCGCCGGTAGCAGGATTTACAGTATGCGGACCGGAACTGCCGTAGCAGGAACCGATAATATTGGCGCACACAATGAAATGCCGGGCCGGGTCAATTACCCGCTCATGGCCTATAAGGCCGCTCCACCAGTCAGCCACGTCGCTGTTGGCGGTCAATGCATGACATACCCATACCACATTGCTGCCGTCAGCATTCATGGTGCCGTAAGTATGATAAGCGATCTGTAATTCAGGTAATACCTGGCCGGACTCCAGCCGGAATGGTGCTTTACTGTAAAAAACCTGTGCAGACAATAATCCAAAATTTTTGCAAATCTACAATACCAATCAGGAATTACAAATTACGAATTAGGAATTACGAATGGAGGGTTCTTTTACAGGGCGGCTGTTAACGGACCTTTCCGTGAAACAGCCCTCAATTCGTAATTCCTAATTCGTAATTCGTAATTGAATTATTTATCTTTGTTGGAAGAAACCCACCTAATCATGAAAATAGCATTACAAAGAGTAGACGACGGTTTCAACATGGAAGCCGTTGATGAAGGCGGTCACAAAGTGTTGATGGATTCATCCCTGGAAAACGGGGGGAAGAACAACGGAGTAAGACCTATGCAGATGGTCATCATGGGCCTCGGAGGTTGCTCTGCCATTGATGTGCTGATGATCCTGAAAAAACAACGCCAGGAAGTGAAGGATTTCCGCATTGAAATAGAAGCGGAGAGGGAAAAAGGCAAAGAACCGTCTTTATGGGAAACAGCCCACATCGTATTTCATTTTACCGGAAACATCGACGCTGATAAAGCTGCCCGCGCAGTGGAACTGTCGATGAACAAATATTGCTCCGTCGCTGAAACGCTGCGTCAGGCCAACACCAAACTGACCTGGGAAGTGAAACTGAACGCTTAATAACGGAGAGAAACCACCATGTCCATGAGCAATAACAAGCAATACCATCCGGAAACCAATGCGGTAAGAATTCAGACGGCACGTACCAACGAAATGGAACATTCCACACCAATGTTCCTGACTTCCAGCTTCTGCTTTGATAATGCAGAAGAAATGAGGGCCACTTTCGCGGATGAAACAGATTTTAATATCTACAGCCGCTTCAGCAATCCCAACGTGGACGAGTTTGTCCAGAAGATGTGCGCGCTCGAAGGCGCGGAAGCTGGTTATGCCACGGCTTCAGGCATGAGCGCCATTTTCGCCAGCTTCATGGCCCTGCTGAAAGCAGGCGACCACCTGCTGAGCGCCCGCTCTATCTTCGGTTCCACACATACTGTTATCACTAAGTTCCTGCCCAAATGGGGGATAGAATGGTCCTATTTCGATGTCAACGATCCCGCCGGCATTGAAGCGATGATCAAACCAAATACAAAGATGATCTTCGTGGAAACGCCTTCCAATCCCGGACTGGAAATCATCGATATGGCGTACCTCGCCGGCATCGCCAATAAACATAATGTCATCCTCAACGTTGACAACTGTTTTGCCACACCGGTGCTGCAACGTCCTATCGAAGCAGGCGCTCATATCGTTACCCACTCCGCCACCAAATGGATCGACGGCCAGGGACGTGTACTGGGCGGCGCTATCGTTGGTAAAAAAGAACTGATCAAAGAAATACATACCTTCTGCAGAAGCACCGGCCCGGCCATGTCGCCCTTCAATGCATGGGTACTGAGCAAAAGCCTGGAAACACTGCACGTACGCATGGAACGCCATGCTGCCAGCGCACTGAAACTGGCACAGTCGCTGGAAGGCAATCCACACCTGAGCGGCGTGAGATATCCTTTCCTCGCAAGCCATCCGCAGCATGATATCGCCCGTAAACAAATGAGCGGCGGCGGCGGTATCGTATGCTTTGAACTGAAAGGCGGCCTTGAAAGCGGTGTGCGTTTCCTCAACGCCCTGCAACTGTTGTCCCTCACAGCCAACCTGGGCGACAGCCGCAGCATCGCTTCCCATCCGGCCAGCACCACGCACGCCAAACTGAGCGATGAGGAAAGGGCCAACGTAGGCATCACGCCGGGTCTGATCCGCATCTCCGTCGGACTGGAAAACGTAAATGACATCCTAGCGGACATAAAACAGGCACTGGAAAAAAGCGCCCTGTAGCTATCAACGCATCTATACAATAATGCCCGGGGCCTGCGCTCCGGGCATTGTCATTTATGGCCTTTCGTTCACCTATACCTTTTGCCTGTATAAACCGGCCAGCGCGAAAGCCGCTGCGGCTGCGGAGAATACGGAAAAATCCAGCGGGGCTTTGATGCTTTTTGAAAAAGTCATCGCCAGCGCAAACAATATCAGCAAAATACCGCTGCCTTGCGCTACCAGCCGGGTTTTGAAGCCGGCCAACAACAATATGCCGAAAAGCAGTTCCAGGGCTGTTGCCACCGCTGCGGCAATGGAAACCAGCGGTGCCGGGATACCGGGCAACAAGGTTGCGGTGTATTGAAGGAACTTGTCCCAGTTGCCCCAGGCGGAATGTGCCGCACCCCAAAGTCCGAACCGGTCGGCCACGGCGGACAAAAAACCTGCGCTGAGGGCTATACGTAAAAACCAGGCTGTTATTTTTTCTTCTGAAGACTTCATAACTGTTTAAATGGATAGTGATGTAATGCAGAGCGATAACAAAGGTATTTACCATTCCAGGATTTCTTCTTAAGACAGCTTAAGAAAGTTATACCGCTTAAAACACAAATGAATATTTAAGATATTTTGTTATATTAGAATTATGAAATCCTTTTCTCATTTTTTGCTGGTCCTTGTACTGGCGTATCTGGCGGGCACTGTGCTTCCCTGGTGGAGCGTAGCCCTGGTGGCCTTTGTCGTGACATTGGTGCTGCCGTTGTCTCCTGGCAAGTCCTTCTTCAGTGCGTTCCTCTCTGTGTTCATACTGTGGCTGGTGCTGGCATTTTATATGGATGTACGCAACGACCACCTGTTGGCCAACCGGATGAGCGAAATGATCCTGCAGGTGCGCAGCGCGCCGTTACTGGGAGTTATCAGTGCGCTCATTGGCGGACTGGTGGCCGGTTTCGCAGCCAGCAGCGCTGCCTTTGTCCGGGCTCCCAGGAAGATCGTGTCCTAGCTTATCATGTGCTGTTAAATTTGTGGTAAAACGGTAGGTGCTTCATTTGCGTACATACCTGGTAGTTATTTTTGAGATATGATGAAATACTTACCGACCCTGTTTTTACTCCTGTTTACTACCTACTGTGAAGCCGCTATTGTCAAAGGTTTGGTGACCGATGACAAAAATAACCCGCTACCTTTTGCCACCGTTCTGATAAAAGGGACCACGACCGGTACCACTACCAACGCTGCCGGCCAGTACCAACTGGACGTACCATCCGGTCAACATACACTCGTTTGCCAGTATATCGGTTACCGTAAGACGGAGAAAGTAATTCAGGTCGATCTTACTCCCCAGGTCGTCAACTTCACGCTGTCGCCTGTCAACCTTCAGATCAAAGAGGTCGTGGTGAAAGCAGGAGGCGAAGACCCCGCCTATGCCATCATCCGGCAGGCCATCAAAAAAAGGGCTTTCTATCAGCAACAGGTCCAGGAATACACCTGTATGTCTTATATCAAAGGCACCATTAGAATGACTGGTACGCCCAATAAGTTCCTGGGCAAAAAAATCGATAAGGAAGACATGGGAGTGGACAGTGCTGGTAAAGGCATGGTATTCCTGTCGGAATCGGTGACTAAAATTTCTTCCCGTATGCCGGATAAACTGAAGCTGGAAGTGATCTCCGACCGTAAGAGCGGCGGTGGCTTCGGTATGAGTTTCCCGGCTTTCATCAGCTTTTATGATAATAACGTATCTGCCGTTATCACGCAGATGGGCCCCAGAGGTTATATCTCACCCATTTCACAAAATGCGCTGTCATACTACAAATACCGGCTCGAGGGCGAGTTCCTGGAAGACGGCCGTATGGTCAATAAGATAAAGGTGATCCCTAAAAGAAAGCAGGAGCCGCTGTTTGCCGGCTATATCTTTATCACCGACGGCGATTGGCGCATTCATAGCACCGACCTGGTACTAACCAGCGAATACCAGCTGGAGCTGATGGATACGCTGCGTATCCGTCAAACGCATGTGCCGGTGTCCGGCGAGGTATGGCGCGTTAAAGACCAGGTACTGTATATGTCGGTCGATAAATTCGGCTTCGGTATGGTCGGTAATTTCGTGAACGTATATTCGGACTACAACCTGCACCCGAACTTCGGGCCGAAGTACTTTGACAACACTTTCCTGAAATACGATTCCGCGTTTGATAAAAAAGAAGCAGTGTACTGGGACAGTATCCGGCCGGTGCCCCTGGAGGAGGCCGAGTCCCGCGATTACCATCAGAAAGACAGCACTGCCCGCGCCAACAGGCTGGCGGCCATGAACGGCAATACGCTGGATTCGCTGCGTAAAAAACAAAAGCCGGTGAAGGTAATGGACGTGTTGTGGGGCGGTGTTAACCGCAAGTTGTATTTCCGCCGTGACAGCGCTATTGCGTCGCATACGTTGTATGTGAACGGTTTGGCCAAATCCCTTAAATATAATACGGTGGAAGGTTTGGTGCTGGCGCTGGAACCGCGGCTGCAGCTGAACCTGGGAGAGGAGCGGCAACTACGGATATCTCCGTATGTGCGTTACGGTTTGAGCAATACTCACCTCAACGCTTATACGTTTTTGACCTATAGCGCCAATAGCCGCGTGCGCCAGCGTTATGGCCGCAACGACTGGACGCTGGGCGGTGGCAAACGTGTCAGTCAGTTCAACCAGGATAACCCGATCGATAACATCGCCAATGAATTTTATACGTTGCTGCTGAAAGAGAACTATATGAAACTGTATGAAAACTGGTTTGGCCAGTTGCGCTACAGCCGCACGTTTCAGACCAACGACCGGTTAACTGCCGGTGTGCGTTATGAAAGCCGTATCCCGGTAGAGAATACCACAGACTTTACCTTTTTTAAAAACGATAAAAAGCAGTTTACGCCCAATCATCCGGAAGAACTGGCGCAGGTGCCGTTTGAACGGCACCAGGCCTTTATTGTGGACCTGAGTTTCCGTTACCAGCCGGGGCAACAGTTTGTGGAGTTGCCGGACCGCAAGATGCCGCTGGGCTCCAAATATCCGACCTTTGAACTGGCCTACAGCAAAGGCATTCCAAATGTGGGCAACAGTGTGGTGGATTTCGACAAATGGAAGTTATCGGTGTTTGACAATATGAACTTCAAACTGTTTGGTGAATTCCGTTACCGTGTTACTGCCGGCGGTTTCCTAAATGACCGTAATGTACAGATACCGGACTTTCAGCACTTCAATGGCAACCAGACGTTTTACAATACCAAATACCTGAACAGTTTCCAGTTAGCGCCGTATTATCGCTATAGCACTACAGCGCCGTTTTTTATGACAGCCAATGTGGAGCACCATTTCAATGGACTGCTGACCAATAAAATACCTTTGCTGAACAGGCTGAAATGGAATCTGGTAGCTGGTTCCAATGCGTTTTATGTAAATGATAAAAACAATTATGTGGAAGCGTTCCTCGGATTGGAAAATATTCTGAAAGTGCTCAGGGTAGATGTGGTGGCCGGTTATCAGAGCCAGGACAATACACGTATAGGCGTCAGAGTGGGAATGGGAGGGGTGTTCGGAAATTTAATAAAGCTGGACCAGTAGGGGCGTTGACAACATATTTGGTTATTTGGACTGGCTTTTTATTGGGGAGAACAAATAACCAAATTTCCAAATAACCAAATTACCGATGTCTTCTTCATAGCCTATCTTTTTTTGCTTCTCATTTCTTTGCGTTCATCGAAGAAATAAGCCAACAGTCTGTAGACCCAGATGCCAACGATGGCGTACATAAAGTAAGTAAGGTAAATACTCATAACATAACATTTTCGGGTTAATCAATTTTTTGTCAAAACGATATTTTCAAAAAGGGTGCCAACTAGGGGTTCGTAACTTAATAGCAAAGATATATACAATAAATATCAAATAGTTATAAATCCATAACTAAATTTTTCACACTTTGTGAACATTTGGCAGTGACCATCTGTTGTAAAATTGATATCCAACGAGATACACTTTTTGTGGATTTTATCACACTGAAGTGGGATTTTAACCATTACCCTGAAAACCAATGCAATGAAAAAGTTAGCCTGGACGGCATTAATGACGGGCATCCTGTTGGCCATCGCTGCTTACGTCACTGAAATCAATGAACTGCCTGGCGCAGTGGAATGGCGGACATGCGGATTTATTGGCTACATATTGATTATCAGCGCTATCGCGTGGTTGTTGCTGCGTCGCCTGTACGAATGGGGCAGGAAGGCCGAGACATCACAGCTGTAAAATAAAAGACGCCGGATAGATATCCGGCGTTTTGCGTTCTGTTATTTAATAAGGATTATGAAAAAACCCTGGTTTAGACAAACGAGGGGCATGCTGTGAAAAAAAATGAATGTCTTCATGCCAGGTAGGGCCATATGCCGGCCCTGATGGCTAGTCCATTGATCCCCGCTTTACAGAGGAATGAGTTGGCGCCTGCCTCCAGGGCCGCCTGCCTGTCGCTTTTTTGAAACCGGTTAGTCACCACCACGATCGGAATGCCCGTGTCTTTGCAACGGATAGTGGCGATCATCTCCAGCCCGCACATATAAGGCATTACAAGATTGGTCAGTATAATGTCCGGATGGGTGCTTTTCAGCTGTTCCAGCGCGCCCCGGGCATTATCGAAGGTCTGTATGGTGAAGCAGGCAAAGGCTGTTACCTGTGGTGTTATCCAGTTCAGAAAAAAGGGATCATCATCTACCCAAAATATTTTGTAGCGTTTATGCTGACAGGTTTCCATGGGATATTGATTTGGGTCAGGGGTTTAGCAACGCGCAGAAAAAAAGCGCGGAACTCTATCCTTGCTGCCAGCCGACCAAGACGGGATCAGACAAAGAAGAGCCCGCGCACTAAGGTGGCGGGCTCGCTTCCTTTCCTGTATCCCTTTGCTTGGTCGGCTGGACAGGTCAAAAAAGCGATGCCTCGTAATATTTTTTGGGGAGGCAAAGATAACCGAATATAATATTTTTTTTCAATTGACTTGATATATCAAGTCAATAATTTTACACCTTTTCTTGAATTTGTGCGAATGAATGGTGTCCGCAACGAAGAACTGTCCAAAAGATTTGGTGAAAGATTCCGGGAACTGCGTGAGGCAACAGGCCTGAGTACACGCGAATTTGCTGATACCGCCGGCATTGCCTACTCCCAGGTATGGACCATTGAATCCGGAAAAGGCAATCCAACTTTAAGTACACTGGAAGCAGTAGCCAAAGCTCTTGGCACTGATACATCCACACTTTTGAAGGATTTATAGATATGGTATTTCGCTTATGCGTGATACCTGTACGACTGTTCCCACCTGTTTCCGCTTCATTTCCCGCGGCTTTTGCCTATCTTTGCGCAGCCTGACAAAAAACAGGCGTCATTGACATACTTTTAAGACGAATCGATCAACCACCTGGGAGGACCAGGGTAGTGATTGGAATTTTGTTCACAAGGCAAGTGTCCCTAAAATTTCAAACAAAATGGTATTACACAACAGAGTCTCCGCCGCCGAGCTCAGGAAGCGGCTATTATTGGAAACATTTAAACGCGTCACCGTCTCCTTCTATCAGTACGCGAAAATTGAAGACCCACAGGCTTTCCGCGATCAACTCTACGAGTCCCTCTTTAAACTGGATGTTTTCGGACGTATCTACGTGGCCCATGAAGGGATCAACGCGCAGATCAGCGTACCGGAACATCATTTTGAGGCATTCCGCGAAACGCTCTATGCGGTCAGCTTCCTAAATGGCATCCGTCTGAACATCGCCGTGGACGACGATGGAAAATCTTTCTTCGTGCTTAAAATCAAAGTACGGGAAAAAATTGTGGCCGATGGTATTGAAGATCCCACCTTCGACATGGCCAACCGGGGCAGGTACGTAGATGCACAGTCGTTCAACAAACTGACGGACGACCCGGAAACGGTGATCGTGGACATGCGTAACCACTACGAATATGAAGTCGGACATTTTGACGGTGCCATCGAAGTTCCTTCTGATACTTTCCGCGATCAGCTGCCTATGGCGGTAGACATGCTGAAAGACCAGAAAGACAAAAACATCATCATGTACTGTACAGGGGGAATCCGCTGCGAGAAAGCATCTGCGTATATGTTGCACCACGGATTCAAAAATGTTTTCCACCTCGAAGGGGGCATTATCGAATACACGAACAAAGCCAAACAACAAGGACTGCCCATTAAGTTTAAAGGCAAAAATTTTGTGTTTGATGACCGCCTGGGAGAAAGAATAAGTGAGGATATTATTAGCCAATGTCATCAATGTGGGGAACCTTGTGATACCCACACCAACTGTTTAAATGACGGCTGTCACCTTTTATTTATTCAGTGCGGGTCCTGCGCCGCAAAATATAATGGCTGCTGCAGTGATGCCTGCAAAGACGTGCATGCATTGCCGGAAGAAGAAAAAGCTGCCTTGCGCAAAGGAGTCGACAAAGGACTTATGTTCAACAAATCCCGCAGGAAAAGAATAAAATAAAAAATCCGCCCCGCGTTGTTTCCTCTCGGCAGGGCGGAGTAGATATAATTATAAAATCAGTATGGGCCGGACCGTCGTCCGGCCTTTTCCTTTTTCATAACCATTCTATCAACCTATATGCGAACTAAAAATTGATCTGCTCCCGGTCGATCATCCGCCGGAAGGCGATATAATATCTTTATATGGCTGTATTGTTTTTATATGCCCGGTAAAAAATAATCGGGAACACCAGCAATGTCAATACGGTCGCGGTAATCAAACCTCCAATCACCACAATGGCCAACGGCTTCTGTGTTTCGGAACCAATACCATGTGAAAGTGCTGCGGGCACAAGACCGATAGCGGCCATCAACGCGGTCATCACCACCGGCCGGATACGGCTCTGGACCCCCAGCTTAATAGCCTCGTTCAGATCGAGTTTAGCCTGCAGGTTTTTATGGAACACTGAAATCAGAATAACACCATTCTGGATACAGATACCAAACAGGGCAATAAACCCTACGCCGGCAGAAATACCGAAGTTCATACCTGTAACGTGCAAAGCGAGAATTCCCCCTATTAGTGCGAAAGGAACATTCATTAAAACCAGTCCGGCATCTTTCACATTACCCAGCATAATAAACAGCACCATGAAGATGGCGACAAGGCTGATAGGCACTACCTGACCGAGTCTTTGGGTGGCGCGTACCTGATTTTCAAACTCACCGGTCCACCCTACACTATACCCTTTAGGCAGTTTGATGACTTTATTAATTTTTTGCTGTGCTTCGCTAATGGTAGAGCCAAGGTCACGGTCACGCACGGAAAACTTAATACCGATGAAACGTTTATTAAGATCGCGGTAAATAAATGCCGGGCCGGTAATGGTCCTTATTTCCGCGATTTCTTTCAGCGGCACTTTGTTGTTATTGATAGTAGGCACCATCAGATTGGCCAGGTCTTCTTCATTTTTGCGGTAGTTGGCGTCATAACGGATACGGATATCGAATTTTTTCTCGCCTTCATACAATTGCGTAGCGGTTTTACCACCAATCGCCATTTCAATTACGGCTTGTGCGTCGCCGGTAGATACGCCATACTGGGCCATCTTGTTGTTGTCCAGGTCAATGCTCATCTCTGGCTGACCGATATTCCGTATTACGCCAAGGTCCTTGATGCCGGGCACTGTTTTCAGCTGTGTGATCACCTGTTGTGACAGTGATTCCAGCTGGGACAGGTCTGCGCCGTATATTTTCACGCCATTGGCGGCTTTAAAACCGGCCACAGCTTCTGATACGTTGTCGCTGATAGGCTGAGAGAAGTTGAGGATAATGCCCGGGTATTTTTTTAACCGGCTCTCCATCTGCGAAATCAGTTCATCCTGCGTGATCTTGCGTTTCCATTCATCTTTAGGCAGCAGGTCCACCTGGTATTGCACAAAGTAGAAGCCGTTGGGGTCGGTTCCGTCATTGGAACGGCCTACCTGCGACAGCACTCTTTTCACTTCAGGGAAACCGCCCAGGTCTTCACGGATGCTGTGGGCCATGCGGGTGCTCTCTGTCAGCGACATGCTCATGGGCAGCTCGGTGGTAACCCAGAGAGAACCTTCATTGAGCTGGGGCAGGAACTCTGTACCGAGGAACTTGGCAGACATAAAGGTCACCACCATAAAGGCCAGGGCGCAGGTGAGGCTCAGGCGTTTATTACGGTAGGTCCAGTTGAACCCGTTGGTGACAATGCGGTCGAAGAAGTTCACCACAAAGTTGTTTTTCTCCTTCACGTTTTTGTTGAGCAGGATAGAACAGAGTACAGGCACCAACGTTAGGGTGAACAGTAATGCGCCCAACAGCGCGAAGCCCAGTGTCCACGCCAGCGGAGAGAACATTTTACCTTCTACCTTCTGGAAGGAGAAGATTGGTATCAGGGAGATAATAATGATCAGTTTGGAGAAGAAGATGGCTTTGGCCAGTTCGCCGCCGGTCTGTTTGATCCATCCCAGCTTGGCCATCTTATTGAACCGCTCCATGCCGTATTTATGGGCTTTGTGGTCCAGCATCACAAAGATGCCTTCCACCATCACCACGGCGCCGTCTATGATGATACCAAAGTCGATGGCGCCCATGGAGAGCAGGTTGGCGCTCATGCCTTTTATGCGCAGGCACATGAAGGCAAAGAGCAGCGCCAGCGGGATGATGATCGACACGATCACTGTGGTGCGCCAGTCGGCCATGAAAATAAACACGATCACTGTCACGAAAATGATCCCTTCCGCGAGGTTGTGCATCACCGTATGGGTACAGAACTCCATCAGGTTGTCACGATCGTAGAAGGTTTCCATTTTGATGTCGTCCGGCAGCACGGTTTCGTTGAGCTCCTTCAGTTTATCTTTCAGGCGTTTGAGCACTTCAGACGGGTTTTCACCTTTACGCATCACCACGATGCCTTCCACCAGGTCGTCGGCTTTATCGAGGCCCACTTGTCCTACCCGTGGGGCGGAAGACTCATGTACGTTGGCGAGGTCTTTTACCAGCAGCGGTACGCCGTTGATATTCTGTACAATGATGTTCTGGATATCGGAGATGCTGTTAAGCAGGCCGATACCACGTACCACGTAAGCCTGGCCGTTTTTCTCGATCACGTCGCCGCCTACGTTGACGTTGCTTTTGGTCACCACCTGGTAGAGTTCCAGCGGCGTGATGTCGTATTTGGCGAGGCGTACCGGATCAGCGGAGATTTCATAGATCTTTTCCTGTCCGCCGAAGGCCACTACGTCTGCCACGCCGGGCACGCTGCGTATCTGTCGGTCTATGACCCAGTTCTGCCAGGTCAGCAGGTCGCGGGAATCGCGTTTGTTGCTTTTGAGATAGTAGCGGAAGATTTCGCCGGTAGGGCCGTAGGGAGGCTGTACTTCCGGTTCCGCGCCTTCGGGCAGGCTAATGCCTGCCAGCATATTGTTTACCTGCTGGCGCGCGAAAAAGTCTTCCACATCATCTTCAAAGATGATTTTTACAACAGAGAGACCAAACATGGTTACGGAACGTACGCTGGTCTTGCGTTGTACGGCGTTCATAGACACTTCGATGGGCAGGGTCACGAAACGCTCCACTTCCTGGGCGCTGCGGCCGTTCCATTTGGTAACGATGACGATTTGTGTATTGGTAACGTCGGGAAACGCTTCGATAGGCGTGTGCAGGAACGAGAACACGCCTGCGATGATCAGTACGACCACGCCGATAAAAACAAAGAGTTTGTTTTTGAGCGAAAAAGCGACAATATTTCTGATGAATTTATTCATAATTCCTCTTCTTTAGGGCCAGGCTGGTGTTTTATGCCATGACATAGCTTAGTCTTTCAGCGCGTCGTAAATCAGCAGCTGATTTTTAGAGATCACTTTTTCGTCTGCCTGCAGGCCGGAGCTGAGGTAAGTCAGGTCACCGGAGGTTTTGGCCACTTCCACCTGCCTTACCGCGATGTTGAATTTGTCTTTGAACACCAGTACATAGTTTTTGCTGTTGTCAAAGATGACGGCGGCGGAAGGCACGGCGATTTTCTCATCGTGATCGGTGTACTTCACGTATACAGTGGCAAACATCTCCGGTTTAAGCAGCATGTTTTTGTTGTCGATCCGGATACGTACCTGCATGGTTTTGGTGGCAGGGTCCAGGAAATTATTGATCTTGTCTATTTTGCCATGGAAGGGCTCATCGGGGTAACTTACGGTCACCACGTCAGCTTCATAGCCTTCCTTGATTTTGGCGATATCTGTTTCAAACACGTTGGCCATTACCCATACATCGTCCAGTTCGGAGATGGTGAAGATATTGGCGCTGTTGTCTGTACGGATCTCCATGTTATTATTGATGTTCTTTTCAATAATATATCCGGAGATGGGGGCGGTCACCAGGTAGGTAGCGCCTTTACCTTTGCGGTATATTTTAAAGAGGTCGTTGAGACGGTTGATTTCCGCGTTGTTTTTCTGTACTTCGCCTCTGGCGTTCACCACGTCTTTTTCTGTGCTCAGGCGGCTGTCATACAGGTCCTGCGCCACTTTCAGGTTTTTCTCTGCCACGCCGCGGTCGGAGCGGGCCTGTGCCAGTTGTTTTTCATAGTCTGCGATCTCGGCACTGTGTATCACGGCCAGCACCTGGCCTTTCTGCACATAGTCGCCCAGCTGCACTTTGATATCTTCCACATAACCACTCACCAGCGGATATACTTTAAGTACCTTGCCGCCATTGGGGGCTACTTTGCCGGAGAGCCGCACTTCGTTCATCACGGGCACCATATGGGCGGTATCGATGCGGATATTTTTTAACATGGTATCGCTGAGTACAAATGTGCTCTTCTCTGAATCTTCTGCCTGTGAGTGTTTGCATCCACTCCAGATAACTGCTGCCAGCAGCGAAAAGCCAACGATCAATATAGGCTGTTTCATGTGCTTAGTTTTTAAATAATTCTTGTCCTGTGGCGTAATTAAGTTCTTCATAAGCGTTGACCCGGTTGGATAAAAACTTGTTGATGTTTTTAGCGTTGTCGCTATAGCTGTTGAAATAGTCGATGAATTGTAACAGGGAGATATTGCCTTTGCTGAAGTTTTTGGCGACTTCAGCAATCAACGTGTCAAACTCATCCTGGAACTGGTGCAGGTCAAAGCTTTTGTAACGCTTTTCCAGCGCTACGATGCGCTGATAGGCGTTGATCACTTCTGTCTGGGCAACGGACTGTTGTTGTTGCAGTTGTTGTTTGCCGGCGCCTATTTGCAGCTGTGCCGCCCGGATATTGCCCTGGTTGCGGTTCCACAGCGGAAGGTCTATTCCCAGCGTGAGGCCCACGAAGTTATCGATGTAGCTGCCTTTTTTATCATAGGTGGCGCCTACGTGAAGGTCCGGCACGGCCATCGCTTTTTGCAGGCGGTAGTTCAGTTCCGCTGTCTGGTATTGGGTGGCAGCGATGCGTACGTCCGGACGATTAGTGGCCACGCTGTCCAGCAGGGACGATAATTCCACATGGTCCAGCCGGTAGGCGGCGAGGTCGGCGGGTGTTACCACGGCGTCATAAAAATCCTGGCTATGCAGCAGCTGTTGCAGGTTCTTCTGTGCTTCGAGTTCTTCCTGTTTCAGATCGGCATAATCGTTCTCGATGCCTACCTGTAAGGCTTGTAAGCGTATCAGGTCGGAATGGGCCACACTGCCTTTTTTATCCGCGGTCACATAGGCGTCAACGATACGTTGCAGGTTTTCCAGTTGTTCTTTGAGCACTTTACCGGTCTGGCGGCGGTAGTAGAGCGTGAAGAAGTTCTCACGCAACTGCAGGCGGAGCGTGCGCACCAGTTCGTCGAAGGTGGCCTCGTTCATTTTAGTGGCGGTGGCCGCCAGCTGCACATTCTTGTTGCGTTTGCCGGCCAGCTGTATCAGCTGGTCAATGGTATACTGTGTTTCACCTCCGGAGCCTACCTTAAAAGGCTGGAACTTATCGGTGCTACCGAAGCCCAATACCGTGCTGAAGGAGGGATTGTTCCACATTTTTGCCTGACGCACCAGTGCTTTGGAGGCGTCGATTTGATAACGTTGTGCCAACAGTACATAGTTCCTGACCAGGAAAGAATCCTCGACGGCCTGTAAGGTGACCGTCCGGGTAGGAGTTTGTGCCTTTATAGGTAAAATAAAGCCCAGGCTGGCAACGCATACTGACAGAATCAGTCTCGTCTTGGTTCGCATATTGCCTATTTTTATGACACAAAGCTCCCCAAGTGAAATTAAAGACGGCTTTAAGACAAATTAAAAACGCATTAAAAATGAGTTAATGGCAGATTTGTTCAGAGGTGGGGGAGTATCACGGTGAAGGTGGTACCCTCTTCAGCAGTGGAAGTTACCGTAATATGGCCGTTATGTATCTGCACGATCTTTTTACAGATCGACAAGCCAAGGCCATGGCCGCGGGTTTGATGGGCATTATCGCCGCGGTAGAAGGGCTCGAAGATTTTATTGATCTCTCCGGAAGGGATCGGAGCGCCCTGGTTCCTGATCTGCACCGTGATATACTGGGTGAAGAAGTCGATAGACACATGCGCGCTTTTGTCGGGAGAAAATTTGCAGGCGTTGTCTATCAGGTTCAGGAAAAGCACTTTCAGCAGGCTCTCGTTCCCGAAACAGGTGACCAGCAGGTCGATGTCCGGTACTTTGACGAACTGGATATCCACTTTGGCGGGCGCCTTGTGTTTCAGCCGTATCAGGTTGGCCATGTCCATCAGCAGCTCGTCGATGCGGACGCTGTTAAATACAAACTGCTCCTGGTTAAGTTCTGACTGTGCCAGCTGCAGTAGTCCATTCGACAGGTCAGACAGGTTTTCAGCATCTTCCAGTACGGAAATCAGCAGTGACTGGTATTCTTCTTTGGTACGCTCCTTGGAAAGCGTCACCTGCAACTGGCTGATAATAGCTGCCAGCGGGGTACGCAGCTCATGGGAGGCATTGCTCACGAAACTTTTCTGCAGGTCAAAGGAGTCACTGAGACGCTGCAACATGGTGTTGAAGTTGGCACCCAGCGTGGCAATTTCATCTTTGCCTTTCACGGCCACCTGTGCGTCCTGCATATTGCTGGCGTTGATGTTATCTACCTGTTGTACCAGTTTGTCGATAGGCTCCATCATTTTGCGGGCGAAGAAATAGCCTACGCCCACCAGTATCGCCACAGCGGTGATCAGCTCTATCAGCAATATCTGGCGGAGGTTTTGGAGGTTCTGGAAACCGTATTTGTCAAAGGAGGATACGATCACGATCACGGACACATCGCCTTCGGTATAGTACACGCCTACCTGTTCACCGCTGCTTTTAATATTGCTGTATAGTTTGTTTTGTTTGATATAATCCAACAGGCTGCGGTGCGTGCGGATGGTGGTGTCTTTGAGGTTGCTGTAAAGCAGGTCGTAGCTGGGATCGTATACGAGGATCGTCTCTTTGTAAAGGTCTTGGAAAGTGGTGCGGTCCAGTTTTCGCAGCAGGTCCACTTTTACATTGCCGTCTTCGATGATCACATTGGCGATGGAGCGGGCGCGGTATTCCAGCCTTTCGAGGTATTCGGCACGCCTGGATTTGGAAGAGAAATAATAGGCCAGCACGGCAAAGGCGATCAGCATCAGGGAGGCCGACAGCGTATAATACAGCGCTATTTTATATTTGATCTTCATGCAGGATTACTCTTCGGAGAGATAGTATCCCATGCCGGTTTTGGTATGCAGCAGTTTTTGCTCGAAATCCTTGTCGATCTTTTTACGGAGGAAGTTCATATATACTTCGATCACGTTGGTGCCGGTGTCAAAGTCAATGTCCCACACTTTTTCCGCGATGGTGAGTTTGGAGATCACTTTGCCTTTATGCAGCGCCAGAAAATCGAGCAGCTGGTATTCTTTGGCGGTGAGGGCAATTTTTTTGCCGCCGCGGGTGACTTCCTTCTTCTCCCTGTCTATTTCCAGATCGGCGATGGTGATTTTGTATTGGGTGCTGTGCGGCGCTTCAGAGCCGGCGCGCTTTAGGAACACGCGGATACGTGCCAGCAGCTCACGGAAATCAAAGGGTTTTACCAGATAGTCGTCTGCCCCCAGCTCAAACGCCTGCATTTTATCTTCCACGCCACCCAGTGCGGTGAGCATGATGACAGGCACACGGTTGTTTTTCCGGCGGATGACCTCGCACAGTTCATAGCCGTTGTGATGGGGGAGGTTCAGATCGAGAATGACAAGGTCGTAGTTATTGCTGGCAGCAAGGCTTTTGCCCATGCGGCCGTCGTAGGCCACATCTACCTCGAAGCCGTTTTCTTCAAGGCCTTTTTTTACGGCATTGGCTACTTTGACCTCATCTTCTACCACCAGTATTTTCTGCATATAGGACTTTTGAAATGACGAATTACGAATGACGAATTACGAATTGAGGGCCTCTTTTCCAAAGGTTACTAAGCAACCGCTATATAAGGAATCCCTTCATTCGTAATTCGTCATTCGTAATTTCTAATTGGTTACCAGGTTGGCTTCCAGTTGCATGATTTTCTCGAAGAGCTGTTCGTATTGTTCATTGGCCCTATCGATAAATTTCTGCACTTCCTGGTATTCGCTTTCCACCTGGGCAAATTTAGTTCGGTCGTTATAGGTGGCCGGGTCGCCTAAGCTGGCTTCCAGGCGGGCTTTACGTTCTTTAAGGCTGGCAAGTTGTCCTTCTACCTGTGAAAACTGTTTTTGTTGTTTTTGCAGTTCCCGTTGCACCTCTTTGTTGATGGCGCCCTTGGCGGCAGCAGCATTATTATTGCTGGCAGGGGCGGCCTGTTTGGTTTCTTTCTTGTCAGCGGCGGCTTTTACGGGAGCGGGCGCCTGTTGGGCAGCCATTCTCTTTTTCCACTCTTCATATTCGGTGTAGGTGCCTTTAAACTCCTTGATTTCGCCATCCACGATTTCCCAGATTTTGTTGGCTGTCTGGCTTACAAAATAACGGTCGTGCGATACGAGTACAAAGCTGCCTTCATATTTGTCGAGTGCGTCGATCAGCATCTGCACGGAGTTCATGTCGAGGTGGTTCGTGGGCTCATCGAGCATGAGGAAGTTGGCCTGACTGATAATCGTTTTGGCGAGCGCCACCCTGGCTTTTTCACCACCGGAAAGGATACGGATTTTTTTGAATACGTCATCGCCGGTAAAGAGGAAGCAGCCGAGCAGCTGGCGTAATTCCAGCTCGGTGCGGCCGGAGCCGAAATTTTTCAGCTCGTCCAGGATTTCGCTGTTCAGGTCGAGCGACTCCAGCTGGTGCTGGGCATAGAAGCTGGTCACCACGTTGTGGCCCGGCACTCTTTCGCCTTCCATGGGCTCCATGCCGAAGATGATGCGCAGCAGGGTGGATTTACCCTTACCGTTGGCACCAATCAGGGCTATCTTGTCGCCGCGGTTGATTTCAGCGCTGGTGTTTTTCAGGATCTGGTTATCGCCATAGGCTTTGCTGATATTGTTCAGCGTACACAGGATTTTACCTGGTGTTTTATCGATGGAGAAGTTGATCTTGATTTTAGACGGGCCACTGTCCACCTGTTCCACACGTTCCAGTTTATCCAGTCTTTTGGCGATACTCTGTGCCTGGGCGGCCTTAGAGGCTTTGGCCTTAAAACGTTCGATAAATCTTTCCTGCTGACGGATATAGTCCTGCTGGTTATCGTAGGCACGTTGCTGCATTTCGCGGCGCAGTTCCTTTTCCACTTCATAGTCGGCATAGGAGCCGGAGTAGTGGTGCAGTTGCTGCTGGTACACTTCCACGATGCCGTTTACCATACGGTCAAGGAAGTAACGGTCGTGCGATACGATGATCACGGCACCATTGTAGCCAACGAGGTAACGTTCCAGCCATTCGATGGACGGAAGGTCAAGGTGGTTCGTCGGTTCATCGAGCATGAGCACGTCCGGCTGTTGGAGGATGAGGCGGGCGAGGAGCACGCGCATGCGCCATCCACCAGAGAACTCGCTATAGGGACGGTCCAGATCGGCGGTGGTAAAGCCGAGGCCTTCCAGTACCTGTGCCGTTTTGTGTTTCATGTTGTAGCCGTCCAGCGCTTCAAATTCGTGGAGGGCGTCGCTGAACTGGTGCAGCAACTCTTCTGTCTGGTCGTGTTCCAGTTCTTTGGTAAGCCTGTCTATTTCCTTTTCCAGTTCCAGCGCTTTGCCGAAGGCCATCATACCTACGGTGAGGATAGATTCATCGGTTTCAAAGCTGAGCAGGTCCTGGTTGAAAAAACCGATCGTCAGGTTTTTGCTTTTGTTAACGCTTCCTTTGGAAACGGAGTATTCGCCGTTGATAATACGCAGCAGGGTGGATTTGCCTGTTCCATTCAATCCGATAAGGCCAACGCGGTCTCCCGGCTCAATATGCCAGGAGGAATTTTCCAGGATGACCCTGGACCCAAACTCAAATGTAATGTCCTGTAATGCGATTAACATAGTTGTTCAAAAATTGGATAAAAAACGTGCAAAGGTAACCAGAACTTATGTCATTTTAATGTTTCCTGTGCTTTTGTATTTTATGCACATATTAATTATTGATAAATAATAAGTTGTGGATTATAAAATTCTAATGAAGATTAGATTTTAACGTTTTGATCGCTGTTTCCATGCCCGCTGATTATTATTACTTTTGCGGACGAAGAAAATAAATGCCCATGAATTTCAGATCAGGCGTTCCCGTAGGAACATTATGCATAGTGGCAGCTTTGTTTGGTTGTCAGCCGTCACCCACCAAATCCGGCGAAGAGGCGGCTGCTAAACCGGCGGCCTCTTTACAGGCGCCCTACAGTCAGCAATATTACGATTCCCTTCAGTTGGTCATGCAGGCTTACTACCAGTTGTCAGACGCGCTGGTAAAGGCTGATAGCCTCGCGGCCAATACTGCGGCGGCTTCCCTGAAGCTGCATATGGACAGCCTGCCGGTGAATACCCTCCAGATGGACAGCAGCCACCTGAGCATCATTACCGGCACCACTGGCAGTATCAGCGCTGAACTGGCGGGCTTCGAAGGTGAACAGGACCTGGAAGGCAAACGTTCTTCCTTCCAGATGGTTTCTGATATGTTGTTCGACCTCGTAAAAAATACCGGACTCAAAGGCAAAACCGTCTATCACCAATATTGCCCAATGGCCTTTGATGACAAAGGTGCTTACTGGTTAAGCGAAAAACCGGACATTTTAAACCCTTACTTCGGTAATAAAATGTTGCATTGTGGAGAAACAAAAGACACTTTAAGTTATCAGTAAATTGTAAATTACTGTCTATTGCCGGACGACAATAGACAGTAATATGCAATTCTTCAGATATGTAGTTACTTTCCTGATGACCCTTCTATGCTTGTCTGTCAGGGCACAGCATTTTACTGTCAGTGGCTATGTGCGCGACAGTACCAACGGCGAATCGCTCCCCGGCGCTACGGTCCACGTACAAGGTACCAGCACCGGTATCCAAACCAACGCTTATGGTTTTTATTCCCTCACTTTGTCGCCGGGCACCTACACCATCATTTTTTCTTTTGTGGGTTATGAAAGTAAACCGCTTGAGCTGACCCTAACAGGCAACACTATACGTTATATGGAGCTGCTGCCGCGGTCCTATCAGGCAAAAGAAGTCGTGGTGACGGCCCAACAGCAGCATGCCAATGTGAAAAGCACTGACATGGGCCGGGTGGAAATGTCTGCACAGCAGGTAAAAAAGCTCCCCGCATTGATGGGGGAGACCGATATTCTGAAGGCGCTGCAGCTGATGCCCGGTGTGCAGGCCGCCGGAGAAGGCAATGCCGGGTTTTATGTACGTGGCGGCGGACCTGACCAGAACCTGATCCTGCTGGACGAGGCGCCGGTATATAACACGGGCCACCTGTTTGGTTTTTTCTCGGTGTTTAATGCAGACGCGATCAAAAATACAACGCTGATCAAGGGTGGGATGCCGGCCAATTACGGCGGCCGGCTGTCTTCCGTTGTGGATGTAAATATGAAGGAAGGCAACAACAAAAACTTCCAGGGAGAGGGTGGGATAGGGCTGATTGCTTCACGGTTGTCACTACAGGGGCCGCTTAAAAAAGACAAGGCTTCTTTTATCGTTTCCGCCCGCCGTACATATATCGATCTGCTTACCAAACCCTTTGTCAATAATTCATCCTACAAAGGCACCGGCTATTACTTCTATGACCTGAACATGAAAGTGAATTACATCCTGTCTGATAAAGACCGGTTATATCTCAGCGGTTACTTTGGCCGGGATGTTTTCAGCTTTTCAAGCGATAACCGCAAGTTCATGGTGAAGATCCCATGGGGCAACAGTACGGCCACTTTGCGCTGGAACCATGTGTTCAACAGCAAATTGTTTGCGAACCTGTCCCTCATTTATAACGATTATAAATTCCAGTTCAGCGCGCTCCAGAATAATTTTAACCTCCGCCTGTCATCCGGCATCAGCGACGGCAATGCCAAACTGGACTTTGACTATTATGCCAATCCCCGCCACCACATTAAGTTTGGCGGCAACTATATTTACCATGTGTTTACGCCGAGCACCGTCAGCGGAGGGCAGGACTCTACGGTATTTGCCCCACCGGAAAATGCCTACAAGAAATATGCGCATGAAGTGGGGGCTTACCTGATGGACGACTGGGAGATATCGCCTCATCTGCAACTTAATGCCGGCGTGCGTTTCAGCGGTTTTATGCAGATAGGGCCTTATACCCGTTATATCCGCGATGCAGCCGGTCAGAAGACGGACAGTGTTAAATATGGCCGCGGCCGGCCGGTAACCCATTACGGAGGTTTTGAGCCACGCCTGATCCTGCGCTATTCATGGAATAATGATAACGCTGTCAAGGCCTCATTTACGCGCAATTACCAGTTTATACATTTGGTGTCCAATGCCGGCACCACGTTGCCGACGGACGTGTGGGTGCCCAGTACTTACCGGGTGAGGCCGCAGCAATCGTGGCAATACTCCGCCGGTTATTTCCGTAATTTTAAAAATAATACTTATGAAGCCTCTGCGGAAGTTTACTATAAGGAAATGTACCACCAGGTAGAATACCGGGAGGGCTATACGCCGTCGTTGTCCGATCCGGAACTGGATTTTGTTTTTGGCAAGGGGCAGGCTTATGGGCTGGAGCTTTTTGTGAATAAGAAAAAAGGCGCATTGACCGGCTGGCTGGGATACACGCTGGCGTGGACCTGGCGGCAGTTCCCGATGCTGAACGAAGGCAAGCGTTTCCCGGCGAAATACGACCGGCGGCATGACCTCGTGGCCGTAGCGACGTATGAATTAAATAAACGGTGGACTTTCTCCGGCGTGTTCATCTATGGTACGGGTAATACCACCACGATGCCTGAGCAGTTCTATTTTATGGAAGGAGCGTTGGTGCAGGGATATGGTAAGATCAATTCTTATCGTATGGCGCCTTATAACCGGCTGGATTTATCAGCTATCTATACACCGAAGCCTAAGCGGGAGAACAGGCGGTTCCGGGGCAGCTGGGCTTTCTCGATCTATAACGTATATAGCAGAAAAAATCCATATTTCATTTATTTCGACCAGGAGGGAAAGGCGGTGGATGGATCGCTGAAAGTCAAGGCCAAGCAGGTGTCGTTGTTTCCGATTATTCCCGCGGTGACGTATAATTTTCAGTTTTGAGGGTTATTTTTTTAGCATAAATGATATGATGCCAATCAAAGCACTGACGGTAATAATAAATTGTATGAAGCCGGCAGCAAATATGTTTTTAATTGAGTCTTTGTAATTGGATTTTATCTCATTACTTAGCGCCGCGACGCCAGTTTTGACTTCTTCGAGTGCCTTTTGCATATTATCCTGTATAATAATTACCTTTTCCAGTTTAACTGTTAAATCCAGTGTTTCTGTTTTCGTTACATAAATACTGGACTGGGAGTCACGAATTGAGTTGACCAGTTGTCTGGTTTTTTCCTCACTCAGATGAAGGTCTTTTCTGAAAATATTGTAGATTTTGTCGTTATTGGTGGTCATAGCATATTTTTTGAAAATTCAGAATTTTCTGCCAGTTCTTTGGTTACAAATTCCAGTTTGTGATAGGTTTTGATGGTTGTTACTTCAGGAAACGAATCAACAAACCTACTAATGCAACAGCTATAGTTATATAGAGTGCCACTCTTCCGGAAAGCGTGGTAACAATTTCCTCGAGCTTTTCTCTCATCTGTTTTACCTCCACTTTTATTTCTTTCATTTCATCCTGTACTAAGCCCAATTTGATGGAGACTTCTGACACTTCACTCTTTAGGGCAAACTTGTCCGCCTGGGCCTTATTGATTGCTGTATCCATTTTTGAAACCAGTTGTCTGGTTTTTTCCTCACTGAGATGAAGGTCTTTTCTGAAAATGTTATAGATTTCATCGTTTGCTGCGATCATTGGATATGTTTTTACAAGGTTGATAAATAAGTATATCGTTATTTTTTTAGTTTACCGGCGAGGTCTACAAGAAATAAGGTAACCGGAACGCCCAAAATCAAAACCCAGTAAATAATACGCCATGTGCCGCGGCCCCAGAACCAAAGTTCTTCATCGAGCCTCATATCCATCTTATGCAGTTCATTTCTGAAGTATTCATTTTTTTCCGTGATAGATTTGTCCCTTTCGTTTAATCGTCGCCTGATTTGGTCAGCCTCCGTCTGGATGCTCTTTTCATTGGTTTCGCCCAGCGTTTTAGCATACTGTATTATATCCTGCAGCCTATCGTTGAGGACAGCGTCCATTTCAGCCCACAGTTCCCGGGCAGTTGAAGCATCCATTTTTAGCTCATCCTTTAAAATATTATAAATTCGAAGGTTACCGCCAGCGAGTATAGGTTTTCGATCTGGTTTTAAAATGTAGCTCATTTTTTGTTTGTTAAATATACAAAAAGAATGTTTTTAAATGATATTTAAAAATTACCATAGGTCGTTTAGCCACCCAATTTTTTGCACAACAATTTTTAAAAGTTCTGTCTTCGGAAGATAAAAAACGGGATAGGGAAGGCCTGTCTCATGGAACGGGGAAATACACATAGTTGGCCATGGTGGCTTAATATAAAGAAAGGATAAGTCATCGGCAGCATCCCCGCCGTATGGTCCGCGAATGCTCACCACCCCCGATCCGCAATAACGATTTTGTCAACTTCCTGATAATCCGCCGGTCAACAGCTTTGTAAAGTGGCATTAATTCATTATATTTGTAGACTTTGTTGACTTTCCGGACTGATACCCCACCGCTGCGCGGACCATTATTTTTAAATTCCTTGGAATTCGCTGGCGGACTAAGCAAAAAGCTAACAAACTATTTCTTAACTTCGCAAACATTTTATAAAGGAAATATAGCGCATATGAAAAAGTATGACGCTAACAGTAAAACGTATGATAAATATCACTTTTCCGGATGGCGCAGTTCGTCAGTATGAATCAGGAGTAACTGCATTGGACATTGCCAAATCCATCAGCGAAGGATTGGCACGTAAAGTATTGGCTGCAAAAGTTAATGGGCAGGTAGTGGACGCTACACGCCCGGTTACAACGGATGCTACATTGCAGCTCCTGACGTGGACGGATACAGATGGTAAATCCACCATGTGGCACTCTTCCGCGCACCTGATGGCCGAGGCCCTGGAAGCGCTGTATCCCGGTGTGAAACTGGGTTACGGTCCCTCTATTGAAAACGGTTTTTATTACGATATTGATCTGGGCGACCGCACTATCTCCGAAGAGGACCTGAAAGCGATAGAAGCCAAGATGGTAGAGCTGTCCAAAAAGAACAGCGAATACGTTCGCAAGGACGTGAGCAAAGCCGACGCGCTGGCTTATTTCACTGAAAAAGGCGATCCCTACAAAGTAGAAACCATCAATGAACTGCCCGATGGAAGCATCACCTTCTATACCCAGGGCGGTTTTACAGACCTGTGCCGTGGCCCGCACATCCCGAACACGGGCTTTATCAAGTCCATTAAGCTGACCAGCATCGCAGGGGCTTACTGGCGCGGTAATGAGAAAAACAAGATGCTCACCCGCATCTATGGTATCACGTTCCCGAACCAGAAAGAGCTGGACGAATACCTGACCCTGATCGAAGAAGCGAAGAAACGCGACCACCGCAAACTGGGCAAGGAACTGGAACTGTTCATGTTCTCTGAGAAAGTGGGGCTGGGCCTTCCTATGTGGCTGCCTAAAGGCGCCATGCTGCGTGAACGCCTGCAACGTTTCCTCCAGGAAGCACAGCTGGCCAGCGGCTACCTGCCGGTAGTAACGCCGCACATCGGTAACAAAAACCTGTACGTGACTTCTGGTCACTACGAAAAATATGGTAAAGACAGTTTCCAGCCTATCCACACACCGGAAGAAGGCGAGGAGTTCATGCTGAAACCCATGAACTGTCCGCACCACTGCGAACTGTACAAGGGGTCTCCGAAGTCTTACAAAGACCTGCCGGTACGTTTCGCGGAATTCGGTACCGTATACCGCTACGAGCAGCACGGTGAACTGCACGGCCTTACCCGCGTAAGAGGGTTTACTCAGGACGATGCGCACTTGTTCTGCCGTCCCGACCAGGTGAAGGAAGAATTCCAGAAAGTGATAGATCTGGTAATGTACGTGTTCAACAGCCTCAGCTTTACCGAATATACTGCCCAGATTTCCCTGCGCGACAAGGAAGACCGCAGCAAGTACATCGGTACGGAAGAGAACTGGAACCTGGCGGAGCAGGCGATCATTGAATCTGCGGCGGAGAAAGGACTGAACACCGTGATCGAATACGGTGAAGCTGCCTTCTATGGCCCGAAACTGGACTTCATGGTAAAAGACGCCCTTGGCCGTAAATGGCAGCTGGGCACCATCCAGGTGGACTACAACCTGCCGGAACGTTTTGAACTGGAATACATCGGCGCCGATAATCAGCGTCACCGTCCGGTAATGATCCACCGCGCACCGTTTGGCTCCCTGGAAAGGTTCATCGCCGTGCTGATCGAGCACTGCGCAGGTAAATTCCCGCTATGGCTGGCACCTACCCAGGTGAAAATCCTGCCCATCAGCGAGAAAACCCAGGCCTATGCAGAAAAAGTAGCAGAATTGCTGAAAAAAGCGGAAATTCGCGCTGAGATTGACGACAGAAGCGAAAAAATAGGTAAGAAAATCCGCGATACGGAACTCGCTAAAGTACCATATATGCTCGTTCTCGGTGAAAAAGAAGCAGCCGATAATATCGTGGCTGTTCGCCGGCAAGCCAAAGGTGACCTCGGAACCATGACCCTGGAACAGTTTACTGCACTGGTTAATGAAGAGGTGATCAACCGCAAGCCAATCGAGTAACATACTTAAATGTGGAAAAGAAGTATATAAAACAATGAACATTCCTGAATTCAGGTATGTTAATTGCACGGAATTTTCCCCTTATTTTTGTAGAAGTTGTTTTTGGTCCATGTGTGGGATATGGACCATGGACTATGAACAATAATTAATAAATCTTAATTTTTTTAATGCAACAAAAACCCAGACCAAATTTTGGCGGTAATAATCGGGGCAGAAACCCGAATTTCCGCAGGGAACAACAACAAGAACACCGGACCAACAGAATGATCCGTGTTCCTGAGGTCAGACTGGTAGGTGAAAATGTGGAGGTCGGCGTTTACAGAACGGAGGACGCCCTGCGTATGGCCGAGGAACAAGGCCTCGACCTCGTGGAAATATCCCCTAATGCTGCGCCCCCCGTATGCCGTATCATCGACTACAATAAATTCCTTTACGAAAAGAAAAAGAAGGAAAAGGAAATGAAGGCGAAGGCGCACAAAAGCGAGGTGAAAGAAATCCGCTTTACGCCTAACACCGACGATCATGACTTTGACTTTAAAGCTAAACATGCGGAGAACTTCCTGAAAGAAGGTAACAAGGTGAAAACCTATGTACAGTTCAAAGGCCGTGCTATCATGTTTAAGGAGCGTGGAGAACTGATCCTGCTGAAGTTCGCTGAAAGGCTGGCTGAAGTAGGTGGCCTGGAAAGCATGCCTACCATGGAAGGTAAACGCATGATCGCCATCTTCGCACCAAAAGCTGCCAAGAAAAAAGAAAAGGAACCTAAAGAACCAAGAGAGCCGAAAGAGCCTCGCGTTGCTGAAAGCAAACCCGAAGACAAAGCTTAACGGTATCAAATTTATACAGCGGCACCGGCAGGTATCATCTACCTGCTGTGCCGCTTTTTTGTTGGACAAATACGGCTGCAGCAGCATTGCAGATAACGCTGGTACAACAGCTGTGCGTATTTTAAAATGCTGTCCATAATCCCCTGAAAGCGATGCCCGTTTCTCAACTGATATCCTTCATTACCTTTTTGGCCCGTGAACGGATACCGGGAGAAGGGTCATGCTCCAGCAGGTCTTCCAGCAGTATACGTATTTCATTCCTGATGTCAGGGTAGGCCTGTGCGAGATTAGATAGTATGGTCATGGAAAAGGCCTTGATGGCAATCATTTCCTTCGGGTCTTCCAGGTACTGAAAGCAGGCGTTCATTACCGGGCCATGCAGCTCGGACGGAAGGGTCATGTGCTGCAGCACCCGCAGCACATTTCGTTTTACAGCGGAAGGCAGCCCGGCTGTCTCCATACGGGCCACCATTTCCGGCAGGTGCGGGGTCATCAGCTCGGGGTGTTTGTCGGCCACCAGGCTGATGATCCAGGCGCTTCGCTGCACCACCCGGTATTCATCTTTCAGAAACAGCTGCATCAGCTGCGAGAACCGTTTGGCATCACCACCAATCCAGCCGGCGATATAAAGGGAATGTTCCTTGCTGTGGGCCGATAGTATTTCTTCTCTGAGTTTCATACTACGGCAATATAGAATTAATCTCCCAGTTGTCCATATGCCAGCAGGTAACGCTGCATGCGCGTACGCATCCTGTCCAGGTCGGGCTGAAGTACCGGTGTGTCCGGATCTTTGCCCATATCGTCCCAGATCCTTAACTGGATGTATTGTTCGAATAACGGATCGGCACGGAAGACTTTTGCTTCAGAAGCTGTCATGGGGCCGCCCTGGTACCGCAAAGTTTCCTTGCTCGCTTCTGAGAGCGTATCATAGTAGGCGCTGTCTGTCCATGTGAGATACCTTTTTGCGGCCACATGGCTTGCCACCAGCTGTCCCATTCTTGGTGGAAACCCGCAGGAAGTAAGATAACGGTACCCTATGGTATCGTGTGCCTGCGCACCATAGATGTCCATCTGGTCGCCATTTTCAAAGAAATGGCCGATGTCGTGCAGAAAAGCGGCCAGTATCATTTCATCGTCTGAACCGGTCTGTTCGGCTATGAGGGCGGATTGCATCATGTGCATCAGCATAGTCACCTGTTCTCCATAGGCATGGTGGCCGTATTGCTCGTACAAACCAAAAAGTTCGTCTACCACAGCATTAGCCCGGATTTCTCTACTGTTCATTTCGTTTATGGGTTTACGTTAGGGGGCAAATTTCAGCTTATTAATTTCGTAAAAATTTAGCGGGCCGGTGTTACGGGAATATTAATTTTCACTGCTGCCGCAGTGGGAGCAATACGGTAATAACCGTACCTTTGTACTTTCACACCCATACAATCTGATCTACTTGCTAAGAAGAGAATTACGCGTCATTCTGGTGTCGCTTGTCGTTAGTTTCATCCTGACCATGGCCAAATTCCTGGCTTACTATCTGACCCATTCCGTGGCCATTCTTTCTGATGCTATGGAGTCTATTATTAACGTGGTGGCGGGAGGTTTTGCGAGTTACAGCATCTACTTGTCCGGTAAACCTAAAGATGCCAATCACCCCTACGGGCATGGCAAAGTAGAGTTTTTCTCCATCGGCTTTGAAGGTGCCATGATTTTCTTTGCGGGGGTGCTCATCCTTGTTAAAGCCGCACAGTATTTTATTTCACCGAAGGAACTGCACGAAATGAGCAGCGGCTTATGGCTGCTGGGTTCTACCACACTGGCCAACCTGCTGCTGGGGCTGTACCTGATCCGTTCCGGCCGCAAGCTGGGCTCTATCACCCTGCGGGGTAACGGTCAGCATATCATGACCGACGTATATAGCAGCGTGGGCCTGCTCATCGCGCTGGGCGTAATCCATTTCACCGGCTGGAATTGGCTGGACCCGGCCGTTTCCGTATTGATGGGCGTCCTTATCCTCACCAACGGGTATCAGCTCATGCGGCGTTCTATTTCCGGCCTGATGGATGAAACAGACATGCAGGTGGTGGACAAGGTAATTGCCATTCTCTCCGCCGAAAGGGTGCCCAATTGGATAGACATTCACAACATGCGGGTGCAACAATACGGCAACAACTACCATATCGATTGTCATATTACTATGCCCTATTACCTCACGCTGACGGAAGCACATGATGAAATGAAGAGGGTGGAAGTGCTTGTCAATAAAGGATTTGAAGGGAGCGAGGTGGAATTCTTTATTCATATGGACCCCTGCATTCCCACCTGTTGCCATTACTGCCTGAAGGAAGCATGCCCTGTGAGGAAACATGCTTTCACCGGAGAAATCACGTGGACGCGGGACAACGTGTTGCCGAACCGCAAACACGGGTAAACGACGAATATCCATCAACATAAAATAACCAAGGGGCGAAGGTCATTATTGATCTTCGCCCCTTGGTTTATATACATTTTATCCTACGTGATCTATTCTGCACCGGCTTCTTCACCATCGCCATGGCCCATCATTTCGCGGATAGGCTTCACCGCCTGGTAAATACCACGGTTGTATTTGTTGCCCAGGATGATCAGGGTAGTAGTGTCTTGTACAAAGCGATAAAACACGGTGTTATTACCATGCCACCAGCCATTGTGGTACACAATGTTTTTGGTGCTGTCAGGATATACCATCAAACGCCATCCCAGGCCGTAATTGCGGATGCCGGGTTTTTCATGGCTGTAGGGGGTATAGGCGGCTTTCAGCGTGGCAGAATCCAGCAGTTGGCCGGAATACAACGCCTGGTCCCATTTGAGCATGTCACGGGCGGTGCTGTAAATGCCTTTGTCGCCCATTACGCCATCGAAGTATGTATCTGGTTCAGCCTGGCCATTGTATTTATGGCTTTGGGTCTGATGACGCCGTGTCGCTGAAGCCGGGTCATAAACAAAAGTATTGACCATCTGCAGCGGCTTGAAAAAAGTTTGCTGCATGAAGTCTGCGTATTTCTGCCCGGTGGCCTTTTCTATAATGGAGGCCAGCAGGAGATAGTTGGTATTGCAATACTGGAAGTGTGTGTCGGGCAGGTGCTGGATGGGCGGCTTGTGTTGTTCCATCAGGCGGATCACCTGATCGTTGGTAATAAAAGCTGCCTGGTCTTTCCAGAGGCTGTCGCAGAAATAAAGATAGTTGGGCAGGCCGCTGCGGTGGTTCAGCAGCATGCGTACATTGATCCCTTTGTAGGGGAATTCGGGGAAGAATTTCTGAATGGAATCTTCGAGGCTCAGTTTCTTTTTTTCTGCCAGCCACAGCACAGCTGCGCCGGTAAAGGTTTTGGAGACTGATGCCAGTTGAAAGGCGGAGCTGTCTACTACCGGTGTTTTAGTTCGGTAGTTTTCCAAACCATGGTATTGTTCAAAAATGATAACGCCTTTTTTAGCTACCAGGATAGCGCCGTTAAAGCCGCTGCGCAAGAGTTTCCCGGTATAAAATGCATTCAGTTCCCGTTGTAATTGCACGGTGCGTGGTGCTTTAAGCACAGCTTCCCGCTGTGCTTCTGTTAGATTAAGCGTATACAGCGTGCTGTCTGATATGGCTTTTTTTCTGTTCGCTTCCTTGCGTGCTGCATTGCCCTGGCAGCTGGAGATAATGGCAATTCCCGTGATAGATAAGATGATGCTTACTGCTTTCAATCGCTTCATTAGAGGTGATTCACTGACTTACTTAATGCTTATTCTCTCTCAATATTTTCAAGGCGTTAAAATTATACTCATTGTCAATGTGTACCAAATATTACCAGGCATCCAACCCGCTTTTAATACATTTTTAAGCCCGTTGATTATTAAATCATCAAAAAAACGAGGGGTAGATACCTGTTTTTTTGATAAAAATCGAATTTGACTATGACAGTATTTGATTATTCCCCAACATAGAGTAGGTTTGTGCCTTGTTTGTTGTCCCGCGTAACCGCAATTATTAAGCCAATTGCAAGGATAAAATATACATATAATTCTTAATAATATTATGGAACAGGTAAAGTCTACAAGTTATCCGAAAGAAAAGATCAGCATTTTATTGTTGGAGAATATCAGTGACGCCGCTGTGGCAGAATTCACCGCTGCAGGCTATTCGGTACGCAAAGTGGCCGGAGCGCTCAGTGAGGCAGATCTGATCAACGAAATCAAGGATGTTCATTTATTAGGTATCCGTTCCAAAACACAAGTCACCCGCAAAGTGTTGGAGGCTGCAAAAAAGCTGCAGGCCATCGGTTGTTTTTGTATCGGTACCAACCAGGTAGACCTTAAAGCAGCCACAGAACATGGTGTGGCCGTTTTCAACGCCCCTTATTCCAATACCCGTTCTGTAGCTGAACTGGTGATTGGGTTGTCTATTGTATTGATCCGTCGTATCGTTGATAAAAATGCGGCCGCGCATAACGGCATCTGGATGAAAGAAGCCAAGGGCAGTTATGAGCTGAGAGGTAAAACGCTCGGTATCGTCGGCTATGGCAACATCGGCAGCCAGGTGAGCGTGCTGGCCGAAGGAATGGGCATGAACGTGATGTATTATGACGCGGAAACCAAACTGCCGCTGGGCAACGCTGTACAGCAGCGCTCCCTGAAAGAGCTGTTTGAACAGGCGGACATCATCTCCCTCCATGTGCCTTCCAACAGGTCCACCGAGATGATGATCAACCGGGAAACCCTTTCCTATGTGAAAAAAGGCGCCATCTTCCTGAACTACGCCAGGGGAGAAGTAGTTGACCTGGAAGCCCTGAAAGAAGCGCTGGAAAGCGGTCAGCTGTCCGGTGCCGCAGTAGACGTGTTTCCTGTAGAACCGGAAAAAAACGGTGCTGCGTTCAGCACCCCACTGCAGAAATTGTCCAACGTGATCCTGACACCGCATATCGGTGGCAGTACGGAAGAAGCGCAGCATAACATCGGCCTGGACGTAAGCGCCAAACTGCTCAACTATCTCGAGAAAGGTGCCAGCTTTGGGTCCCATACCGTGCCTGCCATCAGCGTGCCGCCAATCGAAAACACCCATCGTATCCTGCATGTACACCAGAACGTGCCGGGCGTACTGTCTGCCATCAACACTGCCCTGTCTGAAAATAAAATCAATATCCTCGGACAGTACCTTAAAACCAATGATCAGATTGGTTATGTAGTGCTCGACGTAGACCGGCAGCTGTCCCAGGAAGCCCTGGCATTGCTGAAAGACGTGAAACATACGATCAAAGCCAGACTGCTCTATTAATTGAATTTTCCTATTTTGTTATTTGGTTATTTATGGGCTACCTTTCCGTGGCAGCCTGTAAATAATCAAATAACAAAATCTTTAAAATCCCCAAATACCGGTTCTGTCTTCCCGACTGACCGTTTCATCGATTCTTTTTCCTGCCTTCCCCGCTTTTTATGTAAATTGTTTCAGATTTGTTTGTTATCCTTGCAAGCGTAAACAGCAATCAAAACAAAAGCATGAACAGTATCAACGTACGCATGGCAGGGGTAGCACTAACAGCCGCACTGCTATGGCAGGTAAATGTAAACGCGCAGGACAGTGAGCCTAATAAATGGGCCCCAGAGAACATCCACATCGATGGCCAGGCAACAGAATGGCCCAAGCCACTGCAGTTTTATAACAACGATACCAAACTCTTTTATACGATCGCCAATAATAAGGACACCCTGTTCCTGATCGTGAGCGTGCCTGATAAGATAAGCCAGCAACGTATTTTGCGGTCCGGACTGAGTGTCTCCATCAATCCCACAGGGAAGAAGAAAGGAGGCGCCATGATCACTTTCCCGCTGGTAGGGGAAATCAATAATGCCCCCGACGTACCACAGGAATCCCGCCAGAAGCTGGCTGAGGAGTGGAGAAGACAGGCCCTTGCAAATGTGAAGGAGATCAAGGTGGAAGGGCTTACCGGCGTAACAGACGGTAACATACCGGTCAACAATACCAATGGCATCCGTACTGCGGCTGCTTTTGACGCGGCAGGCAACCTGGTCTGCGAATTGGCCGTACCACTTTCTGTGGCAGGCATCCCTGCCGGATACGATAAACCGGTAGCTTACCGTTTTAAAGTAAACTCCCTGAGCGCGACCGAACGTCGTGAACAGGAGAAAATCCTGCGGGAGAAACAAGCCAAAGCAAACAAGGATGGCGGTGCGCCAGCGATGCCGGATGAAGAGACCCGCATGAAAATGATGCTGTTCTTTTCAACAGAATTCTGGACAAGACAGACATTGGCGGCGCATCCGTAACATTTCAATTAGTCTTAACCGTTATTATGCATAGAAATCTGTTTACCTCAGGAGCCAGGATAGCCCTTGCCGGCGCTGCCTGTGTGCTTTTATGGACGGCGTGCCGCAAAGACAACAAGGGATCGCAGCCCACACCGTCGGGTATAGACACCACCAGTAAGCCTGCATCGGCGTATGAAGATTCCCTGAAGTACCTGACGTACCAGATCATGCAAGTCTCCTATGCAGACGGCGGCCGCAATGCATCTGCCGGATTGCCTACCTACTACTGGTATTCCCAGGTGCCGGCCCTCAACCCGCTGGACACTAAATATGCCAATGCCGACAGCCTGTTGTCCGTCATGAAATCATATGCCATTAATCCGGCCACCACACAGCCGTACGATCATTACAGCTTCCTGGACCGCAATGGCGTGCTGACCAACAAACTAATGAACGGCATCTCTGCACAGACCTTTGCGGCCACCAACAACGGCGATTACGGACTGGATTATGGCGTGGCACTGGACAACAGCAACAATGCCCGCATATTTATATTATACGCAGACAAGAACGGGCCGGCCGGACAAATCGGCGTTACCCGCGGATGGGAAATCATTTCCGTGAACGGTAACAGCAATATATCCACCAGTCAGCCCTTCCTGCAGTCGTTGTACAATGCTATCTTCAACAGTACTTCAGTAACGCTCGGGTTCAAACGGCCCGATGGCAGCACCATCACCAAAACCCTCACCACTACCAGCTATAGCATCAATCCGGTGGTGTTTGACACGGTGTTTACGGTGATCGATAAAAATAACATCGCGAAGAAAGTGGGATATTTCTCCATGTATACTTTCTCCAGCATTATCAATAGTACCGGCCAGGACACCTATACCCGGACGGTGCTGGACCAGCTGTTCGCCAAATTTGCATCGCAGGGGATTAACAACCTGGTGGTGGATTTCCGCTACAACGGGGGAGGCGCGGTGTCAACAGCGGAATATCTTGATAATGCGATCGCTCCGCCTGCAGCAGCCGGTCAGCTGATGTACAACACCATCTTCAATGACAAACTGATGGCGCATATATCGGACGTTAATCTGACCACCACCACCAAATTCGCAGCCGCTACCAGCAAACTCAATCTGGACAATGTGTTTTTCATTACAACCGGTAACACGGCATCGGCCAGTGAGCTGACGCTGAACAACCTGAAACCGTATATGCCTGTAAAACTGGTGGGATCTAAAACATATGGTAAACCGGTCGGTTTTATCGATTTTAATATTTCTGTTTATGACCAGAATCACAATAAGAAATACCTGGCAGACCTTTATGCTATTAACTTCGAGACAAAAAATGCCAATGGCGTGGGAGGATATTTTGCAGGTATCAACGTGGATGCACCTGCCAACGATTACGTGGACGTGGCCTGGGGAAATACACGGAAAGACGCTAATCTGATAGCAATCGTCAATTATCTGACCACCGGCAGTTATACGTCCGGCGCCCGTGTGGCCAGTACTGAACTGAGTGACTTGCGTCAGGCGATCCCGTCATTGAAACCGGTGAATGGTTTTAACGGCATGGTGGACTATGAACGCAGCCGCATTATTCGCGCCAGCCACTAAGAAAGATTAAAATTATATATCCCCGCAAAGCCGCTGACAGTGCTTTGCGGGGATTTTTTTTATCAGTAGATGATGATCTCGTCGGTGAACATAAATCCACGTTGTTCGTTCTTCGCGTGGATGCGCACGTAACGTGCCTGCTGTTGATTGAAATTGAATTTAAAATCTTTAAAAGCCAGTGTAGACAAGGTGACCGGAACATCATTGTTGATCTGTTGTACCGTCCGGAAGTTTTGACCATCGTCTGATAGCTGCACTTCCACCCATGCCGGGATATAAACGCCGGGCCCGGTCAGTTGCATAAAATTGAGGGACAGGCTATGCAGCGGCGTTACTTTTTCCAGGTCCACCGTGACGTCCATATCGCCCAGGAACCCTTGCCACTGGCCGTCTCCGTAGGTCAGCGAACCTTTGTATCCGTTCACTAAAGTAGCCTCGCGCTGTGCTGCGTATTTTTCGTTGTAGGGTCTGTTATAGATCACTTTTTTGCCCAGTGCGATATGATCGTCTACCGCCAACACCGCTGGTTTGCCTTGCAGCACCGTGTCCTGGAAGATGGCAGCCGTTACCACAGCGGAGCCTTTTACCATAAAGCGGCCGTTGTACAACGTTGACTGTGGAGTAGGCGTGGAGCCGTCCAGCGTGTAACGTATCTGTGGCTGATATTGTTCCGTGCTGAAAGTGATGGCCGCTTCATGCTGTGCGGTATTGATTTCCGGATGGATGTTCACCGCGTAAGAGGGCCGGTAATAGTTTACGTTTAGCCGTTGCAGTAAGAGATAGTGTGACTGTATCCGCCGATGGAAGTCTTCCCAATTTTTATGCAGCGTATCTGACCAAACGACCTCGGATAATGCTATCACCCTGGGATAGGACATGTATTCCAGGTGATAGGAATTAGGGATGTACTCCGTCCAGATATTGGCTTGTGCGCCCAATACATGTTTTGCTGCCGTGCTGTCCAGCTCCCGGGGCACCGGTTCATAACTATACACTTTTTCCAATGGAAGGAATCCGCTGATAGCTTCTGGTTGTGTAACGGGATCGGCCTGATAACTGTCGAAATAACAATAGGCGCCGGGCGTCATGACTACGTCGTGGCCGGCTTTCGCTGCCGCGATACCGCCGCTTTCACCGCGCCATGACATGACAGTAGCCTCCGGAGCAAGGCCACCTTCCAGTATCTCGTCCCAGCCGAGCAGTTTGCGATGGCGGGAGATCAGGAATTTTTCCATCCGGCGGATGGCGTAGCTCTGTAATTCTTTTTCGTCTTTAAGATGTTCCGTGTGGATGCGCTGCTGGCACCTCGGGCATTGTTTCCACGCTTTGGTAGAAGCTTCATCGCCGCCGATATGAATGTATTTGGAAGGGAAGATGGCTATTACTTCGTCCAGTACGTTCTGGAGAAAATAAAATGTTGAGTCATTACCGAGGCAGAACTCTGAATTTTTATAAGGGATACCGGAGCAGGAGAGCTCAGGGTACATGGCCAGCACTTCTTCTGAGTGACCGGGCATTTCTATTTCCGGCACCACGGTGATTCCCCTTGTTGCGGCATAGGCCACGATTTCCTTTGCTTCCTGTTGTGTATAATATCCGCCGTAGGCGTTAGGGTCGCCTTCATGGGAATAGCGGCGGTCGCCTTTTCTCCAGTCTTTCCAGTTGCCGGCGGTGCGCCATGCAGCCTGTTGGGTGAGTGCCGGATACTTTTTGATTTCCAGCCGCCAGCCGGCTCCATCGGTGAGATGCCAGTGGAAAGTGTTTATCCGGTAAAGTGCCATCAGATCGATAAACCGTTTGATGTATGTCGCCGGGAAAAAGTTGCGGGACACGTCGAGATGTACGCCGCGGTATCGGAAGCGAGGTTGGTCAGCGATGTCTGCGCAGGGCAGCAGTGAGCGGTTGGGCTGCAGCCAGCTGAGTTGTACGATGGCCAGCGCGGCATTGATAGCGCCGGCGTTGCTGCGGGCGTCGATGGTGACCGCTGTGGGAGAGATCCGGATGCGATATCCATCAGGATGGGGTATGGCGTGGGCGTTAGCTTGTCTGAAGATAATGGTGGAACGGGTTTTCCCATTGGTGGGGAAGGCGCCCATTTCTTTCAGCAGCTGCGTGGCCTGCCGGAAATCTTTTCCCGGGAAAATAAGTCCCTGGCCGTTGAGATGAAAAAAGCCGGTACCTGCCGTCACCTGTGTGGGACGCGGGACCAGGTCGAGGTTACCGGTATACTGCGCTTTCCCTGGCAGCACACTGCATGCTGTCAACAACAACACACTGACACAATACTTGAACATAAGCCTGATAAAATTAAAGGACAATGATAGGGAAAGAATTACAAAAAAGGGAATGGCAGGGTGTCTTAAAAGCAGAAAGCATAAAGCCCGGAGGCCTTATGCTTTCTGCAACAGGAGTATTCGATTACACTTTTATCTTACCACGGTCACTTCGCCTTTGATAACATTGGAAGCGCCGCCGGCTACTTTTTTGTAGGTGAGCCACCATACGTAGGTGCCAATATCTACCGGGCTGCCCTTGAACTTACCGTCCCATCCTTTGTGGCTGTCGGAGGAGATGAAGATCAGTTCGCCCCAGCGGTTGAAGATCCGCAGTTCGTAGTCGAACATAGGTCCGCGTACTATTGGTCTGAACACATCGTTCCGTCCGTCACCATTTGGTGAGAAGGCGTTCGGGAACTGCGGTTTCGGTTCGCACTGTGTGAAGTTGACTCTGATGTCGTCTGTTGCGCTGCCGCAATCATTAAACACGGTCACTGTGTAAGTGCCACCATTGGTAACCTGCAGGGTGGGCGAGGTGCTGCCGTTATCCCAGCGGACGCTGGTGATGCCGTTGCCCTCAGCGCGGAGTGTCAGGGTTTCGCCTATACACATCACGGTATCGTTGCCCAGGTTGATTTTCGGTACACCGGTGATGTTTACGTTCACGCTGTCGAGATATACCCGTTGGCAGAAGCGGTCCATCACGGCCAGTTTGTATTTGCCGGCTTGGCTTACCTGTTTGACAGGGTTGGTGTCGCCATCGTTCCAGAGGTAGGATATTGCGTCTGTGTTGGTGCCGTTGAAGGTAACGGTGCCGTCAGGGCAGATGTTCCTGTCAGGGCCGAGGTCTACCTGGATACCCGGTTTCATTCTTACGTTAACGGTATCTTTTACCACGCAGTTGTCTCTGCTTACAGCCACCCAGTAACCGCCTGGTTTGTTGACGATGATGGAGTTGCTGGTTTCGCCTGTCTGCCATTTGATGCGGCCGCCGTTGGAAGTAACGGTGAGCATGATGGACTGGTCAGGACAGATCGCAGTGTCGCGGCTCAGGGTGATGTCCGGTGGCGGATTTACGCTCACTTTCACGGTGTCGATAGTGATACAGGCGCTCTTCATCACTTTCACCCAGAATTGTTCCTGTGTGCTGACGAGGATGGAAGAGGTGGTAGCACCGGTGCTCCAGAGATAAGTGGCGCCGTCTACATAAGCGTCCAGTTTCACGGATTGGCCACGGCAGATGGTGGTGTCCGGAATAGTTACCAGCGGAGTGGGGATGAGCCCTACTTTAATGGTATCGCTGGTGATACACTGGCCGTTGCTGACATTAACCCAGTAAGTGCCTGCCTTGGTGATCTTGATCCGTTGTGTTGTTTCACCGGTAGACCACTTGATGGTGTAGGCAAAGTTGGAAGCGCCTGCATCGAGTACGAGGCTGTTGCCGCCGCAGATGGTGGTGTCTTTGCCGAGGTCGACTACCGGTTTCTGAATGTAATTCAGCTGGTAAGTCATGGTATCGGAAGAGCAACCTGTTTTACCGTCCGTCATGATGAAGGAGGCAGAAGTCGCACCGTTCAGGTTGAACTGATTGCTGCGTTGTGTCAACGGCAGGCCTGTTACTGCGTTGGCAGGTGTTACGGCCACCAGGGTAAAGGTTGGCAGGTTCACGTTGCCTACCGGTTGCAGGGCTACTCTCGGGTTATCGGAGCAGTTGGCCGGCAGGGTAGCGTTCAGCTGCGGTTTCGGACAAGGTTTGATGATGATGCGTTGGATAACATCGTTGGCTTTGTTACCGCAGGCGTCTGTGATGCTCCATCTTCTTACGATCGTATAGCCGTTACAGATGTCTTTCACAAACGGGTCCTCGCTGTATACTGCTTTTTTCGGGAAGGCCGGGTCACAGTTGTCGGTGGCGGTTAAGGTCACCGGCGCCGGGATCGGGTCCTGACAGTAGATGGTCACATCTGCCGGGGCAGGCATGATCACTGGTCTGGTGGTATCCTGTACGGTTACTACCTGTTTTACCGTTGCGATGTTACCGCAAGCGTCTTTCGCGGTCCATGTTCTGATGATGCGGTAGTTGTTGCCGCATGCACCAGCGATGGTTTCTGTAATAGTTTGACGTGTTACGGTCAGACCGCTGCCGTTGGCGCTGCAGTTGTCCGTAGCTGTCACATTGGTAACAGGGGCGGGGATAGCATCGCAGTTCACCGTGGTGTCTCTTGGAGGGAGTACGGTGAATACCGGTTTAGTGGTATCCTGTACGCGGATGGTCTGCTGCATGGTGGCTTTGTTGCCGCAATCGTCAGTCGCTGTCCAGGTACGGATTTCCAGGTAGTTACCGGCGCAATCTCCCGGTGTTCTTTGTGTTTTGGAGCTGGTGATCACCTGGATGCTACCGGAGCAGTTGTCTGTAGCGGAGATCACTGGCCATGCTGGTACTTTATCACAATCTACCACGGTGTCTTTTGGCGCAGGCATGGAGAATACTGGTCTGGTGGTGTCCTGTACGCGGATGATCTGTTGTACAGTGCTACCGTTGCCGCATTCATCCAATGCTGTCCATTTGCGGAAGATGGTGTAGTTGCTGTTGCACATGCCTGCCTTGCGAACGATAGAGTCTCTGGAGGCAACGGTGATGATGCCTGGAGTACAGTTATCGGTAGCGGTCAGGTTGATGCCGGTCGGTACTTTATCGCAATCCACTGTAGCGTCAGCTGGTGGCTGCATAGTGAATACCGGAGCAGTCATGTCTTTCACGGTGATGATCTGTGTCAGTGTTACACCGGTGTTGCAGGCATCTTTCGCTGTCCAGGTGCGGACCAGCTGGTAGTTATTGCCGCAGGCGCCCGGGATGTCTTTCCGTACTTCCACCACAGGGATAGTGATGTTGCCGGCACAGTCGTCTTTTGCGATCAGATCTACTTTCGCAGGCACCTTGTCACAATCAACAGTAATGTTGGCCGGAGCAGGGGTGATGAACACCGGTGCTTTGGTATCCACGATGGTGATAGTCTGAGACGCTTTGGCAGACAGGCCGCATCTGTCGATGGCAGTCCATGTACGGGTGATGGTCGTGAGACATGGTGAAGTGACGGTGGTCACATCATTATAGGTCACACTCAGGGACACGTCATCATAAGGTGCGTGGCTGAACACCGGTTTACCGAAGAGGGCAGTGTAGTCTTTACCCTGTACACATTCGGTAGTGATAGCAGGAGGTTCAGACACTGCGAACGGTGCTTTATTGACAACGGTGATTTTCACCACGTTGCTGATGTTGTTGATACATGCACCAGAGGATACCAGTCTTCTGTACCAGATATCTGCGGACAGCTGACCTGGCTGATAGGTATCGGCGGTAGCGCCCGGGATGTTGGTGAACGGTCCGGCTGCACCGGCAGTGCTTTGTTGCCATACGTAAGTGTAGGTGCCGTTACCTCCGGAGAGGGCGTTGCCACGGATAGCGCCCGGCGTTTCAGTCATACATACCGTTTGGTCCGCCAGGATGGTATTGCCCAGAATCGGTTTACGGTTGATCAGTGTAGCACTGGAGCTGGTGGCAGCACATTTACCGTTGCTTACTACCCATGTCAGCTGTGCTGTTTCACCGGCAGGTACGGTAATGGTTGCTTTCCTGTCAGTGGCGTTGCTGATAGTGATCAGCGAAGCGTTGTTGCTGGTGACTACCCATACGCCTTTGGCGCCTGGTACGCCCGGATCGCTGGCATTCATAATGAAGGTAGCGTCGTTGCAATGTTCCTGGTCAGGGCCGGCGTTAGCGGCTACCGGTGTCAGGTAGTTGATCAGGGTCACATCGTCCCAAGTGGAGCTACATACACCGTTGGTGATGGTCCAGCGCAGGGTTACGGTATCGCCCGGATTTACTTTCACTTTTGACACAGGGCTGTTGATAGACCTGATGACAGCTGTTCCTTTGATGATAGACCAGAAACCTGTTGCGCTCGGTACGCTTGGAGCGTCAGCTGCGAGGGTGAAGTCCATCAGCTGGTTACAAGCTTCCTGATCGGGGCCTGCGTTGGCGTCGAGGGCTTTCGCATAGTTGATCAGTGTCACCTGGCTGGAAGAGCTGGCACATTTGCCGTTGGCGATGGTCCATTGAAGGATAACGGTATCGCCTACATGCACTTTCACTTTAGTGGCCGGGTTATTCGGCTCGTAGATAGTAGCTCTGCCTGGTACACGGCTGATGTCTGTCCAGGTGCCTGTTGCACTGGAGGAGCCGGGTTGATTGGCGTCCATTACAAAGTCGGCATTGGTATTACATTTTTCCTGGTCAGCACCGGCGTAGGCAACGGCAGCTGCTTTGTAGTTAATAATAGTTACTCTGCTGGAAGTGGTTTTACATGTACCGTTGGTGATGGTCCATTCCAGTACCACGGTGTCGCCAACGGGCACTGTTACAGCGGTCAGCGGGTTGGTCGGTTGTTTGATCACCGCTCTTCCCGGTATACGGCTGATGTCTTTCCACATTCCTGTAGCAGTTGGTACGCTTGGTGCGTTGGCGCTCATCACGAAGTCGCCTGCCTGGTTACATGCTTCCTGGTCCGGACCGGCATTGGCGTCTGCTGCGGTAGCGTAGTTGGTGACAACTACGTTGTCTGAGGTAGCCGCGCAGGTACCATTGGTGATGGTCCAGGTGAAGGTTACAGTGATACCGGCTTTCACGGTCACTTTGGTTTTAGCGTTGTTTGGCTGATCGATGGTAACACCGGTAGTAGTAGAGGCTGTCCATGTACCGGAAGCGCCAAACTGCGTAGGTGCGTTACCGTCGAGGGTGAAGTTTTCATCATCACAATGTTCCTGATCAGCACCGGCATTGGCAACGGCAGGTGTTTCGTAGTTGGTCAGCACTACATCGTCGCTGGTCACTGCGCATACACCGTTGGTGATAGTCCAGGTGAAGGTGGCTGTTTCTCCAATTGGCAGGTATACATTGGTTACCGGCTGGTTCGGATTGCGGATGATGGCTTTCGGGTTGTTGGTCGTCCAGGTACCGGTTGCGCCGGCAGCTTTCGGATCATTACCTTCCAGCTTCAGGTCTGTTGTAATGTTACAGAAAGTTTTGTCTTCTCCTGCATTTGCTTTGGCAGGCAGTTCGTACACAATTACTTTGGCAGATGCGCAGGCAGTGTTACCGCAGGCGCCGGTGCTTTCAGCACGTACAAACCATGTAGTGGTGACAGATACATTTTTAAAGGTTGCGGTCCGGCCGTCTGCGCTGATGGCATCAGGAGTTACCGCTATGCTGCCGGGAGTTCCCGGGCAGCCGTTGATATACCATTTCCAGGTAGCATTGGTGGCACCGTTTTCATCTGTGCCGAGGCTGCCACCCTGGATAGTCAACACTACATCTCCTTTGTCGCAAATCTCAGCTGCATTCACACTGATGCCGGTAGGCGGTGTGGAAGGCTGCATGATTTTCACAGAGAAGTTTTTGGTGAATACGCAACCTGCGTTGTTGGCGTCCTGAACGGTCAGTACGAAATCATAGGTACCAGCCGCTGTGGTAGCAGGGTAGGATACCTTGATAGTACCAGCACCGGTCCATGCAGCGTCCACGATGTCAGTGAAGCCAGGCAGGGCGTTGGTA
>NZ_JBQEOP010000009.1:0-245043 GCF_052045305.1 Chitinophaga sp. 22308 | reverse complement strand
AAAGGCGTAGGGCCGGACGTGCTGGTGCCCGTTTGCCTGGAACGCTCTCCGGATATGATCATCAGCATAGTAGGCATCCTGAAGGCCGGCGGTGCCTATGTACCGGTAGACCCTGACTATCCTGCAGAGCGCATCCGGTTTATGATAACCGACACAGGAGCAAACCTGTTGCTAACAGATAGCCGGCAGGAAGCGGCGCTCAGGGAAATGGACATATCACCGGAGATATTGTTGCTGGATGAATCCGGGGACCTGCTGGACAGTTTCCCGACAACTGCAATGGATGCCGGTCTTCAGCGCCATCACCTGGCCTATGTGATATATACTTCCGGTTCCACCGGCAAGCCCAAGGGAGTGATGAATGAGCACGGAGGCATAGTAAACAGATTGCTATGGAAACAGTCTTACTTTGGTTTGAAGGAAGGGGAAGGGGTGCTGCAGAAAACCACCTTCAGTTTTGACGTATCTGTATGGGAACTGTTATGGCCGCTGATCACCGGCGCCCGTCTGGTGTTTGCGCGCCCGCAGGGACAAAAAGACGCCGATTACCTGAAAGAAGCAATCCGGCGTTATGATATCAGCACTGTCCATTTTGTGCCATCCATGTTGCAGGTCTTCCTGGACAGCGTAGGCGATGCAGAAACGTTACCGCTCACCCGGATCATATGCAGTGGCGAGGCCCTGAAGCCGCAGCAGGTGCACGATGTGCAGTTACGTATACCCGGTGCGGAGTTATATAACCTTTACGGCCCAACGGAGGCCGCGATAGACGTTACCTGCTGGCATGCCCCGCGTCATGTTGAGAATAATATTATACCGATAGGTCAACCGGTATCGAACACACAGATACACATCCTGAATGAGCGCGGAGAGCTGCTGCCGGTGGGCGTTGCGGGTGAACTGCATATAGGTGGCGTCCAGGTGGCGCGCGGTTACCTGAACCGCCCTGAACTGACGGCGGAAAGGTTTATAACAGATCCCTTTAACGGGTCAGGTGGCCGGCTGTACAGAACGGGCGATCTGGCGCGCTGGCTTCCTGATGGCAACATCGAATACCTGGGCCGTATAGACGACCAGGTGAAGGTCCGTGGTTTCCGCATTGAGCTGGGCGAGATTGAAAGCGTACTGCAACAATGTGAACTGGTGAACCAGGCTGTGGTGTTGGCCATATCAGATGGGGCTGATACAAAGCGATTGGTGGCTTATGTGGTGCCGCAGGGCGCTTTCGACAAAGAAGGTATCCTGGCCTGGCTGAAAGCAAGACTGCCGGAATACATGGTGCCCAGATTGCTGATAGAATTAGGGGAGATCCCGCTGACCGTGAATGGGAAGGTAGACCGTAAAGCGTTATCCGGCCCCGCGGCACTGCTGCCCGAACAGGCGTACGTGGCACCGCGGAATACCACGGAAGCAAAACTGGCCGCTATATGGGAACGGCTGCTGGGGGTACAACGGATAGGCATATATGATGATTTCTTTGCCGCTGGCGGACATTCGCTGCTCTCCATGAGACTGGTGGCAGCATTACGCAAGGAAATGCAGGTAATATTGTCCGTGAATACCATCTTCAGGTATTCCACTGTTGCCCTGCTGGCCGCTTATATCCGCGAACAGGCGCAGCCCGGCAATATTACCGCTATCCGCGCTTTACCACGCCCTGAACGTATCCCGCTTTCGTATAGCCAGCAACGTTTATGGTTCATACACCAGCTGGAAGGCAGCGTGCATTACCATATGCCGGGCGTATTAATTCTTGATGGCACGCTGAACAAGCCCGCCCTACAATCTGCATTACAGGCTATTGTCAACAGGCATGAGGTATTGCGTACCGTAGTGGAAGAAACAGGTGGAAATGATTACCAGCGCGTGATGGACAAAGATGCCTGGCAGTGGCAGGAAACAGATCACGCTTTATCAGCAGCAGAGATTAAAGCGCTGATCGACCAGCCGTTTGATCTGAAGAGAGACCATATGCTGAGGGCACATCTGATTCGTCATCACGATACCCGGCATACATTGGTGCTCACTATCCATCATATCGCCGGCGATGGCTGGTCCACAGGCATTCTCATTAAGGAACTGGAGGAATTGTATAATGCCTGTGCAACCGGCAAGACAATACAGCTTTCCCCCATTGAAATACAATATGCGGATTATACCCTTTGGCAGCAGGAATACCTGTCCGGGGACGCTATTCAGCAACAGCTGCGCTATTGGAAAAATCAATTGACGGGCACTGCGTCCCTGGACCTCCCGACAGATCATGCAAGGCCTGCTGTACAAAGCACTCATGGCGCTGCACGTATTTTCCAGTTGGACAGAACGCTTTATGCCGACTTGCAGGCGCTTGCCCGCGAAGAAGGAGTGACGCTGTATATGCTGCTGCTGGCTGCTTTCAAGGTGTTATTGCACCGCTATGCCGGCCAGGAAGATATTTGTGTAGGTACGCCGGTGGCTGGAAGAACGGCTGCGGAGACAGAACCCCTTATCGGTTTCTTTACCAACACGCTCGCCCTGCGTACCAGCCTTAACCCGGGTCTTCCTTTTTCTGCCTATCTGCAACAGGTGAAGCAGGTCACGCTAAACGCCTATGACAACCAGGATGTTTCTTTTGAAAAAGTAGTGGAAGCGCTGGAACTGGAAAGGGACCTGTCCAGGCATCCGTTGTTCCAGGTATTGTTTACACTGGAAAACACGCCAGAGCTTAATGCGCTCCGGCTGGAAGGTTTGCAGGTCACTGGCGCTGAAGTAGAGACCCATACCGCCAAATTCGATCTTACTTTTTCTGTTCGGGAAGTGCAGCAGGGTCTAAAGCTGACAGTGGAATATTGTACAGATCTTTTCGAGGAGGCGACCATCGAGCGGATGGCCCGGCATTTCCGGCAGTTGCTGTATGCGGTGGCGGCCACGCCATCCGCTACAGTAGGAGCATTGCCTATGCTGGAAGCCTCAGAGCAGCAGCAGTTGTTATTTGATTTCAACGACACCGCTGCCGATTATCCTTCTGCCGCCACTATACCGGACCTTTTCAGAAAACAGGCCGCTCTTCGGCCGGAAGCGACGGCAGTAGTATTTGCGGATACTACGCTTACCTACGCCGCGTTGAATGAACGTTCTGACGCGCTGGCCTGTTATCTCCGGGATAAGGGCGTTACCACCGAAACGCTGGTGCCTGTATGTATGCACCGCGCCCCGGACATGATCGTGGTGCTGCTGGCCATCCTGAAGGCAGGCGGTGCTTATGCGCCCATAGACCCCGCTTATCCGGATGACCGTATCCGATACATCCTGTCAGACCTGGGTGGGCCGCTGCTGATCACCGTCAGCGATCACCGCTCCCGGCTGGCATCGCTGCAACCGGCCCAGGAAATAGTGTGCATCGACACCCTGACGAATATCCCTGCTGCCGGTGACCTCACATCCGTGGAGCTACATGCAGACAACCTGGCGTATGTGATGTATACCTCCGGTTCTACAGGCCGTCCGAAAGGGGTGTTGGTAGAGCATCATAATGTAACCAGCCTGGTGTGTGATCCTGGTTATATCTCATTTACACCGGCAGATGCTATCCTCTCAGCCGGGTCTGTGTCTTTTGATGCCACGACCTTTGAATACTGGGGCATGTTGCTCAATGGGGGCCGCCTGGTATTGAGCCGGGAGCATGAGCTGCTGGATGTGGTTACATTAAAAGAAGAGTTGCAGAGCAGAGGAGTAAACAAGATGTTCTTTACGACCAGCTGGTTCAACCAACTGGTAGATACCGATATTACTGTTTTTTCGGGGTTTGAAGTGATTCTGGTAGGAGGAGAGAAGCTGTCAGAAAGCCATGTGGAAAAATTACTGACTGCATACCCATCGATAGGGGTGGGTAATGGCTATGGCCCTACGGAGAACACCACCTTCTCCCTGAGTTACCGTATCGACAGAAATAATCTGCGTGCGGTTATTCCAATCGGTTTACCGTTGGCAAACAGAACAGCGTACATACTGGACGGTTCACTGCAACCGGTACCCATAGGAGTGACCGGAGAATTGTATGTGGGTGGCGCCGGGGTGGCACGTGGTTACCTGAACCATCCGGAGCTGACGTCCAGCCGTTTTCTGTTATCGCCATTTGTGGCAGGAGAACGTATTTACCGGACAGGGGACCTCGCCCGCCGCGAAGCAGATGGTCTTATCACTTTCATGGGCCGTACGGACGACCAGGTGAAGATCCGCGGCTACCGCATAGAACCAGGGGAAATAGAAAACGTATTGCAGGAGTTGGCCGGTGTAAAACAGGCATTGGTAACGGTGCGCACACATGCCGGAAGCGGGAAACAGTTGGTGGCTTACATAGTGCCGGCTGAAGATTACAACAAAGAATACATCCGGTCAGCCCTCAGAGAGCGCCTTCCGGACTATATGGTCCCCTCTTTTATCGTCGAGATGGAGGCATTCCCACTGAATGCCAACGGTAAAATAGACAGGGGGCTATTACCGTCGCCTGATCCGGGCACAGGAAGCCAACGTGCGTATACTGCCGCCTCCAGCCCGATGGAAATGCTATTGGTGGACATATGGGAGGAATTGCTAGGTGCCCGGCGTATAGGCGTTCATGATAATTTCTTTGAGCTGGGAGGCCATTCCCTGCTGGCGATGCGTGAAGCGGCGGTGTTGCGCAACCGCCTGGAGGTGGAGCTTCCAATCAGGTCACTATTCCAGTACCCGACAATAGCGGAGCTGGCAGCCTATATAAGCGGGCTGTCACAAGAGAACCGATTACCTGCAATTACCGCAGGCGGGCGTCCTGACCGTATCCCGCTTTCGTATAGCCAGGAACGTTTATGGTTCATTGACCAACTCAGCGGGAGCACACAGTTTCATATGCAGGCCATACTGGAGCTGAAAGGAGAGCTGGATATAGCTGCATTGGAACAGGCACTCGGTGCTATTGTAAACAGGCATGAAGTACTACGCACTGTAATGACAACGGAAAACGGGATCGCTTTCCAACAGGTCATCCCTTCCGGCAACTGGCTGCTGGACCGCATTGATGGGCCATTGACAAGTACGGAAATCCACGACATCATCCATCGTCCTTTTGATCTCTCGGCAGACCATATGTTGCGGGGACATCTTATCAGCCAGTCGGAAGATACGCACATACTGGTGTTGACCCTGCATCACATTGCAGCCGATGGCTGGTCGGTAAGCATTATTGTGAAAGAATTGGTCGCCTGGTATAATAGCTATACTACAGGTACGCCCGCACAGCTTCCGGATATACCCGTACAATACGCCGATTATGCATTATGGCAAAGGAAATATCTCACCGGAAAAATACTGGAAGAAAAAGCAGCTTACTGGAAACAGCAACTGGCCGGTGTAGCGGTACTGGAATTGCCAACAGATTATCCGCGTCCTGCCGAGCAAAGTACACGCGGAACGATATATCAGTTCCACCTGAACAGGCCTTTGCTGGACGGTTTGAAATCGCTTTCCCTGCATGAAGGCAGTACACTGTTTATGACGCTGCTGACAGCCTTTAAGGTGTTGCTTTACCGCTATAGCGGGGAAACTGATATCTGTGTAGGTACGCCTGTTGCGGGAAGAACACACCAGGAAACTGAAAATCTGATAGGTTTCTTCATCAATACCCTTGCTCTCAGGAGTAATCTGTCAGGAGATCCGTCTTTTGTATCCCTGTTGCAGCAAGTGAAAAAAACAACCCTGAACGCCTGGGAGCATCAGGAAATACCATTTGAAAAAGTAGTGGATGCAGTGGCTGTAGCCCGTAATATGAGCCATAGCCCTGTGTTCCAGGTGATGTTTGTATTGCAGAATACTCCTGATGTGCCGGAAATACAGTTGGGCGCGCTGAAGTTGAAAGAACAGCCTGTGGAAAGGGCGACCTCCCAGTACGACCTTACTTTATCCGTCATGGAAGACGCAACAGGGTTGACGGCCAGCCTGGAATATTGCACGGACCTGTTCCGCCCTGATACCATCAGCCGCATGGCTGCACACCTCGAAGTGTTGCTCGAAGCGATTGTACAGGACCCGCAAGTGAATATCGGTGCGCTGAACATACTGCCTCCTGAAGAAGAGAAAATGCTTCGGTGGCAGTTCAATGACACTGAAGCTGATTATCCGCTTCATCAGCATATCATTGATACGTTTGAACAGCAGGTATCACGCACGCCGGACGCCGTGGCGCTTGTGTATGAGTCGCAGATGCTGACCTACCGGGAGCTGGATGAGCGTTCGTCGGCGCTTGCACTTTATTTGTGCAGCAGAGGCGTACAGCCTGAGACGTTAGTGCCGTTCTGTACAGAACGTTCTCCGGAAATGATCATTGGTATATTAGGTATACTCAGGGCGGGAGCCGCTTACGTGCCTGTTGATCCGGACCACCCGGATGAACGCGTCCGTTATATCCTGAAAGATACTGCTGCGGGCATCGCTGTTTGCAGTAGCGCCTGCAGGCATCGTTTCCCCGAAACAATGGAAGCAGTTTGCCTGGACGGAGTTATCCCGCAAACGGAGGAAACTGCTGCTGTTACACTGCCGGTGTTGCGTTCCGGGCAACTGGCTTATGTGATCTATACTTCAGGTTCAACCGGCAGGCCCAAGGGGGTGTTGGTGGAACACCGGGGAATTGTAAACCTCGCCTGCTCACAGCGGGACGTGTTGCACATCAGGCAAGGTACGCCTGTGCTGCAGTTTGCATCATTCGGCTTCGATGGCAGCTGCTACGAAATATTCAACACATTATTGAACGGCGGCATCCTGGTACTGCCGAAAAAAGATGACCTTTTATCCGCTGAAAGCTTTACAGCCCTGATACACAGGCATCAGGTAGAAGTAGCTGCTTTGCCTCCTTCTTATCTGCATATTATCAGGGACATGCTTGGACCACTGAAAACAATTATTTCTGTTGGCGAAGCATTTAATAAGGAAGACGGTCTGTATATCAGTGCCAAAGGTATCCGTATGCTTAACGGTTACGGGCCTACGGAAAATACAGTAACTGTGACGATAGCGCCGCAGCCGGTAATAGACGACCGGGTTGTAATTGGCAAACCGATCCACAACGTACAGGTGCATATCCTGGATGAGAACGGAAGATTATGCCCTGTTGGTGTGCCGGGTGAGATCTGTGTCAGTGGCGCCGCTCTGGCCCGGGGTTATCTGAACCGTCCGGACCTGACAGCTGAAAAGTTTGTTCAAAGTCCCTATAATGCAAGGTTCAGTGGCCGGATGTATAAGACCGGCGATCTTGGCAGATGGCTGGCCGATGGGAATATTGAATATGCCGGAAGGAAGGATGACCAGGTAAAGGTACGCGGGTTCAGGATTGAGCTGGGAGAAATAGAAGCGGTTTTACAGGAATGTGAATGGGTGGAACAAGCGGCTGTTGCCGTGAAAACGGATGAGTTTAACAACAAACGCCTGGTTGCCTACATAGTGCCCCGTACCACCTTTGACCGTGATGCCATCGTTACGCATCTGAAAGCAAGGCTGCCGGAATATATGGTGCCGGGCATACTACAGCAGCTGGAGAAATTACCGGTCACCGTCAATGGTAAAGTAGACCGTAAAATGCTCCCGGACCCGGATGCCAATGAACTTTCCCATAACACCTATACAGCACCCCGCAATGAAACGGAATCTGTGCTGGCAGGTATCTGGCAGGACCTGCTGGGCATATCACAGGTAGGTATACACGATAATTTCTTTGAGCTTGGCGGCGATTCAATTATCACCATCCAGGTGGTAAGCAGGGCTAAACGTGCCGGCTATATGCTGCAGCCACGGGACCTGTTCCGCAGCCAGACGATAGCCGCATTAGGAGAGCTGTTACAGGAGAATACGAAACAACAGGTTACTGCCGAGCAGGGACAACTGACCGGCGCCGCCGGATTGTTACCGGTACAGCAATGGTACTTCGATACCAACGGCCAAAGCGGTGCGCATTTTAATCAGCAGTTATTGTTGGAGATATCAAAAGATATTGCTATTGAAAAACTGGACAAGGCCATACAACAACTGGCAGCCTACCACGATGCGCTCCGGTTCGTGTATACTGACCACGCGGCCGGCATACAACAGAAGTACGGGAATCATATAGCCAGCCTGGAAACGGTTGACCTGACTGATTTTCCGGCAAGTGAACTGGCCACGAGGATAAATACGGTGGGCAGTCACTATCACCGCAGCCTGGACCCTGGAACAGGGGTATTGTTCCGTGCGTTGCTGTTTCTGACAGCACCTGGAACAGCCTGTAACAGGTTGTTGCTGCTGGTACACCATTTGGCCGTGGATGGCGTTTCCTGGCGTATTCTGCTCGAAGATCTGTCATTACTACTGAATGATGATGTTCATGCTTCTCCCGAAACTATTCTGGGGCCAAAGACAAGCTCTTACCGGCAGTGGCATGACGCATTGGTGGATTATGGCCAGTCGCCGCATTTAAAGCAGCAACTTCCGTATTGGGAGGGGCTCAGGCAATTCCATACGCCGCTCAGGGTAGACAGGGAAGTGAACGGGCCTGTAACCATGCAGGATACCGGTACCTGCGAGGTCCGTCTGGATGCCGTGCAAACGAGGAACCTGTTACAGGAAGTGCCTCGTGCCTACCATACAGACATTAATGATATTCTGCTGGCCGCACTCGCCGCTGCGGCATGTGACTGGAACAGGAGCCGCAGCGTCATTATCGGACTGGAAGGCCATGGGCGTGAAGATATTATCTCCGGTATTGATACCAGCCGTACAGTAGGTTGGTTCACCAGTATGTATCCTGTGTTGTTACAGCCTGACAGTACATCAGATGTTGCTGCCCTTGTAAAATCAGTGAAGGAGCAGCTGCGGAAAGTGGAGGATAACGGCGTCGGATATATGGTGTTGAAATATATCAACCGTGCAGACAGTCTGCAGGGAAAAGACCCGTGGGAGATCGGCTTTAATTACCTGGGGCAATCAGATAACCTGGTGCAGGAGTCCGGGTATATCAGGATGGCCAAAGAATCCGGCGGTGATGCTGTAGGAGAAGGGTTTATTCTTCATGATAAAATATTTATCAATGGCGCCGTGCAGAACGGAGAACTGATACTGCACTGGGGATATAGCAGCCTGCACTACGATGCGGCTACGATCACCGCACTGGCAGACGCCTATCTGGCAACTCTCAGGGCCGTTATCAACCACTGTCTTGCGCAGGCGCCTGCGTTCACCCCATCTGACTACGGCCTGGAGCGCTGGGTGGATTACAGGGAACTGGATAGTTTCCTGGACGCCGATTACAACGGAACTTCCAGAAGAAGCCAGGTGGCTGCTTTATACCGCCTCAGCGGCCTGCAGGAAGGAATGCTGTTCCATAGTCTGTATGATGAAAAGGCAGGGACTTATATAGAGCAGTTTAAATGCACGTTGGAAAATGTAAACGAAGATGTTTTCCTCCAATGCTGGAAATATCTGTTGCAACATCACACCATCCTGCGCAGCGCTTTTTATTATGACGCGTTCAATGTGCCGGTACAGTGTGTGTATCACCAGGTGACGCTGCCGGTAACAGTACTTGAGGGGCGACAGGCTTCGCAGTTGCGGGCCATTGAAGAAGCTGATCTGCGGCAGGGATTCGATCTCGGTATCGCGCCGCTGATGCGGATTACGCTTGTCCGCCTCGGTGAAGGCCGCTACCGTTTGTTATGGACTTCCCACCACCTGCTGCTGGATGGCTGGTCCTTCCCGGTGCTGGTACAGGAGCTGCTGGAGGTATACGGGGCTTTACTCAATGGAGAACAGCCTGTAGTGGTACCTGAAGACAGGTATGAAGACTATATCCGTTTCATTTACCGGCAGGATAAAGCCGCTGAAGAACAATACTGGCGCAATTACATGCGGCATCAGACGGAAGGCACGTTGCTGCCTTTCATCGATGCGGCGCAGAGCACCAAGGGGATCGGTATCTTCAGGGAAGCCGAAGTAATCCTGGATGCAACGGTCACTACCGCGTTGTCGCAATATGCGCAACAACAGCGGATTACTCCCAATACAGTTATGCAGGGCGTATGGGCGTTCCTGTTATATAAGTACATCGGAAGCCAGCACGTGACGTATGGCATTACGGTGTCTGGCCGGCCGGAATCCCTGCCGGGCATAGAGCAACGGGTAGGTATGTATATCAATACGGTACCGTTGCATGTGGCGGTCAGCGGAGAGCGGGAGATCAGCGCCTGGCTGCAGGAATTGCAGGTGGACCAGCTGAACAGCAGAGAGTACCAGTATGCCCCGTTGAATGACGTGCAACGGCTCACCGGTATTACCGGGGATATGTTTGACAGCGCCCTGGCATTCCAGAACTATCCAGTGAGCGATGTGCTGGCATCACAGAACTGGGCTTTACGGATCAGCGAAGTAATGGCAGACCCTATATCCAATTATCCGCTGACCATCATCGTGACAATGGGTGAAAATACCCGGCTGTCGTTCAACTATAACAGTGACCTGCTCAGTGATGATGACGCGTTCCGCATTGCGGGCCATTTTAAACAGGCATTGCTGCAAATCATTTATAAAACCGCAACGCACCTTGACGACATCAGCATATTGGCCCCTGCGGAAAAAAGCCAGCTGCTGTACGGCTTCAATGCCACTGCTGTAGATTATCCGGCCACTGCCACTATTCCGGACCTTTTCAGGATACAGGCGGCACAACGGCCGGATGCGACAGCCGTGGCGTTTGAAGACACCACGCTTACCTACGCTGAGCTGGATGAACGTTCAGACGCGCTGGCCCATTATCTCCAAAGTAAGGGCGTTACTATTGAAACACTGGTGCCGGTATGTATGCACCGCTCGCCGGACATGATGGTGGTGTTGCTGGCCATTCTGAAGGCCGGCGGCGCTTATGCGCCGATAGATCCGGACTATCCGGACGACCGTGTCAGCTATATCCTGTCTGACCTGGGAGGCCCGCTGCTGATCACCAACAACAGAAACAGCGAACGGTTCAATACGCTGCAACCGCAACAGGAAGTACTCTGCATAGATACGCTGACAGATTTTTCGTCACTGTCGGGTGCTCCTGCTGTTGCCTTACGTGCAGATAACCTGGCGTATGTGATGTACACGTCCGGGTCTACCGGTCGCCCGAAAGGCGTGCTGGTGGAACACCGGAACGTAACAAGTTTGATATATGACCAGAATTATATCACATTTGAGCCAACCGATGCTATCCTGTCGGCAGGATCGGTTTCCTTTGACGCCACCACCTTTGAATACTGGGGTATGTTGTTGAACGGCGGCAAGCTGGTGCTGAGCCGCGAACATGATCTGCTGGACGTGGCAGTGTTGAAAGAAGAGCTGCAAAACAAAGGAGTTACTAAAATGTTCTTCACCACCAGCTGGTTCAATCAACTGGTAGATACCGATATCACGGTGTTTGAGGGAATGAAGGCGATACTGGTGGGAGGAGAGAAGCTGTCGGAAAAACATGCAGAGAAACTACATACGGCTTATCCTGCTATTGCGTTGAGCAATATCTATGGACCTACAGAGAACACGACCTTCTCACTGAGCTATCGTATAGATTTTCATGGCCTGCGGGCAGTTACCCCGATAGGAGTACCGTTAAGCAACAGGACTGCGTATGTCCTTGACCGTTTGATGCAGCCGGTGCCTGTGGGGGTAACGGGAGAACTGTATGTGGGCGGCTCCGGCGTGGTGCGTGGTTATCTGAACAACGAAGAGCAGACTGCCGCGAGGTTCCTGGCAGACCCATTCCTCGAAGGAGAACGTATTTACCGGACAGGAGACCTGGCCCGCCGTGAAGCGGATGGCAATATCACCTTCATGGGCCGTGCAGATGATCAGGTGAAGATCCGTGGCCATCGCATAGAGCCCGGAGAAATAGAAAGTGTACTGCATCAGTGCCCGTTGGTGAAACAGGCTTTTGTAATGGCTGTTTCAGATGCGGTGCATCAGCATAAACACCTGGCAGCATACATCGTTTCCCAGCACACATTTGACAGGGCGAGCATCCTGGAATACCTTAAAGAACACCTTCCGGACTATATGGTGCCATCTTTCCTCGTAGAGATGGAATCCCTGCCACTGAATGCCAACGGGAAAATTGATAAAAAGGCTTTACCTGCACCGGAAAAAGAGACACCCGGCACTGCTTCTTTTGTGGCGCCGCGTAATGCGCTGGAAGAAGCGCTGACAGGCATCTGGCAGGAATTGCTCAGTGTGCCACAGGTAGGGATATACGATAACTTCTTTGAATTAGGTGGCGATTCCATTATTGTGATCCAGATGGTCAGCCGCATACGGCGTGCCGGCTTTGAACTGAAGGTGGGCGACATTTTTGAAAATCAGACGATTGAAAAAATTTCAGCACATTACTATTCACAGGAAGGAGCGACCAGTAACGCTGAACAGGGCACCCTGACCAGCAGCAGCGGCTTATTGCCGATACAGCAGTGGTATTTCGAAAATGTTGCCGATACGCAGATACCTTTTAACCAAAGCGTCCTGTTGGATATAGATAAGTCCATTGCCGCCACTGCTGTCGACACAGCGATCAAGCAGCTGCATCGGCATCATGACGCGCTGCGGTTTACCTTTAAAAAAGGCGGGCCGGCATGGGAACAGATGTACGGTACCCATGAAGGGCAGGTTATGGTAGCGGATTTGCGTGATCTTTCGGCAGAAGAGCTGCCGGCAGCCATCAGGGATATCCATGATAACAGCCAGTACAGTCTTGATATTACCCGGGGCATACTATGTAATGCCGTATTTATACAAACACCTGCTGAAATAAGCGGGAACAGGTTGCTGTTAACTATTCACCACCTGGTAATAGACGGCGTGTCCTGGCGTATCCTGCTGGAAGACCTGGCGCTATTGCTGCAAGGCGGCGATATAGGCACGAAGAGCAGCTCCTGCAGGGAATGGTACCAGGCGCTTACGAATTACAGCGGCAGCAAACGGCTGCTGGACCAGCAGTCTTACTGGACACAAACCGTGAAGCGGAACATACCGTTACGTACCGATAAAACCACCAGTGCGCCGGTTACCGCAGCTGATATGAAGGGCCATACGGTCCGCCTGGATGCCCATCGTACCAGGCAGCTATTACAGGATGTCCCGCAGGCATATCATACGGTGATCAACGATCTGCTGCTGGCGGCGCTGGCATACACGCTGTCAGGATGGAACAACAACGGCCAGGTGATGATCGGATTGGAAGGACACGGCCGCGAGAATATTAATGACGCTGTAGACACCAGCCGCACGATTGGTTGGTTTACCAGCCTGTTCCCGGTACTGCTGGAAGTGAACAATGACAGCTCGTATGAACAGCTGTTGAAAGACGTGAAGGAACAGCTGCGTAAAATAGCAGATAAAGGGCTTGGCTATGGTGTACTGAAATACATTAACAGGCTGGAACCCTTGCAGGAAAAAGACCCATGGCAGGTGGTGTTCAACTATCTGGGCCAGTCGGACAATATTGTTGAAAGGGAGAGCTTCCTGCGTATTGCAGGTGAGTCGCTGGAAACAGCTGCCGGCGGGGATTTTCCGGTACAGCATCTGTTGGCGGTGAACGCCGTGGTACAGGGTGGGGAGCTCATATTGCAATGGGGGTACAGCCGGCATCATTTTGAAGCGGACAGTATACATCACCTGGCAGAGAAATATTGCCGGTGCCTGGAAGCGTTGATAGATCAATGTTTATCGGTAGAAGCCCCTGTATTCACCCCCGCAGACTATGACCTGGGAGACGTTATCAGCAACAGAGAGCTGGACATCTTCCTGGACACGCCTTACCAGGATGCCACCAGGCGCCGGTATGTGAGCGGTATGAGCAGGCTTAGCAGCCTGCAGGAAGGGATGTTGTTCCATAACCTGTTTGACGAGGGCGTGGGCGCTTATATCGACCAGTTTGCCTGTGAGCTGACAGGTGTGCATCCGGATCTGTTCCGGCAAGCCTGGAATGAAGTGCTGCTCCGTCATAGTATTCTGCGTACCGCCTTTTACAGCGAAGCCTTCAGTGTCCCTGTACAATGTGTATACAACGATATTCGTATACCGGTAACAGTTATTGACTACCGGCATTTGACCGCCGGAGAGCAGGAGGAAGCTGTGGCGGCCTTCAGCACGGCAGACAGGGCCAAAGGCTTTGACTTCGCCGCACCGCCGTTAATGCGCCTCACCTTGTTGCAGCTCAGCGATGAGAAATACAGGCTGCAATGGACGTTTCACCATATTCTGCTGGATGGCTGGTCCATTCCGGTATTGATGGAGGCATTGCTGCAAGCCTATGAGGCGCTGGCGACCGGCAGACGGCCGGTGGCTGTGGCAGAAGACCGCTACGAGGATTATATACGTTACCTGCACCGCAGGGACAGGCAGACCGAAGAGGTGTGGTGGAAGGAGTATTTATCGGGCCTGCAGGAAGGGTGCCTGTTGCCGTTTATTGGCACTACTGCAGCCAGGAATAAGGGCACCGGTGAATACAGGGAACATGTCATCTATATGGAAAGTGCTGCTGCCGAGCGTTTCGCCCAACAGTTCCATATCACCCAGAACACCCTGATGCAGGGTTTATGGGCCTTCCTGCTGTACCGCTATACTGGTAGCAGGCAGGTGGCCTACGGCGTGACAGTGTCCGGCCGTCCGGCTGAACTGGAAGGAGTGGAACAGCGGGTGGGACTTTACATCAACACACTGCCGCTGCACACAGCAATAGACGATGGGCAGGAAATTGTGCCCTGGCTGCAGGACCTTCAGGCCAAACAAACACAGGTACGCAGTTATCAGTACACTTCCCTGATAGACATACAACGGTGGGCAGGCATCCCCGGTGATCTCTTTGATACGTTGCTGGTATTTGAGAACTACCCTGTGAACCATTTGCTGGCCGGACAGCCCTGGAAGCTGAAGGCAGGTAACGTAGAGATGAATGAGCAGACCAATTACCCGCTTAGTATGGCCATCTCCACCGGTGAAAAAATAACAGTACGCTTCAGTTATAATGTCTCCCTGCTGGACGATAGCTATGTAAATGCCATCGCCGGCCATTTTGAACAGGTGTTTACACAAATAGTAACGCAGGAGGCAAGTCACATCGGCGCATTGAACTGTATCACCCCGTCAGAAAAAATACAACTCACTGACACGTTCAACGATACAATAAAAGATTACCCGGCAGCCAGCAACCTGGTAGAGCTGGTGCGTAAACAAGCTGCCGGCAGGCCTGACGCCATTGCGGTAATAATGGATGGGCAACGCCTGTCATATGCTCAGCTGGAAGAGCAGTCCAACCGGTTGGCACATTACCTGCGCGAACTGGGGGTTACAACAGATACGCTGGTACCGATATGCCTGGAACGCTCACCGGAAATGATCATCTCCATACTGGGCATTATGAAGGCGGGCGGCGCTTACGTGCCTATGGATATCGATTACCCTGCTGACAGGATACAGTATATCCTGGACGATACCACTGCCGGGATAGTGATAACCAGTAAAAACGGGAAACATAATATTCCCGGAGGGCTCTCGGTTATCTTTATAGATGCTGACGGAGAGAAGATCAGCAGATATCCTGCGGTACCGCTGCCACATACGGTAGCTCCGCATGACCTGGCGTATGTTATTTATACTTCGGGGTCTACCGGCCGCCCTAAAGGCGTTATGGTAGAACATGCAGGCATGCTCAATCACCTCTATGCCAAAATAAATGACCTGCAGATCACTGATACATCGGTGGTCGCTTACACCGCTTCACCCACATTCGATATTTCTGTCTGGCAAATGATGTCGGCATTGCTGACAGGAGGCGCTACCGCCATCTACAGCGAGGAAACAGTATTACAGCCAACGACGCTGCTGCAGTCAATTGACCGCGACGGAGTAACTATATGGGAAGTGGTGCCGTCTTACCTCGGAGCACTGCTGCAGGAGCAGGCCACGGTCGCATTGCAACAACTGCAATACCTGCTGGTGACCGGGGAAGTACTGCCACGGCATATACTGGCGCAGTGGTTCGAGCATCCGCTGTATGGGCATATTCCGGTTGTAAATGCCTATGGACCTACAGAAGCGTCCGATGATATTTGCCATCATATTATGCACCAGACACCGGAGAGCCTGAATGTGCCACTCGGTAAGCCTCTGCAGAATATGCATATATACATACTGGACTACCAGAACAACTTATGCCCTGTAGGTGTGCCGGGAGAGATATGCGTGTCCGGCATTTGCGTGGCACGTGGTTATCTCAACCAGGCTTCGTTGACGGCCAGACGTTTTGTGGCGGACCCTTTCCGTCCGGGCGTGCGGATGTATCGTACCGGTGATGTTGGCCGTTGGCTGCCTGACGGTACTATTGAATACAGGGGCCGTGCTGACGACCAGGTGAAAGTAAGAGGATACCGCATCGAGCTGGGTGAAATCGAAAATGTATTACAGCAATATCCCGGTATCAAACAGGCCGTGGTGCTGGTGAAGGATACGGCCACCGGTAAACAGCTGGTCGGCTACATCGTCTGCCACAGCACATTTGACAGAGACGGCGTTTCCGCTTATCTTAAAGCACAGCTGCCTGCATATATGGTACCTGCCATTTGGATAGCGTTGGACAGTTTCCCGCTTACTGCCAATGGTAAAATAGATAAACAGGGATTGCCTGCACCTGACGCCTCCTGGCGTGCTGATAACTATATGGCCCCCCGCAATGAAAGGGAACAGCTGCTGGCAGGCATTTGGAGCGAGTTGCTGAACATTGAGGCCGTGGGCATCCACGATAACTTCTTTGAGATCGGCGGACATTCCCTGCTGGCCATGCGCCTGACAGCTGCCCTGCGGAAATATGAACAGCTGGACATCCCCGTCAGACAAATATTTGAACATCCCACTATTGCCGGGCTCTCCGTGTATATGGCCGGATTAGCAAAAGAAACGTTGCCGCCGGTAACGAAGACGCCAGCCTACCCGCAGCACCTCCCGCTTTCGTATAGCCAGGAACGTTTATGGTTCATTGACCAGCTTGAAGGAAGCGTGCAGTACCACATGCCCGCCATCCTGCGCATGGAAGGTGCATTGGACAGGAAGGCGCTATGGAATGCCTTGCAGACGATTGTCAATCGCCATGAGGTGTTACGCACGGTCATCCGCACATCCGGCGGACAGCCTTATCAGCACATCCTTGAAAAAGATAAATGGGACTGGACGGTCATCACCGGCGATTATGACGTGGACGCACTGATACGTGTGCCATTCAACCTGTCGGCTGATTATATGTTGCGCGCCCACCTGGTACAGGAAGGGAAAGAAACACACATATTGGTGTTGACGCTGCATCATATTGCCGCAGATGGCTGGTCTGTAAGGATCATCGTAAATGAACTGACAGCTTTGTACAAGGCATATAGCGCGGCAGAAAAACCATTACTGCCGGCATTGGAGGTCCAGTACGCCGATTACGCCATCTGGCAACGCAACTATGTCTCTGGTAAAGTACTGGAAAGAAAACTTGATTACTGGAAAGATAAATTAACCGGAACTACGCCGCTCCAGCTGTCAACAGATTATCCCTATCCCGCGGTACAGACGGGCAGGGGCGCCTCCAGCCATTTTCATCTCAGCAAGGAGATGGCTGATGCATTGCAGGGTTTTTCACAGCAACAGGGTGTTACGCTCTTTATGACATTGCTCGCCGCTTTCAAGGTGTTGTTATATCATTACAGTGGGCAGGAGGATATATGTGTAGGCACTCCTGTAGCCGACAGAACGCAACTGGAAACAGAAAACCTGATCGGCTTTTTTGTGAACACACTGGCACTCAGAAGCAACCTGGCGCATAACCCGGCTTTCACGGAGCTGCTGCAACAAGTGAAGCAAACCACTTTGGATGCCTATGATCATCAGGACGCACCTTTTGAGAAGGTGGTGGAAGTGGCCATAAAAGAGCATGACAGGAGCCGCAGCCCTCTCTTCCAGGTGATGATGGCGTTACAGAACATGCCGGAAGCGTCTATACTGGAGCTGGAAGACCTCCGCCTTTTACCGGTGAGCGCGGAACAGACCACCTCCAGGTTTGACCTTACATTTATCTTGTCTGTAACATCGCAGGGGCTGGAAGGTAATATTGAATACAGTACCGACCTCTTTAACGGTAATACGATCAACCGCATGGCAGCTCATTTTGAGCAATTGTTGACAGATATCCTCAGGGCGCCTGCAACGCCGGTAGCTTTGTTGTCCGTATTGTCGCCGGCGGAAACGCATGCCATAACAGTTGACTTTAATGATATACCTGCCAGTTATACTTTACAGCCGGACAAAACGGCCCTGGACCTCTTTGCTGCATGCGTAGCGAACGCGCCGGATGCACCGGCCGTGCTGCAAGGGGATAGCATGCTGACATATAAAGCGCTGGATGAGCGGTCTTCGCAGCTTGCCCGTTACCTGCAGGATAAAGGAGTGACAGCAGAAACTTTAGTGCCGGTATTTATTAACCGTACACCGGAAATGATCATCGCGGTCATGGGCATTCTGAAAGCTGGCGGAGCTTTTGTGCCTGTTGATCCGGAATATCCTGCGGAGCGTGTTCAGTATATGTTGTCCGATACAGGGGCTACATTATTGATAAGCAACCGCGCTACCATACAGCGTTTGCAGGTGAAACAGCAGCCGGATGTCATCCTGCTGGATGATGAACAGCATATTATAGATGCTTATCCTGTCACCCAACCTGCTACCTGTCCTTCCCCTGATCAACTGGCTTACGTGATCTACACGTCCGGTTCCACTGGTCGCCCCAAAGGGGTCATGGTAGAGCACAGAGGCGTATATAACCTCGTGCAGAGCCAACGGGACGCACTGCATTTACGCCCTGGCATGAGGTCATTACAGTTTGCTTCTTTCAGCTTTGATGCGGCCTGTTATGAAATATTCAACACCCTGACGAGCGGAGGTACGCTGGTATTGCCAGAGGAAGAAGACCTGTTGTCAGTCGCGCGTTTCGCTTCATTACTGGAACGTCAGCACGTGGAACTGGTGACGTTGCCGCCTTCCTATCAGCGCGTTGTAAAAGACGTGCTCGGACCGGTGAAAACGGTGGTGTCCGCAGGTGAAGCCTTGCGGGTGGAAGACGCCCGTCATATGATGAAAAAAGGTGTCCGCGTGGTGAATGCCTATGGACCGACAGAGAATACCGTGTGTTCTACGCTCACCGGCGACCCGGTACGACCGGATAACACAGTGGTGATAGGACGGCCTGTCGCCAATGTGCAGGTATATATTCTTAATGCCTGGGGTGGTCTGTGCCCGGTAGGTGTAAAAGGAGAGATATGCGTATCCGGCCCTGGCCTGGCGCGTGGCTACCTGCACCGTCCTGACCTCACAGCAGCCAGTTTTGTCACTACGCCATCCGGTTATAGGATCTACAAAACAGGCGATGTGGGCAGATGGTTGCCCGATGGTAACATCGAATACCTCGGAAGGGCCGATGAACAGGTGAAGGTGCGTGGCTATCGTATCGAGCTGGAAGAAATTGAGAATGTAATAGAAGAACACAGCGAAGTAAGCCAAGCGGTGGTGCTGGTCCAGCCCACTGACCAGCATGATAAAATGCTGACCGGCTATATCGTCCGCCAAGGCAGTATAGACCAGGAAGGCCTTTTGTCCTGGCTAAGGACCAGGTTGCCGCAATACATGGTCCCTGCCATGCTTACGTTCCTTGATGAGCTGCCGCTGACGCCCAGCGGGAAAATAGATAAGAAAGCCCTTTTACGGTTAGACCTTGGTATTGCGCGTACGAAGGAATATGTAGCGCCTGCTGGCGAAACAGAACAAACACTTGTCACGATGTGGGAAGCGCTGCTCAACGTGCAACGTATAGGCGTTCACGATAATTTCTTCGAGATTGGCGGACATTCCCTGTTGGCGATGCGTGTTCTTGCGGCTGTGCAGGAGACTTATGGCGTAACGCTTCCGGTAAGCACATTCTTCCAGCTGCCTACTATCAGCGCACTGGCGGTACATATCCAGGTCAACCGGCAGGACGTGCAGCTGAACAAGGCGGATACCAGGTCTATCAATTTGTAAAGAATAAATTATTACACATGACAAATACCAGGTTAACCGATATAACCAATCTGTTGAAACGCGCCAATGATAACGGTATAAAGATCATATATGACGAGGGTGAGCTGATCGTGCAAATGCATAAAGACAATGAACCTGATCCTTCGCTGCTGAATGAGCTGAGGCATAATAAAACAGACCTGCTCGATTATTTTCAGCAGCATACAAAGCGTAATACGGATATACCGCTTACTGTGGACCGGCCGTCAGGGCCGGTCCCCCTGTCGTTCAACCAGGAGCGCCTGTGGTTTATTGATCAGATGGAAGGGAGCGTGCCCTATCATATCAACGTACTGCTGCGTTTACGGGGCATCCTCGAAAAAGATAAGCTGGTAAATGCTTTGCAGGAAATTGTGAACAGGCATGAGGTGTTACGCACGGTGATAACATCAACCGCCGGTGTACCTCATCAGCAATTGCTGGAACGGTATAAATGGACGATGGACATTGCAGACATTCCAGGCATAGCGGACGATGCGGACAAACTGAACGGATATGTGAAAAGCAGTATAGAAAAACCATTCGATCTTTCCGCTGACTATATGCTGAGGGCACGTTTGATTGTGCTTGGAGAAGAAGAGTACCTGTTGGTACTGACCCTTCATCATATAGCCGCAGACGGATGGTCAGCGGGCATTATCGTCGAAGAGCTGGTAGAGCTGTACAATGCGGCCGTTGATAACCGTATCCCACAGTTGCGTAAGCTGGGGATACAATATGCGGATTATGCAATATGGCAACGCAACTTCCTGAAAGAAAGGGTGCTCGAACGGAAAATGGACTACTGGAAAAAAAAGCTGGCCGACGTCGCCACACTGCAGTTGCCCACAGATCACCCCCGCCCGCTGCTACCGGGTTTCCGTGGACGTGAATACCATTTCAACATCGGTAAGGAGGTGACGGACCAGCTAAAGGCGCTTTCACAACAGGAGGGGGCTACGCTGTTTATGACATTGCTGGCGGTTTTTAAAGTATTGTTATATCGCTACACTTTACAGGAAGATATCTGTGTGGGCAGTCCCATTGCCGGAAGATCATTAAGGCAGCTGGAGGGACTGATCGGTTTTTTTGTGAATACCCTGGCATTACGCACCGAAGTGTTACCAGGCATGTCTTTTACCGAACTGCTGAAAAATATAAGGGACACCACGCTGGCGGCTTATGACCACCAGGACGTGCCTCTTGAAAAAATAGTGGAGGCAGTCGTTAGAGAACGGGATGTAAGCGTAAACCCACTGTTCCAGGTGTTGTTTATCTTACAGAATACGCCTCCTGTACCGGATATACGCCTGAACGGCCTTCATATTTCTCCGGAGCCGCTGGAATCAAACACGGCCAAGTTTGACCTGACCTTTTTATTACAGGAACAGGCGGGCGAACTACACGGCTGTATAGAATATTGCACAGACCTGTTTGAAGAGGCGACCATTGAACGGATGGCCCGTCATTTCCGGCAATTGTCATATGCAGCGGCAGCCTCGCCGTTTGCTACGGTGGGAGCATTGCCCATGCTGGAAGCTACAGAGAAGCAGCAGCTGTTATTTGACTTCAATGCCACCGTTGCCGGTTATCCTTCTGAGGCCTCTATACCGGACCTTTTCCGGAAACAGGCCGCTCTTCGCCCGGAGGCGACGGCAGTGGTATTTGCAGATACTACGCTTACCTACGCTGCGCTGGATGAACGTTCTGACGCGCTGGCCTGCTACCTTCAGGACAAAGGCGTTGGCACTGAAACACTGGTGCCTGTATGTATGCACCGCGCTCCGGACATGATCGTGATACTGCTGGCCATCCTGAAGGCCGGCGGCGCTTATGCGCCTATAGACCCTGACTGCCCGGATGATCGTATCCGCTACATCCTGTCAGACCTGGGAGGCCCGCTGCTGATCACCGTCAGCGATCACGCTGACCGGCTGGCATCGCTGCAGCCAGACCTGGAGATAGTGTGTATCGATACTTTGGCGGATCTTCCGGCAACCGGCGCCCCGGCATCCGTGAAGCTACGTGCAGACAACCTCGCGTACGTGATGTACACTTCCGGTTCTACCGGCCGTCCGAAAGGAGTGCTCGTGGAGCATCGTAATGTAACCAGTCTGGTATGCGAACCGAACTATATTTCGCTTACGCCCGCAGATGCCATCTTGTCGGCAGGGTCTGTGTCTTTTGATGCAACAACGTTCGAATACTGGGGCATGTTGCTCAATGGAGGCCGCCTGGTACTAAGCCGGGAGCATGAGCTGCTGGACATCGCTGTATTGAAAGAAGAATTGCAAAGCAGAGGCGTAAATAAAATGTTCTTTACCACTGGTTGGTTTAATCAGCTGGTAGATACTGATATTACCGTCTTTTCAGGGATAGAAGCAGTCCTGACGGGAGGAGAGCGATTGTCTGAAAAACATATCGAAAAGTTACAGGCCGCTTATCCATTGATAAAGGTGAGTAACATCTACGGCCCAACGGAGAATACTACCTTTTCCCTGAGTTACCGTATCGACGAGCATGGTCTTCGTGCAGTTACGCCAATAGGTTTACCGTTGTCAAACAGAACGGCGTATATCCTGGACGGTTCACAGCAACCGGTGCCCTTGGGCGTTACCGGTGAATTGTATGTGGGTGGCGCCGGGGTGGCGCGTGGTTACCTGAACCAGCCGGAGCTGACGTCCACGCGTTTCCTGTCTTCTCCGTTCGTGGCAGGAGAACGTATGTACCGCACCGGTGACCTTGCCCGGCGGGAAGCAGACGGCCACATCACTTTCATGGGCCGTACGGATAACCAGGTGAAGATCCGCGGCTACCGTATAGAACCGGGGGAAATAGAAAGCGTGTTGCAGGAGCTTGCGGGTGTAAAACAGGTATTGGTAACGGTACGCAATCATGCCAGCAGCGGAAAACAGTTAGTGGCTTACATCGTGCCGGCTGAAGATTACAACAAAGATCATATCCGGTCTTCGCTCAGAGAGCGTCTTCCGGAATATATGGTCCCTTCTTTTATCATTGAGCTGGACGCATTCCCGCTGAATGCCAACGGGAAAATAGACAAGGGTTTATTACCATCGCCTGATCCGGATGCCGGAAACCAACGCGCATACGCGGAGGCTTCAGGCCCGCTGGAAACGTTACTGGTAGAGATATGGGAAGAATTGTTGGGTGTCGGGCGTATAGGCGTTCATGATAATTTCTTTGAGCTGGGAGGTCATTCCCTGCTGGCAATGCGTGAAGCGGCGGTGTTGCGCAACCGCCTGGAGGTGGAGCTTCCCGTCAGGTCATTATTCCAGTACCCGACAATAGCAGAGCTGGCGGCCTTTATAAGCGGGCTGTCACAAGAGAGCCGGTTACCTGCCATTACCGCAGGCGGGCGTCCTGACCGTATACCGCTCTCCTTTAACCAGGAACGCCTGTGGTTCATTGACCAGCTTAGCGGTAGTGTACAATTTCATATGCCCGCGGTCCTGAAGTTAAAAGGGCGACTGAATATTCCGGCCCTGGAAGCGGCACTGCGTGAAATTGTGAACAGGCATGAAGTATTACGTACTGTCGTCACAGTTACAGACGGACGACCATACCAGTACGTAAAGGCTCCGGACAGCTGGCAGCTGACGGTCATCAATGGAGAGGTGCATGATGAAGATATCGGCAACTGGACCACTAAGCCTTTTGATCTTTCCAAAGATGATATGCTGCGCGGGCTGCTGATTTGCGCCCCGTCGGAAGATTATACCGTGGTGCTGACCCTGCATCATATTGCTGGTGACGGATGGTCTGCCGGAATATTGATCAACGAATTATCATTGTTATATAATGCTATTGTTTCCGGCGAAAAGGCAGATCTGGCGCCATTGCCCATACAATATGCAGATTATGCGGTCTGGCAACGTAACAGGTTGACAGACGAGGCCCTTGGGCAAAAACTGGACTATTGGAAACGGCAATTGCAGGATGTCTCTCTTTTGCAGATACCGGCCGATTTCCGGCGGCCGGCAGTCCAACGTAATGATGGCGCCACTTTCCAGTATGTGCTGAATAAAACATTGTCATCGAAAATAAAGCAACTGTCACTTGATAACGGTGCCTCCCTGTTTATGACGTTGCTGGCAGCGTTTAAAGTATTGTTGTACCGCTATTGCGGGCAAACGGATATCTGTGTGGGCTGCTCCGCCGCCGGCCGGCAGCAGCAGGAATTGGAAGGACTGATCGGCTTCTTTATCAATACGTTGGCGCTTCGCAGTGATCTGTCAGGCGCGCCTGCCTTTACAACTTTTCTGCAGCAGGTAAAACAAACCACGCTGGAAGCTTTCGAACATCAGGACGTACCTTTTGAAAAAGTAGTGGAGGCGGTAGTGAAGGAAAGGGATACGACCCGTAATCCTATCTTCCAGGTGCTGTTTGGTATGCCTAACATGCCTGTAGCATCACAGCTTCATCTCAAGGAACTGAGTTTGTCTGCTGTTCCGGTAGTGCGCAATACCACTCAGTTCGACATTAACTGGTCGGTGATAGAAGCAGCGGAAGAATTGCAGGTGAGTATAGAATATCGTAGTGATTTGTTCCTCCCGGACACTATACGGCGTATGGTAATGTCGTATGAACTGTTGCTGACAGCTATCACCAGCGATCCGCTGTTGGCGGTGGATGTGTTGCCGCTGCTTACGCAGGAGGAAGAACATCAACTGTTGCATATCTTCAATGACACTGCGGCGCCCGCGCCGCAAGCCGCCACAGTGGTGCATTTTTTGGAGGCACAGGCGTTGAGTAATCCTGACAGTCCCGCGGTGGTCTCTGCTGCCGGAACGGTTACCTATCGGGAATTGAAGGACCGTGCCAACAGGCTGGCTGCATTTTTACGTCATCAGCATAACATAAAGCCTGGTATGCTGGTGCCGCTGTGTTTTGAGCGCGGGATAGATATGATAGCCGCCATATGGGGCGTCATGAAAGCAGGGGCCGCTTATGTTCCTGTGGACCCTGCCTTTCCGGCAGAGCGCATCCGTCATATACTCGAAGACACGCTTGCTGAGATCATCGTATGCAGCGAAGAAGGGGCCCGTGTTTTGCCGGATGCCGATGTGAAAATTATGATTGCATCACAGGCAGATACTGCTGAAGAAACACCGCTGACAGACTATCCCGGTGGTGAGGACCTGGCCTATATTATTTATACTTCTGGCAGTACCGGTGTTCCCAAAGGGGTAATGGTTACTCACGCCAATCTTTTACATTATCTCTGTAATAATAAGACAGCGTATGTTTCCGGGGAGAGTAAGGCGGCAGGTAGTTTTATACACCTGTCCTATACATTCGATGCAGCGGTGACCGCTCTCTTTATGCCGCTTATATCCGGGAAGCCGGTGGTGATAAGTGCAGCCCCGCAAACAATGGTGTTTGAAGATGAATTACTGTGGAAGCATGCGCCTTATGACTTTATCAAACTAACACCTGCCCACCTGCCTTTACTGGAAGAAGCCATGCAACGCCGTCAGGCGGCTTGTCCGGCGTCAACGCTTGTGATAGGAGGAGAGGCGCTATTGCCCGGACATGTGGCTTTCCTGAACGGACAGCAGGTAACTGTGGTAAATGAATACGGGCCGACAGAAGCTACTGTAGGCTGTAATACCTATACGTTCCGGCCGCGGGAAGGACAGGTAATCAATATCGGCAAACCGGTGGACAATATTCAGTTATACCTGCTGGATGCCCACCATCAGCTGGTGCCGAGAGGGGTAACCGGGGAAATTTGCATAGGAGGAGCAGGGGTTGCCCGGGGATACCTGCGCCGTCCGGACCTGACGGCGGAAAGGTTCACTGATAATCCTTTTCACGGTGGAAAAATGTACCACACAGGAGACCTGGGCCGTTGGCTGCCCGACGGTAATATGGAATACCTGGGTCGTACAGACGACCAGGTGAAGGTGCGCGGCTACCGTATAGAACCAGCCGAAATAGCGCATGTGCTGCAAACTTCCCCGCTGGTCAAACAGGCCGTTGTGGTGGCGCATGAGCAACAATTGACGGCTTATATCGTACCGCAGGGTGATTTCGATAATGACGGGATAATGACCTGGTTAAAACAGTTCTTGCCAGTATATATGTTACCGGAACAGCTCATCCCGATGGAAACCATTCCCCTTACCAATAACGGAAAGGTAGACAGGAGCGCCCTGCCCAAACCAGGCGACAACCCAGAGGGGGATGCATACACTCCGCCTCAGACGCCATTGCAGTTATCGCTCGCCGCGCTATGGGAGGACCTCCTGGAGGTAGAACGGATAGGGTTATACGACAACTTCTTTACCAGGGGCGGGCATTCACTGCTCACCATTAAGCTGATAGCATCCATCCGTAAAACGCTGAACAAGACGGTTACCATTACCGACGTGTTTGATCATCCCACCATTGCCGGTCTGTCTGATTTACTCGAGAAACAGGAAGTGCATTCCCTTGCGGTGCATAGTAGGCATCTGTTGCCCCTTAACCATAACAGGGACGGAGCACCGTTGTTTATACTTCCCGGCTCCGGCGGTACCAGCGAAGGCTATGGTGAACTGGCCGCTGCGCTGGATAAGACTTTTACTGTGTATGGTTTGCAGATGACAGGAATTTATGAAGATGAACAACTGTTGCAAAGCATGGAGAAGATCGCAGCGCAACATATCGCCTGGATAAAGGAAGTACAGCCTGCCGGCCCATACCGTTTTATCGGGCATTCCTTCGGCTGTTTTGTCGCCTTTGAAATGATCCGTCAGCTGGAAACAAAGGGAGAGGACGTAGCTTTCGCTGCTTTCCTGGACACGCCTCCGGACGCAAGGAAGGAAGTGCAGGACCATCAACATTTGAATGAACAGCTGTTGTCCGGACTGCAGCAATTCCTGGAGCAGCATCAGCTGATGGCAGTGCCTTGTCCCAATTGGTTCAACGAGCTGAAGGCGGCCACTGTTGATGGTCCATTGGCTGAAACAGTGGAAAAGATGAAGGCGGCGGTCAGGGAAAACGTACGTGATAATAACGGTATGCTGTCATTGGCTTTCCGTGTGCTGGACCTTGAGCTGAACAGCATCCGGATATCTTATACATTAAAACATAAGATGGCGGCCCCTTTGTTGGTGGTGAAGGCAGCTGGCGGAGCATATACGGCTGATGATATGCTTGGGTGGAAACAATACGCGCCGGAACTGACATTGGTACAAACGCCGGGAGATCATCATACGCTGGTTAAATCGCCATACGTACCTGCCCTGGCAGAAAACATACTTTCCTATTTCCATCATCATAAAATATAATACCGTTGTATGAAATTTGTCCGATCATCCCTTTGGCTGTTCCTATGTCTTTATTTAAATTTTGCCGGAGCCGGCGTTCCGGGACATTACTCAAAGAAAGCAGAGATCCTCTGGGACACCTATGGCGTTCCGCACATATATGGGAAGGATATCAGTGCTATGTATTATGCGTTCGGATGGGCGCAGATGCATAACCATGGCAATCTGCTGCTTCGTTTGTACGGCCTGACCCGTGGCCGGTCTGCGGAGTACTGGGGAGCTGATTTTGCGGCCGCTGATAAAAAGATAAGGCTCTTTAAAGTGCCGGAACTTGGCAGGGAGGCGTATGCAAAGCAGGGACATGAAATGAAAAAGTACATTGATGCATTCGCAGCTGGTATAAACGATTATGTGGCTGCCTATCCTCAGGCGATCAGTGCGCCGTTAAAAGAGGTACTGCCGGTTACGGGTGAAGATGTAATGGCCCATGCTATCCGTGTTTTTTTCCTGGAATTCCTGGCAGCAGAGGACAATGCGGCGCTCGGCCAGATATTAAGGCCCGGCTCCAACGCTTATGCTGTGGGCCGGTCCAGGTCGGCTTCCGGCAACGCCATGTTGCTTGCCAATCCGCATCTGCCCTGGTTCGATTTTTATACTTTTTTTGAAGCGCATCTGCAGGCGCCCGGGTTTAATGCCTATGGCGCTTCGCTGGTAGGGATGCCCGTACTGAATATTGCATTCAATGAAAATCTTGGATGGACACATACCGTAAATACCATTGACGCAGCAGACCGGTACGCCTATACGCTTAAAGATAACGGTTACCTGGTAGACAGCGCCCTCGTGCCTTTTAAGTACGACACGACAATTGTGAAAATAAGGCAGCCTGATTGTACGGTAAAAAACGATACGACCATCCTGCAGTATGCGGGTGATGAACCGGTGGTGGGAGTGAAAGATGATAAAGCATACACGCTGAAGATCGCGGGACTGGACAGCGCCGGCTTCTTTTATGAATGGCACATGATGGCCAAAGCCGATAATCACCGCGAGTTTAAGGCCGCATTGCAACGCATGCAGTTGCCTTTGTTCAATGTGATCTATGCCGATAAGGCAGGCAATATTGAGTATTTCTTCGGTGGCAACGTTCCGGTTCGTGCCTCCGGGGATTGGGACTTCTGGCACGGCACCATTGATGGCAGCCAGTCGAAGAATTCCTGGAGCCAGACACATGGTTATGCTGATATGCCAAAGTTATTTAACCCTCCTGCCGGATTTATACAAAATGCCAATGACCCCCCGTGGTATTGCACCTACCCGCCGGTATTGTCCCCTTCGGCCTACCCGTCGTACATGTCGCCCGTTGGTATGGGGTTTCGCCCGCAGCGCGCTGTGAATATGATCAGAAATAACTTTTCGGTGACTTTTGATGACCTGGTGAAGTACAAACTCAATACCGGCGTGGAAGTGGCAGACAGGTTCCTTGATGAGCTGCTTGGCGCAACAGATAAATATCCTGATCCAATCGCACAGGCGGCAGCGGGCGTATTGCGGAACTGGGACCGCACTACAGACAGCATGAGTATAGGGGGAATTCTTTATATCAACTGGTATTCCAAACTGGATGACTCCATGTTTAAACAGCCCTGGGACCCTGCGCATCCTACAGAAACGCCTCGTGGCCTGAAGGACTCGGCGACCGCAGTAAAACTGTTGTCCATTGCGGCCATGGAGATCCATAATATGTTTGGGTCGTTACAGGTGCCATGGGGAGCTATGTTCCGCTTTCGTGCGGGCGCATACGATTATCCCGCAAACGGCGGCCCCGGTAATTACGGTATCTATCGTACGATCGAATATATGCAGGATGCCGATGGCAGAATGCGTTCAGTGGCGGGAGACACATATGTGGCAGTGGTGGAATTCGGCAGGAAAATAAAAGCCCGTGTGCTGCTTGGCTATGGCAATGCTTCCCAGCCAGGCAGCCGGCATATCGGGGACCAGTTGAAGTTCATGGCACAGAAACAATTACGCACGCCCTGGACCGAACGCCGCGATATTTTGCAACACCTGGAAAAAACAGAACGTCTCGGGCATTGATGTTTTTGTGCTGGTTATGCTAATCAGCCCGCACAGCAAATTTTACATAGTCAACATACAATGTTGTATGCGCATCTGAATAAAAGCCAAAGGTCGTAAATGGGGGGACTTTCAACACGGCCTGGTGTACCATTTGACCATTGATGAAAAAACGAAACTCCCCGCTGTTTATTTCCTCGATGCGTAAAGTGTTGTATGCCGAAGTACCCTTGTTTATACAGGAGCATGCTGTTAATTCAGCGATATCATAAGCGGCGTTGTCCACCTTGGCGAAGATCGTATATTGACCTGTTGAATAGACACAAAAAGCAAACTCATTGAAGACCCCGGGTGTCTTTTGAACGGAATTCCATAAGATCCCATACCTGGCCTGAGGGGCATCCGCGGTCACCTTCATTTTCATTTCCAGGATATTGCAGCCAGGCACCTCTTCAGCAGGGGTGCCCAATCTGAGCGCCCAGAAACGGCTGGCCTTTTTGGCATCCAGGACATAGTGCCCGTTCTGCAGGAGGGCGGAGGCAGTATCGCCATGAACGATATCGGGCACCATTGGATTAGCGGGATCGTCAAAGTCCATCTGCAGCAATACTTTTTCTTTGGCCGGCTGAGTGGCGGATTGGGAGTGTGCTTTTCCGGTGGTGATAGCTAAGAGGACAGAGAAAGTCAGCAACTTTAAATGCATAGGGAAAAGGGTTGGTTAAATGTAGAAATTCCGGGAGAGGGAAAATCGGATTTCCTATAAGAAGTTAGGGAATAACTTTAAATCTACCAAGAAAAGGCTTCGGGTTTTATGCCATAGGCTTTACCCAAAATCAGAAAACCCTCCATTAAGGAAGGCTTTCTGATTTCCAGCGGTGAAAATCGCTCACTGTAAATCTTCCCGATAGGAAATTTTATCCATGATCAGCCATTTCCCGTCTAACTTTATCAGGTTAAACCGGTCAATGAACCGGAAGGTGGCAAAAGTCAATTGCACATGGGCAGACCCGGTATCTCCATCCCATGTAAAAGAAAGCAGTTCGGGCTGGCATTCCTGTATAGTTGCCTGGGCAACCAGGTCCAGGTATTGAGGCGCTGTCCATTGCACCAGCTTGCCGTCTATGACGGTCCTGACATGTGCATCGGGGTGAAATGCAGACCGGAGCCTTTCGATGTCTAATGCCGGACGCCCTTGTAGATAATCATTCAGCGTAAGTTGGATCAGATGTTTTTCATCTGCTGCGCCGACTTTGTTTGCCAGAGTTTTCATCATTTTTGTTTTGTTTTAATGATTCAAAGGTATGGCTGCATGCTGTGTTACTGGTTGGTGTTATCAAACCAATAATTGTGAAAATCAAAGAACGGGGGAGGGTAGCTCCGGTAAAAAGTGCTGTTTTAAACAATTCAGAAAAGCGGATGCTATTCCAGGGCCAATAGTTTCTCCACCAATAACTGTTTCATGGCAGGATCAATTGTTTTATGGCATGCTTCTTCAATATGTTGAATAAAGTTGGTGGCGGTTTTAGACCTGGTTGCCTGAAGCGCAGCGATATCAATGGGCGGTATTTCCGGTGTACCTGGTGGAGTATCGGTGGTCTCATAAGTGTCAGCTGTGTTGAGGGCGGTGCCCATAGGGTACCAGTTGAGGATGAATTGAGGATAACCTATGAAATGAGTAATCCTGTAAGTCAGGGTTGTGCCGCTGGATATAGGCAAAAACATGACGTTTAAATTTGGAATGCTCTGATTGCTTCTGACAACAAAGTTTCCCATAAGATTAAAATCATAACCATATATTGTTATGGTCAGGGTGGCAAAGCAGGGAGGAGATGCAGGGAGATATGCCAACAGATATCCATCTGTCTTAGCTGTGAATTGTTTGCCGTATACATCACCACCCTGGTAAATGGTGCTGTCGGCGCTAAGCAGAGATACTGTGCCCGCAAGCGTGTTCAGGCTTTTTGAAATTTCCAGCGTTTGAGTGGTGGCATTCACGGCATTTAAACCGGTGGCATCGAGATGGGCTACCTGCACTCCATTTTTGTTATTAAAATTGCCATTCACCTGAATATTACCATTTACGGTAAGGTTATCGATAGTGGCAGTTCCCTGCACATTCGTGTTTTGGGTGACCTTCATCGCACTGCCTGTATTTAAGTATCCGTTTATTTGCAATGAAGGGTCATTTGAATCAGGGAACACCAGCTGGCCATTGATGTTAAGTTGATTGAAAGTGGCATTGTCCATGGCGGAGAGGTCCTGTTTAACGGTATGTACCGTCGCTACTTTTATGCTGTCCGGTGTTAAGGTTGGGTTGGAGATGTATATCGTAACAGACTTATACAACGTACCGCTGCCAGGAACCGAAGCTTCAAGCGTAAACGTGGTGTCGACTGTTATATTGCTGACGGTGGTGGTGGTATCTGTACCTTCATATACAGGTTGGTTTTGGCCGCCTGCAAATAACCGGAAATAGGTTCCGGTGCTTTCCCACGAAACAGTAAGCGGTGTTTCGGCCTTGAAAGCGGTGGCTGGTACGCCATTCTGGCTTACCAGAAGGTAGGATATATCAAATCCGGGAGCAACATCGGTATTTAATGGTAAATGCATCATAAGCTTGATTTTGATTACCTGCGGATGATTAATCTGTGTTTTTTTTTGCTATCGTGCTTTCCGAAGCTGTGTTTTATGCGTCGCTTCAGCCAGCGTCTGGAGAAACTCGGCGTACCGTTGTGCCGTTACTTCCTGCAGATCTAAAGTCTTTGTACGGGGTGGGGTACCTGCCAGTTCCTTTACACTTGTAATTTCATAGGAGTCCTTGTTTGCTCCAAACGGTATCCAGTAAAGATAAGTAACTGGCGTCTGGCCACCACCCGTTACACTGCCACTGAATTTCCAGGAACTGCCCTTTTGAATGGGCACGCAACAATAGCCATACTTAAGGGTGTTATTGGAGTTGATCTGGTAAAAGTTAGCTCCGGTTGTCGAATATTGCTGGCCGTTACACGTGATAACCCCGGTACTGCTGACACCTGTATTACAATTCGTGGGATCTATGTAAATCATTACCAGCCCGTCAGTTTTGGCAGTTATCGTCATTTCAACGGAATTAGTGCCTTGCATGATGAGGTTCCAGCTGCCGATCATTGCAATGTTTGCCTTGCCGGCTGTCAGGTTGCCTTTAACAGTGAGGTCATTGATATTGCTGCTGCCGGGAGCGCTGACAGATGTGGTGTCCAGTTGGCTGACCGCTGCGTTGGGTTGTAGCGTCAGCGTACAGGTGGCATCAGTGGTAATGCTGCTGCCGCCGGCTATTGCATTTGCCTTTAACTGCTCCAGTGAAGCTTTGCCGCGTATGTTTGAAGTCTGGCTGACGGTAATGTTATTGAAAGCGCTGTTGTTGCCCAGGTTCAATACACCGTTTATTGTCAGCGTGTTTTTGGCATACAAAGTACCCTGGACCGTTAAGATAACGGGATTTTCCATCTTCCCCGCCACCGTCATGCTGTCAGGTGTAAGTGTCGGCTTACTGATAATGATAGTAAGAAAAGCATAGCGCGTGTCCGTTGTATTGCTTGCTTCCAGCATGAGGGTGGTGTTGTGCCGAAATCCTTGTGGCATATCGAAGGAGGTGCCGGTGCCAGTGTATATTGGATTGGGATTGCCGTTTGCATACAGTTTATACCCGGTGCCATTACTGCTCCATTTAACACTGAACGGACTTAACGCTATGAATTGGGTGACCGGTAGGTCCTGCTGGCTGCTTTGATAGGGAAATGAAATAAAATTAGTGAGATATAACGGGTCCTGGTCTGACTGTTTATGGGAAATATTATTATGCATGTTGGTAAGTTGATCGTGAATGTTTCAGAGTGTCATCAGTTGTTGGAGCATCTCTTCTTTAACGGAAACGTCAAATTGTACGTCCAGCATCATTTCCATGGCGTTGATCAGATCGCTCCGGCGTTGTTTTTTTTCTGTCGTATACTGTTCAAAAAACACGCGCGGATCATTTTCGGTAACCTGATTGTCTGTAACGGGAAGGGATACACCGTCGTTCAACTCTGACGCGGAGTCATTTCCAACGGGAAACCAGTATACGCTTATTGTAGGTGGTTTTGAAACGCTGGTAAGATTTTCACCTTTATAATACCAGGTAGTGCCGGCAGCGACAGGGATACTTAGGAAGCCATAGGTAAATGTCCCGGCGCCAAAATATGCCACGCTGCCATTTGTATAGAACCAGTCGCTGTTATTCAGGGAAATACCGCCATAAGCAAGCGTATTAGCCTGTTGGTAGGGGAGGTCTATGGTAAGTACTGCATAACCGTCCGTGTTTGCTTTTCTGCTTGTTATCGGAATGTTGGTGCCGGAGGCTATTTGCGTAAACGTTCCGAACATGGACACCTGTTGCCCGGTGAAGTTAATGCCATCCTGTATGGTGAGGTCATCCGTTTCGATATCGGAACTGTTAAGCGTGGTGATCGTGGGCTGCGCTAAAGAAAGCGGGGAAAGCACAGTAATTTCCGGATAAGTGCCATTAAAATCCTGTTCAACAATAAGGTCGCTGACAGTGGTGTTCCCAAAAGTAGCATCACCTCCAACAGAAAAATTACCAGCCAGGTTAAGCGGGCCATAGGATGTAGTGATATTAATGGTATTTGGATCACCATTTGTGGCAATGGCGCCGCTGCTCAGATTCACGGTATTGCAGTTGGCGATGTTGGTAGTCATTTCTCCCTGTACTGTCTCACTGTTCGCCGTGTTGACCATTAACGGCGCAAGGGCAGGGTTGATGACGGTCAATGTGAAGGACTCGAATAGTTTGTCTCCGTTTGCATTAGTGGCGATGCAGAAAAAAGTAGTCGTATCTGTTATGCCATTGTTCAGTGTGTAACTGGTGTTAGTACCGCTGTATATCGGCGTTGTGCTGCCGCTCTGATATAACTCGTAAGAGGTGCCGTTACTGCTCCATCTTATTTCTACAGCATATCCCTGTTGTATGGCGCCACAGGGATATCCGGAATTCAGAGGATCAATGGCGATCAGGTTCTGCAAGAAGAATGCCGGCACATTGCTTTTGATAATGGGAAAATCTCCCTGCCTCAGCTTATAGTCGTTATCCCCGGTATTTTTTGTTTTTTCTTTAATGACAACCTGGGCGGTCCCTGCATTGCTATTGACCATCCCGGAAACGCTGCAATTGGCGCCGTGCGGTACCAGGTGGTTAGGGTCCAGGTTGACAAGCGTCCATTGCATGTAGTCTATGTCCAGTTCATCGTCATGTATTACCTGGGATTTTCCTGTTGACCAGTATCGTTTGTCCGGCGGAGTTAGTGTGGCCGTAGATGTTTCAAAGATACAATCCGCGTCATCCCCTTGTGGCACTTTGAGGATGATCTTTTCACATTTTATGGTGCTGTTAGGCTCAAGTACAATGCAGACTTCCCCTTCGGTGCTGAGGGTTAACGGCTTATGGTCTTTGCCGTAAACCTGGTAGGTTAGTATCAGTGGATCGGTACCGGTTTGCATGGTATATATGTTTGGGTTTGTGAAATTTTTTTTATCTGAACGTCATTAGTTTTTCTGCTAATAATTCCTTCGTCGTCGCATCTATTGTCTTGCCGCAAGCCTGTTCTATAGTTTGAATAAAAGCTTTTGCCGCAGTTAGTTTTTTTGTTTTTCCGGATGCCGCCCGGGCGGCCATATCAATAGAAGCTGCTTCCATATGATCTGTTGGCAGATCTATAAGTTCATAGGTTGCTTTTGAACTGCTGTTTTGGCCAATAGGATACCATTGTACAGTAATGGCTTGGGGTGCTTTGACGAAGAAGGGGGAGTTATAGGTGGCACTGTAGGTTAATGACGTGCCTTTAGACAGGGGAAGGCAGATAACGCCTGAGTTGGCTGGCGCAGCCCACGCTGAACCGCCGGTTGTTTTAAATGTATAGGAATTCATTTGTATGGTAATAGAGGTCTTGAAGGAATATTGGGAAGGTACGTCATACGTGGTCAGGTACGCGATAAAATAGCCATCAGTATGAGCCGTAAATTGTTTGTTGGTAAGATTGTCCTGCCCCTGGTAAATGATGTTGCTTTCATTAAATAGCGATACCGTACCCTTATTGATGGTAAGTTTGCTCAGAATTTCCACTTCTTTTGAAGTAGTATTGCCTGCACTGAGGCCCGGCACGGTCGTTTCGCCCGTGACATTGATTTGGCAGCCGCTCCGTAAAGGACCATTTATCAGGAAAGAGGGATCATTGGAATCTGAAAGTACCAACTTCCCGTTTACGGAAAGCTGGTTGATAGTGGCATCTCCATTGGTGGTCATGTCTTTTTTGACCGTGTTGTTATCGGCGATGGTTATTCTGCCAGGTTTTAATGCGGGATTGTTAATGGTTACAGTAACAGATTTGTACAGTTTATTGTCGTTGTATGTCGCTTCAAGTATGAGGGTGGTGTCAACGGAGAATCCCTGGCTTACAAGAAAATATTTATCTCCACCACTGTATAGCGGTTGCGATTGCTTATCGTCGCCAGCGTATAAATTGAAGTAAGTGCCGGAACTTTCCCAGGAAACATAAATAGCGGCGTCCGCATCAAATGCGGTTGCTGGTATGCCGTTCTGGCTCACGAGTAAATAGGAAATAGTGAAGTCGGAAATTGCCGCTTCGGCGTATGGTAAATGCATAATAAGTTAATTTGAGATGAATGATTAAAGGCTCGCTGATTGTTGTGCCAGTGTGACAGCCAGTGCCGGGTTTTTATCCATTGCTTTAGCCAGGGTTTGATAGAAGTCCATATACCATTGTTCGGATGATATTTGTGAATCGGAAGTGCTGCTTTGTATTGGCAGGCTTGTTAGCTCAGGGGCAGCAGCGCTTATTTCATAGGAGTCTGTCCCTCCTCCCAGTGGTATCCAATAGATAGAGACGACCGGCGTTTGGCCACTGCCACCAATGACGCTGCCACTACATTTCCATTTGCTGTTTGCCCGGATAGGGACGTAGCAATATCCGAACTTGAGTACGCCAAAGTTCACTAGATGCATTCCATTGACAGTATATTGCTGGTTGTTGTAGGTGATACAGCCGGATGCGTCCTGGGCGCCGCCGGAGTGAGTTGGATCTACAAAAATTATCGCAAATCCATCGGTCTTCGCCGTTACTTCTGTTTCTCCGAATGACAGGCCCTGTTGGATGAGATGCATGCCTCCGGTCATGGCAACAGACGCTTTGTTTAAGCTGATGCTGTCACTCACGGTGAGATAATTGATTGTACTGTTTTCAGTAGCTCTTACAGCGCCTGCGTTTACATGCTTCAAATGTATCCCGGGGCCGGAACTGAGGCTGACCGCAATATTTTTGAATGAAGTATTGTTTTCCAGGTTCAAGGTGCCACTTATTGCCAGGTTAGCTTTCGTGTACAAAGTTTGCTGAACGGTTAATTGATTGGAGTTGATCATACTACCGGACACGGTTATACTATCTGGCGTAAGTACGGCATTAGTGATAATAATGGTCAGGTAAGCATAAAGCTTTGTTTGACCGTTATCAGCTTCCAGTACCAGGGTAGTGGTGGACTGCAGCCCTTTCGGGAAGTCGAAGGAGGGGGTGGAGTCCGTATATATCGGCGTCGGATTACCATTGGCGTATAAGGCGAACTGTGTGCCGTTACTGTCCCATTTGGTACTGAACGGGCCGCCCGCAGTAAACGCGGTAACCGGTACGTCCTGTTGGGTGCTTTGATAAGGGAAGGAAATAAAGCTCCTCAGGTATAACGGTCCCTGATCGAGTTGTATGTTGGAAGTATCGTGATGCATGTTAAGTTAATTGAGGGTGAATGTTTCAGAGCGCTGTCAGCTGCTGGTGCATTTCTTCTTTGGCGGCGACGTCAAATTTGATGTCCAGTAGTGTTTCTATAGCGGATATAAGGTCCACCTGGCGTTGTTTTTTTGCGGCTGTATATTGCTCAAACAGCCGGCGGGGATCGTTTGTGTCGTTGCTGTTATCCGGTACCGGGAGTGCTACGCTATTCTGTTGTGCTAAAGGGGTGCTCTTACCTATAGGTACCCAGAAAATGCTTATCATAGCAGGATGTGAAACGCTGGTAAGGTTTTCTCCTTTATAATACCAGGTGGTTTCCGCGGGAACGGGAAACCATAAAAAGCCATAAACGGGATCCAGTTCATAATTTGTTCCATGGGTGCTGAGCCAGTTGTTACCATCAAGTGAAAGCGCTCCATAGGCAGAGGTGTTGTCATCTGTTGATACGTCTACTGTAATGATAACGTACCCATCAGTGTTCGCTGTTTCGGTGGTAACCGGAATATTGGTACCGGAGGCCAGTTGCTCAAAAGCACCGAATATAGGCAGCTGCTGATGGGTAAGGTCTATGGAGTCTTGTATGGTCAGGTTGTCAGCGGTGATACTCGCACATTGCAACGTTTCTATAAGATTGCTGATATTACCATTGTCTTTAACAGTGAAAGTGCCGCTCACATCAATTCTGGAAGAATTATCAATAACATTGTCCACATTGGGGTTTGTACCGGTCAGCGTGATGGAATTGTCATGCAGGTCCAATGTATTGCAGGTGGCCTTTTGCGCTGTCATCTGCCCCGCAATGACTTCATTTGTGTTGGTGATTACTGCAGGCGGTACAAGGATAGGGCTGATGACGGCTAAGGTGAAAGACTCAAATATTTTGTTGTCATTGTCATCACTGGCAACACAGGTGAAAGTGGTGGTATCTGATATGCCGTCTTTCAACGTATAGCTGGTGTTTTTATCGCTATATATCGCTATTGTATGGCCGCTTTGATATAGTTCAAAGGAGGTGCCATTACTGTCCCATCTTAGTTCTACGGCATACCCCTGTTGTATGGCGCAACACGGATTTCCGGCGTTCAGGGGGTCAATGGCAATCAGGTTCTGAAGATAAAATGCCGGTGTTCCACTTTTATCAATAGGAAAGGCGCCTTGCCGCGGTTCATAATCGGGGTCTCCCGTATTCTGCGTATTTTCTTTAATAATCACCTGGGCTGTTCCCGCCTGGCTATTGACCATGCCGGTGACGCTGCAATTAGCGCCATGCTTCACCTTGCGATTGGGATCCTTGTTCAGAAGCTCCCATTGTACGTAATCAATATTCGTCTGGTCATCAGTAGTATCCTGAGATTTTCCCACTGACCAATATAGTTTGTCAGGAGGATTTAATACGGCGGTAGACGCTTCGAATATACGGTCGGGACCATCTCCTATTGGTATCTTGAGTGTGATCTTCTCACATTTTATGGTGTCGTTGGGCTCAAGTACGATGCATACTTCTCCCTCGGTATTGGGGATTAGCGGTTTTTGGTCCTTTCCATAAACCTGATAGGTGAGTATTAGTGGAATGGTGTCGGTTTGCATGGGAACGGTTTTAGGTTTTTATTGAGGGTCCTGGTCAGTAATGAATTGAAGGTATCCGTCGTGCAGACTGATCGGATACCTGTTGAAATTGGCAGTGGTAGTGGCTTTGGTAAGGGTAAACCCTTCCCAGGAAAAGCTGGCTTCAGCGGTACCCGGATTTGCCACTGTGCTTTGCCACCACGTCCAGGTGCCGTACTGGGCGCTTACGGGTAAATATGTAAGTGCTTTGGGATAGGGCGGCGTACCATTGGCGGTGTCTGACAGCTGCACGGCTGAGAGAATAGGCCCTGCCCTGAAAGTGATGTCCATGGCGGATAACGGTTTATCTACAAATTGCTCCGGCAGTTGTACTTCTTTGATGGGCAGAATGCCGCTAAAGGCGTGTATGGATGCCCGTGGGTCTGCCAGTACGGTGACGTATGTAGGATTGCTGTCCCCGAACGTCAGTTGAATGTAATTGCCATTATTGCTGTTGAGCGGCCCTATCTGTTGCAGGTAATTGTCAGAATTATCGGGTGTTACCACACAATTGAACTGGTCGTAATTTTCATCTTTAAAATACCCGATCACGCCGTCTTCCTGCGAAGCCTGATCACCAAACCGGATATCAAAAAGACAATCCTCCATTGCAGGGATATTGGGGTTGGGGGTGATTTCACTTGTAGGGAACGGCCAGTCCTGGCTTTGCAGCGGCTGAGCGTTCAGCTTCAATTGCAGGGTTAGCGCTGTCAGTGCCAATGGCCGTCCAATGAAGAATGAGAGGTCCTGGTTGGTGCGTTTTTCCAATGGATCTATCGTCCACAGCGTGCTGTCGATTGCTTTCAGAAAAGCCTGGAAGGCCGTAGCTGATTTTCCCGTTAAGGCGGTAGCGAATGCGCCCAGTTGTTTAGACCGGGAGGTAACATCTCCCAGTGTATTCACGTTGTTGTGTGGTGGCGGCGTCCATTGCACATGGCTGCCTTGTGTACCGGCCATCACCATAATTTCGCCGGCATTGCTGCCATCAGGAAAAAACAACAGCAGCGAGCGGTCAATATGGTTCACTACCACCCAGCCGCATACTGGGTTCACACCGGTATTGAGGCCCAGTATGTTAGTTTTGTCGCGATAATCTGCCAGTAGCATATTCAGCCTGGCGGGTTGTAATATGCGGGGCGGTACCTGGAATGGCGCCGTTATATTGGCAGACAACTGATGTTCGATACTGAAGGCGCTGTCTACCATCAAAGGATAAGAGTGATAATCGGATATGCCTCCACCGGTGGACTGTATCAGGTCATATCGGCGGCCAAACTTATCATAAATGGCCAGTTGTGTGAAGTAAAACTCACCGCCCCTGATTTGGTGGAACGGGTAGGGACTGGGACCACCGCCGGTTATGGCCGGAATGGCGTTTACCTGTCCCTGCGCAAAAGAAGGGGTGTCAAAAGGAGGGATGCTGGTAGTGTCATAATACCCCATGACTTTTGAAAACTTCAATGTCTGGTTTTCATAGTTGAATGAATCATTGTGTGGCTTTCGGTAGAGTTTCCTGTCACGCTGTGTCAGGTAATCGTTCGTATATGCCAGTTCCTGGGAAAGAAAACGCCACTGGTCCGTTTTATTAATTTCATCCCACAAATCGTTCAGGGCGTCATCATCATATTGCCGGGCATATGCTTTGAGCCGCGCGCCCAAAGTCATTTGCGTGTGAGTGCTCAGCGCGGCTCTTCCGGAAACGGTATAACCTGTTTGCGCGCCCTGCGGAGAGGCTATCATTTCATAGTCAGTACCGTTAAAGTTCCAGTTGGGCGTGCTCTGCTGGTCACCGGGATTTGTTTTCCAGGCAAATGGAACAGCGATATGCGTTAGTTGCCATTCCATATATACCGGCTGCCATTTCTGCCGCCATTCACTGAGGTCCGTCTGTGGCAGCACGCCGTTGTTATAGGCGGTCTTGTCATGAGCCTGCATGGTGCTGTAAACAGTTTGCTGCGAAAGCCCCGTTTTAACGGCTATTTGCGCGGCATTGGCAGGGTCCAGCAAAAAGAATTCGGTATAAATATCCTCTACATTAGATGGTAACACCTGTGTGTCGGATAAAGCGGGAATAATGTTGCCCAGTGTGGAGGCATCTATTTGTGTAGAGGCTACTGTAAATGATTTTATCAGTTGTGCCGGCAGCCTTACTACGAGCGCAGTCTCCGGGTCGACCAACGGGTCTGGCGAAATTCCGGATATCAGTATGTTAGGATTATTAGGGAGCCAGTAACGGGGCTGTGCTACGGATTTCAGTACAAAGCCGGGTGTGATGTTTTTGTTTTGTGCAAAGTCGTTGATGCCTTGCTGTAGTGCTTGTTGGGAGTTTGCGATACCTTGTCTGGGCTGCGGTACTTTGGGAAGCAGCGCATTCACTATCTTTAATTGTGCCAGTACCAATCCCAGCGTCTTATCAGCATTCTGGGGATCGAGGTATGGTGATAACTGGTCTGGCGATACACCTGGCCAGGGGTCACTAGAGTCGTAGTTGGCCTCGGCGTAGTGATATTTCCACCATACGGCATTCAGGTCCCACTGGAGACTGGAAAGCAATGTGAGTGCGTCGTCCAGCGACTGCTGGTCTTTGTTTAGTTGTTCCAGCCAGGCGGCGTCACTGTCGGGTATTTGCTGGTTTTTAGTAACAGGTGCAGTCTGAGGGTCATTACTGGCAGGTACGATCTGCCAGCGGTTGCCGCCAAATTTTGAATTAAACCAGGCTTGTTGTATCCTTTCCGCTATCAGTTGGTGGCCATTTTTGTTGTTCAGTGCCGGCAACAAATCAAACTGGAAGGCACGTAATAATTCAATAGTTGTTTGCTGATCAAGCGAATGTTCCAGTTGTGTGGCTACCAATGTACTGAAGGCTTCCAGCCCGGTATTGGCCACGCATACGGATATATCATCGGCGCGCAGGTTTTCAAGTTCGTCATTGGCAGGTGGTGTACTGGCGTTTTTATCCCAGGGCAGGTTAAAGGACATGCCGCTGTATAAAGTGATATTGCTGTTGCCCGCACTTTGCTGTGCTGCTACGTCCCAGTTCAATGCAGATAGTACTTCGTCAGCTGTTGCTTCACCGGTGAAGCCGGTGTTGCCGGTAGCCAGGATATCGCTGCTGCTGTCGGCATACCAGCCGGTTACCATATAGCTGAGCGCGGTGGTTTCCGGTACACCATTTAGCGGGTCATAAAAGGACAGTACGCCTGTATTAAACTGCATGTACCCGCAGAACTCTTCATTGCCGGGACCGAGCGCGGTCATGAACATGTTTTGGGGATAGGCTTCCTGCCAGCCCGGCATCTCAAAAGCCTGGCCCATGTTAAGGTAGTACGATTGAGTGTCTGTATTGCCATTATCGTCAAAAGGAGCCAGGGGAAAGTTTTTTCTGTTAGGGTCATTGCCGGCAGCCCAATTGTTTTTTACGGTTTCGCTGATAATAAAATTACACCAGTTATTATCTTGTTTTACATTAGGGCAATCTGCCTCCAGCACCCATGACTGTTGTACATTATTGCCGCCGGGGTCCCGGTATATGCGTACAATGAGCCAGCGGTTAGGAATGAGAGGGAAATCGCTGGTGCTATTGGACTTGCCTACACGCAACGAACGCGGTAGTGTCCAGTGCAGGTATGCACCCGGACCTGGCAGGGTATTGTTGTCATCCAGGTCAAAGGCGTCGGGCTCGGGGGAAGCCCAGGAATCGCCGCTCATGACAGGATAATTGTAGGACCACAACCTGAAATCATCCCGCTTCAGAAGGGCAGGATTGGCGAGCAGTACATCAAGCGTTATGGGAACTATGACAGGAGCGTTCATGTTAACTGATTTTAAGATTGACTTTGGAATACGACTGCTTCAGTTGATTTCATCATCTGCAGGGCGAAGGTGCCGGAAGTTAAGGCCCCATTGGGAGGAGGGGTGTTGTTTGCGCTCATAGCGCGCTGCAACGTTTGTACGAGGCCGTTGTTCTCGCCAGGCGACAGGTTCAGCACATGACTGCCTGCCGCCCGCATACAAAGCTGCTGCAATCCATTCAGGTCCCGAATTGCTACGCTGCCCATTTGTTGCCCCAGCGCATTGCTGCCGGAGACCACATTTCTGATCACTGCTTCTCCCGCATCATTCACGCCAAAGCAAAGGCTTTCCTGTGGCTCACTGAAGGTTACGTTATCAGGGACTTCATCGAATATGCATAACAGCAGGTTGGGGGCGAGGAGGTCTGTCCGGATAATATTGAGGGTGTTGTCGTTTGCGTCTTTGGCACGTATCGTGAGGGTAGGCCACGCTTTCACCATGTCGGACCGTAGCAGGAAGCCGCTCATCACATCCGGCGGTGTTGTGTCCCGTATATGCCTGCCTGTTATCTGCTGCCGTATTCCTTTTATCTTTTGCTGTGCCGCCTGTTGGATGACGGGCAGTGCCAGGTCATGCAGCATTTTGGCTTTGCTGCTGTCGATACCGAAGCTCATGGCGCCATCAATACCGGCGCTCAGCCAGTTCTTGTCTACATAGAAAAAACGCAGCGACTCATCAGGTAGCATGCGCAGATCGGCCACCATTTTGCCGAAAGGAACCGGGTAAAGTAGCTGGAACCTGGCCATCCAGTCAGATAGCTCGTCAGAAATGCTTGCTACTATCTGTTGCAGGCGTTCCTGTACGTCGCTGCGTTGCAGGAACGTAGCCAGCGTCTGTTGCGGATCTGGCGGTACGGCTTTTGTCTTTACGACATTAGCTGGTGCCGCCTGTTTTTGCGTGGCGGTGTTACCGATGGCAGCTATCAGTTGCGGGGTGATAATGGTTTGCAGCCTTTCCTCTACGGTTTCATAAGGGTCGATATCTGCGATGGTTTGTTGTGCAAAATAGGGAGAAGTGGACCGGTGCAGCAGCTTATCGACTATCAGGTTCAGCTGTTTCCTGAACTCCTTTACTTTGCTCATAAAATCTGCATCCGCCAGTGCTATTTCTCTGCCTGTTTCCCAGGCTGCGGCCAGCGTTACGTCAAATATGCCATGCGTTTGGTCGAAAATCAGTGCTGCGTCAGCGGTGTTGTAGTGAGAAGTGGATGGTGTGGGCAGCAGTGGTGCCAGTGGTCCGCGGTACCAGGCAAAAGTGCTTTCTCCGCTGCGGGTTTGCCAGGGCAAGGGAAGGTACCCATCGCTGATGCGCTTACGTACGGCGGCATTGGCGTCTGTATTCCTGTCTGCGGGTACGGGTAGCCGGAGCCACAACAGTGACGGATCTGCATTGTTGTTTACCACTTCTGCTGCTACGAGGTTTTCTGCCAGCTTGCCGAAACTATAGCCAGTATCCGATTGGGATTGAAAGGTCCAGCTGGCGAGGCTGAGCAAGGATACGCTCTGGTAACTGCTCAGGTCAGCGTTTTTATGCAGGTAGTCCTTCATTCCCTCCAGCGATACCAGGTGTACAATGTTTTTTACCTTCTCCTGCTGGCCGTCGGGCGGCGTCAAACAGAAACGGTTACACGCTACCACAGAAAATAGTCCATGCTCATTCAGCCCTCCGATGGCGCTGTTGCCGGTATTGATCCTGCGAATATGCGAGAGGTAGAGCAGTTCGTCAAGCATCGGTACATTTGCCTGGAAGGTAGCGGTAGACATACTGATCGTTTTACAGCTGCCTTTAGGATCAATATCATCTTCCCGCGTAAGCTGGGGCTGGAGCACGCCGGTCTGCCCCCGTAAAAAATCTCCTATTGTGGTAGTGGTAGATTTATCGTCAGTGTTGTCACCGGTATTCAACTCTTTTTCTTCAAATACCATCAGTGCCAGCCAGGGCGTTCCCCTGTTGGACTCATCCACGGCTCTTTCCCATGGTAGTTCCGCATCTTTCAGTACAATATTGGGAAGTACCTCGTTGTACCTGCCTGTACTGCCTGGTACAGGGTACATATTGATGACCTGGGCCTTATCAATAAAAAACTGTGGTGCTGTTACCATGAAATCCTGGGTAACACTTACACCATCGTCGTCCAACTGGTTGGTACTATACAGCGGTTGCTTGACGGTAATATGATAGTTGCCGGCTTCCAGGGCGGGAATGTAGTTGTCATACAACTCAAGGTCGCCCACAGGGATATCATTGGCAAAATCTTTTTGATGTTTCATAATCAATTGGTTTGTTCCATCGGAATGTCAATAAACAGACTGTTGACGGTAGCGCCCATCTGTAGCATGTTGTCGTTGCTCCCGGAATAGAGCTGGTCCTGTTGCAGCTCGGCATACAGCGTATTCCGTGCAGCCGCAAGCGTTGTTCCGATCGTGCTGATATCCGTTAAGGTGCTGCCGCTTGTTTGTGGCGTATAGTCGTCGGAGTAAGTGTGGGCTTTGCTTAGCGGGTTCTGTGGATTATCTTTTTGGGAGATATAATCCATTAGCAACAGCCGCATTTCCACAATCCCAAAAGTACTGCCAGGTGTTGAAACCGGGCCGGTAACAGTATAACCGGTGAGTTGCTGGCCCAGCGTATCTGCGGAAGGAGTAACAGGCGCCTGTACAAATTGTCCGTTATCAATAATGGGAGGCCCCCACAGCGTGGCAGCGACATTAGCACGGTTGGCAGTAAAGGTCCACCCGTCAATGTCCACCTGGACAGCGCCGTTAGCGGTATCTTTTGTGATGGTTACATTGTGTTCCGCTGTGGCCGAGGCAATATTCATGGGGCGGATGTTGATGCCGGACGCACCCTCCACCCGCTGTTGGCCGTCATTGCCGTAAGTAAGGCTGGTAGCGGGAATGCAGCTCTTGGTAGTGAATTGCAACCTGCCTGCTCTCACGAACCATACTTTTGTGGTAGGCGGATTGTTGGTCGTATCGCCATTGTGGATGATCTGACCGGTGGCGTCTTTCTCCAGTATTTTTGACAGTCCTTTATTGGCGATAATGGTATAACGGTCCTGAGGCACGGGCAACAACTGTTTAAATTCCGTCCAGTCAAGTGGCTGCTGGTTTGCATCCGCAGCGCTGTCGGAGCCAAACCGGATCTGGAAGGTGACAAAAACAACATGAATCCGCACAAGGCCCCCAATAGGCGGTCCCCACATATCCAGCGAAGCACCGATACTCGCACTGAGTGTTTTGTGAATGAACCATACATGAATGGTCAGCGATACGCCGATTTCCACCCATATATTTGCTACAAACGTTAATGGATGCCAGGTGACCAGGAAGTTGGCGCCTGCATCAAACCAGGCGCTCAGGGCGCCGGACTGGTATTGTGCCTGCAAACGCCCGCCGGCCATGGCACAGGAGGGCGTAAAGGCAAAGTAAGCCCCGCCCTTGATAGACACGTCGCTGGATACCTGCCAGTTAAATCCCAGCCGGGCCACCTCCGGATAATAGCTGGGCACTTTAAATGCCGGGTGATAACCGCCTGCGGTTACTACAAACTGGCCGGCGTTGGGATTATCGCCATACCAGAGATAGAAGGCAAAACCACCGGTAATATGACAATCTTTCGTTAATACAAATGAATTGCTGGTAAGGCTTGCGGCAATTCCCAGGAAACCTTCCTGTGGCTGTAGCACCGCTGACATCTGCAGTTCAATAAATACCAGTCTTTCATTGTCTATGGCTTTTTGTGGCAGGGTAAGCCAGGACAGCCCCAGCAGCGAGAACTGCATATCCTTGCCTAATTCTGCTGTCAGCAGCAGTTCGCCATTAATAATTTCAAATGAGTTGAATACAATGCCCACTGCCGCCCAGTAGTCTCCACTGCGCGGGCTTACCCACTGTTTAGTCGTTCCATCCTTACCCGCTTTCTGTCCTTCAAGTATTTCCAGGGTGTTAAGGGCGATATCTTTCTGGCTGTCTGTTTGTGGGGCGTCGACAGTTAGTAGTGGAAAGCTCTGTACCTGGTTAAAAGTAGGCAGGGTGAGTGTCCTGTTATAGCCAAATCCGCCCATTAATCCGGAGATCATAAAGAATGGCGGTCCACCCGGAGGGAAGTCGGCATTTAAAAAAATAAAGAAAGACGCCGTACCATCGGTCATCTGTGCATAAGAACCCAATGCTGCAAGCCCGAATTGCTGTATTTTGATGATCAGTGCACCGTCAAACTGGAGAGACACGTCCTGCGCCAGTTGACTGTCTGGAATACGTATCAGTGCGCCATCTATTGTGAAAGAAGCGGAAGTGAAGTCAAAGCTGAGACCGTCCAGGCTGAACGAAGGTGTAAATGCGCTCAGCGAGGTGCCTATGCCCAGCCCGTCCAGTGCAGCATTAAAAGGCCCTACGGTCATAGACCCATTGATAATGCCGTAAATGACCTGGTCTTTAAAGGTTAACGAGATGGAGCCGATATAGAGTGGTCCAAGGTTTTTTCCGATGTTGATGGTGTAGGCTGTATTGCCGGAACTGCTGTCGGTGTCTTCAACGGAAAAGTTGAACCTGCTCATAACTGCTGTGAAGTCCGGAGAATATGCCAGGATGGGCAGGGTGATGGGAATATCAGTCCCAATCAGTGTAATATCAAAATAAAAAGAGATGCCAGCAGGAGGGTTGGAGGGCAGGTCAGACGGCAGGTCCTGAGGGGGAATGCTTTGTGGTGATTGGGAAGTGATAATCAGATATCCCTTTTTTAATATGAAATCTCCTGTCAGCTCACTGCCGACCAATGGAATATGTGTACCTACGTCAAACGTAGGATTGAGGTCAAAGCCTGCCATCGCAATAAACTGCCATTTATCTGCGACCTTTTCACCAACGAGATGGAAGACGCCGGTAATTCCATTGTAATTGAGGGTCCCGTCTATAGAAAGTTTGCCTACAGGGTTGTTGTATGTAATATTGATTTCTGACAGCAGAATTTCAGGTAAAACGGTAAGGTCGATATTTATATCAGAAAAGATGCTGACCAGGAGGTCTGTCAGTGAGATATCCTGTGCAGTGCCGGTAAACACGATGTTACTGCTGCCCAGTGTGATATCTACGTTCAGCAGGGACTCGCCAACATTGATATGCGCACTGAGATTATAGGAAGTAATATTGTTGGAATGGGTAATAACCAGTGCGAACTTCGTATGTACCTGTACATCGAAAAGATTTATGTCCAGTTCTCCGTAACAAACACAACTATACTCATCACCTGTAGGTTCTATATTCAGTGAAAAATCGTCGAAACTCAACTCCAGCAAATCACCGGGTATTGTAATACCAGGTTCCAGCTCGTTTATCAGGTCGTTAAAGGAGATAATGCCCGGATAACTGGCGGTGATGGTATCAATCTGCCACTGACCATTAGTGTTGGTGTTATCGGAGGTGCTGATGTCAATTGTGCCAATAAAGTCACTGGTAAATGTTTTTAGCGGAATTTTCGCGGCCATCGACATATGCACATAGGCAGCAGGCGTAGTGTCGGGACTGGTGAGACGGAAATTCAACTGGAAATTGCTAAGTGTAAATAGTCCGAGCGGCATTGTAACGCCCTGTTTCGTATATACCATGAACTTTACTTCCCGGACTTTAAAGTCAGGCGAAAAAGTCAGCGATAGACCGGCTTCAAAGGAAATGCTGTCAAATACGCTGATGAGGGTGGCCGGAACAAAATTTTCAAAATGCCAGGATGGCCCGTTGATCAGGGCTGTGGCAATACTGCTGTTACTCAGCTGACTTAACGATGTTACCGTTTGTGCGTAAGCCGTGTGTGGGGTGCAGCTTACAGTTATAACAAGGGAGGAGGTGCTGTCCAGCTGGAACAACAAATCGAAGTGTCCATCGGTAGCTAATAACCCCATATGTATTTTCTGAATAAAGCCGGATGGAGCAGTGGTTTCAATCTTTAGCTGCAGACCTCCCAGTTTAAGGCTCTTCAGAGAAATGGTGTCAGCAAGGGGCACCCACAAGGTCATGACCGGATAGGCGTAATTGCCGGTAAGATCAACAGCGCCGTACAATCTGAGGTTATCAGAAATAGAGGCGCCAAGTATGTCCGGCAATTTAGGTATCTGGCTGACGTTTGTCAGGCAAGAGAAGTTAAGTCCTAAAGCAAGAGGTATCTGCCCGCTTGCTGATACCTGATAAGCAGATTGGGGTGTAGTGCTGTAAATAAAACAGCTGTCTGATAATGTGGTTAGTAAGGAGAAAGGTTTGATAGTAAGACGTGGAAAAGAGTCTGTCCAGGTCCAGGATGCAGGCAAAACCAGTTGGAGGATAATATCTACTGTGTCATTTGTTACGGTAAAGACGAGCTCCTTCACCGGCATCGCTGTTTGGTTCAGCAGGTCAGCCTGTCCAGCCGTAATGGTTACGGTGTTGCCGTCTGCATCAGGTATATCGCTGGCATTGAGTTGTTTGATGGTTACATACCGGGATGATGGGAGGCCCACCATGCCCTGCATGGTTGATACCTGCTTGTCGCTCAGGTAGTCGGTATTCAGCACTACCTGCTGGCTGGCAGCGGTGTCTGACCTGAGTTTGGCGATGAGCTGGGTGATGTCCATTGTCAGTTGTTTTTAGAGAGGGATGAGCAACGATCTTCTAGCTAACCGGCATTGATAGAGGTGTCCAGCAGACCGATACTGTATTCGATTTCTTCGTTTTCCAGGCCCATTAAGTCTTTATACTTCAATGTTGAGAAATTGAACAACGGGTTTAATAACTTTGGCGGTATATTATTAATAGCACTGTTTCCGTCGTTGGGGGCCAGGTTTGCTCCATTTTCATCCACCATCCATTTCAATAACAGTTGTTCTCCGGCTTTGAGGTAAGTGATGTTGGCGGGTTCTTTAAAGCCCTTCTTGTAATATTGGGTTTTCCTTTGATAGTCGTCAAATAATTTCCAGAGATCAGTATCCTTGTTATTATTGAAGGTGTCCTTAATGGTTATTTGTGTACTTTCTTTCAGTCTTTGACGAATTTGTTCCTTTCTGGTGGTAAGCGCTTTTTTAACCTGTTCTCGATCATCAGTCGAGGAGTTAATCTTATCGCTGCCTTTACAGATGTCACATTGTGTAAGTGCCTGGCATCTGTTCATTCCAAGGAAATAGGAAATGCTAAGATCTTCGCCGGAATTGACGAAATATGGGCTGTAATTAAAGTTGGTTTGCTGGACATTGTTCTCTTTTTTTAGTTGATCAACATTCCAGAACACCGCTTGTTGAAGAAAGTTATATGGTGTTGGATTTCCTCTTAAGGACACCCTTCTGTCGTTAAACTTGTTGTAAATTTTGACAACGTCGGTTTGTGCCATGTACATGTTTGTGCCATGCGCCCCCAGCGCCCATAAAGGCTCTGAATTACCTATTACCCTAACGTTTGTCATTTTAGCTTCGAATTTGTATAATTCGTCAACGTTTGTAATATAGAGTACATTATCATCCAGGAACCAGGCTTTGGGCACATTAATATGATTGAAGAATTTTGCAACTGCATAACGACAGGCGCCGAAACCAAGCATAAAGTCGGGGTTGCTTCCCACTTCATATCCGATAACGGTAATGCCCGTACCAGCGAGGTCCTCAACATATATTTTGTACTCTGCCGCCTGAACGAAGATATAGATCCCTCGGTTGTTGGCATCTTGTTGAGAAAGCCGGTAGGGGAAATAGAGAGGGATTTTATCGCCGTTCACAAAGGGACTGACATCCCCAATGTTCTTGAAGCGCTGTTTGCCGAGAGCTGTCAGAATGCTGTTGCCTGCGTTATACATGGATTTGATCCATTCGCTTCGCCCGGTTGAAATAATGGCTAGTGGAGGTTGCCTGCCTTTTTCTGTTTCGGCCATGCTCGAAATGTTATCAGCGTAGAAATTAAGTATATACAGGTTTATCGATGTTTTTGCAATGGCTACCATCCTTTGCTGCGCAATTTGTTCGATGGTGTTTGCTCCGTCATTGCCCTGGATGATGACTGAACTTTTAACTAAGGGTGAGTATTTTTGAAAAATAGCCCCTTCGGGGTCGTAAAAGGTGTTGAGTCTTGCCGAAATTGCCATGGTGAATATTTTGAGGGTACATGAATTTTCCATGCTGCCGGAAGCAGTTACATAGGAACGATAAGCTGATAGTGGGGGAGGCCGGCCACTATGGTCATTTGAGGATCATTACTGATAAAGCCGGAAGACACTGGGAGCGCTTCGGGATTTCAGGAAATTGATTATATTATCTGGGAATATGGGTGTCCTTTAAAAGTTTTGATAGGATTTATACGGTTTTGATTGGATATGAAAGTAATCTGATCTGTTTGGTCCGGAATGAAAAATTTAAATCTGATTGCTGCATGATTTAATAAGCGTCTGCTAGCGGGAAACATCCATACATGTAATTGAAACAAACAAATCGGGTATTAGAGATGCGTAAATGTTAACTGAAAAAATGTATTTAAATAATATGCATACCTAACTTATGAACAAACCTAATGAAAGTATTTCGGATTTGCAAAAAAAAACTTTAAAAAAATATACCCCCGGTTTTACCTTCACAAAAAACAGATATCTTATAACTATGTATTATCCGGTGAAATCAAACAATACAAGATGCTTGCTGCTCATCTGTTTGGCGGCGCTTTATGCCGCATGTAACCCAACCGGCATAAAAAAATATGCTGACTGGCGCAACACCGGTGGCAGCAAAGGAAACCTCCGCTATTCCTCCCTCGGCCAGATTGATACGGCCAACGTAGGCCGGTTGCAGGTAGCGTGGGTCTACTATTCGGAAAAACAGGATAGTACCAGGTATGGCGCCATGCAATGTAATCCGGTAATAGTGGATGGTGTGTTATATGGCGTGTCGCCGAAATTAAAACTGTTTGCTGTGGATGCCGCCACCGGAAAGGAAAAATGGTCCTTTGACCCTGCCGATACGGTCGCCAATAAGACCTGGCATCGCAACAGTGTTAATATGAACCGCGGAGTAGCTTACTGGGCCGATGGGGATGACAAACGGATTATTTATACCGTTGGCGCGGTGGCCCTTTGCGTGAATGCAGTAACAGGTAAACTGGTGACCTCATTCGGACAACAGGGTGGTATTGATCTGCGGGACGGGCTGGACAGGGACTCTGCGAAGGTTTTTATTGCCCCTACTTCCCCGGTGATGATTTACAGAGATCTTTTTTTTCTGAGTGGTCTTGTCAGCGAAGAAACACCCGGGCATATCAGGGCGTTTGACGTGCGGACAGGAAAACAACAATGGATATTTCATACGATACCTTACCCCGGAGAACCGGGACATGAAACCTGGGAAGATACGACAGCTTATAAATATATGGGCTCCACCAATAGCTGGGCAGGTTTCAGCCTGGATGAAGAAAGAGGCATATTGTTCGCGCCGACCGGCAACCCTACCAATGATTTTTATGGCGGACAAAGGAGAGGCGCAGGTTTGTATGGCAACTGCATATTGGCGCTGGATGCGGCCACGGGCAAATTGTTGTGGCATTTTCAGACGGTACATCACGACGTATGGGATATGGACATCTCTTCTCCGCCGGTTTTGGTGACTATCAAAAAAGATGGTAAAAAGATAGACGCTATCGCCCAGTCCACCAAGACAGGATTAATATTCGTGCTGGACCGCGAAACAGGCAAGCCGGTATACCCGATAGAAGAGAGGGCGGTAGATACCACGACTACGCTGACGGGAGAGAAGCTATGGCCCACGCAGCCATTTCCGGTATTGCCCAAACCTTTTGCCCGGCACACGTTAACAGAGGCGGACCTGAACAGGTTGGTGGACGACGCTTCTTATCAGGATATATTAAAGCGCTTCAGAAGTTACCGGGCGGGAACAATTTTTACGCCGCCATCAAAGGAGGGCACATTGGTGTTCCCGGGATATGACGGCGGGGGAGAATGGGGAGGCCCGTCCCTGGACCCGGAAACAAATGTATTGTATGTTAACGCTAACGAAATGGCGTGGGTATTGAATATCGTCGACAACGGTCCGCCAAAGGAAAAAAAGCGGACCAAACTGGAAGCCGGTGCGGTCCTGTACCATCAGTATTGTATGCAATGCCACGGACCGGAACGACTGGGAGGTGGCGATTACCCGTCCATTGTCGGAGTGGAAAAAAAATACACTTATTCCCGGTTGCTTGCTTTGTTGTCAACCGGAAGAAGGATGATGCCGGGATTTAATCATCTCGATTCTCTGGAGAAAGACGCGATCGCTTCTTTCATTCTTGATTTAAAACAGCTGCAGCTTCAGGAATACAAAGGGCAAAGCAAAAAAGAGGACGCTCCGCCCCAGGCGCTTTATGGGTTCACCGGATATAATAAATTTCTGACGAAGGAAGGGTATCCGGCTATCAGTCCGCCCTGGGGCACATTAAATGCTATCAATCTGAACACAGGGCAATATTTATGGAAGATACCATTCGGAGAATTTGAAGAACTCACGAAGAAAGGTATCCCCGAAACGGGCAGGGAGAACTATGGCGGGCCTGTCGCCACCGCCGGTGGTATTTTGTTTATCGCGGCGTCGGCGGACGGTTATATGCGGGCATACAACAAACGCACAGGCGCCTTGCTTTGGAAAGTAATGCTTCCTGCTCCGGGTATCGCTACGCCGGCCGTTTATGGAGTGAATGGACGGCAGTATGTAGTCATTGCCTGTGGTGGTGGCAAATGGGGCGGGAAGTCTTCTGATGCGTACGTTGCTTTTGCGCTGCCGCCCAGTTGACGCAGTGAAAATTTATCTTGTAAATGTTGAGTACGGAATATGGTGCGGTCAGACAGACAGTGTGTTTGTGAGGTAAGTTAGCACTCCGAATATTGTGTTGTGAAGTAGTATTGCAGTTAAAAATACTGTTTTTATTTTTATTTTTATGATGCGCAATTGGCCTGTGGTGGCTTGTTTGCGGCGTTGTGTGTTGTGTTGTTGGAATAAGGGTCGTGAAAATTTTATTATTTACTGTGATCTTGTTGCATTGATGGATTCTACTTTTATTTATAGATGTTCAATAGCCCGGTAGTGGCCCGTTCTGGACTGTTGCGTTGCTGGTGTTTTTGCTGTTAATAAATTATCTTAACATAAACCGCTTAAATTGTATCACTGAGAGAAGATGTAAGAGCCATGCTACAATTTGATGTCATTGGCAGAATACTATCCTGTAAAACATTGACCCGTGATCATTGTGAGTTTGTACCATGAAAATCCTGCGATCCGCCCGCTGTTTCGCAAGTATGTAGTTCAACAGGTATTTTTTTATTTATAGCAGCAGCAGACTGCTATATATACTTCATCCACTCCTTAGTGTTTGGCTGCGAAGCTTTGCAGCATATTGTTTCTTGCGTGCTGTGGCATTTATACCTTGCCATATCGTGTAAGTATACACGTAATTTTTTTGCTCACTTATAATATTTGGGGTAATGCCATATTACCCTCATGGTAGCCTATTGCAAACACATTTCATTAACGATTTTATTCTATGGAGAAGACAAACATCCCTCAAACACTGTCTGCGATTCTAATAGGACTGAAAGATGTTGAGAATAGAGGAATAACATTTATTGGGTCAGGCAATCAGGAAGAATTTATTCCCTATAACCAACTTTACGAAAGCGCTTTGTCCTGGCTGCATTATTTGCAGAAAGAAGGCGCACGGCCCGGTGACGAATTGATATTACAGGTAGAAGACAATAAAACTTTTTTACAGATTTTCTGGGGCTGCATTTTAGGTGGAGTCATACCGGTGCCTGTTTCAGTTTTTTATCATGTTGGAAATGCCAGGAAGTTATATAAGATCAGGGCATTTTTAAAGCGTCCTTTTCTGATGACCAGCCGTGCGCACTATGAAAAATTATGCCTATATAAAGATGAAAGTGAACATCCGGAAGGGCATCGTTTTGAAAGGGTGTTGTTCATGGAGGACCGTGCAGGAACACCGCAGGAGGCAATCATACACCCTGCCACTCCCGACAGTATCGCCTTTTTACAGTTTTCATCAGGCTCCACAGGCAACCCCAAGGGAGTGGTGTTGACTCATGCCAACCTGGTCAGTAATATTCAGGCGGCCTTGTCTGCACATGCCTGTACGGAAGCTGACCGCCATTTAAGCTGGATGCCGCTTACACATGATATGGGGTTGATCGGGTTTCACTTGTACCCGATTGCGGCCGGGGTGAATCATTACCTGATGCCTACAGACCTCTTCATTAAAAATCCGCTATTATGGATGCAGAAAATATCCGAGCATAGGGCCACTATCATCGGCTCTCCCAACTTCGGGTATAAGCACTATCTGGATTATTTTACAGAGGAAAAGGCAAAAACGCTGGACTTGTCCTGTGTCAGGATTATCCTCAATGGGGCGGAGCCGGTTTCGGCTACTTTAACGAGGAGTTTTATGGACCGGTTAGGCCCGGTGAAACTGAGTCCCAATGCCATGTGCCCGGGGTATGGATTGGCTGAAGCAACACTTGAGGTTACTTTTCCAGGCGCTCATGCGCCATTTGAAAGCATCCATGTTCCACGGGAGACATTAACAATAGGGCGATCGGTCATGGGAAAAGATGTGTCAAAGGGTGAATGGATAAAAGAAAGCATCGAACTGGTAAATCTTGGCAAACCCATTGGTGACGTGGCTATCAGGATCACGGATGAAAACGGGATTGTGTTGGAGGATGGTCATGTAGGAGTTATCCGGATCAAAGGTGAATTCGTTACAAGCCGGTATTATAATAATGAGGCAGCTACCAGGGATACGATTCAGGATGGATGGCTGAATACGGGCGATGCAGGGTTTATATGGGAAGGTTGTCTGTTTGTGACCGGAAGGGTGAAAGATATCATTTTTGTAAACGGGACCAATGTATACCCGCATGATATAGAGTATCCGCTGGAACAGCTGGACGGCCTTGGTGCTAGGAAGGTGGCCGTCTGCGGAGCGGCAGATAAGGAGACAGGGACGGAAGCCATTATGGTTTTTGTCGTCCATAAATCTTCAGTAGAAAAGTTTCTGCCCATCGCGGCTGCCATAAAGAGATTCGTTGCAGAAAGATTAGGCCTGGAGGTGAAACAGGTAATACCCGTGAGACAGCTCCCTAAAACGACCAGTGGTAAGATTCAAAGATATTTGTTAGCAGAGGAGTATACTAAAGGAAGCTATGATGCAGTCATCCGGGAGATAGCGGAAAAAAGTAAAATTGCTGCCGGCGAAGAAAAGCCGGTATTAACCAATGACCGGGCAAATCCGTTTTCCGTTGACACTATCAGGCAGTGGCTGCAAAACTGGTTGCAGCAGCGGTTTAACCTGACAGCAGCGGAACTGGCTGTAGAAAACACCTTTGCCGCCTATGGAATGACTTCGATGCATGCAGTGAGGTTGGCAGGTGATCTGGAAACATGGATGGGAGCTGCCATCGATAAAACAGTCATTTATAATTTTCCTACCATATCAACTTTGGCCGGGCATCTTTCTAAAGTCAGTGTGGCAGATAAAAAAGACTGGTCGTCTGACAGCCATAGAGAGGGTGACAGGCGAATCGCCGTAGTGGGCATAGGCTGCCGGTTTCCCGGAGGGATCAGTACGCCGCAGGCATACTGGGATTTTCTGAAGAAACAGCGTAGTGCTATTACCGTTATCCCCAAAGAGCGTTGGGACGCAGATGCATATTTTGATGCGGACGAAGACGCATTGGGTAAAATGTACACCCGGCAGGGAGGCTTCATTGAGCAGGCCGATGAATTTGATCCGCTGTTTTTCGGCATTTCACCGCGGGAAGCTGCCGGTATGGACCCGCAGCAGCGGCTGTTGCTGGAAACATGCTGGGAAGCGCTGGAGCATGCAGGGATTTGTCCGTCCGGATTAAGAGGCAGTGACAGCGGTGTTTTTATAGGTCTGGGAACAGATGATTATCAAAGGCTCGTTGCTGCTAATAATGGCACAGCCCAGGTAGAAGACGCATTTGGTGGCCTGGGCGTGGAAAGAAGCATTGCCGCTGGCAGGATTGCCTATGTGCTGGACTTTCACGGTCCTGTGATGCAGTTGGACACCGCCTGTTCGTCTTCACTGCTGAGCGTACACCAGGCATGCTTAAGCCTGTTGCAGGGTGAGTGTTCGCTGGCCCTTGCCGGCGGCGTGAACCTGATGCTGACGCCCGATACGACTATTAAACTATGCAGGTTAAAAGCATTGTCGCCTGCCGGACTGTGTAAATCCTTTGATGACAGCGCGGACGGCTATGTGAGGGGAGAAGGCGCAGGCGTAGTGGTATTAAAACGATTAAGTGATGCATTGGCCAACGGAGACAATATCCTGGCGGTGATTGACGGGTCCGCGGTGAACCATGACGGATTGAGCAACGGACTTACTGCGCCGAACGGGCTGGCGCAGCAGCAGCTGATTGAAAAAGCATTGCGGCAGGCGGGTGTAGACAGTGATATGGTGCAGTATGTGGAAACGCATGGCACAGGTACCCGCCTGGGAGATCCTGTGGAAGTACAGGCGCTAAACGCTGTGTATGGACATCGCCGTTCAGCTGACCGTCCGCTGTTGATCGGTACTGTCAAAACCAATATTGGGCATCTGGAAGCGGCGGCAGGTATCGCCGGCTTTATCAAAACGGTACTCTGCCTGCAACACCGGGAAATTCCCGCCAACCTTAATTTTCATACGCCCAACAGGTTCATTCCCTGGAAAGATATGGCGGTGAAGGTAGTTGACCGGTTAACGCCCTGGCCGGCCGATACCGGGAAAAGGCGGGCAGCTGTCAGCTCGTTCGGCTTAAGTGGCACCAACGTGCACGTTATCCTGGAAGAAGCGCCTGTAACAGCAACAACCGCAGCACAACATGCTGAAACATTGCTGCCTTCCTACCCGCTGTTGTTGTCCGCCAAAACACCGGAAGCACTGCGGGCGCTCGCAGAACAGTACCTTCATTATGATTGCTCCGCGGTTTCCTTAGCAGACGTGGCTTACAGCACCGCTGTAACGCGCGATCATTTTCAATATCGTTTGGCCTTTCCTGTTAGTACGACGCAGGATATCTGCCAATACCTGCAAGCGTATACCGGCGACACCTTCGCTGAGGACCTGCGGCAGGGTATGGTGCCGGCGCAGAAGGGGCAGCTGGTATGGCTTTTCACCGGCGGTGGATCGCAGTACTGGAATATGGGAAAAGAATTGTATGCGTCCAATATGGTATTTAGAAGTGTAATAGACCACTGTGACGCCTATCTGAAAACACGCTGGGATTTTTCTCTCACAACACTGCTCTATGAAATGAAGATGGAAGCGGCCAATGAGCTGCTGTTGCAAATGACCTATTTCCAGCCGGCAATATTTGCCATCTCCTGTGCATTGGCAGAGGTATGGAAGTCCTGGGGCGTTGTTCCTGCTATTGTTGCGGGACATAGCGTGGGAGAATACGCTGCGGCCTACGTGGCCGGAGTATTCAGCTTGGATGACGGATTGACGCTGGTGACGGAAAGAGCGCGGCTGATGCAGGCTGTTGAAGAGCCGGGGGCGATGGCGACGGTGTTTGCACCAGCCGCGCTGGTAGCGGAAATGATACGGCCATATGAAGGGCTGTCTGTTGCCGCGATCAATGGCCCGGAGCTGACGGTTATCTCCGGAAGAACGGCAGAGGTAAGGGAAGTGCTAAGATCGCTGGAGCAGGCCGGTATTAACGGCCGTGAGCTGCTGATCGCACAGGCATCGCATTCTCCCCTGATGAAGCCGGCGCGCGCTGCATTTCAAAGTACAGCGGACAGTATCCGGTACCATAAACCGGCATTACAGCTGGTGTCCAATATCACCGGCGAAGTGACGACTGATGAAGTGACCAGGGCATCCTATTGGTGCGACCATATTTTGTTGCCGGTCAATTTCCACAAGAGCATGAAAACCATCAAAGAGTTGGGTGGAGAAGTGATGATGGAGCTGGGGCCTCATCCCAATCTTTTATCAATGGTGCAATTGACAGCAGCTTATGATGAAGACTGCCTGTTGCCCGCCATGCAACGCGGACAATCTTCCTGGAGTAGCATGCTGAAGAGTTTAATGGCGCTGTACGTAAAAGGCTTTCCGGTAAAATGGGACCAGTTCTACGGTCACGGTCTGCACCGGAAAGTACCCTTGCCCGTTTATGCCTTCCAGCGGCAGCGCTATTGGATAGAACAACATGAAACCACACAACATTTACCTTCTCAAAATGCCATAAAGCATCCGGTTATGACCAACAATACAGCACATAATAACACAGCAGATATACGCGGGTATCTTGCCGAAGTATTTGGCCAGCTATTGAAGATATCTCCTGATAAAATTAATATTCATACCCGTTTTCTGGAGCTGGGAGCCGATTCCCTGACATTGGCCACCGCCGTACGGAGGATAGAAAAGAAATACGGGCTCAATTTCTCGATCCGGCAGCTGTTTGAAGAGGTGAACACCCTCGATCTGATGGCTCAATACGTCGTGAAACATGGCGCTTATACGGCACCGGTTGTGGAAGCGCCGGCAATACCTCAGGTGGAGGAAATTATTGTTCCTCCTGCCGCCCCTCCGGTGGCGGAAAATGGCGTTAAAGAAGCCGCTGCTGTCAGCCCCGATTATTACTCGCTGGTACAGCATCAGTTGACGGTCATGGAGCGGCAGTTGCAGGTGTTTACTCATCTGCCTCCTGCAACAGCGCACACAAATGGAGCGCCTCCCGCAAAGCAACATACGAATGGCCTGCCATCCGCAACACAGCATACCAACGGGGCGTCACCTGTAAAGCAGCATACTAACGGGGTGCCGCCGGCAAAGCCCTATACAAATGGACTGCCGCACACAAATGGTGACCATAAAGCTACACCTCATGCAGATGATGTGGCGATACTGGACGCCATTGTAAAATCCGCCCCTGCTGAAAAAAGCAAAACCCCCAAACAACGGGCGTCTATTTTTCCGAAGATAGAAACCACGCCGGGGCAGACAGGATTTTCCGCAGCGCAGCAAGCTTACCTGGATGATTTTATCAGCCGCTACATACAAAAAACAAAAACGTCCAAAGCGCTTACCCAACAGTATCGCCCTGTATTGGCCGATAACCGTGCATCTGCGGGGTTCCGGTTTTCGACTAAGGAAATTTTGTATCCCATACAGGCAGCTTCTTCTGACGGAGCAAGACTAACGGATGTTGATGGCAACAGCTATGTGGACCTCGCCATGGGGTTTGGCGTAGATCTGCTGGGCCACAGCCCCAAAGTCATAAAAACAGCCTTACAGCAGCAACTGGAACGCGGCTATCAGCTGGGGCCTCAGACGCCACTGGCCGGCCAGGTGGCCACACTGGTGACATCGCTTACCGGCATGGAACGGGTGAGCTTTCATAACTCCGGTACGGAAGCGGTCATGACAGCGATAAGGCTGGCACGTACCGTTACAGGAAGAAATAAGATCGCCGTATTTACAGGGTCTTATCACGGGCATTTCGACGGTACCCTCGCCGTGCCGGAAGATGCAGCGGCAGCACATACCGGTGTGCCCATCGCACCAGGCATCCTGCAGAATATGATAGCGGATGTGCTGGTGTTCGACTATACGAATCCTGGCGTGGTAAAACAAATACAGGCGCATGCACATGAACTTGCTGCGGTGCTGGTAGAACCGGTACAGAGCCGTCGTCCCGGCTATCAGCCGAAGGCGCTGCTGCAGGAACTGCGTGACATGACACGGGCCGAAGATATTGTACTGATCTTTGATGAGATGATAACCGGCTTCCGTATTCATCCGGGCGGAGCACAGGCACATTTCGGGATAAGGGCAGATCTGGCCACTTATGGTAAGATCGCAGGCGGTGGCCTGCCAATAGGCGTCATCGCGGGAAGCGCGAGGCATATGAGCGCGCTGGATGGTGGCATGTGGGAGTATGGAGATGCTTCCTATCCACAGGCCGACACCACGTTTTTTGCGGGCACGTTTTGCAAACATCCGTTAAGTATGACGGCCTCGCTGGCGCTGCTGCAGGAACTGGAACGGAGAGGCCCCGCCTTGCAGGAGCAGTTGAATGCCCGTACCACCCGGCTGGTAAATGATATCCGTTCTTTCTTTGAAGAAAACAATGTGCCCATCCAGGTAAACAATTTCGGCTCCCTGTTCTACTTCACCATCACCAGTAATATGGACCTTTTCTTCTATCACCTGGTAGAGAAAGGAGTGTATGTCTGGGAAGGAAGGACCTGTTTCCTGTCAGATGCCCATACCGACGAAGACGTTGATTTCATTGCAAAAGCAATCAAAGAAAGCATCCGGGATTTACAACATGCCGGTTTTTTACCAACGCCTGCCGTCGATAAATTGAAGCCTGCCTCTTCCCGTATACCCCTGTCCTTTAGCCAGGAAGGGCTGTGGTTCATAGACCAGCTGGAAGGCAGCGTCCAGTATCATGTGCCCATCGTTTTAAAACTCGCGGGGAAACCGGATGTTCATGCCCTGGCGTATGCACTGAAGGAGGAAGTACGCCGGCATGAAGTATTGCGGTTGGTAGTCCGGCAATCGGAAGATAAAGAGGGAGGGGTGTACCAGCAACTGCTGGACGCGGAACCGTGGGAAATGACAACCACCGTGTACAACGGGGAACCGCAGGCTTTACAGGAATATATAACCGGTTTGGTGAACGCTCCGTTTGATCTTTCCCGTGATTACATGTTAAGGGCCCGGCTAGTCCGGTTGTCTTCCGGGGAACACGTCCTGGTCCTGGTATTCCATCACATCGCGTTTGATGGATTATCGTCCCATATCTTTTTACAGGAGTTCTCTGAACTGTATTCGGCTTACACAGAAAAACGTACGCCCAAACTGGCGCCGCTGCAAATGCAATATGCAGACTATGCCATATGGCAGCGGACCCATCTTTCAGGGGACTTACTGGACAAACAGCTGACTTACTGGAAGGACAAGCTGAGTGGCGTGTCGCCACTGAACCTGCCTGTTGATTATCCACGCTCGTCTGTCAGAAGCACACGAGGGGCAGTGATACCTTTCCGTATTGATAAAACACTGACAGGACAGTTACAGCAACTAAGCCGGCAACAGGGTACTACCTTGTATATGACCATGCTGACAGCTTTTAAGGTGCTACTGTCCCGCTACAGCGGCCAGGAAGATATCTGTGTGGGAGGCCCGTTGGCCGACAGGCCTATGCAGGAGCTGGAGGGACTGATCGGGTTCTTTATCAATGCACTGCCCCTGCGCAGTAATTTGAGCAATAATCCTTCGTTCACATCGCTGTTGCAGCAGGTGAAGCTGACCATACTGGATGCCTATGATCACCAGGAAGCTCCGTTTGAGAAAGTGGTACAAGCCGTGGCGGGTGACAGGGATGCGAGCAGGAACCCGCTGTTCCAGGTGTTGTTTGGATTGGAAAGCGTACCCGAAGTGCTCGATGTGCGTTTGAACGGGGTGGAGTTGTCACAGATGCCCCTTGAAGACACCACTTCCCAGTTTGAAATCACAATTTCCATGTATGAGAAGGCCGGGGGACTGGCCGGTACTGTTTCCTACAGTACGGACCTGTTCCGGGAAGAGACCATTGAACGTATGATGGTGCATTATGAAGCACTGTTGTGTTCCATTGTGAAAAGTCCCGAGGTTGGAATAGGCGCTTTATCGATGCTGAGCGCTGAAGAAGAACAACAGCTGCTCATCACTTTTAATAAAACCACGGTAGTACGGCCCAAAGATAAGACGGTCATCGATTTATTTGAGGAACAGGTAAAGCGCGTGCCGGATGCTGTTGCAGTAGTGTTCAGAGAGCGGAAATTCAGTTATCGGGAACTGGACGCGGCGTCAAACCAGCTGGCGCATTACCTGGTCAGTAAAGGTGTAAAGCCTGACAGCCTGGTGCCGATTTGTATAGAACGCTCTTTTGAAATGATGGTAGGGATACTGGGCATTCTTAAAGCAGGAGGCGCCTATGTGCCCATTGAACCGGATTCCCCGCAGGACCGTATCGCTTATATACTAAACGACACAGGCGCTGCGGTGCTGGTAAGCGCTGGTACACGGGTATTAACGGTAGCGCCGTCAGTTACCATCATCAACCTGGATAAAGACCAGGACCAGATAAGCGCATACCCGGACACGCCACTGGCCCGTATTGCATCCCCGGATAACCTGGCCTATGTGATATACACGTCCGGCAGCACCGGCATGCCCAAAGGCGTATTGATTGAACATAACAATTTATTAAACTATTTATTGAATGGCCAATGCCATTATATCCGTGAAGGTGGCAATAAGGCCGGCAGTTTTATACACCTGCCTTATAGCTTCGATGCATCCGTGACAGGGATATTCATGCCTTTGCTCGGGGGTAAATTTATAGTGATCAGCAGCGGGCAGGGAGTGAGCATATTTGAAGATGACCAGCTGTGGAAATATGCCCCCTATGATTTTATAAAACTGACACCCGGGCATCTGCCATTATTGGAATCCGCCATGATGGCGTCTCCGGGCCGGCATTTGACGGACATACTGGTATTAGGCGGAGAGGCGCTACACCCCGTTAATATCCGTTATTGGATTGAGCACCGTCATGATGTGATGATGGTAAATGAATATGGCCCTACAGAAGGCACCGTTGGTTGCAGTACCTATTGGTTTAATACCCTGGGAGATATTTTAACAGGAAGCAACGGCATATCCATCGGGAAACCGCTGGACAATGTAACGTTATACATATTGGGCCCAAACCAGGAAGTGTTGCCCTTAGGCGTAGTTGGAGAGATTTGCATCGGAGGGGCAGGTGTGGCCAGAGGCTATTTAAACCGGCCGGAGCTGACAGCCGGTAAATTTATACCAGACCCTTTCAGCCCTGAAAAAGGCGACAGGCTTTACAGGACAGGGGACCTGGGAAGATGGCTGCCGGACGGCACTATCGAATACCTGGGCAGAACAGACAACCAGATCAAGGTCCGCGGCTACCGGGTAGAGTTAGGCGAAATAGAAAGTGTAATGGAAGGGTGCGCACTGGTCAGACAGGCAGTTATACTGGCCCGGAAAAGTGACGACGGTCCTGATACCGGTTTCCAGTTGATTGGTTATGTCGTTCCCGCCGGAGCGTTCGACCGTGAGGGGATTTTAGCTTATATGAAGGAAAAACTGCCGGAATATATGTTGCCATCGTTGCTGGTGGCGTTGGACGCCCTGCCGTTGACGTCAAACGGGAAAGTTGACAGGGCCGCTTTATCTGATCCTAACAGGGCGGCGCTGCTGACAAACGAGCAGGTGGCGCCGCGTAATAAGCTGGAACAGAAACTGGCAGATATCTGGTGTGAATTACTAAAGATAGAAGAGGTTGGCATATACGACAGCTTCTTTGAGCTGGGCGGCCACTCATTGCTGGCGGTACGCCTGATTTCAGCCATACGTAAAGAACTGGCGGTGGAGATATCCATCAATGAAGCGTTTGACAATCCTACCATCAGCGCTTTGTCTGCGTTGCTAGGCCAGCCGGAAGAGGAAGATACCGTACCCGTGGCAACCCGTTATGAAGAAGCGGCAGGCATTCCGTTATCGTATAGCCAGGAACGTTTGTGGTTTATTGACCACCTGGAAGGAAGTGTACAGTATCATTTGCCATGTGCGCTAAGATTGAAGGGGAAGCTTAACAGAGAAGCCCTGGCATACGCGTTACAGTCCATCGTAAACCGGCATGCATCACTTCGGACGGTCATCATGGAAGAAGACGGTCAGGCCCGTCAGCATATACAGGATAAAGACAATTGGCAGTTGACCGTAACGGATAATGAAGCTTACAGGAAAAATGATACGGCCCTGCAGGCGCATATCCAGTCGTTAATGGTGAAACCGTTTGACCTCTCGCGGGATTATATGCTGCGGGCGCAGTTAATAGTACTGAACGACGAAGAGCATATACTGGCATTGACGATGCATCATATAGCGGCAGATGGCTGGTCTGTTGGAATTATTATAAGGGAATTAGGTGAATTGTATGCATCTTATGTAACCGGGCGGACGTTGCAACTACCCGTACTGCATACCAGTTACGCCGATTATGCGATCTGGCAACGAAATTATTTATCCGGCACAGTACTGGATGAAAAACTGGCTTATTGGAAAAATAAATTGACCGGCGTGGCAACGTTGGAGTTGCCTACCGATTTTATACGCCCTGCAACCCGCAGCACGCGTGGTGCAAGCCTTCCTTTCAGCTTAAACAGGAAGTTGTCGGCGCAGCTGCTGACGTTCTCCCGGCAGGAAGGAGCCACGCTGTTTATGACTTTGCTGTCGGCCTTTAAAGTGTTGTTATATCGTTATAGTGGCCAGACTGATATCTGTGTGGGCAGCCCGACAGCAGGGAGGACCCGGCAGGAGCAGGAAGGGCTGGTGGGGATATTTATCAATATGCTGTCCCTGCGAAGTGATTTGAGCAATAACCCCTCCTTTGTATCGCTGTTGCAGCAAGTGAAACAAACCACCCTGGAAGCTTACAACCACCAGGAAATACCGTTTGAAAAAGTGGTGGAATCCGTGACAAAAGAGCGGGACCTCAGCAGAAGCCCGCTGTTCCAGGTGATCTTTGGACTGGAGAATGTGCCTGAAACGCCCGTATTTCACCTTGGGGAATTAGCATTGTCGCAGATAGAGTTGGAGGATACCACCGCCCAGTTTGATTTAAGCTTTTCTATGAATGAAGGTGCTGATGGCTTAACAGGAACGGTATCATGGTGTACGGACCTGTTCAGTGCGGAAACGATAAAACGTATGCTGGGGCATTTCGAAGTGTTGTTAAGCGCCATTGTAAAAAGCCCCAGGGCAAAAATAGGCTCCTTGCCGATGTTGGCAGGGGAAGAAGCGCAACAGTTGCTGCTTGGCTTTAATGACACTGCTGTGGCCTATCCCCAAGATAAGACGCTCACAGACCTGTTTGCTGACCAGGTGGCGCGTACGCCCGATGCAATTGCGGTACAGTTCCGGGATGCTGCACTAACGTATCGTGAACTGGATGTACGCACCAGTCAACTGGCTTATTACCTGCGCAGTAAAGGTGTCGGTACAGAAACACTGGTTCCCGTTTATACAGAACGCTCTTTTGAAATGATCATCGCCATATTGGGCATCCTGAAAGCAGGAGGGGCTTACGTGCCTGTTGATCCGGCGTATCCCTCAGAACGGATCAGTTATATGCTGAAAGACACCGGTGCAGCCATATTGTTAACACATACAGCGCCTGTATCGTTAACCGGAATACTGCCGGACAACGTGCAGGTCATTTCACTTGATGAAGCGTGGGATGACATTGTCCAACAGCCGGTAATCCTCACCGGTACAGGTTTGCAGCCACATCACCTGGCTTATGTGATCTATACTTCAGGCTCTACGGGATTACCGAAAGGGGTGATGAACGAGCATGGCGGTATTGTGAACAGGCTGTTGTGGATGCAGGACTATTTTAAGCTTGACAGCAGTGACGCCGTATTACAGAAAACGACTTTCTGCTTTGACGTGTCCGTATGGGAGTTGTTCTGGCCATTGATAACAGGAGCAAGGCTGGTTTTTGCGTTGCCGGGAGAACAGAAGGATGTTGACTATTTAAGTAAAACAATAGCAGCGCACCGGATCACAACGGTACATTTTGTACCGTCGATGTTAAATGTGTTCCTGGAGAGCATTTCAGCGGGGGATTGCGGAAGCCTGCGCAGGGTTATCTGCAGCGGAGAGGCTTTGCACCCGCAGCAGGTATCGCACTTCAGGAAGAAGTTGTCTTCAGCCGAACTGTATAATTTATACGGCCCCACAGAAGCCGCAATAGACGTAAGTTACTGGCATGCGCCGCAGCATGGTGGAGACATAAAAGTAGTACCTATCGGAAAACCGGTGGCCAATACACAGCTTTATATTTTGGATCCGTCAGGTAATATAGCGCCGTTGGGAGTGCCTGGGGAGCTGCACATTGGTGGTGTGCAGGTGGCCCGTGGTTATCTGAATCGCCCGGAACTGACCGCAGAAAAATTTGTGGCAGACCCGTTTGTCAAAGGGACCGGAGGGCGGCTGTATAAAACAGGAGATATCTGTAAATGGCTGCCTGACGGCAATATCGCCTATATCGGCCGGGCGGACGACCAGGTGAAGGTCCGTGGCTATCGTATAGAATTGGGCGAAATAGAAACAGTACTGGAGAAAAGCGGCCTCGTGAAGGAAGCCGTTGTGGTAGTAAAGGGAGATAAAGACACACACCGGCAACTGGTGGGGTATGTTGTGCCCACAGGCACTTTCAACAGGGAAGCGATCGTTGCTTATCTGAGGGACAAGCTGCCGGAATACATGGTGCCTGCCATGCTGGTGGCACTGGAGAAAATACCGCTTACCGCCAATGGTAAGGCCGACAAAAAGGCGTTGCCGGCACCCGGCGCGGATGAGTTGCTGGTAAATGAATATGTAGCTCCCCGTAGCGAAGCAGAGCAGGTGTTGGCAGGTATCTGGCAGCAGCTGCTGGGCGTGGAACGGGTAGGGATACACGATAATTTCTTTGAGCTGGGAGGCGACTCCATCATTACCATACAGGTAATAAGCCGGGCTAAACGCGCCGGATATGAGATGCGGCCCAAAGACCTGTTCACGCACCAGACAGTAGGGCGCCTCGCCGCTATGCTGGCGGTACAACAGGGTGGCAGTACCACCGGTGAACAAGGGCTGCTGACAGGAGACAGCGGGTTGCTGCCTTTTCAGCAACGGTATTTTGAACAGGCGGGCAAAACAATATCCCATTTTAACCAGGGGGTAATACTGGAGATAGATAAAACCGTAGATGCGGGCACGTTATCTGCTGCTATTACACAATTAGTACGTTATCATGATGCATTGCGCTTTGTATATGTTCACGGCAACGATGGCTGGAAACAGGAATATGGTAATGATGAAAGCGGGCTGGAAATAGTGGACCTGCAATCCATCGCTGTTGAAGAGTTGACTGACAAGCTCGAACTATATGGAAACGCCTGTCACCGGCAGCTGGACATTACAAAAGGACGGCTGATGCACGCCACATTTTTGTTAACGCCTGAAGGGCAGCCCAACCGGCTGTTGCTGGCCATTCATCACCTGGCCATAGACGGCGTTTCGTGGCGTATCCTGCTCAGTGACCTGGAATTGTTATTGGAGCATGACCGGCATAAACCAGCGGATGAAGTACTGGGGCCTAAAGGTACATCGTACCGGCAATGGTACCAGGCACTGGCCGAATATGCGCAATCCCCCCGATTGCTGGACCAACAGCCTTACTGGGAGCAAATAGTACACGGGTACGTGCCTTTAAGGGTTGATCATGCCTGGAATGGTGAGGTAACCATGGCGGATATACGTAGCTACAAAGTGAAACTGGATGCTGCGCAAACCCGGCGGCTGTTGCAGAACGCACCGCGTGCGTACCATACTGAAATCAACGATATCCTGTTATGCGCGTTGGCCCTTACTTTGTCGGCATGGAATGGTAACACCTATGTGAATATCGGTCTGGAAGGCCATGGCAGGGAAGATGTACAGCCCGGAACAGACCTTGGTCGTACCGTAGGCTGGTTCACCAGTTTATACCCGGTGCGGCTGAAAGCAGAAGCCGGTCAGCCGGAAGGAGCGGCATTAAAATCTGTAAAAGAACAATTACGGCGGGTACCGGATAAAGGCATCGGGTATGGCGTATTGAAATATATCAGTAAAGCAGCTGCCTTACAGGGTCAAGATGCCTGGGATATTGTATTCAACTACCTGGGGCAACTGGACCATGTCGTGGACAACGGAACATATGTCCGCGGTGCTGCGGAACTGCCCGGTACAGCCATAGCAACGGATTTCCCGGCGGCGGAAAAACTGTCTGTCAGCGGTATTGTACAGCACGGTGAATTGATATTTGAATGGGGATATAGCAGCAAACATTATGATGAGCCAGGTATAACCGCCCTGGCAGAACAGTACCTGGCGCAGCTGGAATCGCTGATTACGCACTGTGTGGCACAGGATGTTCCTTCATTTACGCCGTCAGATTATGACCTGGGGGGAATCATCAGCAATGAGGAACTGGACAGCTTTTGGGACGCTCCGTATAAAGATGCTGCGAGACGTACACAGGTAGCTGGTTTATACCGGCTCAGCAGCCTGCAGGAAGGGATATTGTTCCATGGGCTGTATGATAATCAGAGTACGGCTTATATGGAACAGATCAGCTGCGACCTTACGGATTTGAGAGAGGACATATTCCGGCAAAGCTGGGACCACCTGTTACAACAACACAGCATACTGCGCAGCTGCTTTTACTATGATGAATTTGCGGTGCCGGTACAATGTGTGTATCATGAGGTGACGTTGCCGGTAACACTGCTGGACTACCGGGGCATGACTGAAGCTGAGCAGCAACTGGCCGTGAAGGAATATGAAGCGGCAGACCTGGGCCGCGGCATCGATTTCAGTACTGCCCCCCTGATGCGTATCGCCCTGATACGCCTGAAAGACAATCACTACAGGATGCTGTGGACATTCCATCATATTTTGTTTGATGGATGGTCTTTGGCTGTTTTAATGGAAACGCTGTTGAATACCTATGAGTTGCTCGCAGCGGAAAAAGCAGTGCCGGCGCCAACAGTGGACCATTACTGGGATTACGTCCGATACCTGGGGCAATCTGACAAGGAGCGGGCGACTGCCTATTGGAAAAATTATTTGCAGGATGTGGAGGAAGGCAGCCTGTTGCCTTTTATCGGCCTTGCTGCTGAAAGAACAAAAGGAACGGGAATACAGCAATCAACATCACTGCTGCTGGATACTGTTGCCACGGGCAACATAACCCGTTATGTGCAGCAACACCGTATTACCATAAATACCCTGATGCAGGGCGTGTGGGCGTACCTGTTATACCGTTATACCGGCAGAAAGGACGTGGTGTACGGGGTGACAGTGTCCGGCCGGCCGGAAGATTTGCCGGGAGTGGAACAAAGAGTGGGCCTGTACATCAATACGCTGCCGTTATATGCACGGATAGATGAACACAGTCATATTGCAGCATGGTTACAGGAAGTGCAGACAGGGCAGTTGCAAAGCCGCGAATATCAGTATCTCGGACTGGATGTTATCCAGCGGAATGCGGGCATTTCGGGCGACCTGTTTGATAGTCTGCTGGTATTTGAGAACTTCCCGGTGAGCAAAGTCATTACCTCACATACATGGCAATTGCAGATAGATAATATCGTGGTGCGGGAGCAGACCAACTATCCATTGGATATTGTTATAGGAGCAGCGGAGGAAATAAATATTCAGTTTAATTATAATTCAACAATATTACCTGCCGCTTATGTCAACGCGATAGCAAAACATTTTGAGCAGGTGCTGTTGCAGGTAGCGGATAGTAGCAGTGCTACATGGCAGGATATTGAATTGTTGACGGCCGGTGAAAAGAAACAGTTGCTGGAAACCTTTAATGACACGGCTGTTGCTTATCCTGCGGATAAAACAGTGACAACCCTGTTCAGGGAACAGGTGCAATTATCTCCGGATAAAGTGGCCATTACTTTTGGCGGCCGGCAGCTTACTTACCGCGAACTGGATGAACGTTCCAACCAGGTAGCAGGGTATTTGGCCGCCAATGGCTGTGCGACCGGCCGTAATATCGCGCTGTTGGCCTACCGTAGCCCCGAGATGCTGATAGGTATATGGGGTATCCTGAAAAGCGGCAATGCCTACGTGCCCCTTCATACTACCTACCCTCCTGCACGGCTGCAACTGATGGCGGCAGATGCGGACATATCTTACATACTGTACACGGACAGTTCATTGTATGCCGCGTCCGGGCTGGAAGCACATCTTACAGGACTGGACATAGCAGCTGCCGAAGATTATCCGGCGCTCCCTGTTGCATTACAAGGCTCTGCAGACGACCGCGTATACGTCATGTATACTTCCGGTACTACCGGCCAGCCTAAAGGCATCGCTGTGAGCCACAGGAATATTGTGAAGCTGGTATATGATCCGGGCGATATTGCCATTATGCCTGAAGACCGGGTATTGCAATGGTCTAATTACGCATTTGACGGTTCCACCTACGATATATATGGCGCCTTACTGTGCGGGGCTACGCTTTGCCTGGTAGATGAAGATACCGCTTCAGATGTATTTGCGCTTTCAGACATCATCACCCGACAGCAGATAACCGTTTGTTTCCTGACCACGGCACTCTTTAATAATTTCGTTGATAGCTGTATTGATGGGTTAAAACCCTTAAGAAAGTTATTGTTCGGTGGAGAGAAGGCATCTGGCTGGCATATAAAGAAAGCATTTTCCTTACTGGGCCCCGGCAGGTTAGTGCATGTGTATGGTCCTACGGAAACAACAGTATATGCCACCTCATATCCTGTCAATACAATAACGGAGGGAATGCCGGTGCCCATCGGCCGTCCGCTGGCAAATACCAAAGCGCTGGTGCTGGATGAGCATTTACAGTTGGCGCCGGTAGGGGTAGCAGGAGAGTTGTATATCGGGGGAGACGGTGTTTCACTGGGATATATCAATAATAGCAAAGAAACGAAGAAACGATTCGTGTCATTGAAAGACATGGCAGGTCTTTGGTACCGCACCGGCGATCAGGTGAGATGGCTACCGGACGGTAATATCGAATACCTGAACAGGGCTGACGACCAGGTGAAGGTGCGCGGTTTCCGCATAGAACCCGAAGAGATAGCCTATGTGCTGCGGCAGTACCCACAGATATGGGAAGCAGCAGTACTCGTTAAAGCGGATGATAAAGGACATAAACGGCTGGTGGCCTACGTGGTGCCTGCCGGTGATTTTAACCGGGAAGCGGTGACCACGTTCTTAAAGGAAAGGCTTCCTGAATACATGGTGCCGGCGTTGCTGGTGGAACTGGCGGCCTTACCGTTGACCATCAACGGTAAACTGGATAAACAGGCCCTTCCGGACCCGGATGCAGGCGCATTACACCGGCAGGCCTATGTGGCCCCGGTTAATGATACGGAACAGCAACTGGCGGGCATATGGGAAGAATTATTGAATGTAAAACAGGTTGGCCGGAATGATAACTTCTTTGAATTAGGTGGTGATTCCATCATCTCCATTCAGGTGGTGAGCCGCGCCAAACGCTATGGCTATGCCTTACAGCCCAAAGACCTGTTCACCTTCCAGACGATAGCCGGGCTTTCTTCCCGTCTGCTGTCTCAAAAGGAGAATGTTGTCTCAGGGGAGCAGGGCTTGCTGACAGGCAGCAGTGGCTTATTACCCATCCAGCAATGGTATTTTGAATTATCGGGTACTGCCGAATCGCATTTTAATCACCAGGTTTTGCTGGGAATAGATAAGCAGGTAGATATTGCTGATGTATCCTCAGCTATCAGGCAACTGGTGAGTTATCACGATGCCCTGCGTTTTACGTATACCCGTAGCAGTGATAGCTGGGAGCAAACCTATGGTGCTTATGAAGGTGAGCTGGAAGTTGTCGATCTGCAATCCGTAGGGCAGGACGAGCTGTCTGAAAAGATAGCGGCGTATGGCGACCAGTACCAGCGCAGCCTTGACATTGAACAGGGAATACTGGTTCGTGCGGTATTGTTTTTAACACCTGGCAGTGAAGCGCGTAACCGGTTGTTGATCGTTATTCACCACCTGGCGGTGGACGGGGTGTCCTGGCGTATCCTGCTGGAAGACCTGGAATTGTTGCTGAAACGGGATGTGTCTGCGGTACAGGCCCGTAAAGGCAGCTCTTACCGCGAATGGCACCAGGCATTGACAGCTTATGGCCGGCGCCGCCGGCTGTTGGACCAGCAACCTTATTGGGAAGGTGTAGTGCAAAATGTTACTCCTTTGCGTGTTGATCATGCTTATAAAGGAGCGGTAACGGCCTCGGATATAGGTAATTACACCATCCGGTTGGATGCCGGCCAGACACAACGTTTGTTACAGGAAGTGTCCCATGCGTACCATACAGAAATCAATGATGTTTTATTAACAGCACTGGGACTGACGTTGTCAGCATGGAATAATACCGGTCGTATCGTTATCGGCCTGGAAGGACATGGCCGGGAAGATATTGTTCCCGGTGTGGATATCAGTCGTACCGTAGGATGGTTTACCAGCCTGTATCCTGTTTTACTGGAGCTGGAAGGTGACCAGCAGGACGGCGCGCTATTAAAAGCAATAAAGGAACAGCTGCGCCGGGTGCCGGACAAGGGACTTGGCTATGGTGTATTGAAATATATCAATAAGGCGGCGGCCTTGCAGGGAGAAGACCCCTGGGATGTTACGTTCAACTACCTTGGTCAGTCGGATAATGTTGTTAACCGGGAAGGTTATATCAATATCACCACAGAACCATCCGGAGATCCGGTGGCAGCAGACTTCGCAGTAAAGGAAAAATTAGCGGTCAGCGGTATGGTGCAGGGCGGAGAACTGGTGTTTCAGTGGAAATACAGCAGCAAACATTACGATGCAGCAAGTGTGGAACATCTGGCAGAAACATTTATCCAGCGTCTTACCTCGCTGATAGCCCATTGCGCATCGCAGGAAACGACGGTCTTTACACCTTCAGATTATGGCCTGGGCAGGGAAATCAGCAACGAGGAGCTGGATGCCTTCCTGGACGCTTCTTACCGGGGAGCGCCAAGACGCGGTCAGGTAGCGGGCATGTACAGGTTAAGCGGTTTGCAGGAAGGTATGTTGTTCCATGGCCTGTATGATGAGCAGGTAGGAACCTATATAGAACAGTTTGTGTGTGAGCTGTTGCATCTGAAGGAAGATAGCTTTAGAGAGAGCTGGAATTATTTGCTACAGCGTTATAGCATTTTGCGCACAGGTTTTTATTATGACGACTTTGATATTCCGGTACAGTGCGTATACAAAGACGCCGAGTTGCCTGTAATGGTGCTGGATTACCGTGGAATGGATGAAGCGGCCCAGGCAGCAGCATTCCTGGAGTATAAAACAGCTGATCTGCGGCAGGGGTTTGACTTTAAGGAAGCGCCGCTGATGCGCATTACGCTGGTGCGTTTGGAGGAAAATAAATACCGGATGCTGTGGACATCACACCATATTTTATTTGACGGATGGTCTTTACAGGTACTCGTAGGGGAATTGCTCAACACCTATGAAGCACTGGTAACCGGAAAACAAGTGGCAGCAGGCGCTGAAGATCGATATGAAGATTATATTCGTTACCTGGACCGGCAGGACAAAGAGAATATATCCCTGTATTGGAAAAATTACCTGGCAGGTATAGAAGAAGGTACGCTCCTGCCGTTTATCAATGCCACTGCATCAAGAACAAAAGGGGTAGGGGTATACAAAGGAAAGAACATACTACTCGATAGCTTTGTTACCGCCCAACTGGCAGATTACGTGCAGCGTCACCATGTTACCGCCAGCACACTGGTACAAGGCGTATGGGCGTACCTGTTATACCGTTATACCGGTCATCAGGATGTTGCCTATGGTGTTACCGTCTCCGGCCGGCCTGAGGACCTGCCGGGCGTAGAGCAACGGGTAGGGTTGTATATCAATACACTGCCATTACATGCAAAAGTAACGGGAAACAAAACGGTGGTGCAATGGTTGCAGGACCTGCAAACAGATCAGATACAGAGCCGGGAATATCAATATACCGGGCTGAATGAAATCCAGCAGTGGGCTGGCGTGCCAGGTGATTTATTCGACAGCTCTATTACTTTCCAGAATTATCCGCTTAACGAAGTGATAGATTCCAGGGAATGGAAATTGGAAATCACCGATGTGGAGACGCATCCGCATACCAACTACCCGCTGACCATCATTGTCCATATTACAACAGTCACCAATCTGTTGTTTAGTTATAATAGTGAGTTGCTGGACGAATTATATATAGAAAAAATAGCGGGCCATTTTAAGACGGTCCTGCACCAGATTATTGACCGGGATACCCTGACCCTGGCAGATCTTGAGCTATTGACACCGGCTGAACAGGCAGGGTTGCTGTCCGGTGGAAATAAAATGGCGGTGGAATACCCGCGTCATAACACAATTGTAGACCTGTTTGAGACACAGGTGTCTTCGAAATCAGCATCGGTCGCTGTCGTTTACGAAGAAAATACATTGACCTACGGGATGCTTGAAGAACGGGCCAACCAGCTGGCGGCTTATTTACGCAGCAAAAGCGTACGCAGAGGGTCATTGGTGGCCTTGTGCATGGAGCGCTCCACAGGTATGATAGTGGCGATAATGGGAATATTAAAAGCCGGCGGGGCCTATGTGCCGGTAGATCCGGATTTCCCGCAGGAACGGACCAATTATATACTCGAAGATACCGGCGCACATATCATAATAACAGACAACAGCTGTGCCGGCAGGTTCCGTCATATAACGGCAACGCCTGTACTGGAACTGGATGAAGCATGCACCGCCCTTGCAACGTATCCGGCTATTGCCCCGGAAGAGAAACCTGCGGGCAGTGACCTCGTGTACGTGATCTATACGTCAGGCAGTACCGGGAAGCCGAAAGGGGTAATGGTGACCCATCAGAACCTGATGGATTATGTGTTTGGCATAAAAGCCGCTTTACCGGTTGATGATTGCGGCTCGTTTGGATTGCTTTCCAGCATTGCTACAGACCTGGGCAATACCGTTTTGTTCGGTGCCTTGTCTACAGGAGGGACGCTGCACGTGTTCTCGAAAGCTGCGATTAATGATACAGACATACTTTTCGGATATCTGGACAAACATCCGGTGGACTGTATCAAAATAGTGCCTTCACACTGGAAGGGATTGTCTGCCCCGGACCGGTTATTACTTCCCCGGAAACTGCTGGTCTTTGGTGGAGAGGCGCTGGAAGCGGCCGTAACGGACAGTATCTTTAACGCTGGTGCTACCTGTGAGGTAGCGAACCATTACGGTCCTACGGAAACGACTATAGGAAAACTGCTGCACCGCGTAAACCGTGAGGCCGCCTATCATACCGGTATCCCTATAGGGAAACCGTTTTCCAATACCGTTGTTTACGTGGTAAGCCCTGATAACCGGCTTTGCCCGGTAGGTGTGCCCGGTGAACTGTATATCGGGGGAGAAGGTGTGGCGGCAGGCTACTTAAACAATGCAGAACTGACTGCAGGACGGTTTATTGATAATCCATTTGCGGAGGGCGCCGGCACAAAACTATATCGCACCGGCGACCTGGTGAAGTATCTGCCCGATGGTAATATTGTCTTCCTGGTAAGGGTAGATGACCAGGTGAAAATCAGAGGTTACAGGATAGAACCCGGAGAGATAGACCGTGTGCTGAATGGATGTGACCTGGTGCGGCAGGGCGTTGTGGTGGTCAGAACGGAAAGTAACGGGCATAAGCGGTTGATCGGATATGTGATACCGGAAGGTGATTTTGACCGGGCAGGCATACAGGCCTATCTGGAAGCACAACTGCCGGAATATATGGTCCCCGCCGTACTGGTGGCGCTGACACAGTTCCCGCTGCTGGCAAACGGTAAAATTGATAAAAAGTCATTGCCGGAACCGGGCCGGGAAAACCAGGAACAACACGCCCTGGTGGCACCCCGTAATACCCTGGAAGAAGTACTGGTAAGCATCTGGGAAGAAGTACTGGACGTGCCGGCGGTAAGTATACATGATAACTTTTTTGAACTGGGAGGAGACTCCATTATCACCATACAGATCGTCAGCCGGGTGAGACGCAAGGGGTATGAGTTACAGGTAGGCGACCTTTTCGATTACCAGACAATTGCCACCCTGTCAGCTGTCATGTCTTTGCGGGCGGGAGCTTCGTCTGCCTCACAGGACCAGGGCATGCTCACAGGCAACAGCGGATTGCTGCCGGTACAGCAATGGTATTTTGAAAAGGCAGACACGACTGCTTCACATTTTAACCAGAGCTTCTTACTGGAAATAGATAAGGGTGTCAGCAGCTCGGTATTGTCTGCGGCCATTACGCAACTGATGCATTACCACGATAGCCTGCGTTTCGTATACAGTAACGGAGCGGCAGGCCCTGAACAGACATATGGTGTTTATGAAGGCGCATTGGCCATCGTGGACCTGCAGGCGGCAACACCGGATGAATTGCCGGAATCGCTGACCGCCTATAGCGATGTTTATCAGCGCAGCCTTAATATAGCAGAGGGCGTCCTGTTCCGGGCGGTGTTGTTCCAGACACCTGCGGCAACCGCACATAACAGGCTGTTGCTGGTAATCCACCACCTGGCAGTAGATGGTGTTTCCTGGCGCATTTTGCTGGCCGACCTTGAACAATTGCTGGATGATCTGCAGCAAGGCAGGCCGGTATCGCTGGGAAGGAAAGGGACATCCTACCGGGAATGGTACCAGGCATTGGAAGCTTATGGTATCAGCAGCCGGCTGCAAAGCCAGCAAAATCACTGGGAACGGATGGTACAGCAATATCAGCCTCTCCCGGTTGATAAAACATATGAGGGACTACTGCATATAAAGGATACGACTACCTGTGAAACCAGGCTATCTGCCGTGCATACACGAAAATTGTTGCAGGAAGTACCCGCTGTATATCATACGGAAATCAACGATGTTTTGCTGTGTGCACTGGCGCAAACCCTGACGTCGTGGACAAATAACAACCAGGTATTGATAGGGCTGGAAGGCCATGGCCGTGAATATATTGCGGAAGGTATTGATATCAGCAGCACAGTTGGCTGGTTTACCATCCATTACCCGGTATTGCTGGATATCAACAGTCAGGATACCGGCATGCAGCTGCGTGAAATAAAAGAACAACTGCGGCAGGTGCCCGACAAGGGAATCGGTTACGGGGTCTCTAAATATATTAATAAAACGCCTGCACTACAGGGTAACGACCCATGGGACATTACGTTTAACTACCTCGGGCAACTCGACACTATCGGCCAGAAGGGCAAATGGATCAACCTTACGGACGAAGATACGGGCGCTAATGCCGGCGATGATTATGTAGTACGGCGGAAAATAGCGGTGAATGGAATGGTAGCAGGCGGAGAACTGGTGATGTCCTGGAGCTACAGCACGCTGCATTATGATAACGATACCATCGAAATGCTCGCCGCACAATACCAACGGGACCTCGAATCACTGATTACATACATCGTAGAGCAAGCGGCTGCAGGTCCGGTATATACGCCGTCTGACTATGGCCTCGCCGGGCTGGTAAGTAATGCGGAACTGGATGCGTTTCTCAATAGATGGACATCAAACGGAAAAGAACACCAACCGGATGCGATATACCGGTTGAGCGGATTACAGGAAGGCATGCTGTTCCACAGTTTGTATGAAGATGAAGTGAACACCTATACGGAACAGCTGGTGATAGAAGTCAAAGAAGTCAATACCGATGCATTGATTCAGAGCTGGCAGTACTTGTTGCAGGAACACAGCATATTCAGAAGCGGATTTTATTATGATGTGTTCCGTGTGCCGGTGCAATGTGTGCATCATATGGTGGAGATACCGGTACGGCAATTGGATTGTCGTCATCTGAGTGCCTCAGCGCAGGAAGAGGAATGCCGTGCATTTGAAATAGCAGAGCGCGACCGCGGCTTTGATTTTAATACCCCGCCGCTGATGCGCATAGGGCTGGTGCGCCTGTCTGATGAGCGTTACCGCCTGGTGTGGACCTATCATCACCTGCTGGTGGATGGTTGGTCATTGCCTGTAATATTGGAGAGATTAATTAATAATTATGAACAACTGTTGACGGGTAAGGCGCCGTTGACTGTGGCAGAAGACCGTTACGAAGATTATATCCGTTACCTGGAGCGTGCTGATAAACCTGCGGCAGCTACCTATTGGAAGCAGTATCTGTCTGATATTACCACCGGTACTTTATTGCCGTTTATTGACAGCGGGGCGGAAAGAACAAGCGGGGCCGGCGTTTTCAAAAGCCGCATACTGACGCTGGACCATAATAAGACAAAGAGCATCCTATCTTATGTACAGCAACAGCATATTACCATTAATACCCTGATGCAGGGCGTGTGGAGTTACCAGTTGCACCGCTATACCGGTAATGCATATATTGCCTTTGGCGTAACGGTCGCCGGCCGGCCGGATGATCTGCCGGGCGTGGAACGCAGGGTAGGGATGTATATTAATACGCTGCCGTTGCGTACAGGCGTGAAAAGAGAACAGCGTGTGACCGAATGGCTGCAGCAACTACAGCTGGAACAGGTGCAAAGCCGCAAATATCAGCATGTGCCGTTGAAAGAGAGCGTGCGGGGCGCCGCTGTTGAGGGCGAACTGTTTGATACGTTACTGGTATTTGAAAATTACCCGGTAAACAAAACGTTACTGTCCCATTCCTGGATAGTGGATATTGTGCAGGGCGAGGGGCAGAGCCATACCAACTACCCGTTGACTATCATTATTGTTTCGGGAGAAGAAACAAACATCGAGTTCCAGTATAATGCTGATCTGTTGACCGAAGACTATATTCTCCAGATACAGGACCAGTTTGTACAGGTGCTGGACCAGATCATTGACCACCCTTCGGGCAGGCTGGAAGATATTACACTACTGACCGGCGAACAGCAACAACAACTGCTGGAAACCTTTAATGGTACGACTGTTACTTATCCTGCGGATAAAACAGTGACAGCCCTGTTCAGGGAACAAGTGCAATTATCTCCTGATAAGGTGGCCATCACTTTTGGCGACCGGCAGCTTACTTACCGCGAACTGGACGAACGTTCCAACCAGGTAGCAGGGTATTTGGCCGCCAATGGCTGTGCGACCGGCCGTAATATCGCGCTGTTGGCCTACCGTAGCCCTGAAATGCTGATAGGCATGTGGGGTATCCTGAAAAGTGGCAATGCCTATGTACCGCTTCATATAACGTATCCTCCGGCACGGCTGCAACTGATGGTGGCAGATGCGGACATATCTTACGTACTGTACACGGACAGTTCGTTGTATGCCGCATCGGGCCTGGAGGCACATCTTACAGGGCTGAACATAGCAGCCGCCGAAGGTTATCCGGCGCTCCCTGTTGAGACACAGGCCACGGCAGACGACCGTGTATATGTTATGTATACTTCCGGTACTACCGGCAAACCTAAAGGCACAGCCGTCTGCCACAGGAATATTGTGAAGCTGGTATATGACCCGGGCGATATTGCCATTGTGCCTGAAGACCGGGTATTGCAATGGTCTAATTACGCATTTGACGGTTCTACCTACGATATATATGGCGCTTTGCTGCGCGGTGCTACGCTTTGCCTGATAGACGAAGATGCCGCTTCAGATGTATTTGCGCTTTCGGATATTATCGCCCGGCAGCAGATAACGTTCAGTTTCCTGACAAGCGCACTTTTTAACAATTTCGTAGATAGCTGTATCGATGGATTAAAACCGTTCAGGAAGCTGATGGTTGGCGGAGAAAAACTGTCGCCGTGGCATATCGGGAAAGCTTTCGCTTTGCTCGGCCCGAACAGGTTAATTAACGGGTATGGCCCTACGGAAACAACGGTATATGCCGTTTGTCATCCTATCAACAGGGTAACGAAAGGAATGCCGGTGCCCATCGGCCGTCCGCTGGCAAATACCAAAGCGCTGGTGCTGGATGAGCATTTACAGCTGGCGCCGGTAGGGGTAGCGGGAGAGCTATATATCGGCGGCGACGGTGTTTCACTGGGGTATATCAATAACAGCGAAGAGACTGGGAAACGGTTCGTATCATTGAAAGATATTGCCGGCCGTTGGTACCGCACCGGTGACCAGGTGAGATGGCTACCGGACGGTAATATCGAATACCTTGACCGGGCTGACGACCAGGTGAAGGTGCGCGGTTTCCGCATAGAACCCGAAGAAATAGCCTATGTTCTGCGGCAGTACCCACAGATACAGGAAGCGGTAGTTCTTGTTAAAACAGACGATAAAGGACATAAACGGCTGGTGGCCTACGTGGTGCCTGCCGGCGATTTTAACCGGGAAGCGGTGACCGCCTTCTTAAAGGAAAGGCTTCCTGAATATATGGTGCCGGCGTTGCTGGTCGAACTGGCAGCCTTACCGTTGACCATCAACGGTAAACTGGATAAACAGGCACTTCCGGACCCGGATGCAGGCGCATTACACCGGCAGGCCTATGTGGCCCCGGTTAATGATACGGAACAACAACTGGCGGGCATATGGGAAGAATTGCTGAATGTAAAACAGGTAGGCCGGAATGATAACTTCTTTGAATTAGGCGGTGATTCCATCATCTCCATTCAGGTGGTGAGCCGTGCCAAACGCTATGGATACGCCTTACAGCCCAAAGACCTGTTCACCTTCCAGACGATAGCCGGGCTTTCTTCCCGTCTGTTGTCTCAAAAGGAGAATGTTGTCTCAGGGGAGCAAGGCTTGCTGACAGGCAGCAGTGGCTTATTACCCATCCAACAATGGTATTTTGAATTATCGGATACTGCTGAATCTCATTTTAATCACCACGTTTTATTGGGAATAGATAAACAGGTAGATATCGCAGGTTTATCCTCTGCCATCAGGCAACTGGTGAGCTATCACGATGTCCTGCGTTTTACGTATACCCGTAGTGGTGAAAGCTGGGAGCAAACTTATGGTGCTTATGAAGGTGAGCTGGAAGTCGTCGATCTGCAATCCGTAGGGCAGGACGAGCTGTCTGGAAAGATAGCGGCGTATGGCGACCAGTACCAGCGCAGCCTTGACATTGAACAGGGAATACTGGTTCGTACGGTATTGTTTTTAACACCTGGCAGTGAGGCGCGCAACCGGTTGTTGATCATTATTCACCACCTGGCGGTGGACGGGGTGTCCTGGCGCATCCTGTTGGAAGACCTGGAACTGTTGCTGAAAGGGGATGTGTCTGCGATACAGGCCCGTAAAGGCAGCTCTTACCGCGAATGGTACCAGGCATTGACAGCTTATGGCCGGCGCCGTCGGCTGTTGGACCAACAGCCCTATTGGGAAGATATGGTGCGGCATCATGCTCCTTTGCGTGTTGATCATGCTTATGCCGGAAGGGTAACGTTGACGGACATAGGTAATGTTGAAGTCCGCCTGGACACCGCCCAGACACAACGTTTATTGCAGCAGGTGTCTCATGCGTACCGCACGGAAATCAATGATGTTTTATTAACAGCCCTGGGTCTTACGCTGTCTGCATGGAATGGGACCGGCAGTGTTATTGTCGGAATGGAAGGACATGGCCGGGAAGATATTGCTTCCGGCATAGATGTCAGCCGTACCGTTGGATGGTTTACCAGCCTGTATCCTGTTTTGCTGGAAACGGAAGATGGCAAGCAGGCCGGCGATTTACTCAAAGCGGTGAAAGAGCAGTTACGTCAGGTGCCGGACAAAGGCATCGGTTACGGTGTATTGAAATACCTCAATAAGACAACTGCTTTGCAGGGAGAAGATCCCTGGGATGTTACGTTCAACTATCTGGGGCAGTCGGATAACCTCGTTAACCGCGACGGCTATATCAATTTTACCACGGAACCATCCGGAGACCCTGTGGCGGCAGACTTTGCAGTGAGAGAAAAATTGTCTGTCAGTGGTATGGTGCAGGGCGGAGAGCTGGTGTTCCAGTGGAGGTACAGCAGTAAACATTACGAAGCGGCCAGTGTAGGACAACTGGCAGAGACGTTTATTGGACATCTTACCTCGCTGATTACCCATTGCGCATCACAGAAAACGACGGTGTTTACACCTTCGGATTACGGCCTGGGCAGGGAAATCAGCAACGAAGAGCTGGACGCTTTCATGGACGCTTCTTACCGCGGAGCGCCAAGACGCGGCCAGGTAGCTGGCATGTACCGGTTGAGCGGTCTGCAGGAAGGTATGCTGTTCCATAGTTTATATGCTTCCGGGGCAGGTATGTATATGCAGCAGTTCAGCTGTGAGCTGGGACAACTCAATGTGCAGGCGATGGTGGAAAGCTGGCAGCACCTGGTACGCCGGCATAGTATTCTGCGCAGCGCATTTTATGCCAACGATTTTAGTATACCCGTGCAGGTAGTATACCGGGACGTGCAGATGCCCGTGACGATGCTGGACTGCCGTCACATGGATGAAACCGCGCAGGCCATTGCTTGGCAGCAATTTGAAACAGAAGACCACGGTCGTGTATTTGATTTTAAAGAAGCGCCGCTGATGCGTCTGGCCTTTATACGGTTATCGGAAGACAGGTACAGGATGATATGGACCTACCATCACCTGCTGCTGGACGGCTGGTCGATACCTGTATTGCTGGAAGAATTGTTGCAGGCTTATGAATTGTTGCTGACAGGCGGCGTGGTGGCGGCTGATGGCGAAGACAGCTACGAAGAGTATATCCGTTTTATAGAACGCCGTGACAAGGAAGACGAAATTTCATTCTGGCAGCAATACCTGGCAGGAATTACCAAGGCCACCTTATTACCGATCGTTAAGGCTTCAACCGAAAGAACAAAAGGTCTGGGCGATTTCCGGATCAAACCGCTGGTGCTGGATGCGGGTACTACCCGGCATATACTGTCTTACGCCCGGAAGGAGCGCCTTACGGTTAATACCCTGATGCAGGGCGTGTGGGCGTATCTGTTATACCGTTATACCGGTAATGATCATATCGCTTATGGTGTTACGGTGTCTGGCAGGCCGGGAGATTTGGCCGGAGTGGAAAAACGTGTGGGCATGTATATCAATACCCTGCCATTACATGTGAAGGTGGATGAACAGCAGCCTGTGGCCGGTTGGTTGCAACAGCTGCAGGATGAACAGGCGCAGATGCGCACCCACCAGCACACGTCGTTAAACGACAGCCAGCAATGGGCTGGTATATCCGGCGACCTGTTTGATACCTTCCTGGTATTCGAAAACTATCCGGTGGGTCAATTACTGTCCACCCGGGAATGGAACCTGGATATAGGCGACGTCAGTGGAAAGGACCACGCCAACTATCCCCTGGGACTGGCCATCACCATAGAAGAGGAAGTCCGTATTGTGTTTAAGTATAATGCTATTTTACTGCCGGATACTTATATCACACAATTGTGCCGCCATTTCGAACAAATATTAAGGTATATCATCAGTCATTCCGGATGCCGGTTGATTGACATTGCCCTGATGTCTGCTGCGGAAGAGGCGCAACTACTGGAAACATTTAACGCCACCGCCGCTCCGCTGCCGGAAGAAAATACGATCATGGCTGTTTTTGAGAAACAGGTAGGTCTTTATCCGGACAACCTTGCCGTGGCTTTTGATGACCGGGAAATGACCTATCGTGAGCTGGACGTCCGGTCCAATCAGCTTGCACATTATCTTAACGGTAAAGGCATAAAAGAGGAAATGCTGGTGGCTGTATGTATGCAACGTTCACCGGATGTAATCGTGAGCATAATGGGCATCCTGAAAGCGGGAGCGGCATACCTGCCTATTGATCCTACTTACCCGCCGGCGAGAATTAACTATATCCTGGATGACAGTAAAGCGGCGGTATTGATTACTGCCGGGGAAATGGACCCGCAGTTGCAGTTGCCGCAGGGACTTACCGTGATCAACCTGGACGATCACCAGTCGCGGATCAGTGCTATGCCGGAATCGGCGTTTGCTGTTGACATCACATCCCGTAACCTGGCATATGTCATCTATACATCGGGCAGTACAGGTAATCCCAAAGGGGTGATGATTGAGCACAGAGGGGTACTGAACCTTACTGCTGACCAGATAGTACGACTGAAACTGTACCCGGGCATGAAAACGTTGCAGTTTGCCGCACTGGGCTTCGATGCTTCCTGCTATGAAATATTTAATACCTTATTGAGTGCAGGTTGCATTGTCCTGCCGCGGCAGGAAGAGCTGCTGTCTGTACAGGGGATTACAACTTTGATAAGAAAGCGCGACGTATCGGTCATCGTGGTAACGCCTTCTTACCTGCATACAATCAAGGATGAGCTGGACACGGTGACTACCATTGTGTCTGCCGGGGAACCGATGATCAAAGAAGATACAAGGTACCTGCAGGCAAAAGGAATAAGGGTGATTAACTGTTACGGGCCTACGGAAAACACCGTACTGACTACTTTCGCCGATGATCCGCTGAAAGAGGATATGGTTGTCATCGGTAAGCCGGTAAACAATATAGAAGTCTATATCCGTGACGAAAACAACAGGCTTTGCCCGATAGGGGTCGCCGGGGAAATATGCATAGGAGGGACCAGCCTTGCCCGCGGATATCTCTATCGACCGGAGCTGACAGCGGAGAAATTTGTAAAGAACACTTTCAGTACAGATCCCGGAAGCCGCTTGTATCGCACAGGTGACTTAGGGCGCTGGTTGCCTGATGGCAACATCGAGTACCTGGGCAGGATCGACGATCAGGTAAAGATCCGCGGGTTCAGGATTGAACTGGGAGAAATAGAGAAGGTACTGCAACAGCACGAACAGGTGAACAGGGCAGTAGTAGTGGTGTCAGGAAAAGAGAACAATAAGCGTCTGCTGGCATATATTGTTCCGGCAGGGGTATTTGATGCATCCGCTATTACAGACTATGCGAAAGTGCATCTTCCGGAATACATGGTGCCTTCGCAGCTGATTGAAATAGCTGTTCTGCCGCTGACATCCAATGGTAAAGTAGATAAAAAGGCATTGCCTGATCCTGACCAGCCGCTTACCACCGGCGACACGGTGGCGGCGCCCCGTAATGAGGCGGAACAGAAACTGGTTGATATATGGAAGGAAATCCTGGACGTGGAACAGGTAGGCATACACGATGATTTCTTCCATTTGGGTGGTGATTCCATCATGATCATTACCCTGGTGAGCAGGATGCGTAAAGCCTTTGGAAAAGAAGTGAAACTGGCCGATATCTATCAGGCGGCTACTATTGAAAAACTGGTGGCCCTGCTCGGAAACAATGCAGCTGCCGGTCCTGGTGACATTCACCAGGAAGTGGAAGCTGAAATTGCCGCCCTGAAGCAGGAAGTGCTGCAAAACAGGCCGGATGCTGCCCTGATAGAGGACGTATATCCAATGAGCGATATTCAGAGCGGAATGGTATATGCGTCACTGTTATATCCCGACAAAGGGATATATCATGACCAGATAGGTATCCTCATGCCTGATAACCTTGATAAGCGTGCGTTTGAACAGGCCTGGAAGCTGATGGTGGCCAAACACAGTATCCTGAGAACAGCTTTCGATTTCAGCGTCCGGGAAGAAGGCGTACAGATTGTCTATAAAACGGTACCGGTGAAAATTGACTATATAGATCTGTCGCAGCATGATAACAAGGCAGTGAAGGATTACATTAATACCTACCAGGCCATCGAACGTGCCGAGCCTTTTGAAATGGGGAAACCGCTGTGGAGGGTTACGGTGTTTCATCTCCGGGGAGCTACGGGGTTGCTGTTCCAGTGTCATCATGCCATCATTGACGGATGGAGCGAGGCTTCGCTCAAAACGGAACTGAATAACCTTTACCTGCAGCTGGAAAAACAACCGGAAATACCTGCATTGCCGGCGCTGAAATGCACCTACCGGGATTTCATTGTAGATAGTATGGTGGCGAAGCGTAATACGGAGGAATTAACCTACTGGAAAAATGAATTGGACGGTTATAAGCGCCTGGATATATTCTCATCGGAAGAAACCAGTGAAACATTGGTAAAAAGCCATAATACGGTCTTGTTGAATACACTGAAGAGCCGCGCAAAAGAAGATGGCATTTCTCTGAAATCGCTGTTCCTGGGCGCCTTCATTCATGTGTTGGGTATGTTTACCTATGAAAATGAGGTGACATTGGGCGTTGTAGACAATAACAGACCGTTGAGGGAAGATGGTGAGAAACTACTGGGCTGCTTCCTGAATACGCTTCCTTTCCGTTATATGGCTGCAGATGGGGTTACTACCTGGAAAGAATATTTTGAGGAAATTGAAAACAAGCTGACGATCATGAAGCAGCGAAACAGGTCCAGTTTGCTGGACATCACCAAAGCGGCAGGTGAACAGGGCCACCAGGGAAATCCGTTCTTTGATGTGTTGTTCAATTTTGTCAACTTCCACGTACTGGATGATCTGCAGGAGGGATTGTTTGACTTTGAAGATGCAGGCGGCGTGGCGGAAGGCGTGGAAGGTTATGGTAAAACGAATACCTACCTTGATTTTACAGTTAGTGTGACTGGTAATGAATTAATCATCATCTATAACCTCGGAAGAAAACTGAAAGCGGGCAAATCGCTGGAAACATGGCACGGTTACTTTGAAGCGGTTATGGACTGTTACCTGCATCGGTACCATCAGCCGGTAAACAACCTGGACGTGATATCCGTTGCTGAACAGGACCTGCTGCTGCGTGCATTTAACGACACGGCTGTTGCTGATAACAGCGATACGTTGCTGGTGGAACGTTTTGCCCGCCAGGTAGCGCTTACGCCGGCTGCTGTTGCGCTGGTGTTTGAAGCCCAAAGTCTTACTTACCGCGAACTGGACGAACGTTCTAACCAGCTGGCCCGCTATCTGTCCGGTAAAGGAGTGCGGGAAGGCATGCTCGTGCCTTTATGCATCACCCGGTCTGTTGAAATGATCATCGGAATACTGGGAATCCTGAAAGCTGGCGCGGCGTATGTCCCCATCGATCCGGAATACCCTGCGGAGCACATCAGGGCCATATTGGAAGATACGGCGGCGGAAATTGTTGTGACCGGCCATCAGGACATGCCCCTAACGGGCGCCGATGAGAAAATAATGCTGATAGACCTGCATGCCCACAGGCGGAAAATTGCTGCCTGCCCGGTGACAATGCCCGGAACAACATATCACGCAAAACAGCTGGCATATGTAATTTATACGTCCGGTTCTACCGGCCGTCCCAAAGGGGTGCTGATAGAACACGGTGCGGTGATGAATATGCTGAACTGCCGGATGCGCGAGTTCCGGATCACCAGCCATGACCGTATCCTGCAAACGGCCAGCTTTACCTTCGATGCGGCGGTAGAACAAATCTTCCTGGCATTGACAGGTGGCGCCACACTCGTACTGATCTCGAAGGAGACGCTGTTAGACCAGCGTTCGTTTATGGATGTCATTCTAAGCGAAGACATCACCCATCTGGACGTGACACCGGGGCTGCTGAGCAGCATTTCGCCGTGCAGTAACTACGGCCGTTTACGTAATATCGTAGTAGGCGGGGAGGCATGTACAGTTGAACTGGCAGACCAATGGGCAGGCAACACCAGTTTCTATAACGAATACGGGCCTACGGAAACGACGGTGGTGGCTACTGCGTATCTTTATAAACCAGGCGCTCTCAGTACATCCGAGATGCCTATCGGGAAGCCGTTGGACAATACGCAGGTATATGTGCTGGATAAACGGGGCGACCTGCTTCCGGCTGGTGTTCCCGGCGAAATTTATATCGGCGGGGATGGAGTGGCCCGCGGTTACCTCAACAGAGATGTGCTGACAGCCGAAAAATTCGTACAGGATATTTATAGCGGCAGGCCCGGAGCAAGGCTATACCGGACCGGGGACATCGGCAAATGGTTGCCGGACGGTAATCTCCTGTTCCAGGGAAGGTCAGATAACCAGGTGAAGGTCCGTGGTTACCGCATAGAATTGGAAGAAGTGGAAAAAGTGCTGGCTGGTTGTCCGCTGGTGAAACAGGCAGTAGTATTGGCGCCCGAAGATACGGCCGGCAGCCGGTACCTGGTAGCCTATGTTGTGCCGGAAGAGCAATTCAGCAAAACAGCCGTGGTGTCATGGTTGAGCAGTAAACTGCCGGCTTATATGATTCCTGCTGTGTTTGTGGAGGTCGATAAATTTGTGCTCACCACAAATGGTAAGATAGACAGGACCACATTGTCCGCCATTGATGCCAGGGAACTACGTACAAGCGCTTATACGGCCCCGCGCAATGGCATGGAGCAAAAGATGGCAGACATCTGGCAGCAATTACTGGGAATGGCCAGCGTAGGTATCGATGACAATTTCTTTGAGCTGGGCGGACATTCCCTCTTGACGGTCCGCCTGATAACAAGCATAAGACAGGAATGGCAGACAGATGTGTTGCTCCGGGATATTTTTGCATACCCGACTATCGCCTCCCTGTGTGCCTGCCTGGAAAGAAATGGAGCGGTAACGCTGAACGTGACGGGTAATAATGCGGCATATGATAAAAAGCATCTTGTTCTTTTAAACAAGCTTTCACCGGGACTACCTGCCTTTATACTGCCAGGTACGGACGGCTTCAGTGAGGGCTATGATACGCTTGCCCATGCATTGAATGAGGCAGGCGCCATATATGGCCTGCAACTGCCCGGAACAGTGAAAGGGGAGCCTGCACCGGAAGATATGGCTACTATTGCCTCACAATGTATTCAGTGGATGAAGCAGGTGCAACCTTCGGGGCCATACCGCCTCATGGCGCATTCCTTCGGCAGTTATGTTGCCTACGAAATGACCCGGCAACTGGAAGCCGCCGGTGAAGCGGTTGAGTCTATAGTCATACTGGATGCCGACGCACATCCTGAAAAAATAGTGACAGACGGCAACTATGCGGTGCTGATCAAGGAGCTGTTACAGGAAGCGGCCATCGAAATTTTGGAAAGAAACAATACCGTTTCACTGCCTGATCTTCGCCTGATGATTACCCAGGGTACTGCTGCACTGGCGGTAAATGAGATCATCCCGTACATCACCGGTTTGATAAAGGACAAAGTATCTCCGGATAAACTGGAGCAGCTGGAATTTGCCCTTAGTATGCAATATCTCAGGATCAATAATGCCAGGGTGTTGGACCAGTATACGGTTAGCGGTAGTATTCACGCACCCCTGCTGGTGGTAAAAGCCGAAGAAGCAGGATGGGAGGGATATGCGGCAGACAGCCTGGGATGGGAGGACCATACAGATAAGGTAACAACGGTTACTACGCCGGGTAGCCACTTCTCAATGATTAAAGATGACAACGCTGCTATATTGGCCCGGCACATTATGACTAACCTTGAAACACCTGGTAACGATGCGCACTGACTCGAATGATATGGCTTGTATAATTACTGCAGGGAGATTATCTTTGATTAATTGATTTGAATTTTGTACCTATAGGGTCACCATACGGGACAAACCGGATATACCGGTTTGTCCCGTTTTTAGATCTGAAGCTGTTTTAGTATTGTAGTATTACATTAAATCTATGGAGAATAAAAAAGGACTGTCACCTGTACTGTTAATTGTAGCCATCATTCTGGGGGCGGCATTGTATAAGCAATTCGACTTTCAACATTTTAAGTTTGAAAAGCCTGCTCTGGCTATCGTTTACCTGATCGTTTTTGTTGGTTGTATTTTTTTCCTGGTGAAAAGACCCAAAAAACAATAACAATAAACCTGTTTTATTTCACATAGGTGCTGCCTTTGTCCTGTCCGAATGTTTTGGGACGGTTGTTGGTGGTGGGCTTGTCCGGTACCGGAGGTGCCGGGGCTGTCCAGTCGCTCCAGGATACGCGGGAGCCGTCAGGGGCAGTCACTTCAAACCCGGCAAATTGCCAGTCGCCGTAGTAGTGATTATTACGGAAGATATTGTTTTGCTGAAAGGTGATGCGCCAGGGGATCTGGTAACCACTGAATTCAGGATAACTGCCGTACACTGAAAATATCCCGTTGATGCCGCAGAAGTTTCCGCCGCTGCATCCCAGTACGGCCTTGTCTATTCTGAATTCGTTATTCTCCACCACCACGTTTTCGGTAGACCAGCGACAAACAAATTTATCCGGAAGGCTGCCTGGGATCACGTCCGGCAGGCCAGACCGGCAGGGGGAGTCATCGTACAGGCTTTTCATTTTGATAGTGCCTGCCTGGTGGGTATTGGCGCTGGAGCCGCTGTACCGGTTGGAGTTTTCCCAGAGTACCACGCCGCCCCAGTTATTTTCAAAGTTATTGTTGCTGATCAGCATGGGGGAAGTTTTTAGGTTAAACCCGCGGGGACTGCCAGCTTCGGAGATGTATATAGCCGGTACCGGGAAATAATCCCCTTTACGGGCGCTCTCCATGCCGGCGATAATAGCGTTCTTTTTGAAGTTGTTGAAACGTACGCGGGCATCATATCCAGCTTCTATCATTAATCCGTTTCCGTCATTGTCATTGATGTAATTGTTTTCGATCACGAAGCCCCGGTTGTTATTGTCCAGCCATAAGCCTACTCCCTTGTTATGATGCACCCAGTTATTGGTGACGGTGGTGTTTTTGTTGATCCAGAATTTTACCCCGCCGGTGCAGCCACAGCCATCGATTTTGCTTTCCCAGTCATCGGTATTGTTACCGGTGATTTCATTATGGTCCAGCACAAAATTTACGATTTCGTTTGTTTCTGTTCCACAGCAGGAGTTGATACCATATTGACCATTGTCTTTTATACAATTATAACGGTACACGTTATTGGGACCTGCCATGAGGCCTGCGCCCTTGTTATTGCTGATGGTATTGTACTCAATGGTCCATTTGTCGCCTGCATCATGGTTTACCACGCCTTCGTCGCGGGGCGCCACGAAATTACGGATGGTAAGATAACGGATCGTTACGTTGGAAGCCCGCTGGGTAAAAGCATACTGGTTGATATTGCGGCCGTCCAGAATGGCTCCCGGCCCGCCGATAAATGTAGTACTGTCGGCAGGTATGATCTGGCTCAGGGGATTGTTGCTGAGTGTGTGTACACCGGGCGCCAGCCAGAAGGTGGCTCCTTTGCGGTCAAAGTCGAATTTGCTGTTATCGCCTGCCGGCACTGTTATCGCCCCCGCCGGCGCAGCATTAGGTCCTGTCAGCAATGCCGTGTTGCCACAAACTTCGGCAGGTGGCGATGACGGCCATATATTGGCGTCCGTATCGCCGGGCCCTTCGGGGCCATCTTTGCCGCCTGTACCCGGCTTGTGGCATCCGGTGGCGAGGATACATAAAAGAATGAAAGATCTGCAGATCTTTTGCAGCGGTAAATCAGATTTTCTCATAGGAATTGATTAATTGACATGGTTTGGACTGGTTAAATACTTTTAGTGTCCAACAAATGATTTGACAAATGCATCATGGGCCTGTACTTCCTTTTTTCGTCCAGGTGGCAATTTTTCCTGGTTATCAGGCCTCTTTTTGCTCAGTACAACAGGTATTAAGGATAATCTACACTACAGTCACGGTTCTTCAGACAGGTTTATGGAAGTAAGGTACAAATAAAATGAAATATTTATATCAGGAAGGTTTTTTTTAAGCAGATATTAATCGGTATGCCGGAGTGATCATGAAGGTTAAAGTAGTTTAACTTCATTTATTATAGTAGTTGAACTTGCCGCAAAAGCGGATGAAATAGTTTTGTGCCCATAATTACTTACTTATGGAGATGACAAAACACCCGATATTCCGGCCGTTGCCATGGCCGGGGCACTCAATGAAAAACAGGCTGGTTGTAGCGCCTATGTCGCGCATAAGTGCCACCGAAGAAGGACGGGCCACGGCAGAAATGGAAGCCTACTACACCGCTTTTGCGAAAGGTGGTTTCAGCATGATTATCACAGAAGGAAATTATACCGATGAAATAGCCAGCCGCGGTTATGCTCATCAGCCGGGGCTTGCCAATGCAGCGCACGCCGATGCCTGGAAGCCGGTTGTGGCGCAGGTGAAAGCGCATGGCTCACTGATGGTCGCACAGTTGATGCATGCCGGCGCGTTGTCGCAATATTTCCAGCATACGATTGCTCCTTCGGCCATACAGCCGGCAGGCGTTAAAATGGCGCAATACGGCGGCACAGGTGCTTTTCCTTTTCCCCGGACCATGGGCGCGGATGATATCGACGCCGTTAAAACAGGTTTTGTAAATGCCGCGAAGATGGCGATGGACGCTGGCTTTGACGGGGTAGAGCTGCATGCGGCCAACGGTTACCTGCTCGACCAGTTTCTGACGCCGGAACTAAATGTCCGCCAGGATCAATATGGAGGCTCTACCAGCAATCGTTTCCGCCTTTCTGCTGAAATTATACAGGCCATCAGGGCGGTGGTGCCGGCACATTTCCTGGTAGGCATACGCTTGTCGGAAGGAAAGGTGAATGACCTCAAATACCGCTGGAAAGACGGTGCCGATATGGCCGTCGGGGTGTTGGGGGAAGTGAGAAAAGCAGCGCCTGATTTTGTTCATATCGCCGTGCAAAGCGGGGAGTGGGAGCGGGACAGCTTCTACAGTGATGGCACTTCGTATGCCGCACTCGCCAAACAAATAACCGGCAGCGTGGTCATCGCCAACGGTGGCATGCACCAACCGGCGAGGGCTGCCAGAGTGATTGAAGCATCCCATGCTGATTTGATCTCCATCGGAAAGGCTGCCCTGGCAGACCCGGCGTGGCCCCTGCATATGCTGAACGGAACATCGCCCCTGGCTTTTCATCCTGATATGCTTTGGCCGGAAGCCACCATCAGTCACACCAATCAAATTATTACCTCCATTCACCCCGCTATATCATGAAAACACTTTTTTTAATGCTCGTCAGCTTATACAGCTTATGCGTGTCAGCGCAATCAAAAAATTCATCTCACCAATTAAAAAACAATAAAATGAAAATCTCACAAATAAAAATCAATCCCGACCCATATCAACCTTTTCGTCTCGCTCAGGGCTATCGCGCCGGTGATCTCCTGTTTATTTCCGGACAAACCGCCATCGACGACAGTGGCCAGTTGGTAGGTATCGGTGATTTCGACAAGCAGGCCGATAAAGCGTTTGAGAATCTGGAGAAGGTATTGAAAGCCGGTGGTTCCAGCCTTAAAAATGTAATAAAGGTGACTATCCTGCTGAAAGACATGGGCAACTTTAACAAGATCGTAGCGTTAAGGGGAAAATATTTTAAAGCGCCGTACCCGGCAGACACTATACTGGAAGTGTCATCCCTTTATTCTCCTGACGCGCTGATAGAAATAGAGGCGGTGGCCGTGGCTGATGAAGCGGCGGAATGGAAACAGTAAAGATCGGAACAATAAATAAGCAGTGGCAGGATATTTCTGTCACTGCTTATTTATTGTTTGTTATGGTAGGCGGCTATCAGCGTACCCTGGTGAAATTGCCGCTATTGTTCTGTAGTATATACAGTACCCCTGCGCCCGGCCGGTATAATACGAGGTGGCCGTTTTTGCTATTGCTCAGATAGTCAAACGGGAATACCTTATCATCCGTGGATTGCAGGTTGTAACCACCTAGTCCCTGTTGGGTTGAGTATACCGTTTGAAAAGTGCCATTGGTGTTTTTGATCACATACAATACACCCTGCCCCGGACGATACAATGCCAGATGGTCCTGTTTGCCACTATTGGTATAGTCATATGGAAACAGCCTGTCAGTAGCAGACTGCAGGTCATAGGTAGCTACACCTGAATGAGATGAAAATACTTCACTGAAAGTACCGTTGACGTTTTGCTCGATGTACAGCACTCCCTGTCCCGGACGGTACAAGGCCAGATGATCCGCTTTGCCTGTGCCGGTGTAGTCAAATGCCACTATCTTATCATCATTGGAACGTAAGTCATATCCTGCTATACCCGAGTGGGAGGCCCATACCTGGGAGAAATTGCCGTTGTCGTTTTTGAGGATATACAGCACGCCGTCGCCAGGGCGATATAACGCCAGGTGGTCAGCCTTGCCGCTGTGGTTATAATCGAAAGCAATAATCTGGTCTTTGACCGACATGAGGTTGTAGCCGGCAATGCCCTGATGAGAGGCATACACCTGGGAGAAATTGCCGTTGTCGTTTTTCAGTATGTAGATGACTCCCTGGCCAGGCCTGTACAACAGGAGATGATCGGCTTTGCCGCTGCTGGTATAGTCAAACGGTATCACCCGGTCGTCGGCTGACATGAGGTTGTAGCCGGCAATACCCTGATGGGAAGCGAATGCCTGGGTGAAGTTGCCTCCATTATTTTTGAGGATGTACAGTACGCCATCGCCGGGCCTGTACAATACGAGGTGGTCGGCTTTGCCACTGCTGGTATAGTCAAACGCAAAAGAGAGGTCACGCTGTGACAGGAGATCATATCCACCGATACCCACTTCAGGAGGTGTGCCATATAGTGCTTGTAGCGCAATCCGGTCATTCGTGTTGAATGGCCTGTTCGTGGTGGTGGAGGTACACGCCAACATCCAGCTGTTGGGGTCTTCCGCTGTAGGCGTACCGGGGATGTTAATTGCGCCAACGCCGGCATCTCCTTCATTATTGGGATTAGAGAAGCCGCAGCTGTAGCTTCGATTGAAATAATCGGTGTGCCGCAACCCGATGGTATGCCCTATTTCATGTGCGAACAGTGTTGCCAGAAAACCGGGGTCGGGGCTGCTGCCGATATATCCTGCATTCAACAGGATGGGACTGGGTGGATTGCCCTGTGCATCAGGGAAGCCGGCAGACCGGCCCAATACACCGGTACCCAGATTGGCATTCTGGACATCTACGTTGCCGCCGCTGGCCACTCTTCTGAAGGTAAGGCGCAGGTTCAGGTCATTGTAACGTTTGATCGCCTCGTCTGCTGCAGCAACATAGGCAGGCGGCAGGTTGGTAACGGAAATTGTAATTTCCCGCTGGCCTCCGGGAATGCTGATCAGGTTGTTGGTGCGGTATTGCTCTGATTGGGCAATTCTTATCCGGGATGAAGTTACCTGGCGGTCGATTTCTCTTTCATTGATAAAAATATCTCCTTCCACGATATAGCCGCCGTCAACCTTTATGATACCATTGGTGCTGTACCCGGCTGCTTTTATTTTTTGGAGCAATTCATTGGAGGGCTTGCTGCCGGCGTCGTCCGGGGCATTTTCCTTTTTACAGGATACCAGCACAGACACGACAACAAACAGACAGAGGACTGTCCGGAAAAGTCGGATAGGATGTAGCATGTTGATGATTTTGGGTTATAGAAAAAGTACAGATAATATAGCAGGGATATAGGGGGCAATGCCCGGGTTTACATGGCGCAATAGTTTTAGGTAAAAATAAAAACAGCCGCTGCATTGCCGCTTCAATGTAAAGAGATCTTTTCCGGACTTACCGGTGGTTACTCACTCACTCAACATATAATCCAGTATCGGCGCGCATTTTTCCCTGCATGGCTTGTAATAGGCGCCATGTTGCCAGGTGGCCGATTTGGGAGATAAGCCCCACCAGAACTCCACCAGGGCCAACGGTTCCATCTGGTGGCGAAAGGCGTGTTGCAGTAGTTTGGGGCCTGCACATTCTCCGGCGCCTGCGGGCGGTTGTTTATATCCGTGAGCAGTAAAGATATCCACCATGTTTTTCAGATGGCCGGCCTTGTTGCTGAAGTTGTATTGTTCCAGGAGTCGTCGTTGCAGCCCGGTGGAATGTGCTTTGCGCAATGCTTTCAACTGAGTGATGGCAGGATGATGAAGGGTGGCGTCTTCTTCGGAGAGTGCGGCAATTTCGCGATTGATTTCTGATAAACGGACCATGCCGGTATTCAGGAAACTGCCTGTTGTAAGCGCGTCAAATACCGGTCCCACGAACCTGTTGTGATGATTGCCATTGGCCAGTTTGCCGGAAAATGCCGACAGGTAGCCCAGTGTTCCGCCCTGGTCCTGTACGATCAGTATGCCGAACATTTTGCCAATAACGGCGCCATGGCCTTTGTCGTCCAGGCCGAAATTATGCATCCATTCATTTTGTCCGGCAAGATGTTGCTGAAGTTCTGTAACCGCTATTTCGCAAAGCGGATGGATGTCTTCATCCTGGTTAAAGGTGAGTGTTCCGGCCATCGACCTGGCGGCGTCCTGGTCAGCAAAAGGACGGAAGGCAGTGCCCGCTTGTTGTTCCTGTGCTGCTACAAAGGAGTGATCATCGTCTTCTACGTCGGTCATATATACGCTTGTGGCATAGTGCCAGCCTTGACAGGGTGGCTTAAAAAGACGCAAAGGTAAGTGACCGTGATCAAATTAAAAAGTACTTAAAAAGCGATTAAAGTTGGCTTAAATGAGGATATAAAGTAACACAGCAGACTGCTGCTGCACTACTAAGAAGATGGACGGGGACCATTTTAAAATATTTTTTTTCAGTAATGAGAAAGCTGTAATATTGATAAGTAAACACGATAGAAACCCAAACGACGAGCCATAATCTTTAAGCAAATCTGAGTAACCCGCTTTTAAAACCTGATACACTGGAGAGCCCGTCTGTCCATTCATTCTAAACGTACATAGCAGAAAGTCCATGACGGTCTTGTTTGCCGGTGAGTAGCCAGGATTTTTCTGTCCGCTTATGTGCGTGTATGCTTTAACGTTAGTTGTCAAACACAACTATAGTGACATCTATTTTTCATGCAGACACGATAACCATCTAAAATCCAAAAACCCAAAATCTCAACCGATGAAAAATCAAGCAATTTTTTTTCTGATCTGCCTGCTGGCCGGTTCACTTATGACTTCCTGCCGGAAAGACAACAACCAGGGCAGCAATGATAAACCCAACATCTCCAGCGACGTACTGGCACAAATCAAAGCAAAAGGCTTCAGCACCTCGAACGTACACGCCGTAAAAGACGGTTACCTCGTGGAAGGAGATATTTTCCTTAGTTCAAAAGACCTCAGCCGGAAAGCCCAAAACACTAAAGTAAGGGTTGCCAAAACAGAACAGTATTCCACCAATAACCTGGTAGTGGCCCTGCCCCGCGTGATCACCGTGAAAGTGGTCAGCCTGGGAAGCGCTTTCGTACAAGGCACCGACCTGGCCATCCAACGTTACAATGCATTGGGCCTGCGCATCCGCTTCCAGCGCATTACCAGCGGTAGCGCCGATATTACCATCCAGGGTTTCTATGAAGGGCCTAGCGGCGGTTATATTACTTTGGGGTCGTCCGGTTTCCCTACCGATGCGGGAGATCCGTTTAACCTGATTGAAATGAATACCCACCCCTACGCGTACGGCAGCAACCCGAACGTACAGTACGTGGGCTCCGTGATCCAGCACGAAATCGGACATTGCATTGGTATGCGCCATACTGACTATATGGACCGTTCCTACAGCTGCGGCGGTGATCCGATAGATGAAGGCGATGGCGGCGTAGGCGCAGTATACCTGCCCGGCACCCCCAGCGACCCTGATCCAAACTCCTGGATGCTTGCCTGCTCCAATGGCGGCAACCGCACTTTCAATTCCAATGACATCATTGCATTGAATTACCTTTATCGTTAATCCATCGCTTATCGTACATGCATGAAAAAAGGAGGGTTGCACCGCGGTTATTGTGCGGTGCAACCCTTTCTGTATTAAATTAAAATGACAAAAAAACAGATCACAAAACAGCCGTTAATCAACCTGTTAACGGCTGTTTTATGATGTGCCATTATTTGGTGTTCATGCTGTTGATCAGCGAAACAAGCGTGCTGGCGCTGACAGGGGCCGGGTTGAAAGTTACGGTAGTGTAATTGGTGCCGGCAGCAGGCGCTCCGATCGTTACGGTTTTCTGTTCGGCATAAAACTGACCGCCGATAGAAGAGATAGCGAGGAAAGTGCCTTTCTGTCCTACAGGGATGGCGTTCTGATAGCTCAGGAAACCTTCAAAGCCCGCAGGCGGAGTGAAGATGGTATTGTAAAATTTGATGATGCTGTTCACACCGGTAGGTTTGAAATACAGCATAGTAGGCTCTTCACCGCTAAAGCTGGTGCCGGTGGCCGGATTGTAGTTGGAGCTGAAATAGGCCAGTACGGTAGTTTTAGGGTTCGGAAGACTCATTAACTTGTCGCAGTTGGTCCATTTGATCAGGCTGTCCAGTCTGAAATTAAGGGTGCCATTGGTGCCGTCAAACAGGGCATAGGCGGAAGCTGGATTGGTCACCTGCTGCCAGTCTACGCCTTTGTTGGCGCTGATGGTGGTTGACAGGGTAATCAGCTGGTTCACATAATTGTAACCGCTGGTGGTGATGGTAATGGAGGTGTCACCGTTCCACATCGGGATACGCTGGTCGCCTACTTTGGCAGGGGCCTGAACATTGATGGCGCTGTCTTTACGCAACCGCAGCGGCGTGCTGCCTTGCTGGGCGGAAACGAAAAATTCGCCAAAAGACTCCAACGGCGCACCGGTGTTGGTGGCGGTAGGCCTGTCTGCGAAGATCATGCCGGAGGCATTGCTGATTTCTTTTACAGAGATCGTGATAGGGCCGGTAGCAGGGCTGCCGTCAGGCCTTACCAGGGAGTTGCGGGAAATGGTATATTTCCGGCCGCCTTTGGTGGTAAAGGTGGCGTTCTCCTGAAGGTCGACTGTATATGTTTCATACGCCGGCCCGTTGGCTCTCAAAAATGTGTGAAGTTTCAATCCGTCCGGATCAGGTGCCGCAGCTACATCTGCAGTGAGGTTTTTGGAAGCGTCAGAAGGACCGTTAACATCGTTTTTCAATTGTTTGGTACAGGCGCCAAACAGCAGGACTACGGCAACGCCGCCCGCAACGTAGAGGGAATTAATGCTCATAACTTTGTCTTGTGGGAATTTAAAAAATCGGGTTTCGAGTGATCAGTTGTTTTGCTAAAGATTGATAGGTTGAGCTATGAAGTTACCGTGCGTAACTGCGGTAATAATTCAGATTAAAAAATATTTTTATTTTATAGGAGTAGTAGGGAGACGGTATCAGACAATATATTTATATTCATCCTGTTAAAGGCGGCACAACGGAAATAAATTTTTATGAAGAAACTATTGATCGTACTGGGAGCGCCCAATGGCCCCATGGGCGACCTGTCGCAGATAGCGCAGGACAGACTGGCCTGTGCGCTTGGTTTTTACAAGGCTAACAGTGATTGCAGGATTGTTTGCACCGGTGGCTTCGGTCAGCACTTTAATACAACAGACAAGCCTCACTATTTTTATGCTGTAAAGTACCTGACAGACAACAACGTTCCGGCGTCTGCTTTTCTGGACTGTCCGCCTTCTTCCAATACGATAGAAGATTTTCAAATGACCAGAAGCCTGGTATGGGAAGAGCAGCCGGACGTCCTGGTGATCATCACCTCTGATTTTCATCTGGCCAGGGCCAGGGTCTTGTACACCAGGACCATCAACTACCCGAAGGTCATCTTCGTTCCTGCATCCTCTTCCTTACCGGAAGCGCAACTGGCGCCGCTGGTGGAGCATGAGGCACGGGCATTGAAAAAGCTGCAGGAGAACACGCTGTAATAGCGGTAGGGATATCGTAAAAAAAATAATCCGGGCGGAACTGCCCGGATTATTGTACGGATGTTGTCGTAGTTAATCTTTATAGGTCCCCACTTCGCACATGGCCGCAAACTGTTGACCGTCATAGGAACTTTTCATATTCAGTTTGAAGTACCGGAAATGCTGTACAGCGGAAAGCACGATGTTTTGAGGATTGGTGGTTTGTGCCAGCGTGAAATCGCCCAGGGAAGCCCAGGTGGCGTTGTCGTTGCTGGTTAGTAACTCCACCACTTTTACCATTCTGCTGTCGCGTTGTTTAAAGGTAAACCGGTTTACATCCAGCGCCTGGCCCATATCGATGGTGATGTAATGGGGATAGGTGGCGGCGTTGGAAGACCAGCGGGAATGCCAGAACGAGCTGCCGGAGCCGTCTATTATATTGATGGCAGCGCCGTTTTCGCTGGCTGTCTCCTGCGAACTGAAGGCGGTCACCGTCCAGGCGGTCTTATCGTATACCGGCTTATCGCCAAAGGTAATGACCGGTGTACCGTTGACGAAGCTATAGGCAGCCACGTAACTGGTGATGCTGCCGTTTTCATGGCAAAGCCGGATAGTAAATTCATAATTGGTATTGCCCTTGTCCCTGAAGTCACTGACAGGCATGACTATACGGAAACTGTCAGTGCCGATAGGCTTGGAAGCGAAGGTAACGGAATTATATCCGCCGTTGTCATTACCGGTATTACGGTTGTAATAGGCGATATCTTTCACCGGCTTGGTAGCGGAGAATTTGCCGGAAACAATAATGCTCGCCGCAGCGCTGTTGTATTCAGCATATACCTGTTTCACCTGGCAGCCGGGATCGGTGTACCAGTCGCCCCGGGTAACGTTGCTGAACAGCTGCCCGTTGGCCAGTATAGCTGCATCTGCAGGAGAAAAATAGGTAGGCGCTTTTCCCAGGGTGCCGTTGCCATAGCCCATCAGCGTAGTGCCGTACAGGATATTTTGCGATTGTGCGCCACCGTTATGCGGCAGATTAATGCCGTGTCCCATTTCATGGGCCATGCCGCCAATCCATTTGGTGGAAAATTTGTCATCCGGCTTTCCCAGGTTGATGGTGTCCAGGCCGGTATAGTCCAGGGCGAAGCACCACCGGCCGATGCCATAGAACGGCCCGCCGCTGGGGTCCCCATTGGCGCCATACGAATAGGTGGGGATGATCACCATGATATGATCGCTCTTTTTCTCTGTGGGGTGCGCGGCAAAGTAAGCGTTCACCTCGCTCATCACTGCGCCGGAACCTCCATCATACGGATAACTGCTTTTGCCCAACTGCCCGCGTATCAGCGATATTTTCAGCTGTCCGGTGCTGTCTGTCGGCAGTCCGAGTGTTTTGCCGGCATATCCCCACTGGTTCATCCATTTGGAGGTGAAGTTTTGCATGTACAGGAATACGCCGTTCAGCCTTGCCCGGTACCCCGGTACGGTATCCAGATCGGAAGGAACGAAATACACGATGTTCAGCATATAAGTGCCATTGGCCACGCCGTTGGCCAACCCTAAGGCGCTTTTGGCGTCCAGTTTTTGCAGGGTGGCAGATTCCGGCTTTTTCTGGCAGCTGGTCATTGCCATCATCAGTACTGTTGTAACCACCAGGAGAGGAAAGATTTTGGTCATTGTTTACTGTTTTTAAATGAAGAACTATGGTTTTGTCAGATAGTCTGTAATATCAGGTGCTAAAGACCTGCAAACGGAAAAGTCTGTCGAAAGGAATACTACTGAAAAGCGACAGGCCACTGCTGTGATACGGGTTTGATGTGCTCAGTGCTGCGGATTTGGGTTAAATACCAGCACAATGTTTTTTTATTACGGTAATAGTTCATTGTTCTATCCAAATATAATGATTAGTTCTATGCAGCAGTAATATTTTTTGTTTAATTTACATCGGATTCCAGTGAAAAATCAACAGCAATCTTATCACCAAATCCCTTCCAGTCGTGTCAATCCAGAATGCATTAAAGTTTTTAACACAATACCGGGCGCAGGAAAAGGTACTTCAGGTAAAACCTCAGACATTGAAGGAGATAGCGGATCTGTCGGTCGCTTCCGGCCTTCCCTGTTCTCCCGACGACCTGAAAAGAGCATTGCAAATTGATTGGCAAATGCGTTGGCTCGAACACACCAGACAAAAATAATATGCTAAGTATTGATCAACTGAAACGTTCCTATACAACTGAACAGTTGTTGGTGATCCTATTAACACGCTTGTATTTCAAAACGCAGGAAACAGCCAAAGTACATGAATTCCTTCGTAAGGAAACGATTGACTGGCTGTCTTTTTATAAGCTTATTTCGGTTAACGATATAAGAGGATTTATTTATCACGTTGTTACGGTATCACAGCTGGATATTGATCCGGGAGTGTATGATGCTTTGAAAAAGGATGTCATGGGAATCACGTTGTTTGGTGCATGCCAGGCCGATTGGTTACGTCGCTTTAAGCCGGCATTTGAATCGTTAGGCATTACTGCTATTCCCTATAAAGGGAGGACCCTGGCTGAACGTTATTACAAAAGCCCGCTTTTACGGGAAGGATCTGATATAGATTTGCTGATATCTGAAAAAGACCTGCGTCCTTTGAGAAAGTATCTGTTTGACAATGGTTTTACCTCTTTCTTTAATGTTTCAGACCATCAGATAGGATATGCATTGCGTTTTCATCGGGAACTCTCGTTCAGATCACCTAAAGACAAGATGGGTATTTCCTGTTCTGTGGAATTGCAATGGAAGCTGCTGGCGGATTATGTAGGGCCTTTCCTCCGATATGATTTTTTTGTTCAGCATATGCAGTCTTATACTGCTATTGATGGTACTGCGCAGGTTGGCTTGGAGCCAACTTACGATTTTTTATGTGTTGCTTCTCACCATTTAGTCAAAGAGGCGCTCATGCGGTTTAAGTATGTTATTGATTTGGCTGCCATGGTCCATACTTCCGGCAGTCAGCTGGACTGGAACGAAATCAACAGACAGTTTAAGTTGTATCATTTTTCGAATTTTCTGTGGTCGGGGCTGCGTGTATTAGAGGAAATTGTGGGGCTTCAGGTACCGGATGTTCCAGTGGTGCCTTACCATTTATTCGCGGCAACAGATTTGCGGTCCGGAAGGGCCTTTTATCTGGCCCTCGTCAAACACACCAATTTAAAACGATCACTTCCTGACAGCATAAAATTCAGCCTGAAGGCTTGGCTGTCTTTGCTGGTGCCAAATTACAAGGATCTGTCATCCTCAGAAGCCCCTGTATGGACGATTCCCTTTATTACTCCGGTAAAGTCGTTTAAATTTATTTATGCCTATATCACCAGGCAGCGGTAGCCTGTGCATATTTGTGCAAAGCATATAAAATGGTGGCTGTTGCGAAGTTGCTTTCTTCATCTTTGACGATGATTGTCTTTTCTCCCTTCTCATGGTCCGCATCATGGGGATGCGGAAACTTCATTTCCGCGGAAGGGGCCCAGCATCCGGAGGGCATTTGAGCTTTGATGAGGTAATCTGCCATCGGTTTCAACAGGCCCGGTTGCCTTTCCTGTTGCGGCGTGCATAGCAGTATCCTTAACAGCAACGCTGTTTTAAAGGGATTAGGCATAACGTTGGCCAGTTCTTCCCGTGCCTGGCGGGTTGCCCATTCTATTGCTTTGCCTGCTGTTTTTCTGTAGATAGTTGCGTCTTTGGAAGAAAGAGCTTCAACACAAAGGGCAGTAACATACTCATGCCCGTCCCACCAATAGCTATACCAGTATCCTGCCGAATGCTGTTGTTTCAGCAGGTAGTCAACAGCATGCTGATGGCCGGCCAGGGCATACGCAGCAGTGACACAACAGTGTGGTATTTGCCAACCGTGGAATGATCCGCCGGATTTTTGCCCGACAGGCGCATGCTGGGAATAGGTTCTGATACCCCCGTCTTCTGTCAGATACTGGCCTGTCATATCAGTCAGCGCTAAGGGGAATTCTTCGGAAAATCCCGCCGTGCGCGCAAAAAGCCATGTCCAGACGGTGCTGTCGGCGTCTGCAGGGGTTAATATATTATATCCCCATCCTTCTTTTATTCTGTAACGGGTTTGTAGTATCTTCCAAGCCTTCGCCAGCGCAGGAAGAGATGGAGGCGATTGTAAAAGCGCCAGGTGACAGGCTACATACGCGGTTATCCATTCGTCGCTTCTGCCAGGGGCCAGCTGGAAATCCTTCCACCAACCGGCTTGTTGTTGACTTGACAGAAGATAATCGATCCCTTTGTTCATCACTTCCCGGATACCAGATGTTGTGAGGGCTCCCTGTTGGCAGCAGCCTGCTTTGTCATCGTGATGCTGCCTGATTGTCATCCACAGGCTTTCATAACCGAGATAGGCTTTTAAGGCTATTACTTTGTCGGGGTGATAAGATACTTTCAAATGGGAAGCCCACTTCTTCAGATATGTAAATTCATGTTCAGGCCTGGATAAAGAGGCTGCCCATAGATGTTCAGGCCAGTCGTTTAGCTGGCCTGGAAATATTTCTTTGTCCCAATTCAGTATACTTTCGACCTTGTCCTGGTGGAGAAGTCGTTGCCCCTGGAGCGTTTCCATGAAAGCACGCCAGTATGGTTCACGATGGGGCTGGTTATTCCAAAAGCATTCGAAGCCAATTTGAGGAAGGACATTTTTTCCAATATCAACACATACTGTTATCCGGTCCGCGTAATTGTATATCAGCGAAATCCATGCATCGAGGGCCTGCCCTGTCCAGGTATAACCGATTTGCTGCAAGAAACCTGAAACAGCAGTAAACGGTAGTTTTTTGATGTTTACCCGCAATACTTCGGCATCCCGGGAAAAAAGTATTCCCAGGTATCCAATGTGCGCAGGATCGCTACAGGCGTTAAATATAGTTTCCAGGGTGCTAAAATAGATTTTGTTTTCACCCAGAATGTCCCGCAGGACAAAAAAACAAAAGTCTTTCGTTTGAGAGAGGGTAAGGCCCGGTTTCAGCTCAAAGAACAGCAGGGGTGTTTTGATACCGGATGGAAGTACATCAAGCTCAAGGAAGATTTCTGTAATATTCTGGTGGCACACAGATGCAGGGTTTCTCCAGTTTTTTAAAAAACGTAGCAGCATTTCCTGTTCCTCTTCTCCGGTAAACCTGCATTGAAACCAGTCATAGACCATATGAAGATCATCGTCCCTGCGCAGGCAGAGTTGAAGGTCAACCTGGTCATGGCTGTCCAGGCGGCATTCCAGCCCAAACCTGATTACGGGTGGTAGAAAGTCAGCAGCCTTTTTCAGTAATGCAAGCTGCGCCGGGGAAACGAGAGGCTGCGGCAACGTATCAAAAAATGTACCCGTTGCGTTTAACAGCGAATATTCATCACACATGCAGGGGAATACTTGTTGTTTCAATTATTGAATCGTATACTTCATGGATCCGTCGGATATCATCCGGCGCAAAGATGTTGTAACACGGTATGCATTGTAGTAATGTCATGACTGACTGAAAGTAGATATTCAGATAGGCCTTTGAATTCACGCCTGGAAGCAGCATTTCATTTAGCAATACGGTAAGGGCATCTTTGGGCGTAATGCTGGTAAGCAGTTGCTCCGGTGCATGCATTCGCTGATTGACAAAGCATATGGCAGCAAGCTTCCGGGGTTGGGCTTTTGCCAGGGATGGACTTTGCGTAAAATAATATTTTTCCGAGATGAAACCCGCTTCGGTAGTTTCTTCCCAGTCTTCAGGCAATTCGAATACCCTTTTAAGATTTGTCGGGGGGATAGACAAGGCGGCAGCTATGTCAGGGTTTATTTTCAGAGAGGTTTCTCCCTGGAAGACAAAAAAGGAACCGTCCTCCTGATGCAGAAGAGCGTAGTCGTCACACCATATGGCATGGCCTTTTAAATGGAAATAGGTAGCCAGTGTGGACTTGCCGGCTCCTTTTGTCCCAATAAACAGCACTACCTGATCGTGGATACAGATAGCGGATGCATGCAGGCAAAAATGCCCTTGCTCCTGGAGGCAAAATTTGGTAATATTCCCTCGGATCAATGACTGGACTGTTTCGACCGAAGCGGTATCGGTATGTTGATAGAAAACGTTTCGGCCTTCTGACAATATAAGGAAGCTTACAACGGATTTTTGGTGGTGATGATATTCAAACAGGAAACACCTCTCGTTTCCGGAGGTGCTTCCTGACTGAATATGCTCACCGAATACCGGCAGGGAAGGAGATGGTGTAAGCATGTTAAACACCATCGTTGCCTTTAGTGCGGCAAAATCGGTGCTGCTTAAACGGGTGAATTGAATAGCTGGATACACAGGAAAACCCACCGCTTAAGAGTTGTAGCTTGGACCGCTACCGCCATCTGGTGAACCTGAATTGCTGGTAGTGTTGGTAACTTCTCCGATTTTTCCCAAATCTTTTAATTCAGGTGATTGATACACTTTTTTGGTTTCGTTGTTGGTTACTTCTCTCATAGTGTAAACATTGGTTTTAAAGTGAGTGGTTATTTTTCCATGCCAAAACATGTAAAACAGACAAAAAATTATTATTGGGGCCAGAGGTGTCTCCGAGGTCACGGATGGCTGATTTCAGGCGTTGGACGTCTATCCTCCCTGTTAAAAAGTCGGCGGATTCCAACACTTTTTTTTCGATTTTATTCCGCATGTCGGGTGTCCTTAAATTCTGTACAAGCGGATTCCCAAAGAGAATTGTTTTAGGCCTTTTTACAATTTCGGCCGGCAGATAAGGTCCCATTGCCATACGAAGCAATGACTTTTTGTACAGCAGATGTGGTGGAAGCGCCAATACAAAAAGCAGCAGATCTAAAGAGAAAAACGGATGTCTGATCTTTATTTTATTACCGGTAAATCCCGGATGCGTAGTTTCAAACAGCCAGGACCAGAAAGGGTTTTCGGACATGCCGAAATACGAGCGGATCGTCACTTCATTCTTTCCGGACCTATCGCCCTGATGGAAGAACGGTGAACCACACCAGGAAGGCATGCCGGCATTAGTGATGGAAGCCTTTCCGGTCCACTTTTTTATTTTCCGCCAAATGGCCAGAGGGAGATAACCGAACGTTTTGTGGTACATCAGATCATCCAGAAAAGGTTGAAGCAGGTTGCCCTGTGCCGCATGTATTTTACGGGAGAATGGCTCATATTCAAACAGAGGGTCTCCTCCGAAACCTGTCAGGTATACTCCTGAAAAGGCGGCAGCGTCGGCCAGTATCTGTGATTCCGCTGTCGCTTCAGGAATACCGGCCGGCTCAGGAAGCCAGCCAGAGGATGACTGAATTATATTGCTGATATAATCTTCCCCGATATACTGCCTGGCAGGTATTTTCAGGTGACTGGCAATAAGATCTGCAAAATACCCTTCATTTTCAATGATCAGTTCCTGGTAGCGAATATTAAACGCTACTAAGCTATGTTCGCTTCCGTACAAGTCATCCTGCACCTTCTTTGCTGTGGCCGTTACTGAGGAACTGTCCATTCCTCCGCTAAGTGAGCTGGCTATTTTCCGGCTGCGTGTACGATCCTTCACCGATTGCTCAAACAGGCGATGGAAGTGGCTGACATACTCACTGGTTGTTTGATAACGAATAGGCCGGGTTGCGGCGGGGATTTCCCAGTAACGGCTGATATGAATTTTCCCTTCCTTATAAACCAGCTGGTGCGCAGGAGGTAATTTTTTGATCTTCCTATAGATCGTTCGGTCAAAACGCCTGTTGATACCGGTTGCCAGGTAGTCCTGAAGGACGGTATCATCCAACCCAGCTGTCACATGGGGAGTATCTTTAAAGGAGCGGTAAAAATTAGTGAAAAGAAAGCTGTTGTCTGATTCGGTATAATAAAAAGGGATAACGCCAAAATGGTCGCGCGCACAAAAAAGGTAACTTGTTTGTTCATTCCAGATGGCGAAAGCATAATCGCCCGAAATATGCTGCAGGCAGTTTTCTCCCCAATGCTGATAGGCGTATAGGAGGAGCCAGGAGTCGGGAGTGGTATTGTTGATGCCATCAAAAAAAGCGTTCAGCTTTTTTATAAGCTCTACGCGGTTGTCCAGTCGCACATCCCCAGTGATACAGAGACTGTTGTCCGTAGTCAAGGGTAGTCGCTCTTCAGTCGTGTCATCACCGGTTTTTAGCCAGCCAAACCGTAAATCGGCCTGATTACTATGCCATTCTCCCAGATAGTCACCGCACGTGGAGGCAATGACTTCCATTGAACGGTCGAGAATTTCCTTATCGGCTGTCCGGAGCTGAGTAGATATAATACCAATGAATCCGCTCATTTAACTGCGAGAATAGTTTTTATGTTGTTTTCAGGTAAAACTATATATTGTGCAATGACTGCAGGATGATCATTCAGAAGTTTTCCGTCTTTTTCTAACCAGGCATGGGCATCGAACTGTTGCCCGCGCCGCTGTATCCCGATTTTAAGTTCTGCCGGAATCCCTTTTCTGCTTAGGAGGCACCGCATGACCAATGACCGGGACAGGCACCTGCCTTTTAGAAAAGGCAACTGATTCAGTTGATGAAAGAGGGTGGCGTATTTGTCAAGGATAATCATCGTGTCCCGCTCATTTGGCGGAGGAACATTTTTACATAGTAAAGACAAGAGCTTTTCGGTCGTTTTTAAGCTGGTAAATCGCAGGATAGCCTCCGTAACGACCGTCATTGCCCGAATTCGGAAAAATAACTGATCATACGATCTTATAGATCTGTTAATGGCTATCAAATCGCGCTCAGGGTACATCACTGGTAATTAACTCAGCTTTATGCAAATCATCGATTAACCGGCAAAGGTCCGTCTGTAAACGTTCGGGACTTACTTCGTATTCTGCCTGTAGCGTATTGAATGTTGTATCATAGTCGTTGTTGCCGGTTAATAGTTCCCAGAAGCGTTTCCCGACTTCATTCAATTCGTAAAAACGTTCGGTGTTTAAGTTAAGGATGACAACGCAATTACCTATTTCCCGAACGACAGTGTTTTCGGATATTTTTAGCTGCTTCTCCAAGAAAATCATTAATAACAATTGGGGGTGTACTAGTCTATAAAATATATTATTCTTAAAAATCTGCCAAGCCTTTGTAGCTATGTTTCAATCTTTAAATTATAACATATGATTTGCCCGGTTTTCCGAAAAGAATGGTAAGAATTTTATGAATGGTTGATGGAAGATTGCCCTATTGAACAAGGCTGTTTCTTGCCACAATTATACTGCAATTATACATTCTAAACAAGTCTGGGGTAATTTTGTTGAGATTTTTTTAAGAAGCCGGCGGAAGCGGCTGTACTGTAGAGAATGACATCGCCTCAAAAAACAAGGGCGGCCTCCTTTCGGAGACCAGCCCTTTTATGACCGGCTCTATACTCTCAAGGGTGTATTAATAAAGGTCCCAGAAATGTTTGGCTGCTTTACTGTCTTTACCGCCGATAGACTGAACGGCTTTGTCGTAGTTGCTTTTGTTCAGCTGTTGTTCGTCTACGGGGTAGGTCATGCGGGTAGGCACCACCGTTACCTCACGGTCGAGGGAGCCATCCACGGGCGCTACGAACAGGTCCTGCCCGTTGGGCCGCTTAAAGTCGAGCCGCAGCCTTTCAAACCATCCTTCCAGTCCCTGCATGTACATGGCGATCCACTTCTGTGTGCCGATTACGTTTTTCCACTGGCCGCCATTATACGGTACGCCGGCGATGTAGGGATCGATGTCAGCGGGGGCAACGCCGCGGTCTTCCAGGGAAGCCCTGATGCCTTTTTTGTAATGGTCTTCAGCGGAGCCGCTGATGATTTTCCTTTCCACGGCTTCTGCCAGGATAAATTCTACTTCGGCGTAGTCCATATAAACGCCGGGCGCTTTGGCGTCCAGTACGGCGCTGCCGGGCAGTGAGATGGCGCTGTTGGGAATGGTTTCCCCGTTCTGCTGGTTTAGCCCGTACGCTTTACCGATATACCTGCCATTGTCTTTGGTGGGAGCGGCATATACAGGCAACCGGGGATCATTGACGTCCAGCATGTAGTCTACCAGCGTTTTGCACATGCAGAAATCGACACGGGACTTATAGGATTCATTCAGCGGGTTGTTGTTCGGCGGAGCTTCCACATATCTGAACAGGGCATTGTCTGCATTGGAGGTGAACACGCCGGAGGCGACGGCATCGTTGATGGCCTGGTTGACCAGCGTCTGCAAGGCAGGAACATCACTTACCCTCATCGCTATACGAAGTCGCAGGGAGTTGGCGAAGCGTTTCCATTTATTGATGTCTCCATTGTAGATGATGTCTGTTTTGGCAGGAAACGACCCTTTGGAAGGGTCCAGTTTTGCGGCCTGTTCACCGAGTACCTTCAGCAGATCGGTGTAGATGGTGATAGCCTTGTCGTATGGACTGTTGGGCCGTTCCAGGCCACCCAGGGATAATTTATAGGGAATGTCTTCATACACATCCACCAGCATATGATAGGTCCATACTTTCAGGATTTCCGCGATGGCTATCTGATTGGAAGAATACTCGAATGATTTTTCTGTATTGATTTTAATGATCTCGTTAAGATCTTTGAGGGAGCCGGCGTAGAGAATGTTCCAAAAGGTGTTGTTCTGGTTTTCACGGATCTGGTAGCGGCTTTCGTTGGAATATGTGGTGGCGGACCAGTACTGGGCGTAATGCATGCCGGTGCGTCCGTTGTTCCATTCGTTCCAGATATTGTCCATGGCTTTCTTCTCGGCAGAGACCAGCAGGTAGCCAGGATCAGTCGTTTTAGGATTGTTCGGGTCCTGGTTGATCTCATCAAACTTTTTGGTGCAGCTTGTCATCAGGAACATTAGTACCGACAAGAAGCATAGTTGCTTGAATATTGTTTTCATGACATGATTTTTAAAAGGAAACGGATAAGTTTACGCCGAAAGAGCGGACAGACGGAAGGGCTGCCGCTTCAATCCCCTGCACGTTGCCGGCGGATATGGCCAGGTTGGTGGGATCGAGATGCGGATTGTCGCTGCTGATCAGCCATACGTTCCTGGCGGACAATGACAGCCGGAGATGCTGTAGCCGCAGGGCCGACACGAATGATTTCTCAAAAGTGTATCCCAGGTTGATCTCCTTCAGGTAGAGGTAACCGGCATCCCACATGTCCAGTTCCTGCTCCACATATCCGTTATTGTTATTGAAGTGATCATACGCTGATATGACTTTGGTGTTCTTCTTCCCGTCTTCCGTGTAGCCGTCTGCGATAATACCGTTTTCCCGGATGCCGTTTTCAGCCGTTTCCGCCAGTAGTCCGGACTGACGGCCAAACATAGTAGTGGTGGAGAAATACTTGCCACCTACCTGGAAATCGAAGTTGACGCCCAGCGAAACACCTTTGTAGCTGAATACGGAGGAGAAGCCGCCGGTGTAATCAGGCAGCGCATTGCCCAGCACTGACTGGGTGGCGGCCCTGATGTAGAACCCGTCGGCACCTACCAGCTTGTTGCCGTTGGCGTCCCGTTTAACGGCATAACCAACGATGGAGCCATATGTTTCCCCTTCACGGGCATTTACGGATACGGCAAAGGGCGCATTGGCCAGCAGCAGGTTGGTGACCCTGATACCTTTGGAGGGGTCGTCGTACAGCCTTTCAATCTTGTTCCTGTTACGGGCGATATTAAAACCAAGGTCCCAGGTGAAGCCACTTTGTGTACGTATAGGCGTTCCTGTTAATGCGAGTTCAAAGCCTTTGTTCCGGATCAGGCCCGCATTGATGATCGCGGTGGTATATCCGGAAGAGGCGGATATGGTCAGCGGTATGATCTGGTCTTTTGATTTTTTGTCATAAACACTGAAATCCACGCCCAGCCTGTTATGCAGGAACCGTAGTTCGAGGCCGGCCTCTACTTCCGTCGTGATTTCAGGCCTGATGTTCGCATTGTTCAGCTGGTCCGGTACTGTGATATTGGCGGTGGAACCAAAGTTCTCTTCTGCCAGATAGGCCAGCAAGGTACTGTACGGGACCGTGCCTTTACCTACCTGCGCCCACCCGAGCCTTAGTTTACCGAAAGACAGCCAACTGCTGTTTTTCAATCCTCCTGCTTCAGAGAACACAAATGATCCGGACACTGATGGGAAGAAGTAGGAGTTGTTGGCGGCGGGCAGGGTGCTGGACCATTCGTTTCTGCCGGTCACATCGAGATACAGCATGCCCTGATAGCCCAGTGAGGCGCTGCCAAAGACAGCATTTTCGCGCAGTTTCTCTACGTGGTCATATGTGCGTGCCGGCTGGCGTGAGTTGGCAAGGTTGTACCAGCCGTCAATATTTAATCCGTCCTTGCTCTCTCCACCGGTGAATTTCAGGTAGTTCTCCCTTCTGTTGACGCCGGCAAAGGCAGTCAGGGAGAAGTGGGTGCCGATGGACTTATTGAAGTTGATCCTCCCTTCGTAGTTGTTTTCTTTTACGAAACGGGTGGCTTCAGTATAGGAGGGGATTCCCTGCGAGCCTATCGCTACTCTTTCCTGCCGGCTGTCTGTATAGAAGTCGGTCATGAATTTAGCTGTGACGGAGAGGTAGTCTGTCAGTTTGAAATTGAAGCCTGCATTGCCGAATACCCGGTCCCGGCGGTCTGTTTCATAGTTCTTATACCTTGTCCAGTAGGGGTTGTCAGTATACCGGGGAGGCTGGTCGTCCCATGCGCCGCGGTTCCAGGATACCTGTGAGCCATCATACGCATAGGCGTAGTTTTTCATTTTGTTCATGTCCCAGTCGCGGTGACCGAATTCAGTGAAGCCCTGCATCACGTTCCTGCCGTGGTAACCGGTGCCGGGCCTGCCAAGTGCATTGGTGCCGGCATAGTTGACGCCTATAAAGGCTTCCAGCCGGTTGGAGATGGCATAGGTGCCGTTGAAGCTGAGAGAATTACGTTTAAGTTTAGAATTGGGCAACACAAACTTCTGATCGAGGTTGGTGTAAGCCAGGCGGAAAGCGCCTTTTTCATTACTACCGGAAACGGATACACTGTTGGTGAGCGTCAGGCCGGTTTCGAAAAAGTCGCGGTTGTTGTTGGGATGTGGCTCCCATGGTGCAGATACGCCGAAATCCGGGTTTTGTTTGTTTGGGTCCCATGACCAGAAGTGACGAACCAGTTTGCCGTCCAGTTTGGGGCCCCATGACACGTCCGGTTCATAGTCCGGCACCAGGTCGTATGGGCCTTTGCCGTCATTGTCATCATAGGTGGCTTTGCCGTCTTTGAAGCCTTCCGGATGTTCTTTGACATACAGTTTGGTGAATTTATAACCACCGCCGTATTCATTCTGGTATTTGGGCATGATGTATACTTTTTCCATCTGCGCACCAAAGTTATAGGTGACGCCAATGCCGCTGGCGGCGCCGGACTTCGACTTTTTGGTGGTGATGGCGATCACGCCGTTGGAGCCACGGGTGCCGTACAATGCAGAGGCGGCGGCGCCTTTCAGGACAGACAACGATTCGATATCATTGGGATTGATATCCTGTATGGCATTGCCATAGTCGTAACCACCGCGGCCACGTTCCATGTTGAGGCTGTTGGTGGGGTCGCTGCCGGTAAAGGAACTGTTGTCCATCGGCACGCCATCTACCACGAACAACGGATTGTTGTTGCCAAAGATGGAATTGACGCCACGTATGGTGATCCTGGCAGATCCGCCCATGTTGCCGGAAGAACCTGTAACCTGTATGCCTGCTACTTTTCCGCTGAGTGAGTTGATGAAGTTGGCGTCTTTGGTCTGGGTAAGATCTGCACCTTTTACTTCCTGTACGGAATATCCGAGTGATTTCTTTTCCCTTTTTACGTTGAGCGCGGTCACTACCACTTCCTGCATGGTCTTGTCATCGGGCTGTAGGTCGATGTTGAAGCTGGTGGCGTCTCCTACATGTATTTCTTTCAACACGTAGCCGATACTTCGGACTACCAGTACGGCGTCCTTGCCGGGCACGGATAGTTTGAAATTTCCCTGTTGGTCTGTGATAGTGCCGGTGGTAGCGCCTTTGAGCTGAACGCTGGCAAACGGGACAGGTGCATTGTTGCCTGTCACCTTTCCGGTTACCTGCCGCTGCTGCGCAGGCAATAGGAGGGTGATCGCCATGAGAATGGCGATAAGACATAACGTCTTTTTCATGTGGTTTAGATTTGGTTGAAAAATATAGAGGGTCCGGTCATTATGCTTTGGTCATAATCGTCTTGGGTTTTCGTTAAAATAAAAACAGGTTGTTGATCACGGTTTCATGTAGTGAGCCTCGTGCGTTGGATGAGCTTACTGCAGTTGGGTTTCATACGTTGCTACAGGGCAAAGGTTCATCTTTTTAAAGATAGTAAAACAGAGTGCTACAATCCGTCACCGCGATGATAATTAGGAGATATTGCTGAAGAGCAGAAGGGAGGGAAGGGGAGGGTAGGAGTGCTGAGACGGCCTGCTGCAGGGCAACAGGACGCCTCAGCGAAATAATGATTCACTGCGCTAACGGAAACATTAATTGCAAAGAATGCGCGGGTTGGTTTCCGTATAGCAGCCAACGTTAGGCACCCAGGTGGGACATCCCCAGGTGGTTGCTGGCGCGCCGCCGTTTAACTGTTGTTGTTCCTGCTGGTTAAGAGAGGCAACAATAGCTCTCTGAAGAAGTAGCTTTTTGCTTAAAGACAGTTTTTTCTTTTTCATGTTTGCGTGTTTGAGGGTGTGGTAATAATATTACAGCATAACGCTGCTAATCAGGGGCACAGAATACAGAAAGGTCTTCCGGTAAGCGGTTGGGTTTCACAGTCCGGTGTACGGCTTGCAAAAGCCAGACCGCCGGCTAATTTGGTTTGTTGGTGCGCTGTGAGGGCAGTCAGCGTTTCTTTTTTCAGCGTGAGTTTTTTCTCCAGCTGGATTTTTTTCTTTTTCATAACATTTATTTTGATTACAGCCTCCCCTGTCTTTTACACGGAGTAGCGCCATGGGGTGGATTTTCAGCGCAAGCAGGTGGTGACTGACCGATTAGCGTATATGAGGGAATGTGGGCATAGTAACGGGTTATTTAACTGAGGTGATTAAGATAAACAAACTTTATGAAATAGTAACAAAAAATGTTGAACGCGCTTTTGTTTTTCTGAAATATTTGCAGTTATTTTACGCTGTAACCCCGGCCGCAGTGGACGATACTGTCTGTTGTGGTTTGGCCACCCGGACCCTTTCGGATCATGCTTTAAATACAACATGTATGGCATTACCATTTTTAGAGATTATAGAATCGTTAACTCCCGACCCGAATGTGCTCATGTGGAAGTTTGCGGATGCTGACAAAGAGATCAAAAACGGCGCGATGCTCACCGTCCGTGAAAGCCAGCATGCCATGTTGCTCAACGAAGGCCAGCTGGCAGACGTGTTTCCGGCGGGCAGGTACAGCCTGAAAACAGAAAACATACCGGTGCTTTCCCGGCTGCGTGGCTGGAAGTACGGCTTTGAAAGCCCTTTTAAAGCAGATATATACTTCTTCAATACACATCAGTTCGTAAACCTGAAATGGGGCACGCCTGCACCGGTACTCATGACAGATGCGGTATTTGGACAGGTGCGCATACGGGCTTTCGGCACCTATAATATACGCATCACGGATGTGGCGAAATTCTTCCGGGAATATGCCGGCACCTGGCCCAGGCTTACCATCACTGAACTGGAACTGCAGCTGAGGGATTTCATCGCCCCGAAGTTCGGAGAGGTGCTGTCGCTCGCGAAAGTGCCGGTGGTGGAAGCTGCCGCCAATATTCCCGCCCTGAACGAGAAGATACAACCGCTCATTCAGCCTTATTTTAATGATTTCGGCGTGGAAGTGACCCGCTTTACCATTACCAGCATCACGCTGCCGGAAGAAGTATTAAAACAATACGATAAGGTGACCGGCATGAATATGGTCACCGATATGAACAAGTTCTCGCAATACAGTATCGCCAATGCGATGGACAAGGAAGGGTCTGTGTTGGGAGACGGCGCGAGGCAGGGCGTCATGCTGGGCATGATGACCAATATGGTAAACCAGCAGCAGGCTGCGCAAAATCCACCCGCCCCGGCGGCTGATGATATCACCGAAAGGCTCCGTAAACTGAAGTCATTGTATGAGGCCACGTTGATCACAGAAGCGGAATACACCGCCAAAAAACAGGAACTGCTGAATTTGCTCTGACCCAACAGATAGCCTTATGACTGACGAGAATAAAAACAGGACCGCGTCTTTCCTGGAAAAACTCAAACAGAAAACCACCACGCAACAACACTATGGTGGCGACGTGCCCAATGAAGAGGCGAAAATGGATATCCGCGATTGTCCCAACTGCGGCGCCGGACGGGCCTTCCATAAAGGTCTTACTCATTGTGCCTACTGTGGTTTTGAATTCATGAACATCACCCTGACAGACGGTATCCATATCAAAAAAGAAAATAACTCCTGATAATGTTTGGTTTTTTTAAGGAGAAATATAACAACCCGGCACTGCTGAGTGAGCTGAAATCCAGGCAGGACCGCTGGTTTGTATTTCTGGACAAGCTCGAGGCCCGCATCGCAGAGCTCACCGCCGCCGGTATACCGGAGCTGCAACAGGTTTTTAAGGACGATACAGACCCGTACAAACGGTCGCACTCTCATATGTTGCAAGGCCTGAGAGGGCAGATCAACCATATGCGGGACAAAGCCAATGATGTAAAAGAGGAAAATATCATCTCCTTCATGTATCGCGCTGAAGCGGATTTACCGGCTATCACCACGCCGGCCGGCAGCGAGTACCGCAGGTACGTCCACGATTTCAGGATGGCCTGCCTGGACCGGTACCATCTCTTCGATGAAAGGCTGAACGAAGCACTGGAAGCACTGCAGCACGCAGCCGGTGAGCGGGACCTGGAAAGCGAGTACCGGCAGCAGCTGGAAGCCTTCGAAAAAATCAGGGACCAGTTTGCCTGCAAACAATGTGGAGGCCATCTGACCATTCCGAAGATGTTTTTCATTGATACTTACGTTACCTGCCCCTTCTGCCAGTCACAGAATACCTTCAGCCCGTCTTCAGGGGCCAGGATGGTGCTGCATAACGCACGGGAGCTGGCGGAGCAACGGACAGCGGCGCTTCGTACGGCCTATGAAAACAGCCGTCCGCAAGACCCGGAGCTGTATAAAAAATACCTGCGCGCCATGTTCGACGAGTGGAATAAGATCGTGCCGGACATGACGGCTGAGAATGAAAAATTTTATCAGCGACTATTGGAAGAGTATACCTTTAATCATTATAAATAAGATTGTTTATGTCTGAAAATCCGTTATTAGCCCCCATTCACGGCATTACCCTGGAAGATTACAGCGCAGCCTGTGCTAAATTAGGAAGCGGTTTGAGCGAGGCCGATGTGGCCACCGCCCTCGGCGTGGAATTGCCTGTATGGCAGGAGGCCAACCTCCTGTGGCCCGAGCGTATGAAGCAGGATGCTTCTTTCGAGATCGTTACCCTGTTCGGGCAATATTTTGGCCAGGCCGACCAACACCCTAAATTCAGCAACCTGAAAGCCAATACTTCCGCAGAAGGAAACGCGAACACAGAAAGAATTAAATCCGATAAAGCCTTTTACCAGGAACTGGAAGTGGCCAGGAACACAGCATACGAATACGGCCTGGACGGCGCACAGTGGGTGGCGGATAAATACGGTATCACGCTGGGCGATTTCCAGATTGCGGCATCTATCTGGAGTGAACAGATCCACCAGGACATACAGGCTAATATCGAAGCCTATACGTCTCAGCAGGATGCTTACAAAGCAAAATATCAGCAGCTCTTTGCAGACGCTCAGGGCGGCAATGTGGCAGATGACATCCAGTTTTAATGGATCAATAAAATTGGTCACCATAAGTGAAAGCCATATAAATCGCAGGATTTATACGGCTTTTCGGTTTGAAAGAGGAAGCATATCGCCCCTTTAATTCACCTCACATGCTTCTCCGAAAGTCCAGGGAATACAGGTCTTTCCGATAGTGGTGAGACGGCCTCCTTTCAGGGCTGCAAGCTGCTTCCCGGCCATCGCTATGCCAGGCTCCTGTAACAGTACGCTGACTGTTTTTTTGTTCAGGGACAATTTTGGGTTCAACAGGTTTTTCTTTTTCATAACAGTAAGATTTAGATGATGACGCCACCTTTGAAGGCGGCGTGGGTGAAGTGGCTGCAAATGGGTCTCAGAACGGGCTACAGGGCAAAGGTTCATCTTTATTAAAGATAACAAAAAGCCGGCCTTAAATATATGCATGTTGCAGATAGTGGCTCTTTGAAACTAAAAGTAGCGCGCTTCTGTGAGACGGGTATATGATAATGGCCCGTGTGCTGCAAAATATTTTTTTTGCCAGCTGCAAATAATTATCGGTTGCATTTGATAGTTGCATCAACCCAATGCCATTTTCGCTGCAGTGATCAGGATAATTTTCAGTATACCGGCGACGGCTATACTTTTCCGGCGGAGCTGCTGTATTGTAGCAATGAGGGGTTGTAGTTTAACGATCATTTTCCCACTCTTCAAATCAGCTAGTTATGAAAATCCCCCCTCTGATTACGATTGTATTACTATGTCTGTTATGCTGGGCACGTACGTCAGCCAGCGGACCCGCACATCCGGCGAGCACAAAGTTTGCCGCCGATACGTCTGTTTCTTCACTGATCAGCAGTGCAGAATGGGACGTGCTTTTTCCTCACCGTTTCAATCCCGACGACCGTACCGGCGCCGGAACACTGCCCACAAGCCCTGACAAGGATTTTTATTCCTACAGCAATTTCGTGGAAGCGGTACGGCGCATGGCTAATGTAAAGGTGCTGCTGGAAAGGCGCTGTGGTACTGATTACTACCGCATCACCCGTACAGACAAGACCACGGGTGCTACCACCGTGATCCGGACTGATCCGGGTTTTAATGACCCTACCTGGAGCGGACTGGCCATTATTACACAGGTGCTGGACTATGGCACCTTTGCGGCAGAAGGCGATATCAATGCCCGGAAAAGGGAATTGGTAGCCTTTCTGGCCAACATCTCCCAGGAAACAACGGGAGGCTGGCCCACGGCCCCCGGCGGGCAATACGCCTGGGGACTGTATTTCCGCGAAGAGCAAGGTTACGAAGGCACCAACAACATCGGTTACCGGGATGAGACTAATACCATATACCCTCCCGCACCAGGGAAGTCTTATCATGGCAGGGGCCCCATCCAGATCAGCTACAACTACAACTATGGCCAGGCCAGCGAGCTGATATTCGGTGACAAAAACGTATTGCTGGCCAATCCCGAAAAAGTGATACAGGATGGCGTCATCGCCTTCGAAACCGGTCTCTGGTTCTGGATGGCCCCTCAGTACCCCAAGCCATCCTGCCACGATGTAATGGTCCCCGGCAAATGGACGCCCACGCCGGCACAGCAGGCCGCCGGCATTAAGCCCGGATTTGGCGCTACGGTCAACATCATCAATGGCGGTATCGAATGCGGCAGCGGGCAGGAAAATACCAAAGTACTGAGCCGCATCGCACACTTCCAGCGCTATGCCACTATCAAACAGGTGAGCCTGGAACTGAATGGGGGCAACAACACCGCCAACTGCGGTTGTGCCAATATGTCCAGATTTACCGTTGACAACGGAGAGTGCGCCAGCCTTACATCCATCCGTTTCCTGCAACCCGCCAATGGAATCCTTTCCACTACGTCCCTGGGCCCAGTTACCGTGGCCGTCACCAAAAACGATCCCCGTAATGAAATCAGCAAAATCCAGATCATTGTAAACGGCCAGTTGTTCAATGACTCCGTTATTCAATGGACGCCGCCGGCGTACAACAAATACACTGCCACGGCAAAGGGTATACGAAACGGACTGGACACCGTTACTTCCACCGTAAGCTTCGCCGTATGGAACAGCACTACGTTTGAAGGCTGCGCCAACCTCCCGCCATGGCAGGCCTCCCAGAACTACACCACGGCAGGAAATATTGTCCTCTATAACAGCAACATCTACCGTAATAAATGGTGGGCAGGCAGCGCCAGCGTGCCTGGCAGCAGTGATACCTGGGAACTGCTGGGTGCCTGTACCGGTGCCCCGCGGACAGATACCGGCTGCAGCGGCATCGCTCAATGGATGCCGTCTAAAGCCTATTCCGCCGGCAACCTGGCCGTGTATAAAAACAAAATCTATAAGGCTAACTGGTGGACCCAAAACAATCAGCCCGACCAGAACAGCGGTGCAGGGCAACCCTGGACGTATGTACGGGATTGCGGCGCCAGCGCGGCTGTCAGCCAGGCGGTCAACAACACCGTGATATACCCCAATCCTGTTGCCGGTAATGTGCTGTATGTAAAATTCGCTGCGCCGGCAGGAGGGAAGTACTACCTGTCGGTGCTTCATAACACCACCTTGCAGCGCATGCAACAGGTGTATTACGAAGCATCCCACGATGGTTGGCATACCGTACAGCTGGACGTAAACCGTTTGCCGGCCGGCGTATGGATACTGCAAATCAGTGGTGATGGTGCCAACAGGAACAGCGCCGTCACGTTCATAAAAAATTAAACCTGTCAAAAGCCTTTAACAGCCCGTCTTCCGGCATATTCGCCGAAAGACGGGCTGTTCGTTTTTTCTCTTCGGATTGTTTTCGTATAATGCTTACATTTAGCCAAATAAAAAGACCAATGGATAAATTATTGAGTATAGGATCAGCAGCGCTAAAGAAAGCGGCCTTAAATGAACAGGCAAAGGCATTTATTCTGGAGAACGAGGTTTTATTTAACGTATTGAAAAAGGCGGCCGACAGGTACATCGGTGGTGAAACACTGGAGGAAACACTCGTGAAGGTAGTACAACAAAATCGGCAGGGCTTTAAATGCTCGGTGGAATTTATGGGCGAAAGCACCCGGAATGAGCAGGAAGCCCTGGACGCCACCCGGGAGTTCATCAGGATATGCCGGGAAATCGGCAGCCGCAAATTATATTCAACCGTATCACTGGACCTTTCCCATATTGGACTGGCCGTCTCTGAAGACCTGTGTTTTAACAACCTGATGGCTATCTGCTCGGAAGCTGCCCAAAGCGCGACAGAGGTGATCATCAGCGCGGAAGGCACCGAGCGTACGGACGCCATCATTAACACCTACAAACGCGCGGTAAAAGAATACAGCGGCGTAGGCATTACCATGCAGGCCTATCTTTACCGGTCAAAAGACGATTTTAAGGAACTCATAAAAGAGCCTGGAAGAATAAGAATTGTAAAAGGCGCATTTGAAACAGCCCCCGGGCTTTCCATGCCAAGGGGAGAACAGCTGGATGAAGCCTATCTCGGCTACGTGGCGCAACTGTTGTTTGATGGCCATCTGTGTTCCATCGCTACACATCATCATGAGGTGCAACAGCAGGTGAAGGAACTGATACGCCAGTATAAGCCGGCTAAAGACAGGTATGAATTTGAAAGCCTGTATGGCATCCAGACCGAACAGCTGGAGCTGCTAAAGGAAGAAGGACATCCCGCTAAATTGTATTTCGTTTATGGGAAAGAGTGGTACCTCTACTTATGCAACCGGCTGGCGGAATATCCTTTGAATATCTTCCGGGCATTGAACGATATCGTTAGCTGACAAGCCTTATTCAACGACCCGCGCTGCGATCTTCGCCGCGAATTCATCCAGGCTGGTAGTGGCGGTATTACTGAGGATAATGATTGTGGCGCCTTTTTCCAACACATGAAACAGCATGGCCTGCGCGCCCATGATCGAACCTGGCCTTTTGATGATGGTATAATGCCGGTGGTGAATGTCATAATCCTTGTAAACCCACACGCCGCAGCCATATTCGTTGAGTACGGGGGTAAACATCAGGTCGAGCGTAGCCTGTTTTAACAGTTTCTTTCCAAACAGAGCGTTGGCAAACTTCAGTACATCGTCGGCGGAGGCATACATGGCGCCGGAGGCATACCAGTTTTCCATGTAGGCCGGAAGATCGTTGACCAGGGCTTTGATATCGTCACGGTAGAAATAGGTGTCAGCAAGACGGGGAATTATCTTCTGCTGACAGGCAATGCCACTGTTGACCATCTCCAGCGGTTGCAGGATGCCGGCATGGAGATTTTCTTCAAAGGTTTTGCCCGTGGCACGCTCAATTATTTTTCCGAGGATGATATAATCGGCATTGTTGTAGTCCCATACTTTACCTGGCTCTGTTTCCAGTTTGCCGCTACTGTAAAGTGTTAGCATTTCGTCGGTGGTATGTGGCAGCTGGTACTGTGGCATGCCCTGCTTCAGCGCTGATTCGAGGGTGAGGTCTGCGTCCATATTATGGATACCTGATGTCATGTTCAGCAGCTGGATGACTGTCACTTTATTGGCAGCTTCTCCTTTGTAATCGGGCAGATAGGTATTGATGGTTTTATATAAATCAATTTTGCCCTGTTCATACAGCTGTAAGGTCAATACGGCTGTAAAGGCTTTGGTGATAGAAGCGATTTTATACCGGGTATCGGTTGTATTGGGAATCTGCTGCTGAAAGTTGGCGGAGCCAAAACTTTTTTTATACCAGGTGCTGTTTTCTTTGGCCAGCAGAATGGTCCCGTTAAAATTGTTTTTTGTTACAAGGGAATCAATGAACCGGTCTACGTTGAAAGATTGCCCGAAAGCATTGCCAATAGTGAAAAGAAGAAATGACAGGAAGACAATTTTTCTCATGATATAGGAGTTGTAATGGAAAACGAGCGTGCAAAATCCTCTCATTACGTACAGCCGGAGGTGTTAGGTAATAAATATAGCTAATTTTTCCGATTCTCAACTCCTTTTTGAGCACCGTTTTCTACCGGCCCTTCTCCATCTGTTCAATAGCCTTCCATCCTGCGGGTGTAATGCCCATGATCTCCGTAGCCACGCCCAGTGTCCGGTAAGTATCAAAAAAAGCCATGCGTGCAATAGGATGGTCCACTTCACTGATAACTTCATAACCCTGCCCGCGTAGTTCCCCGGTGATCCGTTCGAAGTCACTGACCGGCAAACGGAAAGCAAGGTGCTGTGTACCGCCCGCGGGGTATTTGGTGAGGTAGTCATGGAACATGCTTTGACCGGAAAGCGGCTGTATCAGCTCAATGAAGGTGCCGCCGTTATAGGTCTGCGTGGTGAGCCAGTCGGCCGCCACCACCTGGCCGTAGTAGGTCATGTTTAGGTCCTGCGCACGCACATGCTCAGGCTCCGGGAAGCCGGCGATGCCCAGGGTATTGGTCAGGAATGCGGCCGCCGCATGGATATCCGGCACTACCCAGCCTATCTGGGCCAGTTGTAGCCCGGCCAGGGTGTTGATCTGTTTCATAATATGATTGTTAAGGCAATACTTTCTCAAATGCCAGCCGTGCTGAGCCACGGAAGAACACCTCGCCGCAATACACATACCCCAGCTTCTCGAAAATGCGCAACATGCCTTTGTTATCGAAGTTGGTGTCTGCCCGGACGCTCCTGATATTGTTCGCGGCGGCGTACTCGTCCACGCGCTTTAACATCTCCTGTGCGAGGCCCTGACCTAGGAAATCATCTGAAATGGCTACACGATGGTATACCACAAAATCACCATCGGTCAGCCAGGAGCCTTTGATCTCCGCATAGACAGGTTCATCATTGATGAGCACTGCTATATAACCAGCTATTTTACCTTCGCCGGCCAGAACATAGCCATGGCCGTTTTCTATGTCGTGGGCCACTACAGCAGGATTAGGGTATCCGTCCTGCCACTGGTCGCTGCCTTCGGCTTTTCTGCGTGCGATAGCCTTCTCCAGTATGTTCCAAATCTGGTCTGCATCTGCTGATGTCGCTTTTCTGAATTCCAATGCCATAATTCCTGAATGTTTGTTACCAAAAGTACGAAACACTCCGGAACGTTGCGCCGCTTTAGTGCCCGCATTTGCCCATAGCGCCTGCCCGTAAGGGTTTGGACTTGTTTTAACATTATTATAACAAATGAAATTTTAACTTTCGCCTATTGCTATTGTCAGAAAAATCCAGTCTGCCAAACGGGGACGCACATATTTTTCTATTTGATTTTGTTTTTTAATCGATTCAATTTCATCTAGCATGAGGAACATTCTAAAAACCAAAACAGCACATCACAAGAGATTTGTAAAACCTGTACCCACAGAAAAAGTAACCAACGTCATTATTCCGGATATCACCCCCTTGCCGCCGCTGCGTACTTTCCGCTCAGGGAAAGACGGCCCGTATTGACAAAATCCCGCATTAACAGCATAAGGGACGGTGTTTGACCACCGTCTGTTGTCCTATTTAAGCTACTCCCGACCAGGAGCGGCCTACAGTATTTTATTTTCAACAACCAATATATTTTCTCCTATGTCAGTGTTATTACACCATCTGAAAATTTCACTTTTTTGTTTTTCTTTCTTTGTTTTCACGATGCCTGTGCATGCCCAGAAAAGTGCCGGCAGAGGAAAGTCCGCCTTTACAGTACGGTTGATGAACCTGGAGTCTGCCGCGAAAGAACCTTTCCGGTACAACGCCAGCCTGTATAACGGCAGCGGTCATACGCAGGTGTATGAATTAGGCGCCTCCGCACCGGAAGGCTGGAGCGTCCTGTTCCGGACTGAAGGCAGCCAGATAGCCGGGCTACGGATGGACTCCGGCAGAACGCAGGACATAGCCATTGAAATCACCGCTGCGCCTTTGGTAAAACCAGGGAAATATACCATCCCGGTGGCCGCTATTACGCCGGGGGACACACTCCGCCTGGACGTGGAAGCGGTGGTAAAGGGCAACTATGGCGTGGAACTAACCACGCCGTCTGGAAGGCTCAGTGATGATATCACGGAAGGCCGCAGCAAACAAATCCAGCTGACGGTTAAAAACAGCGGCACGCTGCCGCTGGAAGCGCTGGAGCTGTCAGCGCAGGCCCCGGTATCATGGACCGCCACGTTTGAACCGGCTAAAATAGACCGGCTGGAGCCGGGCAGGGAACAGCAGGTTACTGCCACACTGCAGGTGCCGGACAAGACGATCGCCGGCGATTATGTCACCAATTTTACGGTCAGAAATAACAACGTCAATAGCAACGCCACCTTCCGCATGACGGTGAAAACCTCTCTGCTGGCAGGATGGATCGGCATCCTCGTCATCCTGGCATCTCTGGGAATAGTGTATTACCTGGTTCGTAAATACGGAAGGAGGTAGCGCTTATGGAGAATCCTATTATTGAACTGGATGGACTGACAAAATACTACGGCGTTAAAAAAGCGGTGGACAATCTCTTCCTGAAAATCAATAAGGGAGAGATATTCGGACTGCTCGGACCTAACGGTGCCGGTAAAACGACTACCATCCTGATGATGCTGGGACTGGCGGAGCCATCTGCGGGCCAGGCTGTGGTGTGCGGTATCAACGCTACCCGCAACCCCGTTGCGGTAAGGCGTAAAGTGGGCTATCTCCCTGATAGCGCCGGGTTTTATGATAACATGACCGCGCTCGATAATCTCCTGTACATCGGCCGGCTGAATGGGATCGCAGAACAGGAAATTGCCGGCCGCGCAAAGAAGACGATGGAAATGGTGGGACTGGGGGCGGAGATGTATAAGAAAACAGGCGCTTACTCACGAGGTATGAAACAACGTCTGGGCCTGGCAGACCTGCTCATCAGGGAACCGGACGTCATGATACTGGATGAACCTACGCTGGGCATAGACCCCAGCGGGATACGCGACTTCCTGCACCTCATCCGGCAACTCAGCCGGGAACAGGAACTGACGGTCATCCTGTCATCGCACCATCTCCATCAGATGCAACAAATCTGCGACCGTGTGGGCATCTTCGTGGAAGGAAGACTACTGGCGGAAGGAAATATCGAAACCTTGTCCGGCAGCTTGTTCGGTAAAGATTCCTATGTGACGCAGATAACTGTCAGAGAAGCGCTGTCAGCGCCGGAAGAGGTGGAGCGGCAGCTGCGCCGCCTCGATGGCATTAACAGCATCACTGTCGGCGCAGACACCATAGAAGTGTCTTGCAGCACGGATATCACGCCGGACATAGTACGCTTCCTGGTGCAATATGGCCTGAACATTACCGGCGTGCATAAAAAGGAATATGGTCTGGATGAAATCTACCATCGTTTTTTTGAGAACAACATTAAAAAAGAAAATATCCAATGGGAGGCCCGCTAGTTTATTTCAATAACATTTTGTCGAAGCAACGTGCCCGGAGCCCGTTTGAAGTGATGGTCCGCAAGGAGGTAGGGGACCATATCCGCAGCTGGCGGTTTATCATAATGTTGCTGCTGGTACTGTTTACTTTTGCCGGCGCTATGTACATATCATTGTCCCACCTGGGGAAAGCGGTACGGGACGTAAATGACCCCGACCACGTTTTTGTGTACCTGAAATTGCTGACGACATCAGATAATTCATTGCCCACCTTTCACGTCTTTATCAGTTTCCTCGGCCCGTTGCTGGGCATAGCGCTGGGGTTTGATGCGGTAAACTCTGAAAAAAACAATGGCACGCTGGTACGCCTGCTGGCGCAGCCGGTGTACCGTGACAACCTTTTGCTGGCCAAGTTTTACGCGGCATTGCTCATTGTAGGCACGCTTTTTCTGAGCCTGGCATTACTGATGACGGGAGCGGGGCTTATCCTTACCGGCGTTCCGATGGAAGCGGCTGAACTGTTCCGCATATTGGCATTTATAGTGCTGAGTGTGATATATGTCGGCTTTTGGCTGAGTCTTTCGATATGTCTTTCCGTGGCTTTCAGACATGCTGCCACTTCTGCGATTACTGCCATTGGCATATGGTTGTTCTTTACCGTCTTTTACCAGATCATCGTGAACATGGTGGCCAGGGCGTTGTTGCCAGACCCGGCGTCATTACAGCCTGAACAGGTCATCGCCTACAACAATATCCTGCTCTCCTTTTTCCGGGTGGCGCCAAGCCAGCTATACACGGATGCGGCCACTACCTTGCTGATGCCGTCGGTACGAAGCCTGGGGCCACTTAGCATGGAGCAGATGGCCGGCGCTATCCCTGCACCGCTCCCTTTCAAAGAAAGCCTGATGATAGTATGGCCGCAGGTAACAGGACTGCTTGCGGCATCTACGGCTTGTTTTGCGTGGGCATACTATCTTTTTATGCGCAGGGAAATCAGGACGTAACTTAGCGGTGGCATAGATAAAAAGAGACCTGCGCTTACGTAGCGCAGGTCTCTTTTTATACAAATATTTTTCCTGGAAAACGCGGGGTGACGAAGTCCCTTTGCGCCGGGAAAGAACATATAGCCGTAACTGTTATCTGACGGATTCTTTGAAGATCCTGTTCAGCCAGCGCAGCATCAGGAAAATCACAGCGGCCGCGCCTCCCAGCAACAGGAAGTTGACGAGGAAATAGTTCGCCTTGTTGTCATAGGTGTCCCATAACGTTGCCAGGATACCTGACAGTTTGTTGCCAATAGAAGTGGCAAGGAACCAGCCGCCCATCATCAGGGAGGTGATACGCGCGGGGCTCAGCTTGGAAACGAGGGACAAGCCCATCGGGCTAAGAAACAGTTCACCTACGGTGATGATGCCGTAACATCCGATCAGCCACCAGGGCGATGCTTTGATAGCGCCGTTGCTGCATACATAGACCGCGCCCACCATCATCAGGGTGGAAAGGGCGGATATCAGCAGGCCCCAGGCTATTTTGGAAGGAGTGGAGGGCTCCTTGTTCCGTTTGCGCAACATGGCGAAGAAAAGTACGATCAACGGCGTCAGCGTGATCACAAAGAATGGATTGATGGACTGGAACAACTCTGTATTATACAGACTGATGCTTTGTCCTTCAGCGGGCATTTTCTCCGGCGCCACATTTTTGAAATAAGGGACTTTGTCCCATACTTTCTGTGGTTTGCCGGCCGCGTCACGCACTACTCTGAATTCTTCATCGTAGGCCGTCACGGAGTCGGCTTTGTTCACCACTGTTTCAGCCAGGTACAGCCGCTGGGCTGGTTGCTGGATAGCCGAGGGTATTTCCCGGTCGGTGTAATATTGCGCCCAGGTTGTCAGCGCCGTGCCGTTCTGCTTAAATACGGCCCAGAACACGATAGACACAGCGAAGATGGCCAGCAGTGCGGAGAGCGGCTTGCGGTCTTTGGCATCGGCCTTGACCAGCAGCGAAACAAAAAACAATAAGATGGGAATACAGGCGAAGATGAACGCATCCGTGGAGTCGGAGCCGAAGATATTGCCCGGAATAAACCATGCGCCCAAACCCACTACGATGGCTGGCAGGAACACCACCGAGAAAATTTTGCTCAGCGGCATGTCTCCTTCCTGTACGGGCTTGCGCACGTCAGCGTGACGGTAATGTTTCATACCAATAATAAAAATCAGTACCCCGAGGAACATCCCGATACCGGCGGCAATAAAGGCGGCGCCCCAGCCGATGGTGTTGCGCAGGAAAGCCGCAAAGAAGTTGCAGATAAATGCGCCGATATTGATCCCCATGTAAAAAATATTATACCCGGTATCTTTCCGGCTGCGGTACTTTTCATCACTGTACACATTTCCCAGCAAGGTGGAAATATTCGGTTTGAAAAATCCATTGCCAATACAGATCAACGCAAGGGACAGGTAAAACACGGTGAGGTTATGTACGGCCAGCCCCATATAACCAATGCCCATCAGTATTCCGCCAATGATAATCGACTTACTGTAACCCAGTTTACGGTCGGCTATCAGCCCGCCGAGAAACGGTGTCAGGTATACGAAAGCGATGAAAGTCCCGAAGATATCCGCAGCAGTGGCACGGTCCATACCCCAGCCGCCTTTTGCCGTGTCTGTCAGGTACAACTGGAAAATCCCGAGGATCAGATAAAAACCAAAACGCTCCCACATCTCGGAGAGGAACAGGAAAGGCAATGCTGCCGGATGATTACTTGCTTTTTTCATGTAAAATCAAATGGTGTACGTGATATAGGTTATGCATGACAGCTGCCGGCCGTACCAGCCACTGCCAAACCGCTAAAATAAGGGAAAGATGGAAATTATCAGCCTTTCTGTCCCTCCTTCCCGGAGTTTACACAAAAGCGGCTGAAAGAAAGGCAGACGACCGGGTTTGGACTAAAATTAAAATTTAGTCGAAAATAACTATCTTTGCGCCATTATAAGGAAAGATGGCCACTGATAAAAGAACATTTATATTATTAACAGCGCAGAAGCTTTTCCAGGATAAAGGACTGGGCATGGTCACCATGGAAGACGTGGCCAGGGCGGCCGGGATGGGAAAAAGCTCGCTGTATTATTATTTCAAAAGCAAGGAAGAGATCTTTAACGCAGTGCTGGAAACGGAAATCAGTGAAATTCTGCTGGAAACCATGAAACGTATCAGCAGCAGGACAACCCTCCGGGACAAACTGCTGACGTTTGCCACGGTGAAGTTCGAAATGGCAAGAAAGCGCAAATCCCTCTACCGCACCATGGAGCTGGGCATGGACGCGGAAGCGCTGTCCAGGTACAACGAAACGAAAAAAGCAGTACACCTGCGGTACCTGCAGCAGGAAAAGGTCATCCTGCAGCAATTACTCATACAGGGCGGGGAAGACGGTGATATTAAGCCGCTGAAAACAGGTGAACTGGAAGAGACGGTGTTTATTTTCCTGTCAGCGCTCAGAGGCATGAACAGGGAAATTAACGTGTTCGGAGCGGCTGAACAGGCAGACCGCATGCTGCCGGCATTTTGCCGGCTTTTCCTGCGGGGGCTGCAATAAAAATTTTTGTATAAAATTCGACCGAAAATTGATTTTAGTCTAAAAGATGAGCTTTCGACATACCTTCAGGGTTTTTGAATCACGCAACTATAGCCTGTTTTTCTACGGCCAGCTGATATCACGCATCGGGATGTGGATGCAGCGCACTGCGGTGATATGGGTGGTGTACACGCTGACGCACTCGGTTTTCCTGGTGGGACTGACCACCTTCGCCGAGCAGTTCCCTTCGTTTTTGTTGTCGCCGGCAGGCGGCATTGTGGCCGACAGATACGACCGGTATAAAGTGCTGATGGCCACCCAGCTTGTCTCCGCCGTACAGGCGGTGGCGTTAACGCTGGTCTATCATTACAGCGCCAATCCGCTCTGGGGGCTGCTGGGCCTGAGCGTATTGCTGGGCCTGGCCAACGCGTATGATGTGCCGTCCAGGCAGGCGATGGTCAACGATATCGTTCTCAACAAGGAAGACCTGGCAGGCGCCATCGCCATGAATTCATCCCTGAACAACCTGTCAAGGCTGGTAGGACCGGCCCTGTCAGGCATCGTGCTGGCCAGGTACGGCGCCACGGCCTGTTTTATCGCCAACGCGGTCAGCTTCGTGGCGGTGATCATTTGTCTGACACTGATGAAGTTCCCGCAAAGGCAAATGACCAGGCGCGATAAAAATGCCTGGGCGGATTTCAGGGACGGACTGGCATACACCCGCTCGCAGAAAGAGATCAGCCGGATACTGCTGGTGCTCGGGCTGATATGCCTGTTCGTGGCCACCTATAACACTTTGCAGCCTTTCTATGCACGGGACGTATTTAAAGGCAACGCGGCCACCTACGGCTTTATTAACGCGGCTACCGGGATCGGCGCATTGACCGCCACCTTGTTCCTGGCGTCACAGAAAAAAAGCGGCCAACTGAAAAGGATACTGTTCGTAAACCTGATCATTTTAGGTTTTGGGTTGATGCTAATGTCGCAGACGACCATCCTGCCGGTATACCTGTTCCTGTGTTTCGTATGCGGCTTCGGCACGATGTCTGCCCTGCCCATCTGCAATACCGTGGTGCAGACAGTGTCCGCTGAACACATGCGCGGCCGGGTGGTAGGGTTCTTTGCCATGGCGGCATTCGGCACATTGCCCCTGGGAAGCGTACTGGTGGGCTGGCTGGCCAAAATGATTTCTCCGCAGACCTGCACACTCTTACAGGGCGTCGTTTGCCTCCTCATAGCCGGGACATTTTACCGCTTTCTGAAGACGGATTATAAACGATCGTTATAAGTTTGAAGTGTCACCCCTCGGGTATCAGATGATATTTAAAAAAATAGTCTATCTCTTGTCATTCTTCTATTTCTTTTGAAGATTTAAACATAGTCGTTCTGTTTATTGTCAAAGGTTAAGCTAAGATGATAAATGGCATGAATCATTTGGGGAAGACAAAAACAATATCCATTTGTTTTTTACTCGTTTTTTGTGTTACTGTTCCGTTAGCAGCTGTTGGTCAACAAGTAAATGACAGTGTCACATCGTTATCCCTCCGGCAGTGCATTGACTATGCATTGCAGCATCAGCCTGCGTTACAGCAATCGATGATCAGGACGGAAATCACCAAAGCCTCTAATGCCATCAGCCAGTCGGGCTGGTACCCGCAGGTAGGGCTCACGGCCAATCTTAACCACTACCTGCAACGTCCTACCGCGCTTTCCAATATCAATGGCGTGGAAACGCCCATACAAACAAGCGTGGTCAATACCTCCACACCGGGCATCGGCGTTACCCAGAATATCTTTAACCCCAGCCTGATTTACGCTACCCGCCTGGCGCCACTCAATACCAAAGCGGCCCAACAGAGCGTGGACAGCAGTAAAATTGACCTTGTGGCCAATGTCAGCATCACTTTTTATGGCCTGCTGCTTACCCTGCAACAGATCGATGTGCTGAAGGAAGATACCGCCCGCCTGGGGGAAAGCATGCGCACGGCCTATCATCAGTATGTAGGCGGCATCGTGGATGAAACAGACTACGAACAGGCACAGATCACACTGAACACCTCACTGGGACAGCTGGTACAAGCCATAGAGAACGTCCGGCCCCAGTACGCTGCACTGAAACAGTTTATGGGATATCCGCAGGAACAGCAGTTCAACGTTACCTATGACAGCACAGCCATGCTCAAAGACATTGATATCGACATCTCGGAACCGTTACAATACGAGAAAAGAATAGAGCTTAAGCAGTTAACCGTGCAAAAAGCCATGCAGCATGAACTCACCCGCTACTACGAGAAAACGGCCATCTTCCCGTCGCTGTCCGCTTTCTTTAACTATAACGCGGCCTTCCAGAATAATAATTTCGATAAACTATACAACGCCGCCTATCCTAACTCCATGATAGGACTGACGCTTAGCCTGCCACTGTTCACCGGCTTTAACCGCATACAGAACGCCCACCGGTCAAGGTTGCAGGAACACGTGCTGGATTGGAGCGAGACCAACCTGCGGTCAACGATCTATTCGCAATATGCGACCGCCCTGGCCAGCTATAAAAGCAACGTGTACAACATGCGGCAGCTGAAGGAGAATGTGGCGCTGGCCAAACGGGTGTACTTTGTCGTTGACCTGCAATACAAACAGGGCATCGTTCCCTACCTCAATGTAATTACCGCCGAATCCAATCTGAGAACTTCTCAGTTGACATACCTGAACGCATTGTTCCAGACCCTTTCCAGCAAAATTGACTGGCAGAAGGCCATGGGGGACATTACGTATTAACATTATTGCTGCAAAAAGTAAAATACACTCTATGAATAGCGTAACACGATACGTTATCATGATATGGGGAACGGCCGCTTTCTTTTCCTGTAGGCAGAAACCACCGGCATCCAATCCGCCGGTGCCGGTCAACCTGTATACGGTGGAAAGCAAGGCGGTCCGCTATTACGACAAATACCCGTCCACCGCACAGGCGCTGAGCCAGGTCAATATCGTCCCATCCGTGGTGCAGGGCTATGTGACCGGCATCTTTGCCGCCGACGGCGCACAGGTGCACAAAGGACAGTTATTGTATGAGATAGATAAACGGATTTACCAGGCTGCCTATGACCAGGCTGCCGCCAACGTGAAAGTGGCAGAGGCCAACCAGTTGCAGCAACAGCAGGACGCAGACCGCTACGTGTACTTAAACAAATACAACGCCGTCGCCAAACAACTCTACGATCACGCCATGATTTCGCTGGAAACGGCAAAAAGCCAGACCAAAGCGGCGCAGGAAGCACTCCGCACAGCGAAGACCAACCTGAACTTCGCCAGTATCTATGCGCCTTTCGACGGTACCATCGGCATCAGCGCGGTAAGGCTGGGCAATGTGGTGACAGGCGGACAGACCATCCTCAATACTATCTCCACCAACGACCCGATGGCAGTGGATTTCCTGGTCAACGAAAAACAACTGCTGGCCTTTGAACGCTTTAAGGCAGACAGTAAAACGATGCCCGATTCACTGTTCACGCTGCAACTGCCGGACAATACCCTCTATCCTTATCCCGGAAAGATATCGGTGATAGACAGGGCGGTGGACCCGCAGACAGGCACTATCCGGGTGCGGCTGGTCTTCCCCAATCCGCAGTATCTCCTGAAAGTGGGCATGAGCTGCGTGGTACGGGTACGTAACCAGGAATCCACGCCGCAGATGGTAGTGCCGGGCAAAGCCGTCATTGAGCAGATGGGAGAATACTTCCTGTTTGTGGCCAAAGACACCGTGATAGCTGCCAAAAATAACACCGACGAAACAACGGAAAAGGGCCTTCATGCCATCCAGAAAAAAGTACAGCTGGGACAAACGATCGGGCCTGACGTGATCATCCTGTCCGGTGTGGCCGATGGTGACCGTGTAGTCGTAGACGGTATACAGTCCATACATGATGGCTCGGCCATCACCCTACAAAGTAAAAAAACACACGCAGGGACCGGTTCCGGCAAATCGAAATAAACAGATGAAAGGCGCCGCATGATTGCAAATACATTCATTAAAAGACCCGTTACGGCCATTGTGGTATCCATTTTACTGGTACTGACAGGGAGCGTTTGTATCCTCAACCTGCCTGTTGACCAATATCCGGACATCACGCCGCCCGTTGTGCAGATCAACGGGCAGTATATCGGTGCGGACGCACAGACGGTCGAACAAACAGTGGCCACGCCCATAGAGCAGCAGGTGAACGGCACGCCCGGCATGGAATACATGCAAAGCAACAGCTCCAACAACGGCAACATGCAGGCGACTGTCACGTACAGCATCGGCACCAATATCGACATCGCCACGCTGGACGTCCAAAACCGCGTCAGCATTGCCACACCGCTGATACCCAGTGCGGCCACCCGCCTCGGCCTCACGGTGCGCGCCGTCAACCCCAGTATGCTGATGATGGTGGCCATCTACTCACCCAAAGGCACACACGATATTACCTTCCTCGATAACTACACCAATATTTTCATCCAGGACGCACTGTTAAGGGTGCCCGGCGTGGGCACTATCAACAGCTTTGCCGATAATTTCAGTATGCGGGTGTGGATGAATCCCGAGAAAATGGCTGCCTACAGCATCACACCACAGGACGTCATCAACGCGCTGAACACCCAGAACGTACAGGTGGCCGCCGGCTCAGCGGGCGTGCCGCCGCAATCCGGCACGCAGACTTTTGAACTGGGCATACTGGTCAACGGAAGGCTTAGCAAAGTGTCGGAGTTCGAGGACATTATCGTTAAGACCATGCCCGCTACGGGAGCGCTGGTATACCTGAAAGATATCGCCAGGGTGGAACTGGGCAAATTCAGCTTTTCGAGCAACTCTTTCGTGGACGGCCATCGTGCGTCTTACCTGCGCATTTATCAGGCGCCGGGCAGCAATGCATTAAAGACAGCCGATGGTATTTATAAAGAGCTGGAGCAACTGAAGCAGTTTTTCCCGGCAGACGTGGAATACAAAGTGCCTTTCGAATCCGTAACAGTGGTGAAGGTATCCATGAGCGACGTGGTGGTGACACTGTTGATGACCCTCGCCCTGGTGGCGGTGGTGGTATTTGTCTTCTTACAGAACTTCCGCTCCACGCTGATCCCCGTGCTGGCCATCCCTGTCTCTATCTTCGGCACCTTTTGCTTTTTTATACCCCTGGGATTTACCATCAATACGCTGACCATGTTTGGTTTTGTGCTGGCCATCGGTATTGTGGTGGACGATGCCATCATTGTGGTGGAAGCGGTGCAACACTATATGGACGAAAAAGGGATGTCGCCCAAAGAGGCCACGTACTATGCCATGAAAGATATTTCCGCGCCGGTGGTGGCCATTGCGCTGATACTGGCGGCGGTATTTGTGCCGGTAGGGTTTATCCCGGGCATCGTAGGGCGGCTGTACCAGCAGTTTGCCATTACCATCGCCATTTCTGTGATCATCTCGGCGTTTGTGGCGCTGTCATTGACGCCGGCGCTGTGTACCCTGTTGCTTAAACCAACAGACCCTGCCAGGAAAGAAAAAGGCATCAGTAAACTGTTTTCAGGGTTCAACCGGTGGTTTGACCGTATCACGGACAGGTACGTAAATGGCGTGGACCGCAGTATTCAACGGGCTGCCCTGGTGATCGTGCTACTGTTGGTCATCTGCGGGGCAGCATTCTTTTTGCTTGCGCATAAATCATCCGGCTTTATTCCCTCAGAAGATGACGGCAATCTGTATGTCACCTATCAGCTGCCGCCTGCATCCTCTACCACGCGTTCGGTACAGGTGATGGACAAGCTGATGAAGGTGGTGGCGGAAACACCCGGAGTAGGCCACTATGCCGCGTTGTCGGGCCTGAACGTGATCAACAACGCGTCCAATTCCAACTGTGGCACCATCTACCTGCAACTAACGCCCTGGGACCAACGAAAACGTAGAAGGGAGCAGGTGCCGGGTATTATCACGGAGCTGAAAAAACGAATTGCCGACGCAGGTATTAACGATGCCAACGTGGAGGTCGTACAGCCGTCGCCGTTGCCCGGCGTGGGTGCTACGGTAGGCTTCAGTCTCCAGATAGAACAACGCAGCACCACCGACGATCTCCACGCATTCGAGAATGTGGTCAGTAAATTTGTGACAGAAGCCAATAAGGACCCGGCGATATCCGGCGCTTATAGCTTTTATAATGCGCATACCCCGGGATTTGCGGTCACGGTGGACCGCGAGAAATGCGAGAAGCTGGGCGCCGATGTAGGCGATGTTTTTACCACCATACAGGCGTTTATGGGCAGTATGTACATCAACGATTTTACGACCTACAACCGTACCTTCCATGTGGTGGTACAGGCGGATACCGCTTTCCGCAACGTCATATCCGATCTGAACAAGTACTATGTCCGTAACCAGGCGGGGCAGATGCTGCCATTAGGCACGCTGGTCAGCTATAAGCCCATGGAGACGTCGCCGCTGATCTCGCATTTTAATATCTTCCGCTCCGCGGAGATAGACGGTGTGTCGGGCGTAGGCTACAGTACCTCGGAAACTATTGAGGCATTACAGCAGGTGGCGGCGAAAGTGTTGCCGGAAGGGTATGCCTACGAGTTTTCCGGGCTTAGCCACGAAGAGATCAAAGCAGGATCGGCCACGATCTACATCTTTATATTTTCCATCACGTTTGTGTTCCTGTTCCTGTCGGCGTTGTACGAAAGCTGGTCGGTGCCTTTCTCGGTGCTGCTGGCGGTGCCTATCGGTGTGTTTGGCGCTATTTTCACTTTGTGGCTGGTGCCTGGCCTGACAAACAACGTGTACGCACAAATCGGGATGATCACGCTCATCGGTCTGGCTGCCAAAAACGCTATCCTCATTGTGGAATTTGCGAAGGTGCGGGTAGACAGGGGGGAAGACCTGATGCAGTCCACCCTGGATGCGGTTAAACTGAGGCTGCGCCCTATCGTGATGACCTCTATGGCCTTCATCCTGGGCGTGCTGCCGCTGGTACTGGCCACCGGCGCAGGCGCTGTTTCCCGCCGCACCATCGGTTTCACCGTATTGGGCGGTATGATCGCTGCCTCTACCATCGCCATTTTCGTAGTGCCGGTACTGTTTGTGGTCATCACCCGGCTGTCTTACGGCAGGAAGAAGCTGGCATGGTTAAAGGAACACCATGAAAGCCTGATGGAAAAAGCCAGCAAAATAGAACAGCAGGACATAGACCCTGAACTGGAATTTGAAATAAAACGCTCACGCGATTTTGATAAACCAGCAAACGGATGATTGCCAATACATTCATAAAAAGACCGGTTACCGCGATCGTGATATCTGTTGTACTCACGATCTCCGGTCTTATTTGTATGTATCAGCTTCCGCTGGACCAGTTCCCCAAAATCGCGCCGCCCGGCGTCAGCATCAACACCAACTATACCGGCGCTGACGCACAGACGGTGGAGCAAACGGTGACCATCCCCATAGAAGAACAGGTAAACGGCGTGCCGGGCATGATGTACATGCAAAGCACCAATACACAGACCGGTTCCGCCAATATCAATGTAACCTTCGACGTGGGGACCAACGTGAACATCGCCACGCTGAACGTACAGAACAGGGTGGGACTGGCCGCGCCGGTACTGCCTTCCGTGGTAAGCCAGCTGGGCGTGACGGTAAGGGCGCGCAACCCGGACCAGCTGATGAACCTGGCCATCTACTCACCCAAAGGCACACACGATATTACTTTTCTGGACAACTACACCAGTACGTTCATCGTAGACGCCCTGTTGCGTGTGCCGGGCGTGGGGGACGTGCAGTCGCGCGGTAACCCGTTCAGTATGCGTATCTGGATGGACCCTAAAAAGATGGCGTCTTATGGCCTGATGCCGGCAGACGTGATCACCGCTTTGCAACGACAGAACATCTACATCGCCGCAGGGGCAGTGGGCGCGCCGCCACAGTTCCGCGACCAGACGCATGAATACACCATTGTGGTGAACAGCCTGCTCACCAAACCGGAACAATACGAAAAAGTAGTGGTCAAAAAGGTTCCAGCCACCGGTGAGCTGGTGTACCTCAGAGACATCGCCCGGGTGAACCTGGGTAAGTTCAACTACGGCAATCAAGGGTTTGCAGATGGTTATCCGGCCACAACGGTCATGGTGTACCAGTCGCCCACCAGCAATGCTTTGCAGACGGCGGAAAACGTGTACGCCGAACTGGCGCGCCTGAAAAAATCATTCCCTCCCGATGTGGACTATGCTGTACCGTTTGAGAATGTCACCATCATACAGGTGTCTATCGCAGAAGTGGTGAAGACGTTGTTTGAAGCCCTGGGGCTGGTAGTGCTGGTAGTGTTCCTGTTCCTTCAGAACTGGCGCTCCGCTATCATTCCTATCATTGCTATCCCGGTGTCTATTATCAGCACGTTTATTTTGTTTATCCCGCTGGGGTTTACCATTAACACCCTGACGCTGTTTGGCTTTGTGCTGGCCATCGGTATTGTGGTGGACGATGCCATCATTGTAGTGGAGGCGGTGCAGCATTTTATAGACCGTGAGCAGATGTCGCCGAAAGAGGCCACCTACCGCGCTATGAAAGAGATATCCGGTCCCGTGGTGGCTATTGCGCTCATCCTGGCATCTGTGTTTGTGCCGGTGGGTTTTATTCCCGGCATCACGGGAAAATTGTACCAGCAGTTTGCCATTACCATCGCGATATCGGTGGTGCTGTCTGCGTTTATAGCATTGTCGCTGACACCGGCGCTGTGTACGCTGTTGCTGCGGCCTTCTCCGGTCGATGAGCAGTCAAAAGGCCTCAATCGTTTTTTCTTTCGTTTTAATAACTGGTTTGATAAAGTAACCGTGAAGTATGCCAATGGCGTCCGTTACTGCATCAAATACACCATGCTGGTGGTGCTGACATTGCTGGTGATCTGTCTGGGCACCATTGTGCTTTTCAAAAGCAAGCCTTCGGGCTTTATCCCTTCAGAAGACGGCGGCCGTGTGCTGATCGGCATACAGCTGGCGGAAGGAACGGCCACCACACAAACGGAGCAGACACTCATGAAGGTGATGAAAGTGGTGGCGGAAACGCCGGGGATAAAACATTACAACGCTATCTCCGGCATGAACGTGTTAAGCGGTGGGGCTACATCCAACGGCGCCAGCATTTTCTGTATGCTGCAACCGTGGAGCGAACGTACCACGCCGGAGACACAGATACCCGGTATCATGGCCGTGATCAAAAAACGTATAGAAGCGGCAGGAGTGCGTAACGCAAGGCTTACCATCAATGCATCGCCGGCCATCAGGGGGCTGGGCACCGCTGCGGGCTTTAGTATGCAGGTAGAGCAGGGCAATACCAGCGATGATATCCATGCTTTTGAAACGGTGATGAACAAGTTTGTGGCCGCATTGAAAAAGGAACCTGCCACTGCTACGGCATATTGTAACTATGCCGCACACACGCCGGCATTCGAATTGTCGCTCGACCGGGAAAAGTGTCAGAAGCTGGGCGTAAACGTAGCAGACGTGTTCAGTACTATACAGGGGTTTATGGGCAGCCGGCTGGTAGGCAACTTCACGCTGTATAACCGTACCTACCGGGCCATTGTGCAGTCAGACACCGCCACCCGTGCGCTGATCAGCGACCTGGAAAAATATTATGTCCGCAATTCAGCCGCAGAGATGCTGCCATTAAGCACGCTGGTAAGTTACAAGCCTATTTCCACGGCGCCGCTGATCACACATTTTAATATTTTCCGTTCTGCTGAAGTGGACGGCTCTACGCCGATGGGCTACAGCACCGGACAGAGCATCGAAACACTGAAGGAAGTGGCGGCGAAGGTATTGCCACGAGGTTATACGTATGAATTTTCAGGGTTGAGTTACCAGGAGATACAGGCTGGCTCAATGACGGTGTATATCTTCCTGTTTTCCATCATCTTTGTTTTCCTGTTCCTGGCGGCATTGTATGAGAGCTGGTCGGTGCCTTTCTCCGTGATGCTGGCGGTGCCTATCAGCGCTTTCGGCGCCATTTTCGCGCTCACCACCATGCCGGCGCTGTCCAATAATGTGTATGCGCAGATAGGGCTGATCACCCTGATAGGGCTGTCTGCCAAGAACGCGATATTGATCGTGGAGTTTGCGAAGGTGAGGGTAGACCGTGGGGAGAACCTGATCAAATCCACGCTGGAGGCGGTGAAGTTGCGTCTGCGCCCTATCATTATGACTTCCCTGGCATTTATATTGGGTGTGATGCCGATGGTGCTGGCAGAAGGCGCCGGTGCGCAGTCCCGCAAAACCATCGGGGTAACGGTGCAGGGCGGGATGGTGGCTTCTTCCTGTATCGCCATCTTTATCGTGCCGGTGCTGTTTGTGCTGTTTACGCGATTGAGCTATGGCAAAAAGAAGCTGGCGTGGCTGGCGGCCAATCATCAGCTGTTAATGGAAAAAGAGAAAAAGGTGGAAGCGCAGAACATTGATCCGGAACTGGAATATGATATCGAACAGGCGCGTAAAGAAAAGTAAGAAGATGATTATGCAATAGCGGTTTCGTTGTACTTGTTGCGATACTCTACAGGCGTTAAACCGGTCAGTCGTTTGAATATCTCCCGGAAGCTCTGGGTATCGGTATAACCTACTTCGTACATGACTTCGCTGACGTTCTTGCGGGTGGTTTCCAGCCTGCGTTTGGCGGCTTCCACCTTTACCCGTTGCACATATTCATTGACCGTATTGTTGGTGGATTTCTGGAACCGGCGTTCAAAGTTGCGCCGGCCGATAGCAAATTTATTGGCCAGAAAATCGATGGTGATTTTTTCGGGATAGTTTTGTTCGATGAACTCCTGCGCCATTTTGATTTCCTGGTCGTCATGGGCTTTTTGTCCTTCAAAAATAATAAAGGGCGACTGGCTCTTTCTGTCTATATCAATGAGGAATCCTTTAGCGATGTCGATGGCCATTTCCCGGCCGGCATATTTCTCAATAAGATATACCAGCAGATTGAGGTAGGCAAAAGCGCCGCCGCTGGTATAGATGCCGTCTTCGTCAGTGATCAGCTGGGAAGGCACCATTTTAGCATCGGGGAACATCCGGGAGAACTGTCCTGCCAGTTGCCAGTGGGTGGTGCAGGGTCGGTTGTCCAGCAGGCCGGTGGCTGCCAGGAAAAAGGCGCCTATACAAAGACAGGCAATTTCAGCACCCTGTTTACGCTGTTCCAGTATCCACGGAATAAATTCCTGGTTCATTTCCGCGGCCCGCTGCTGGTCGCCCTGCAGGGAAGGAATAATGATCAGGTCTGTCTGATGTACCTCGTCGATTAACGCGTCCGGGTTGATGGTGAACCGTCCGTTACGCTGGCTGGTATTGGGAGAAAGTCCTACCAGCTGGATATTGAACAGTGGCGCTTCGCCTCTGGTGGCACGGATGACATTGACCTCTGACAGTATTTGCAGGCTTCCTTCGATATTTACCAGGCTGCTTTGGCCTCTGGGTATCAGAATTGAAATGTGTTTCATACGGTTAGCTGTTGTCATAAACGGTGTTGTCGTTTTCGCCTTTCTCAATTGTCGTGAAACCCTGCCGTAGATCTTTTCGCGGCGGAGTAGTTTTGTGTTGTCACCAAAAATAGGAAAATGATACAAATTAGCGCATATCTCACCTTCGATGGTAATTGCCGCGAGGCGATGAGCTTTTACCGGGAATGTCTGGGCGGTGACCTGAGCTTTCGGACGGTGGCAGAAGCGGAAGGGGCGGCAGTATTGCCTGAACCGTTCAGGGACGCGGTGGTGCAGGCTACGCTGGTGAGCGGTGAACTGGTGCTGACAGGCTCTGATATGGTAGGTGAGGAGGGGTTGATCAAAGGCAACGCAGTTTCGTTATTATTGCATTGCCGGGGTGAAAAGGAAACGAGGGACTGTTACCGGAAACTGTCTGCCGGCGGGGTGGCCTGTCATCCGCTGCAGGACACCATCTCGGGAGGCCTGTTTGGGGTGCTCACGGACAAATACGGCCACCATTGGCTACTTACCTGTAATCACATCTATCCAAAAAAATAGTTAAACCACAAAAACCTGAAAAAATGAGAAAAGTAGTATTGTTCATGCACGTTTCGATCGATAATTATGTGTGCGACGAAAACGGCGGCCTGGGCTGGATCAGCTATGACCAGGAATTACAGGAATACGCCGATGCCATTGTAGACTCAGTAGGCATGCCACTGTACGGGCGTACCACTTACGACATGATGGCCGGTTACTGGCCTACCGTGCTGGAAAAACCGGAGACACAGAATGCGCGTAGTCTGAAACACGCCCAATGGGTACAAGATATTCCCAAAGTGGTGTTCTCCACCACCATGGAAAAGGCAGAATGGAACAATACCAGGCTGATCAAAGACAACATCACCGAAGAAGTGCAAAAGCTGAAAGCCACGCCGGGGAAAGATCTTGTAATATTTGGCAGTCCTGGCCTGGCCCAGTCTTTCGCGGACCTTGGCCTGATCGACGAATTGCAGCTGACGATTCAGCCCATTGTACTGGGTGCCGGCACCCGGATGTTTGAAGACCTGAAATCACCGGTGAAACTGAAAATGCTCCGTTCAAAACAACTGAAGTCGGGTGTGATCGGCGCACATTATGAAGTGATTAAATAGAGGCTTTAAACCTGCACGGGCGGCAGGTTTAAAGCTGTCCCCGCAGTTTCCGGAGCGTCCGGCCGGATATCGCTTCTTTGCTCCATCTGCGCCGCAGCGGGAACAGTCCCGCCCAGAAGGGAATAAAATAGATGATAGTGACACCTACATACAGATTTTCTGTGCCGGACATGATCGTTGCTCCCCCGATAGTAACCACCCAGAAAACAGCAAGAATAATATTGAACCAGATGGCCCATTTGACTTCAAGCCATATCAGGACGGCAGGCGCCACGTATATCGCCAGAATAATGAAGCCCACAATGACGAAACCGACCAGATAGCCGGCGTTGTCTTGTGGGAAGTTCTTGAAGGCTTTAATGGACTCCAAAAAAATCAGGAAGGAAAAAAGCAGGCCGAAGCCGATAGTCATCCAGGTGTATAATTTCAGCCACGGTTGCATCAGCTGGCGCCGGCGCAAGGTATGAACTTCGTCAAAACTCTTGTCAAAAATGGTCTGTTGTTGTTCCATGGTATCAGGCATATAGGAGCCACAAAGTAACGAATTCCGAGGCAAAATTGTGTATATTGTCCAGCCTTGATACCTAACAATAACGGCTACATGAATGTTAAGAACTGGATATTCCCATTGACTCTCCTGCTGGGGACAAATATCAGCCAGGCGCAGTCGACGCTGTCACGCCGGCAGGCTATCGCAGATATCGATGAATACACGCGCACGTTACAGGCTTCACACTACGCGCCGTTTATGCATGTCTCCCAAAAAGACTACAACGCCGGCGTAGACAAGATTAAACGCTCCATCGGAGATTCCATCCATACCCGTGATCTGGTGTGGACATTCTACCGTATTACGGCACTGCTGGGGGATGCGCACAGTACGCCGCAACTGGGGCAACCCTTTTTCAGAGATGAGCTGAAAAAAGACCAGTTCTTCCCGTATAAACTGGCGCAGGATAAACACCGGATATATATTCCCGCTAAACTGGCCGCCGACCTGGGTGTTCCGGCAGGCGCAGAGATCACCGATATTAATGGCCGGAAAATGGACGCCCTTTACGAAGAAATATTGAGTGGAATGGCCGGGTTGCCATCTTTCCGGGAAGAAGCGTCCAGCCGTTTGTTGAGTTACTTCCTGTTTTTAAAGGGGATACAACCTCCTTTTGTACTAAGTTACAAAGACAACAAGGGCCTGACCGGTAGCACTGTCATATCTGCCGGAGTACCGTTCAGACAGGCGCTTACCGCCACCATGCCGCATATCGCACAGCCGTATACGTACCGTTTACTGAACAACAAACTGGGTTACATCGATGTCAGAAGCCTGAGCGGTAATGTGAATGCTTTCCGTACCTTCCTGGACAGCTGTTTCCGCGAATTCAAAACAGCCGGCATCCGTCACCTGGTGATCGACCTCCGGCAAAACAGCGGTGGCAATACCCTGCTGGCTGATCTGTTGTTTAGCTATATCACCCGTAAAAAATACTCCTGGGGACGTAAAAGCTGGAAAATCAGCCAGCCTTATAAAGACATGCTGATAGCAGGAGGGGATACCACCGACAGTTATCTGCAACATGCCAACGGCACGGTGTGGGAAAGCGAAGACTGCATCCCGAAGGCGAGCCCTTTTAAAAGAGACACCGTGTTCGACGGAAAGGTATATTTCATCACAGGCGCCTTTACTTTCTCCAGCGCCATGGCCATGGCCGACGTGGTGAAGGTCTACGGACTGGGCACTATCCTCGGGGAACCTGCGGGTGAAAATGTGATAGATTTCGGAGAGGCGTTCCCGATAGTGCTCCCAAACAGCGGCATCAGGATACAATCCACCACGTCACTGAGCCATGGCGCCGATTGTAACAGAACTAAAAACGGGCCGGTACTGCCGGATGTGGCGATGAAGCCACAGTTACAGGATAAGGTGTGGGATAAAGACCCGGTGTTGGAGTATCTGTTAAAAACCGTTCATTAGCCTTTCAAATAATAATTCCACGATAAGAAAAACTTTTTTATATCTTGACCGGCTAATAAAATTAAAATTCCACTATTACACAAGCAGTTAACAATGACGAGATTTCCAGTCGCGTTGGCCTGTTCCCTTACAGCGCTCATCGCAGCAAAGCCGTTTTCAGGATACGCGCAAACCACGCCTGCTGAATTAGCTATTACAAAATTTTCCGGTCCTGCTATTACACCCAGTCCGGCCTGCCTGGCGGTGGCGCCCACAGGCGAGGTGTTTGTCGGCGTAGACATGATTGGCTCTCTCGGCAAAGATCCGGGGAAAGGCCGGATATTGAAGCTGGTAGACAAGGACAATGACGGCAAAATGGATGAGCATACGGATTTTGCCGATGTTGACAATCCCCGTGGCATTATCGTCATGGGCAACCAGGTATTTGTATTGCACACCACTTTTTCCAAAGAAACAGGGAAAGCCACGGGGATGGCCCTCGTAGTGTTTGAAGATAAAGATGGCGATGGAAAGGCCGACGGCCCCCCGAAGCCGCTTATTGAACATCTCAGCAACACCAAATATATCCAGGAAAGAGGAACAGACCACGCCACCAATGGTATCCGCATGGGTATTGATGGCTGGATCTATATCGCGGTGGGCGACTTTGGCTTCCATGATGCCACAGACCGTTCCGGCAAGAAACTGACCATGCTGGGTGGCGGGATCGTGAGAGTGCGCCCCGACGGCACGGAAATGGAAGTGTTCACCCATGGCACACGCAATGTGTATGACGTGGCCATCGATCCCTACATGAATGTCTTCACAAGAGAAAATACCAACGACGGCGGTGGATGGAACGTACGTTTCTCGCACCACCTTCAGTCCGGCGAATATGGATACCCGGTGTTGTTCCAGCATTTTACAGATGAAATAATACCTGCCCTGGCGGACCTTGGTGGCGGTTCCGGTACCGGCGCCCTGTTCATGGCCGAACCAGGCTGGCCTGAGAAATACAACAATGTTCCCATGATGGCCGATTGGGGCAGGAGCATGCTGTATATTCACCGGGTAACGCCCGACGGGCCTACCTTCACACAAAAAGAAGAAGATTTTATAGCGCTGCCGCAAATTACCGACCTGGATGTTGACGGGTCAGGCAGGCTTTACCTTTCCGCATGGGATGGCGCCGGTTACTCCGGCAGCGATACCATCGGCTTTGTGGTGCGTGCCGTGCCAAACAACTGGACTTATAAAGCATTTCCCGACCCGGCCAAAGCCTCAGTGGATGAGCTGATCGGCATGCTGAAGTCAGCCAGTGCGGTGGCCCGGTTAAGCGCCTCCCGCGAATTGCTGCAACGGAATGATCAGCAGGGAATTGCCGCTGCGTTGAAGATCGCATCTGATGCACAGCAGCCATTGTATGCCCGCGTAGCCGGTCTGTATACCTATGCGCAGGCAACGGGCAAAAATGGTATCCCCGCTTTAGTGGAATTGACCAAAGATGCGGCGATGAAGGAACATGCATTAAGAGCGCTGGCCGATCGTAAAGGCCTGCTGGCGGACGTGCCGGAGCAACCTTTCCTGGATGGCCTGCAGGACGCATCGCCCCGCGTTCGCGCTGCGGCGATAGTGGGACTGGGCCGTCTCGGCCGCATGGACGCGGCTACAGCTTTGTTGCAAACCAAAGTGCCCGCGTCATTTGTGGCACCGGCGAAAGACAAGGAAGGGCCGCATGCTACACCTAATGCAGCTATTGTATTGCCGCACCTCGCCGTGCGGGCGCTGGTGGAACTGAACGCCGTAGATGCGGCCGTGTCAGCAATAAACGGCCCCAATCCGGCGCTGGCCTTATGGGCTTTGCGTTATATGCATGATGAAAAAGCGGTGAACGGCTTAATCGCTGCCTATCAGCACTCAAAAGACATAAAACTGAAAAAACAGATACTGACCACCCTGGCCCGCCTGTATAAAAAAGAGGCTGCATACGATGCGTCCTGGTGGTGGGGCACCCGCCCGGATTCACATGGCCCGTACTACAAAGCTGTGCTGTGGGCAGGGTCACCGGTGATAGAGAAATTCCTAAAGAAGGAAGCCCTGAAAGCCGATCCGGCACGCATGGAGCAGTTCCGTGAGCTGGATGCCCGCCACAGAATGGAGATAGCCGCTTTTGCACCGCTGAAGAAAACAGAGGCTGTTGCTGCAAAAGAACCTAAAGTCGACCTGGAAAAAATAAAAAGCAAAAAAGGACAGGTGGGTAAATCATCTATCGAAGACGTCCTCCTGGCGGTGAAACAGATAAAAGGCGATCCTGCCAAAGGAAAGATACTGTTCGTCAACCAGGGCTGCGTGGCCTGTCACAGCCTTACCAGGGAAGAAAAGATGAAAGGGCCGTTTATGGGACAGATCGGTTCCATCATGAACCGCGAACGTATCGCAGAATCCATCCTGAAGCCCAATGCATCTATCTCCCAGGGCTTTGCCACGGTAACGGTGACGGCTAAGGGAAATAAAACCTACGTTGGCTTCATTACGGAAGAAACCGCCACCAAAGTGGTGATGAGAGACATTGCCGGCGAAGTGTATACAGTGAAAACAGCGGATATTCTCAGCCGTAAGGAAATGAAAACGTCTATGATGCCGACAGGCCTGGCCAATGCGTTATCATACGAGGAATTTGCGTCACTGGTCAACTTCCTGTCACAACAAAAGAAATAAACTATTACAATCAGTTGTTACTACCATACAAGGGGGCTGGCCGGAAAGGTCGGCCCCCTTGTTGTGATATTACTGTCCTTGTGCTGCGCGTTGTTGCGCCAGCGCCGGCAGTTGCAGGTCGCCTTCCTGGCGTTGCAGGTTGAATTTGAAGAAGGTAAGCTGCCATCGGTCACCTGTCTGTACCAGCCTGGTTTCATAGGTGCCTTCTACTATCCATACCGCCTGGTCGATCACGTGCGTGGCATGACCATTGAATTGCACCGCCACGGCATCGCCTTCTGCGGCGATCTTAAAATCGGAGATCCGGTGCTCGGTTTTATCGAAGCCGGGCAAAAACTGTTTCCACATACCGATAATAGCGGCAGCAGTAAGGGTAAGCGGTTGTCCGCCGGCCATGGAGGTATAGTCATATACCACTTCGGGTGCAAATGAACGTTCTGCTAAAGCCCAGTCCCGGGCGTCGGCGCCTTTAAACACCGCTTGTATGACAGGAAGGATGTTGGATGTTTCCATAGTTGCTTGTTTGAAAGAAGAGGGTGTGAAAGTAGAGTTTTTTTGTTCCGTTTTGTACAATTATGATCAATCAAAGGGTTATATTTTTGACCCCGGACCGGATTTGTCGTACCTTCCGGTACCAGCAACAGCCATGGAATACAAGGAAATAAGGCCGGGTGACAGGCTGAAACAGTATGTAAAGTGTTATTACACTTATGAATCAGATGCTGCCACAGCATTTGAAGATACCGTTTTTCCCAGCGGCAACATGGAAATCATCTTTAATTTGGGCACCGGCCACTGGCTGACTGACAACGGCACAGGGTTTAATACCACGCCGCCGGTGGAGCTGTGGGGCCAGATCACCAAACCGCTGCCGGTGCGTTCCGAAGGCCGTAACACGATGCTGGGCGTTCGTTTTTTTCCCCATGCCGCCGCATTCTTTTTCCCCGATAAAGTAGATCTCTTCAACGACCAGGTCAGCGACTTCCGCGAGGTATTTGGCAAGGAGGTGTCAGCATTGCATGCACGTTTGCAGGAAACACCCGCCTGGCGGGAACGACTGCTGTTGCTGGAGGACTTTCTGTGGCAACGGCTGTTGTGGTCTGAAAAAAGGCATACTAAAGTGAGCATGCTGGACAGCGTAATGCATGAAATCCGCCAGCCAGGCTTTTTTGATAATATAGAGAACGTGGCCGCCCGCTATGGCATTACTGCCCGTTACCTGCAGAAACTATTTGTACAATATACCGGTCTTACGCCCAAGCTGTACAGCAAAATTCATCGCTTTCAAAACAGTTTGCAGCTGGTGATCAGAAATGAAGCACCGCTGACGGCCATTGCCTATGATTGTGGTTATTTTGACCAGTCCCATTTTATCCGCGAATTCAAATCCTTTACCGGTCATACCCCTTCCGGTTATATGCCCGACCAGTCGCCTGTGACGCTGGCGGCGTCCAACAGTTAAGCTGTTCCGATCTGTACAATTTCACGCTTTCCCGCTGCAGTAGTTTTGTGTTGTCAACAAACAACATTTATTCATTTCAAACGAATGACCATGTCATCCATGTTTAATGTATTCAAAGCACTGCATCAGGAGAATTTATTACTGCTGCCCAACGTATGGAACCCGGAGAGCGCCCGTCGTTTCCAGGAAAAAGGTTTCCCGGCGGTGGCCACGTCCAGCGCGGCAGTGGCAGCAAGCCTGGGCTACGAAGACGGGGAAGGGATGCCTTTCGGCGACTACCTGTTTATGGTACGCCGCATCATGGCCGTACTGCGTATACCCTTGTCCGTGGATATTGAAATGGGCTACGGCCATTCCCCGGAGGCGATCTACGCTAATATCTCCCGGTTGCTGGAAGCCGGCGTGGCGGGCATCAATCTCGAAGACTCCACTATCGGGAGTAAAGGCCGTGTATTACAGGAGGCGACAGCATTTGCGGCCACTGTCGAACATCTCCGTAACAGGCTGGCTGCCGCTGGCGCTGCGCTCTTTCTCAATGTCCGCAGTGATACCTATTTACTGAATGTGGCCAATAAGGAAACTGAAACGGAACAACGGTTGCGGTTATACGAAACAGCGGGTGCCGATGGTATTTTCCTGCCTTGTATAATGGAAGAAGCGGCGATCGCAGCGGTGGTCAGTCAAACCAATTTGCCGCTCAACGTGATGTGTATGCCTGGCCTGCCTGCCCTGGGCACACTGGAAAAGCTCGGCGTAAAACGCGTCAGTATGGGACCTTTCCTCTACAATAAAGTATATGACACCATCGGTGAGCTGTCAGAAGCCATCACCACCGAAGGTAGTTTTGATCCTCTTTTTATCTAAACACATTAAAAATCCAGACATGCATTTACCCAGAAACGCAGAAGACGTGCATGCCGCGCTGGCGGCAGCTTTTAACACCGGCGACATCAACCAGGTGTTTACTATTTATGATTACAACGGCATCATTGTGCCGGAGCCGGGGAAAGTAGCATCCGGCAGGCAGCAGTTTGAAGAAGCCGTAAAGGCCATTATGGCCGTGAAAGGAACGATGGAGATTAAAACAGTGTATTGCCTGCAGACCGGCGATGTGGCAGTAGGCCGCTCTGAATGGAACATCACCGACGGTGACGAAGTGAAGGTCAGCGCCAAAGGAATAGAGGTGATGCGGCGTCAGGCGGACGGCTCCTGGAAAGTGGTGATAGACCACGCTTTCGGCGCGCTGGACACACTGAAGGCATAACCTCAAAGCTTCACTGGTTTTAAAACAACAGAATCCGTAAATTTGGTTATTTTGAAACCGGTGAAGCTATGCTGTCCAACGATGCCGAATTTGTATTGCTGAAAAATAATGAATGCCTGAAAGCCGGTCAGCCGGTGAAGAACGATTATTACACGCTGATGCTGGGTTTGCGTGGTGAGATGGACGTCACGGTAGGGTATCACCGGTTTACACTGGCCCCTGGCCATATGGCGATTATATCGCCGAAACAGATCTTTTCGGTAGACCGGATCACGCCGGATTTTGCCACGCAACAGCTGCTGTTTACCCAAAGTTTTTTGTACAAAAGCCATATCAGGGAACAGGTCATTGACGAGCTGCTGTACCTGCATCCGGAATACCCGCCGGTATTTGAACTGGAGGATAATGCGCTTCCCGGCGTACACCGCAAGTTTAAGACGCTCGCCGAAGAGTATGACGGCACCCGGCCGTTTCATTTTGAGGTGATACGCCTGGTCCTCACAGAACTGCTCTATGACTATAACAGGGCCTGCGAATACTGCCTGCTGCGGTTTCGCAAGAATATGAACCGGCAGTACCAGCTTACTTTCCAGTTTAAAAAACTGGTGGAAGAACAGTTCCTGGAATTACGCACCATCGCTGAATATGCGGTGCTGCTGGGCGTTACGGCCAAACATCTCAGCGAAACGGTCAAAGAGGAAACCGGTAAGACCGCCCTGGAAATAATTCATGAAAGGTTGTTGCTCGAAATGCAGTACCAGCTGAAATACAGCGCTTTGTCTGTAAAAGAGGCGGCCGGCTATTTTAAATTTGACAGTGCTTCCCATTTCACCCGCTTCTTTAAACTGAAAACCGGGCTTACTCCTAAGGAATACCGGCAACTTCCGTAAAATTGGCTATTCTTTCCGCTGTTTGGAGATTGATGCCGCCTGAAAAACGGCCGACTTTTGTGGACAAATCTGAATATACACAGTATGGACACAAAAGAACAGACAGCGACAAATGCCGGTTGGGCCGATTTGTTTGCGGAGAATAATAAATATAAAGCCATTGCGCTGGCTTTGGGCGTTTTACTGCATGTGACCAACATTTATATTGTGGCCACCATTATGCCTTCTATTGTCCGGGAGATAGGTGGGTTAGCTTATTACGCCTGGAATACTACCATATTCGTGGTGGCCTCTATTATCGGGTCGGTGGTGTCGGCCCGTTTCTTATCGGTCAGCGGCCCCCGGAAGGCTTATCGCTGGGCCATCCTGCTTTTTGTGGCGGGAGCAATTATTTCTATGGCGGCGCCAACGATGTACGTACTATTGATGGCAAGAGCCGTGCAGGGGCTGGGGGGCGGACTGCTGTTCGCGCTTTCCTATGGCATGATCCGGATCATTTTTGAATCACGGCTGTGGGCCAAGGCCATGGCGCTGGTATCGGGCATGTGGGGCGTAGGCGCCTTTGTCGGTCCCTTTGTCGGCGGCATCTTTGCCGAATATGGCAATTGGCGTACAGCCTTTGCCGTTATCCTGGTCATCGGTATCTTGCTATTGGTGTTCACCGAATTTATCTTGCCCGCCAAACATGCGGCAGGCGCTAAAACACCGGTCCCTGTAGGGAAACTGCTGTTGTTATTATTATCTGCACTGGCAGTGTCCGTGGGCAGCGTCATGGAAAGCCTGGTGTATAATCTGGCTGGCCTGCTGGCTGCGCTGTTGCTGATTGTGTTGTTGGTGAGATCGGAGAGGGGCAGCAAGGTGAGATTGTTACCTTCCGGCGCTTACCGCCTGTCTTCTCCGCTGGGCATGGTATACCTGGTGATTGTACTGCTGGCACTGGTGGCAGCGGTAGAGATATTTATTCCTTATTTCGAACAGACCATACACGGCTTCACCGCATTGGAAGCCGGCTACCTGACAGTGCTGGTGGCATTGGGATGGTCTGCCGCTTCTATGGCTTTCTCCGGTGTGAACTCCGCGGCAGTGATGAAACTGGCGCTCATCGGCGCTTTGCTGATGAGCGCCGGACTGGCGGGAGTGGCCTGGCTTTCCGGTATGGCGTATAGTACCTATGTGCTGGCAGGCCTCTGCGTTTCCCTACTGCTGATCGGCGCCGGTATAGGATTGCCATGGCCTCACCTGGTGGTTAGGGTGTTCTCACTGGCACCACCCAACGAAATTGAACTGACGTCCACATCTATTACGACCGTTCAGCTGATGGCCATGACTTTTGGCGCGGCGCTGTCCGGCCTTATTGCCAATGCCGGCGGCATGACGCACCCGGGCGGCGTTGCGGGCGCCATCAATGCGGCTACCTGGTTGTATGGTTGTTTTATTGTTCCACCTGCGGTAGCGGCAATAATGCTGCTCACGAAAATGGGTGTGAAGAAAACCACTGTAGCAGCACGAGAGATGGCGGAGATAGCATAGATCAAATTTGCGCGCAGACTCGTCAACTAATCGTACCTTGCTGTTCGTGATTTAAAATTGAGCAGTATGGAAAATTATTTTGAAAGCCCTTTTCGAGGTAAATTATTATCTGAACAGGTTACCAATCCTAATATTATCGTGGGCGCCTATAGTTATTACTCTGGTTATTATCACGGCCATTCTTTTGATGACTGTGCGAAATACCTGATGCCAGACAGAACGGATGTAGATAAGTTGATTATCGGAAGTTACTGTTCTATTGGCACTGGTGCTGCCTTTATCATGGCAGGCAACCAGGGACACCGGCATGACTGGGTATCCAGTTTCCCTTTTTTTTATATGCCGGAAGTAGCTGCCTTTGAAGGCAGTATTGATGGTTTCAGGCCGGCGGGTGATACAGTGATCGGCAACGATGTGTGGATAGGCACCGAAGCGGTGATCATGCCGGGCGTGAAAATAGGGCATGGCGCTATCATCGGCAGCAGGGCGCTGATCACCAAAGATGTGGCGCCTTACAGCGTAATGGGTGGCAATCCGGGCAAAGAAATACGGAAACGTTTCGCGGAGGAAGACATCGCGCGTTTGTTGGAAATGGAATGGTGGAACTGGCCGGACGACAAGCTGAAAGCTGCGATGCCATTGCTTTGCAGCAGTGATATCAAAGCATTGTATAATTTTCATAAAGCATAGTCACGATGAAAAGGACAGCATGGTTTGACCGGTCATTTCCGGCTATTACAGACAACGGCGTGATGCCGGACATTATTGAACGCCTCGCGGGCACGCCCGCCCGCCTGGAGGAGCTGACCCGCGGCCTGGCGGAAGCGGTACTGGTCAATAAATCCGGAGAACAATGGTCTGTCAAGGAAGAAGCAGGGCACCTCTCTGATATGGAACCATTATGGTCCGGCCGGTTCGATGACTTTGTCAACGGGGAGGCGGAGTTACGAGTGGCGGACCTGACGAACCAACGTACGCATCAGGCCAACCACAATGCGACCGCGCTCGCAGAGCTGCTGCAGCGCTTCCGGGAGCAGCGGACATTGCTGGTGAAAAAGCTGCTCGCACTGGATGACTCACAGCTGGATAAAACCGCGCTGCACCCACGTTTGAAGACGCCGATGCGCATTATCGACCTGGCATATTTTGTAGCCGAACATGATGACCATCATCTGGCAGGCATCCGGGAGAAGGCATCAGCCTAAAAATTTCTCCACGGCGCCATCGGTGAAGGTGAGCTGCCAAATAACGTATCTTGACACCTGACAATAAAAAAGAAGTAACATGTCTGATTCAACAGCCCTGTCCGCGAAGGACCTTATCGCTCAATACGGCGGTATTGCACTGGATAAACAGAATGATCTGTCAGCCGTTATCGGCGATAACAACTGGACCGTCGACCTCAGCGAAGGGGTGATCAGCTTCGGTGACCAGCTGACATTTCCTATCCAGATCATGGGCACTTTCTCCCATTCGTCTGAAACCTTCCTCTGGGGTTGGGCCAATACCCAGTCCGACCTCCCGGAAAACCTTTTGCAACAGGCAGCGCAACTAAAAGCCTACGGTGAAGAACATCAGCTGCCTTTGTTCACTACCGGCCAGTTTGAAGGTACCATCAATGATGTACATTATATCGGACTGATAGCCTCCGGTATGTTTGGCTCCAGCGCCTACTATGTGGCGGATTATGGCAGCGGCGCACTGCTGGTGACCATCAAAAGTGAAGTGGTCGACAAAGTGCGCACCGACAGCCCGCAACGGGTGTTGACTGTTTTTCCACAGCTGATTTCTTTATTTGAAATGGACCATCAACAGGCACTGGCCAGCTATCTCAAAGCCAAAGCATTTGACGTGATCATGAAAGAAAAGGAATTGTCTGCAACATACAACGGCAGTACCATTGTAGCCACGTTCGATGAGCTACACCGGCTCGCAAGCCTCAACGGCCAACTCTCCTAAAATACAGGTCCGGGAAAATTCCCGGACTTTTTTTATGCTGATATAAGGGTATTGTTCCATCATCGTGTATTAGTGGCAGTTAGTTAACAAACACTGGCCCCGCGCAGGCTGTATCACGAATATTTTATGATGATGGAACGTGCTTTTTATTATGCCATACTATGCTGGAAGGCTGCTGTCAGGCTTCTTTTCTTACCATGGTACCTGTTAGTGGTGACCGTGAAATTTTTAGGGAGATGTCTGCCGTTTGTCAACAGGAATAGTGCTGGAAGAAAGTGATGATTCCGCTTAGCTATTTCCGCCATGACAAACAACAAAACAGCCATTATTATCGGCGCCGGCCCTGCGGGCCTGACAGCGGCTTACGAACTGCTTACCCGTACAGATATTAAGCCTATTATCCTGGAAGCATCCGGAGATATTGGCGGTATTTCCAAAACCGTCCGCTACAAAGGCAACCGTATAGACATCGGTGGCCACCGCTTCTTTTCGAAGTCAGACCGTGTGATGAACTGGTGGCTGCAAATCATGCCTATCGGCACCCCGGCCGAACAGGTGCGTATCAGCTACCAGCGGAAAGAACGGACGCTTTCTGTGGCGGCTGAACAAAACACACCACAAAATCCCGACCTGGTGATGCTGATCCGCGACCGCTTGTCCCGCATCTATTATCAGCGCAAACTATTCCTGTACCCGCTCACCATGTCTGTAAGCACCATCTCAAAGCTCGGCCTGTTCCGGCTTTGCAGGATCATGGTTTCGTATGGGTATACCCGTGCCTTCTACCGGAAACAGGAAAAAACACTGGAAGATTTTTTTATCAAACGTTTCGGGAAAGTACTCTATAAAACTTTCTTCAAAGACTACACGGAGAAAGTGTGGGGAAAGCCTTGTAATGAAATAGACGCCGCCTGGGGACATCAACGGATCAAAAAACTGTCTGTGTCCAAAACCATTAAACATGCCCTGAAAAAAATGGCAGCGCCCAAAAAGCCGGCAGACATCCATCAGAAAGAAACAGAAACCAGCCTGATTGAACGTTTTCTGTATCCAAAATACGGACCGGGACAGCTCTGGGAAGAAGTGGCGGAACGCATCAAAGCCATGGGCGGGGAAATACACATGCACCAGGAAGTAAAAGGCATCCACCTGGAAGATGGTCGTGTCACCGGCGTGGAGACGGCCGTACAACGGTTTGAGGGGGACTACTGCTTCTCCACCATGCCGGTGAAAGACCTGGTGGCCGCCATGAAAGGCCCTGTGCCACAGCGCGTGCGCGATATCGCCGCTGGCCTGGAATACCGCGACTTTGTGACGATAGGGCTCCTGCTCGATAAATTGGTGATAGAACAGCAACACGGCCTGATCAAAGACAACTGGATCTATATACAGGAAAACGATGTCAAAGTGGGACGGTTGCAGATCTTCAATAACTGGAGCCCCTTTATGGTCAGTGATCCGGACCGCGTATGGATAGGGCTGGAATACTTCTGCAACGAAGGCGATGAATTGTGGGCCATGGAAGACCAGCGCTTTATTAACTTTGGTATCGATGAGCTCCATAAAATCGGCATCATCCGGCGGGAGCATGTGAGAGACAGCACCATCGTGCGCATGAAGAAAACCTATCCCGCTTATTTTGGCACCTACCAGCAGTTTGATGAGCTGCGGGAATATACAGACACTGTCCGTAACTTGTTCCTTGTGGGCCGCAACGGCATGCATAAATACAATAATGCAGATCACTCTATGCTGACCGCCATGACAGCGGTAGACAACATCATCCAAGGCGTCACCAGCCGGGACAACATCTGGGACATCAATACAGAACAGGAATATCACGAAGAAAAACAGGCAGTATGAAAAAATGGAAACAATACGATTATCTGATCTGCGCGCTGGTATTTGTGCTCGTTTCGCTGATATGGTCGCAGCTCTCCAATTACACCTGGGACGATGACGCCATCAGCCGCTTTCTGAACGTGCAGGACGCCGGTAAACATCCGAAAGAATTTCTTTCCTCCTGGAACAGGCCCTTGTTTGTGGTGTTGTTTTATTTGCCGGTGCAGCTTTTCGGAAGGATGGGTGTGGTGGTAACGATGGTATTGCTGACAGCAGGATCAGGTATTTTACTGTACAGGGCGCTCAAACATAAAGGCATGCCACATGCCCTGGTAGTCATGGTTTTCTTATTATTCCAGACATTTTTGTTTGGTATTTCCAGAGATGCGATGACAGAGCCGCTGGCCTCTTTTTTAGTCTGCTTGGGTATTTACTTTTTATACCGCAAACAGTTTGGCTGGTTTGCGCTGGTAGGAGGACTGCTGCCGCTGGCCCGTCCTGAAGGTGTGCTGTTCCTGCCTTTCTGGTTGTTCCCTTTGTTGCAGCAGCGGATGTACCGGTATATTCCTTTGCTGGGCGCCGGCCTGGCGGCCTGGGGCCTGGGACTGTTCATATATACCGGCCAACCATTGGCGCTGGTGCAGGAAATGCTGTCCAGCGGTGAGAAGAAGAACCGTTATGGGCATGTCAGTCTCACCCATCATATTGGCAAGTATGTGTACGTACTTGGCCCGGTGGCTTTTTTCTTTTTTCTCTGGGGATACCTGGAGCATTTAAAGAAGATGCTGGCCGATTATTTTATTGTGTTGCAGTTTACCGTTGGATTTCTGATCTATGTCATTTTCGCTGTGTATATGGACCTGGGACAGTCGGGCGGCGCCTTGCGCAACCTGATCACACTGGCGCCTTTTGCAGCCGTGATCTGCGTGTATGGTTTTAACTATTGGTGGGACATGTTTACAGCGCCTGCCGTTACCAAAAAGAATGTTAAGCCGGCGAGGCCCCGCGACCGCAAAGAGTTATGGGTATTCGTAGTGTTTATCCTGCTTGTGGCGTGGCTGAGTTTTACGAACGAATTGCATTTGCGGCAGACATACAACCCTGACAAGAAAGACTATACGATATTTAAAGCATTGGTGGTATGCTGTCTGCTGGCTGTTTTGCCGGTGTTCTCCAAAAAGAGAAAACCCCCGTATGGCATAGCCGCCGCGTTGTTGGTGTGGCAGGTGTTGTTTACGCTGTACTACGAAAATCCTGACAGTCATGGTAACCAGGAACGATGGGGCATGAACGGCATGACCGCCTTTGTGGGGAAGGGGCCGTTGCGACAGCAGAAAGTGTACTGCAACCATCCGTGGTATTTCTGGGCTGCCGGGCGCCATCCTAATGACACCGCGCACACCGGTAGCATATCGGCCGCCGGCAAAGCGGCGATGCAGCCTGGGCAACTGGTCATCTGGGAATCGCACTATACCGGTGAAAACTATACGAATATGCCGGTCAACGTCTTCCTGAATGACAGCACTTTTGCGCCCGTGTATGTCATACAGAACCGTGAGAGAGAAGCCCTGGCAGTGTTGTTCGTGAAGTTGTGGCCGCGGCCTGCGGACAATGACCATTTCTTCGCCTCGCTGATGCAGGCATATCCGAAAGACGAACGGCTGTTGTATTTCAAAGGCGTGTATGAGCGTGACAGGAAGAAGGACGTGGCACAGTCAATAGCTGATTTTACCGCCGCGCTGGCGCTGAAACCCGCGGAACCGGACGTGTATCTGGGCCGCGGGGTCAGCTGGCTGATGCTGAATGACCGTCCCAAAGCCTGTCAGGACCTGCAACAGGCCGCGATATTAGGTTCGCAGCAGGCGCCTCAATTACTGAAAACATATTGTAAGTAGCCAGTGAACTGGACTACCGGTCCGTTTAATACTGGACTACTACTTGCATTGGAGAGACTGCTATTTTTGTAGTCTTATCTGGAGAAATGGAACAAGAAGAAAAACATATTATCGGAAACCTGTTTGAACATTGGGCGTACGTAGGGGAGCGGGCGGGACTGCTCACTACGGCGCCTTTCTATAAAGCCATCATGCCGGAAGGGTCTGACTGGCCGAGGCGTGTATTCGATGTACAAAATACAACGGCACTGACGGAAATATCCACTCAAATCAAAGCGGGGCTGTTGCCCGATGCTGTCACCTTTACCGCATCTGTAGCGGAAGCTTTCGGACCACAGCTGGCCGCAGCAGGCTTTCAGCCTAAAATGACATTGCAGGGCATGATCATTTATTTGCGGGAAAACCCGCCGGGAGCGTGTTCTGACAAGATCGTTTTCCGGTTGGCGGAAAGTGAAGCGGATGCTTACTCCTTCGCCACTATTGCAGCAGGCTCTTTTAATTATCGTGTAGACGGCGCCGTGGTGGCCCGTTTGCTTGGACAGGAAAATAAAATCAAAGTCTTTACCGGTACGGTTGATGGCGCTCCGGCATGCAGCGGGCTGATATACTATGATGAAGCCGGCAATGCCGGTCTGCATTTTATCGGTACGCTGCCGGAATTCAGGGGCAAAGGCCTGGCTGCTGCGATGACAACGCGGTTACTACAGGAATGTGTGGAAGACGGCAGGCGTTACTGCGTGCTGCACGCTTCCAAAGCGGGGCTGCCCATTTATACCCGCCTTGGCTTTGAACCGGTGAAAGAGGTGATCACTTACGCACATACTATATAAAACCAATAATAAGAAGAAGGCTTCCCCCGTCTGAGGGAAGCCGTTATCTGAATGGGTTAGTAAGACAATTATCTGGCGGAAGAACCACCGTCGATCACATACTGGGCACCGGATATAAACTGGCTGTCGTCAGATCCGAGGAACAGCACCAGCTTGGCAATTTCCAGCGGTTGGGCATAGCGCCCCAGCGGAATACCGGCAGCAAACATTTTATGCATCTCTTCGCCTTTGCCAGGCTCATAGCCCTCTTCAATGGAGCGCATCATCCGGTTGTCTACCGGTGACGGGTGTATGCTGTTAACACGTATCTTACGGGGGGCGGCTTCCAACGCGGCTGTCTTCATAATGCCAAGGGTGGCATGCTTGCTGGTCGTATAAGCCACGAAGTTAGGCGATGCGCCAAGACCGGCCACAGAAGAAGTGATGATCATACTGGCACCTTCGTTCATTTGCGGCAGCACATATTTACAGCCCAGGAAAACACCTTTGACATTTACGGCCATCACCTTGTCAAATACGTCCTCAGGGAACTCGGTAATGGGTTTTACTACGCCTTCAATACCAGCGTTGTTAAAGAAAATATCAATCTTTCCGAACTTTTTGACGGCTTCCCTGGCATATCGCTCCACCTCGGCGGCCACGGTAACATCAGCTGTAATATAGGCAGCATCAGGGCCCAGCCCGGATACCACTTTTTGTAAAGCGGATTCGTCAAGGTCTACCAGTATTACCTTGGCACCTTCTTCAATGAATAATTTTGCGGTCGTCTGGCCGATGCTTCCTGCTCCGCCCGTGATAAGGGCTACTTTGTTTTCCAATCGTTTCATGACAATATATTTTTAAGATAATACCATCTCGACAAATAACAACAACAGGAATAGCAGTGTGTAGGAGGTAAATAAGCCCGCGGGGTAGTTTCCGATGAGGCAAATATACAACATAATGCCAGGGGCACAGGGCAGTTTACCGGAGTTTTAACGTTTTTGTAAGATATGGGAATAATAGTCTATGGTAATTGTCAATAGTTCTTTCTTATCTTAGTACAAAACCTATTTGAACATGAAATACAAAGTAATGTTGTGCGCACTGTTAATGACAGCCGGTCTGGCTGCGACAGCACAACCCCCGAAAGGAAAAGCGACCCTCAATACCACTTATGGCGCCGGTACTACGGCAGCCGGCGCTGTAGATGCGTCCAAACTCCCTTCCCTGTTGAATAACGACACTGGTAAAGTTGCAGTGAAAATAAAAGCACAGGTGCTGGACGTATGTCCTAAAAAAGGATGCTGGATGCAACTGAAAGTAAATGACAGCACCACGGCGTTTGTGAAGATGAAAGAGTATGCCTTCTTTGTTCCGCTCGATATCAAAGGAAAAACCATTGTGCTGGACGGCGAGGCCTACCAGCATATTACTTCAGTGGAAGAATTACAACACTATGCCAAAGACGCCAGGAAGCCGCAACAGGAGATCGACGCCATTACCGCGCCCAAAAGGGAAATAAGATATACGGCCAGCGGCATACGGGTAGTGGAATAAGAACAACCGCCGGTGGTATATACCGGTGGTGGAATAAAAATCAAAATAGCTATATGCAGGACAAAGCCTCAAAAAGGGCTACCATGCCAAAAGGAACGTCCATTATCCTGGACGACAGAACATTACAAACCAGTTACGCGACATTGCTGCCATTGTTGAAACCCGGTATGCATGTACTGGACGTAGGTTGCGGTACCGGCGCTATCACTGCCGGCATTGCAGACATTGTAGGAGAACACGGAAGCGCTACCGGTATCGACGCCAGCGAACACCTGATCGCTAAAGGACTGGAAGATCAAAAAGATGTGGCCAACCTGCAACTGCTCACCGCTGACCTGTACACCTGGCAGCCCCACAGAAAATATGATGTGATTGTTTCAGCACGGGTATTACAATGGCTGAATGATCCGCTGGCGGCGCTGCTGCGCTTCCGCGAATTGCTGGTGCCCGGCGGTTACGTGTCTATCCTGGACTATAACCATACAAAACTGGAATGGGACCCCGCCCCGCCGGCCAGTATGCAGCGCTTCTATGATGCCTTCCTCCGGTGGCGCGCAGATGCGGGAATGGACAACAAAATAGCGGACAATCTGCCGGCACTTTTTGAAAAAGCAGGTTACCGCAATATCAGGTCCTATAACGCAGATGAAAAGTACAGCAGGGCGGAAGCCGGCTTCACCAATAAGGCGGCCATCTGGTCAAAAGTGGCGGAGCTGAGAGGCCCGCAGGTGGTGGAACACGGGTTCATCTCCGAAGCTGAAAGACTACAGGCCATCGAAGAATATGATGCCTGGACGCTCCAGTCGGCGCAGTCCATGACCATGAAGCTGAAAGACGTACAAGCCAGCCTTTAACAGGGCTGATCATGATAATAACGGCCCGCCGGTAACACCGGGGGCCGTTATCTTTTTATCTACTGGTTTCCCGGTATTTTTGGTGCTGACCCTTCTTCATGTAAGGATATTGTAGCATTTTTACAGAAACTGTAGTGCCCATGTCGCTGATGAATGACAATATCGTCCTCGCCATTGTTGATGACCATCCTATCGTGATCGAAGGATTAAGGACCCTCCTGAAAGAAGAACCGCAGATATCCATTGCAGGCAGCTTTACGCGTGGCAAAGACTTCATGGACTTTTTACAACACAACAGAGTGGACCTGGTATTGCTGGACATCATGCTGCCGGACACCAGTGGAATGGACCTTTGCCGGGATATAAAAAAGCTGTCTCCGGAAACAGTCGTGCTGGCGTTAAGCAACCATACCGAACGCAGTATCATTCTCCAGATACTACAGAATGGGGCCAGCGGCTACCTTGTAAAGAATGTCTCCTCCACGGAGTTGCTCAACTGCCTGAAAGAGGCGCTGAAAGGAGAGATCGCTTTCAGCAGGGAAGTAAAGGAAATTATTACCCGTCCTTCACAACATGAATTCAAACAGGTGCCTGCATTGACCAAACGGGAAAAACAGATATTGCAATTGGTGTCACAGGGCAAAACCACGCCTGTGATGGCGCAGGAGCTGAATGTTAGCCCGTTGACCATCGAAACGCACCGCCGTAACCTGTTACAGAAATTTGATGTGAAAAATGTGGCGGAACTTATCATGGCCGCTGTTCAGCATAAAATGATCACCGGGTATTGACCCGTGCCCCTTTCTTCTGTTTATTCGGCAGTATGCATAACAGAATTTTTTTTCTACTTTGTACGCGCTGAATGCTACGTATGAAGAACTTTCCATTTTTATCCGGATACTCCCGGTGTATAGCAGTATTCCTGCTATTATGTCTACCCGCTGCAACATGGGCCCAACGTTATGTATCGCTGGAAGGCGCGCCTTTGCAGAAAGGCAACCCTGTAGAAAAAGACGACCTTGTCCATCTCGTCAGGCAGCCATTACTACAGTTGTTTCCCGCCAGCCACAGACCGGCGAAAGGCACGGTGTTACTGTTTCCCGGCGGCGGATACGAGGTGCTGGCCGTTAAGTCGGAAGGTAGCATGACTGCCGCCTTTCTCAATAAACTCGGATACGATGTGGCCATGCTGGAGTACCGCGTGGCGGCAGGCCCGGATACCCGCAGGCTCGCGCTGGCAGACGCCCTGAAAGCCTGGCAGCTGTTGCAGGACAAAGCCGGTAAACTGGGGCTGCACAATAAAACACTGAGCATGATGGGATATTCCGCCGGCGGGCATCTGGCCGCCAGCGCCATGCAACAGCTGCCATCGGCAGCCCAGCCACATAACCTCCTGCTGATATATCCGGCCTATCTCCACGAAACGCGTCCCGGCTCCGTATATCCGGCAGTGTTACCACCGCCGGTGCTGCACTCCCGGCTCTTTACCCTTATCGCCAAAGATGACAACCAGGAGTGGGTCAACAGCTGCATACAATATGGCAAGGTCTGGAAAGGCTATGACGGTAAAGGCCGTTATGAACTGCTGCCCGACGGTGGCCACGGCTTCGGCATGGAGAAGCCATTGCGCGGCGCTGCGGCAAATTGGCCGGTATTGTTACAGGCCTTCCTGGAAAAGCAGGACACCCTGTCATCCGGTGTGAACACGGCTGCTGTGCCCACAGAAGGGGACAACCGTAAACGTCACGACCAGAAGTTGAAGGAAGTCGCCTCCCAACAGTATGACCTGATCATGATCGGCAACTCCATTACCCATAACTTTGAAAAGGCAGCCTATCAACCGGTATGGAACCAGTTCTTTGCGCCCCGCAAAGCGCTGAACCTGGGCTTTAGCGGCTATCGGACAGAGAATATCCTCTGGAACCTTGAACACGGTGAGCTGAAAGGACAGTCGCCGAAAGTGGTGACGCTGGAAATAGGCACCAACAATATCGATGAAAAAAATTACCCGGTGCGTCATACCGCCGGCCAGCTGGCAGGCGGTATCAAGGCTATCGTGCAACTGCTGCGCGAAAAATTACCTGATACAAAGATCATCCTGCTGCGTTGTTTCCCAGGCAGCTATGACGGGCCTAATCCCACGTCGCACCGGATGATACTGGACAGGGCATCTGAACTGGTGTCCAAACTGGCAGACAACCAGCATATATTTTATTGCGATGTAAACCATGTGTTCCTTAACCTCGATGGCACTATCCGGCAGGACCAGATGCCCGACTGGCTGCATCCCAGCCCGGCCGGCGCCCTGGCCTGGGCCAAAGCCATGGAACCGCTGTTGTCACAACTGATGAATGATCACAGCCGGGACACCGCCTTGCCGGCGAATACGGCCATTATCCCCGTCCCAAAACTGGAAAATGACAGCTACGACTGGTGGGCCAGGCATACGGAAGTGTTACGCATAAAGGATTCCATCGATCCTGAAATTGTCATGATCGGCAATTCCATCACCCATTTTTTTGGCGGCTATCCCTTACTGAGGAGCGCCGACGGGCAGCTGCGTAAAGCCAATGGCCCCGAAGCCTGGGCAGCATTGTATGGCAGCCATCGGGTACTGAACCTGGGTTTTGGGTGGGACCGGACACAGAACGTATTGTGGCGGCTGGACCATGGGCAGCTGGACGGGCTGCATCCCCGCACCGTGGTGCTGTTGATCGGTACCAACAACACCAGTCAGACCAATAACGCCCGCGCCAATACGCCGGCGGAAATTGTGGAGGGCATTGCCGCAGTCTGTGGCCGCATCCGTTCCAAAGTGCCTCAGGCTAAAATTGTGCTGATGGCGATTTTCCCGCGTGAGCAAAAGCCCGATCATCCCCGCAGGGCGGTCATCAATGAAACCAACCGGTTGTTGGCAGCATTTGCGGCAAAAGAAAATATCCGTCTTGTGGACATCGGCCCGAAAATGCTGACGCCGGACGGAGTCCTGCTGAAGGAAATCATGTATGATTTTGTTCATCCGACAGAGAAAGGCTACCAGATCTGGGCAGAAGCACTAAAACAGGAAGTGTTTTAATGGCATACACGACAACTTCGGGCACGTTAATTGTTGCGGCATAAACCACCGCTAACATATTAAGAAATTGATTATGAAGAGAATAGTTACCCTGATTGTTGTCCTGCTGTATGGTTATACCGGTTTTGCGCAGTTTAGTGATTCCACACACTACCTGGTGAAATATGCTTCAACAGGGTCTATTAACCGCACCAACGATGGTAACTCTTATTTGTTGAATAATAACTTCGGCTTTAAAGTCAGTAAGAAAAAGGTCTCGCTCAATGCCGGGGCCAGTTATGTGTACGGTAAAAACAATGCATCGCTGACCAACAATGACGTAGCGGCAGCAGTGGATTTTAACCTGTATACCGATACGGCCCAGATTTATTACTGGGGATTGGCCAACTACGACAGAAGTTATTCCCTGAAGATCAATAACCGCTTCCAGGGCGGCGTAGGGGTTGGTTATGACCTGATACGCCGTCCCAATGCCATACTGAATATTACGGACGGGTTGCTGTTTGAAAACAGCGACCTGTTCCTGCATGACACCATTCAGGATATCTACAGTACCGTGCGTAACTCCTTCCGGGTACAGTATAAATGGACCATCCGCAATATGATCGTGTTTGAAGGCAGCAACTATTTTCAGAATTCACTGATGCACGGGGACGACTATATGATCCGGTGTGTGAACAGCATGTCTATCAAACTACGCAGCTGGCTGAGCCTCACCGCCGCGATGACATACAATAAACTGAACCGTACCGACAGGGAAAACCTGTTGTTCAACTACGGCGTCACTTTTGAGAAGTATTTCTAGCAGGCTAAAATACCAGCATCCTTCAGCAATTTGCTATCAACAATATACCGGTAATGGGAATATCTTGGAGTTGTTCTGTAAATACCCGGCTGTATGAAACACCTTATTTCCATGTTATGTACCGGCCTGTGCGCCGTTACTCACCTGTATGCCTATACGGGCAACAAAGACACTGTTACCGTTAATTATGCTGCTATCGCCGGTGCTGCGGACCTGGACTACGCCAGGCCGGTGCTGCGCTCCGAAGAAGGGATGCCGCTGGGCAACGGCCGTATGGGCACGCTGGTATGGACTGTGCCTTCCTCTCTTAAGTTTCAGTTGAACCGGGTAGATGTATTCGGCAACAGCTCTGCCTCCAACAGCTTTTTTGAAAGAAACACAGACTATTGCGGCGGTACTGGTTACATGGACGTGGACTTCGGGCAGGACGTGTTTTCGGCGCCGGCATTTCACCAGCATTTATCCTGTTATGAAGGACTGAGTACAATTTCCGGGCGGAACGTGTCTGCCCGCGGGCTGATATGGGAGCGGGAAGATGTGCTGGCACTGGAGATCAGCGACCGGCGCACCACGTCGCTGCCGGTGACGACGGAACTGCGCATGCTGCGTATGCCCGTTGCCCGTACCGGAAGCCATGTGGCAACGTCCAGACTGCGGCAGGAAGGAGATTATATCATACTCACACAGGAATTCCGGGAAGATGGTTATTACTGCAGCAGCGCATTGGTGGCGGCTGTCAGTGGCCGGCCGGTGGAGGCGGAGCAGAACACTGCCACGTCCGTCAGACTGAGAACGTTGCCCGGTGGTCCGGATTTTACCATATATAGCGCTACTGCGGCCAGCTTTGACTCTTCAGAAGATGTGGTGAAGACCGCAATAGGGAAACTGGAAGCGGCGCGGAAAAAGGGCTTTGCAGCATTATTAAATGATAACCGTGACTGGTGGCGGAAATTCTGGCAGCGTTCCTATATACAGCTGCACAGCGACGACGGACAGGCGGATTATGTAGCACAGCATTACGCCTGGTACCTGTATATCATGGGCAGCAGTTCCCGTGGTAAGTACCCGGTTAAATTCAACGGCATGTTATGGTCTACCAACGGCGACGAGCGGAAATGGGGCCACCTGTACTGGGGCGCTAATCAAAGTTGCCTGTACAACGCTTTGTTCCAGACCAACCACACCGAACTGCTGGACCCTATGTTTGACATGTATAGCAGGGCTTATGATTCCTATGCGCTGGCCGCGCGGCAACAATGGGGCAGCAAAGGTATTTATATCCCGGAAACGACTGGCTTTGACAATACGCCCGCATTACCGGACAGCATAGCCGGCGAAATGAGAGATCTTTACCTGGTCAGAAAGCCCTGGGAGCAACGTTCTCAGACCTTTAAAGATTACGCCTATACGCAGATGCCGTTCCTGAGCCGTTGGAACTGGAAAAAGGATGAAGGCTGGAAGAACGGCCGTTGGCATACCGGCAGTAAAAGCAACAGTACGTTCGGACATGTGAGCCACATCTTTTCCCGTGGCGCTAAAATAGCCTACCAGTACTGGTTGCGCTATGAGTATACGCAAGACACCGCCTGGTTGCGTCAGCGGGCGTACCCTATGCTGAAAGGCGTAGCGGAATTTTACCGCAATTTCCCCAACGTCCGGAAGGAAAAAGATGGCCGGTACCATATCTATCATATCAATGATAACGAATCCATATGGGACGGGCATAATACGGTGGAAGAGATATCCGCCATGCGCGGTATTTTTCCGGTGGTGATCAAAGCCGCACGGCTGTTGCAAACAGACAACGACATGCTGCCCGTATGGCAGGAGTTCCTGGACCATTTATCACCGTTGCCCCAGGTGAAGGAGAACGGTAAAACCACCTGGAGCCGTTCCCTGCTACCGGTGCTGCAGGGCAATCCGTCGTGGCATCCGGATGGCAACACTATGCCGGTGTGGTTCTTCGACCTCTGCACCCTTGAAAGCGACCATGATATACAGCAAACCGGGAATGACACGTACAATACCTATTTTGATAACGGCATCGACAGTACGGTGGGCATCTATGTGCTCTCCAAACTGCCAGCCACAGGGGCTTTGCTAGGAAGGCCGGAAGCGGTGCAGTATCTGGTGCCTAACCAGTTGCGCCGCCGTAAAAATGAAGCGGTGCTGGCCAATCGTATGGACCTGAGCGAGGGTTATCAGACAACGAACGTGCAACGGCTGGGAAGGGCCGCAGAAGCGCTGCAGCTGGCATTGTGCCAGAGTGTGCCCGCAGGCCCGGGACAGGAAAACGTGATTCATGTGTTCCCGGCCTGGCCCCGATCATGGGACGCGCAGTATGCCCTGTTGTGCCGGGGAGGCTTTGTTGTGACCAGCGTCATGAAGCAGGGCAATATCCCTTTTGTGAAACTGGAAGCTACACAGGGAGGAGTTTGTAAAATACGCAACCCCTGGAAAGGCGCCGTGGCGCTGTACCGCCAGGGTAAAAAGACACAGGTGCTGAAAGGTGAACTGCTGTCTTTTGCCACTGCAAAAGGAGAGGAGGTGACCTTGCAACGGGAACGGTAGTACGAAAGTGTAACGGTCACTCCATTGCACAACAGCCCCATCAACTACATCAAATAATTTCCAAACAATCAAAATACATTGAACATGGAAAAAGATGTGTTATTCATACAAGGTGGAGGTAACGGAGGCTACAAAGCAGACAAACCACTGGTGGCTTCCCTGCAAACTGCATTGGGACGTAATTACATTGTACACTACCCACAGATGCTTCCGGATGAAACTGCGCCTGATTTTGCACCGCAATGGTTGCAGCAGATTGGCAACCAGATTGCCGCCAGGAAAGAACTTATTTTAGCAGGACATTCACTCGGGGCTTCCATGCTATTGAAATATCTTTCTGAAAACAGTGCCCCAAAGAGCATCGCCGGACTTTTCCTGGTTGCTCCGCCATTCTGGAGCGGTACTGAGGACTGGGTACAACCGCTTAAGCTACAGCAACATTTTGCCAATAAACTGCCTAAAGAACTTCCTGTTTTCTTTTATCAATGCAAGGATGATGAGGTGGTGCCATTTGACCACTTCAAACGCTATCAACAACACTTACCATGGGCGGTTTTTCGTGAACTGCCAGTTGGAGGACATCAGTTTAATAATGATCTGTCATTAGTAGCGACCGATATCGAAAAACTGTAAACAATAAAGGCAGTCGTGAAAAAAAGTGCAACCAATTGAAGGTGATACACCCCCTTTTTTACTAAAAAAGAGGATAATGATAAGTCTTTGATTTTCAGATTTGTCTCTTATTTATAAATAAATAATATTAATAAATTAAAATAAAATATATATTTGAGAGGAAATAACTAAGCCCTATCCCTATACCCATGTGTAAAAAGCACTGTTGCCTGGCAGCATTGTCTGTCCTGTTGTTGCTGTTAACTTCTACTGTCGCACTGTCACAAGCCCTGGACCAGCTGGGCGTAAAAAGAGGAGTGACCATGAGTGGCTCCATCAGCGCCAGTACTACCACGTACACGGCCAGCGGCATCGACAGTCGCCGTGATCCGTTTGCCTGGTACCTTAACGGTAATCTCAACATCAACCTGTTTGGTTATGATATGCCCTTTTCTTTTAGCTACAGTAACCAGGGCCGCAACTATTCCCAGCCGTTCAACCAGTTTCGTTTTGCGCCGTCCTACAAGTGGGCACGTGCTTACTTCGGCACCACCAGCATGCAGTTCAGCAACTACACGCTGGCCGGCCATATGTTCGATGGTGTAGGGGTGGAGCTGACACCCGGCAAATGGCGCGCATCGGCCATGTACGGCAAATTGCTGAAAGCAGTGCCTTTTGATGTGCTGAACCCTGAGAGTTACAACCGCGCAGCATTTGAACGTATAGGCTATGGCGTGAAGATGGGATATGAAGATAACGGTAACGCCTATAGCATATCACTCTTTAAAGCGAAAGACAAGGCATCTTCTATTCCCTATATCCCGGACGACGCCACCATTACGCCGCGTGAAAACGTGGCCATGGCTTTTAACGTCCGCCAGAACCTCCTGAAACGGGTTTTCGTGGATGTGGAGTATTCCGTGTCTGCCCTCAATCGCGACACCCGTTCTGAAAAGAACGCCTTCGACAGCAGCAGAGGCACTTCCAACTTCCTTGGCAAATTCCTGTCGCCTACGGGCAGCACCCGCTACTTTGACGCAATACAGGCCGGTCTGGGGTACACCGGAAATTTCTACACCATACAACTGCGGTATGAAAGGGTGGCACCAGACTATGTCACCCTGGGGGCTTACAACGTAGTGAACGATATGCGAAACATCACCGTGGCGCCAACTTTCCAGCTCTTCGGCGGAAAGGTGAACATCGCCGCCAATGCCGGTATGCAGGTGAATAACCTTGACAACAGCAAAAACAGCGACGCACAACGGGTGGTGGCCAATGTCAACGCGAATATTGTACCGAATGAGCATTGGGCCATCAACGGCGGTTACTCCAACTTCAGCAATTACACCCGCGTACGGCCGCTGATAGATCCTTACTTCACCAATCCGCTGGACACACTGGATTTTTATCAGGTCAACAACAGCTATAACGGGATGATCATGTACCGCACCGGTACTAAACAGGTGCAGCATTCCATCTCCCTGAACTCATCCTATCAATATGCCAGCGATAAAAGCACCGCTAAAGATGCTGCTGAAAACCTCAGCAAATTTTTTACGTCTAACCTGAGCTATTCCTACAGCCTGCAACCACAGGCGTTGTCGCTCAGCGGCGCATTAAACTTTTACCGCAATACGGCCGCCGGACTGAACACCACCTTCATGGGACCCAGTGTAAGCGCCAATAAACAATACCTGGATAAAACCCTTCGTACAGGCGTTACCGCTACCTATAACATTACGCAGGCTTCTTCCCAAAGTACCGGCGTAACCACCAACAGCAACAGCAGCGTGTTCAACACCGGGCTGACGGTCAACTATTCTCCCAAACCTAAAGCCCAAAACGATGCTGTGGGCACGGACAGTAAGCGAAGACTGTTGAACAACAAAAGGACGCACAACGTCGGGGCATCTGTCATGTGGCTGCTGCGCAGCGCCAGTGGCACGCAACCGGGATATAATGAGTTGACCAGCACGCTTAACTATACCTATTCATTTTGATAACGGAAACCGCCCCCGCTCATGAGAAAGATCTGCCTATACCTTTTGTTAAACGCCTTCCTCCAGGGGCTGTGCCAGTCAGTGTACAGTCAAATCAATGAAAACGTTTTACTGCCCCAGCCGGTTACCTATTACCTCAACGTCAGCAATACAACGCCTGTCAGTGGTACACTGGCCATGGGTATTTATGGTAATCCCGACAGGTACCCGCTTGTTGGTAATTCGCCTATCGGTAGCGGGAGCACCTACAAAGGGACGACCAATTATACACCTCAGTTAGACTTTTATATTAATGGCGCCGCATCGGAGGCTTTTTCACTGGAGAACGGTTATCCGGTAGACCAGGCATGGATTCAGTCGGGACGGGACTTCCCGCAGGCCTATGTGTCAAAGAACGGATATCAGGTGAAGCTGATGTATGTGATGATAGCTCCTAACGCCGTGGGTGCAGCCTCCAATAATATCTGTGGTGATCAGCTCACCAGTATTACATCACCGGGCAACTGGGACCTGTTTCCCATTCCTAACCTGGGCGAAATGGCCGTGGAATGGCAGTATAGCCTTGGACAGCCCAACGATTGGACAGATTTACCTCCCTCAGAATATGGTTTTACTACGTATTACGAATACCGGTTCATCCCGGTAAAATTGTTCCCGCAGATCGCCGCAGGGACAACTAACATCACTTTTCGTTGCCGTGCCAGAATTAAGTACGGCAACGTTTTGTGTTATTCTCCTTATTCGCCGGGCACGAAAGTGATCACTTTCCAGCCGCCGGCACCTAAAGTGGATGGCGGCAAACTGACTGTCGTACCTAACTGTCCCGGACAAACGAATGGGACCGTGACACTGCCTGCCAGCGCTATTACCAGCGGCTTTACGGAGATGCGCTGGATATTGCGCAAAGGGACCAGCAATATACCGTGTGATCCCGGTTTGTCCGGTCCGGTGTCTACCTGTGGCGACCAGCAGGACTGGAGCCAGGGTAAAGTACCGGTAGCGGGAGGGATATCCATCACTAATATCCCTAAAGGTGAATATACTTTATGGGTGATCAATCCTTCCGCTAATGCCGGGAACTGTTTTACACCGGTACCTGTGACAATGACTGAATTAACGGAGTTATCAGAAAGCCTGGGCACGACTACAAATGTGAGCTGTTTCGGCGGCAGCGACGGCGCCATTGCGGTGACGGCTGCAGATGGCAACGGCGCTCTATCCGGTTACTTTTTCACCCTGAAAAAAGACGGTAACATTTTCCGTACAGAGCAACGGGCTGCCGCCAACACTATGAACTGGACGGGGTTGCCTGCCGGTTCTTATGTGGCAGAAGTAAGAGACGGCACCTGTAACGCTATCAAAACCGTCGCTACCACCATTACCCAGCCGCCACAGGTAAAAGGCCAACTGACACCGCAACACCCTACCTGCATCTCTCCAGGCAATGGTAGTATCAGTGTTGTGGCTGATCCGGGCATTACCAACTATCAGTACAAGCTGTATAAAGGTGCTGCGCTGCTGCAACAGAGCGCTGTCACCACTTCCAGGAACTATACCTTTTCGGGGTTGGCCAATGGCGACTACTCGGTGGAAATATTGAACATGGATTATCCCACCTGCACCGGCTGGATTAATACGGTGAGCCTGAACGCCGTACCCCCGTTGACGTTAACACAGGATGCACTTAATATGGTCACCTGTTCCGGTGGAAGTGATGGTTCGCTGAAATACTCCGCTGGCGGCGGTTCGGGTAGCTATATGTTTCTGCTGCAACGCACCGGTATGCCCACGGTGAGCAACAGTACGGGATCTTTTAACGGACTGACCGCCGGTACCTATACTGTTACCCTACAAAATAATGTGGCCGGTTGTAACGACGCGACCTCTCAACCGGTGACTATCACAGAACCACCAGTGCTGCAAGTCAGCCTGCAACCCGGCAATATCAGCTGCAACGGCGCGCAGGACGGTATCGTGAAAGCATTGGCCAGTGGCGGATCGGGACTCTATAGCTACAAATGGGAACAACTGAAAAACGGCGTCTGGACCACCAATCCTTTCTGGTTTGACAGCGATACCAAAATAGATGCACTGAGTGCCGGCACCTACCGTGTAACCGTTTCCGACACTAAATCCACCAACTGTTCTGTACAGTCTGGTGTGGTGACTATCACCGAACTTCCTGCTTTACAGTCTGGCGGAGTAACCATCACGCCGGCGGTCTGCCTGGCAGACGGTGCTGCCATTAATATCTCCGCCAGCGGGGGAGATAATACCTATACTTATTTTTATACCCTGAACGGGACCGACTATACGGCGTTTACACCCGGCAGCAGGGTACATACGGCCGGCAGCTACCATGTCCGTATCAAAGACGGTAAAGGTTGCACGCTGGACCTGCCCAATGCCTATAATGTGGACCTGCCGGCGGCAGCATTGGGTTTTACCACACAGTTGTCGGCCTACAACGGATTCCAGGTTTCCTGCAACGGTGCGGCAGATGGTAAAATTACCGTCATGGCAACAGGCGGTAACGGTGGCGCCTATACGGGTTATCAATATAAACTGAACAACGGCGCCTATCAACCGTCAAACATATTCTCCGGTTTAACCGCTGGTACCTATGCTATCAGCGTAAAAGACGCCCGTGGCTGTGAGGCTTCCGGCAGCATAACGCTGGCGCAGCCACAAATGAGCGTCAACGCCACTAAGCAGGATGTGACCTGCTTTGGCCAGTCTACCGGCAGCATCACCACCAATATCATGGGCGGCGCGGCACCTTACCGCTGGCAGATCAACGGTACCAACATCACTGGCGCTACAGCAACCAACCTGCCGGCCGGCAACTATGCTCTGCATATCACAGATGCCAACGGCTGTACTAAAGACACCACGCTGACGGTCCTTCATCAGTACCCGGCACTGGCCTTTACGGCCGTTACGGCAACGGATATACAATGTTTCAACACTACCGGCAGTATTGCCATGAACGCCACCGGTGGTGATGGCAGCTATCAATACCACCTCAGTACAGATAACTGGGCCACCGCCCAACCTTATACCAGCGGCGCCGCACTGAATGCCGGCGTGTATGCGCTAAAAGTGACAGACAACCACGGTTGTAGCCTGACTTACAACAAACAGCTTACTATCACCGCACCGCCGGCAGCGCTGGCCCTTTCCGGTGTATTCTCAGACTACAACGGATATAATATTTCCTGCGCAGGTGGAGACAACGGTTCCGTGCAACTGACCGCCACCGGCGGTAATGGCGCTACCTACAACGGCTATACGTATGCAATAGATAACGGCGCTTTTGGCCCGGCTTTCCTGATAACAGGTATCAAAGCGGGCATGCACATGTTCACCGTAAAAGACGGCCGCGGCTGTACCGCCACCCTCAATTACAGGTTTACCGAATCTGCGCAGGCATTGACCATACAGCTGGTGAGCAAACAGGATGTACGTTGCGCGGCTATTCCGGGCGGCAGCATTACGGTGGCGGGCAGTGGCGGCACAGGTGCCCTGCAATACAGCCTGAATGGCACCGATTGGCAGGCCACGCCGGTGTTCTCCGGTCTTACTGCGGGTAATTATACCGTCACTGTGCGGGATGCCAATAGCTGCGGTAACACGCTGGCAGTACAGGTACTTTCCGTCAACCCTGCTATTACTGTAGATAATATTACCAGCAACGATATTATTTGTTTTGGCACGACTGGCGCTATTTCTGTACAGGCCCATGGCGGCAGCGGCCAACTGACAAATGAATACGCCCTGAACGGTGGCGCCTATACGGCTTTTGCCAATGCAACGCCTCTGGGTGCGGGTGACTATACCATCCGGGTGAAGGACGCCATCGGATGTTATTCTGCTGTAAGCAGGGTGATAACCATTACCGAGCCTGCAGCGCCTTTATCAGCAACAGCCACTATTTCTGACTTCCACGGAAGGCAGATATCCTGCTTCGGCCTGTCGGACGGCGCTTTCAGCTTCATTACTTCCGGTGGCAACGATGGCGGATACCAGGGATATCTGTACAGCATTGACGGCGGCGCCTATACGGGGACATCACAATATACCGGTATGGCGGCAGGCAGTTACGCTGTGAAAATAAAAGACGGCCGCGGTTGCGAAATCACTAAAAATATAATACTACAACAGCCGGCAGCACCGGTATCGCTCACGGTGTCCGATATTACCCATCTGGCCTGTGGCGGTATACCTACCGGCAGCATCACGCTGCAATCAACAGGCGGTACTACGCCTTACGCCTATACGATGAACAACGGCGCGCCGCAGGCGTCGCCAACATTCAGCTCCCTGCTGGTAGGTAATTACACCCTGGCGGTAAAAGATGTGAACGGTTGCACAGCAACCATAGTTACCACGGTGAAAGAAATGTATCCGCCGGTAACCGCCACGGCCACGGTGACGCCAGTACGTTGTTACGGCGAAGCTAACGGCGCTATCGTGCTGCAACCGGCCGGTGGCGATGGCACTTACAACTATCAATGGAATAACGCAGGGGTGAGCGGCGCGCAGGTGCAAAGCCTCACCGCGGGCAACTATGCCGTCAAAGTGACGGACGGCAAAGGCTGCGGCCAGTCTTACAGCTACGAGGTAACGCAACCGGCGGCACTGGGCCTGACCGTCAACGGTTCGCAGATATGCGACGGTGTAGATGACGGTACGGTGGAAGCGATTGTGCAAGGCGGTACCCGGCCTTACCAGTATGCACTGAACAACGGCGCCTGGGTGGAGGGCAACAGCTTTGCCAACCTCCCGGCGGGAGCGTATACCCTCAAAGCTCAGGATGCCCGCGGTTGCGGCGCTACCGGTACAACTACCATCACTAAACGAAATGTGAAGCCGGACGTCAACTTCCTGGTAGCATCCCGGAAAAATGCTTTCGATACGCTGGTGATCAAGGAGATCAGTCTCCCGGCGCCGGACCTGGTCAGCTGGACATTCGACCCGCAGGCGATTCTGTTGGGCTATGACCGCGGTACACCACTGGTCCGCTTTACCACCGCAGGCACTTACTGGGTGGCCATGAAAGCCACTTTCGGGGAGTGTACCTATCAGGTGCGCAAAGATATCCAGATCAACGCCTACGACCCGCTTGCCGGGCCATCATACAGTGTGCCCGTTTCCGTGATAGATACCGTGATGTTGTCGCCAAATCCGAATGACGGCAATTTCCGTTTCCAGATAAAACTGAAACGTAAACAGCAGGTGATGGTGACCGTCTTCGACCTGAACGGGCGTATCCTTGTGAAGCAGCCTTATAGCCCTGCCTTGCAGATAGACGACCGTATCGCGCTGGGCAGTGTCAACAACGGCATCTTCATCCTGCGGGTAGTCACCGAAAATGAGAGCAGGGACGTACGGTTCATTATCAGTCATTAAAACATTTTATCAACTATTATAATCAGCATCCGCGGTATGCCTAACCTATTCCGTTACTTATTGAGTTATCTGTTGTTGATCTGTATCTGTCAGACGGCGGCAGCGCAGCAGTACCCTGTTACTGCCAGCACACAGATTATCCCGCCGTACAGTGTTTACCTCCCGGACTATGTGGTGCCGGGAAGTGACAAGCTGCGGGTCATCCTGGTGCAGAACGACCTGACCAAACCGTCCTACGATGTGAGACTGCAGATGACAGTGGAGCGGAACGGCGCGCTGATCATGCGTACAGCACCGGCTTTCACGCCACGGCCGCTCACCCTGAGCGCAGGGGTGCCTACCATCATCAGCGGCACCGACCTGGCTGATTATCTTAATACCAACAACATCGAATTCAGCGGAGGGTTTAGCCGTGACAGTTATGAGCGCACCCGCTCCCTGCCGGAAGGCTCTTACCGCATCACCTTCACGGCCTTCGACTATCGCCGGCCACAGGTGCAGGTGAGTAATGCCGGTGCTAATATCTTTTTCTTCCAGAAAAGCGACCCTCCTTTGCTGAACCTGCCCATCTGCGGCAGCCGCGTAGAGAAAAGAGACCCGCAGTTCCTCACTTTCAGCTGGAGCAGCCGCAATACGCCCAATCCACTGGAAGGAGGTGGTACCGAGTATATCTTCTCCCTTTATGAGATCAAACCGAAAAACAGCAACCCGGATTACATTGTACGCAGTACCCGGCCGATTTATACCATTACTACAGATAACACCACAATCCCCTATGGCCCCGGAGAACCGGCGCTTACAGACAGCATGGAGTACGTCTGGATAGTGCAGGCACGCGATAAAAGCGGCCGTGATATGTTCAGCAACCAGGGCTTAAGCCAGAGCTGCCGTTTTACCTATCTGGGCAACAATCCCTTTGAGACCAACAAAATAAGTAAACCGAAACTGTCAGGCGAGGCTACCGGTGAAAGGACCATGAAGCTGCAATGGCCCGCAGCACCTGCCAGCGCGGCCTACCGGGTAGAAGCCTATAGGGTGCAGTACCGTGCCGTCAAAAAAGACGGTGTGGAATTCGACTGGCAAACTTCAGAGTCTCCAACTGATACCGCCGTCAATGTACATAGCCTGGAGCCGGACCGCAGCTATGAAGCCCGTCTGCAATGGCGGGTGGCCGGCGTTTACGGTCCATTCAGTGACGTAGTAACGGTGACGACTAAACCGCTGCGTACGTTCACCTGCGGCGACCCTGCATTATTGCAGGCGCCACAAAACAACGCACCGCTGCCTTCTGCCTCCCGCGGCGCTATTTTCCGTATCGGGCATTTTGATGTGCTGGTGAGCGACATCTCCGGTGGTGATGGCGTATATAGCGGTCGTGGTAAGATCGTCACCCCCGGATTCGGTGGCGGTATGCTGGTGCAGTTCAAACAAATCGGCGTTAACACCGACATGGTAGTGACCCGGGGCGAGATGCAGGCGGTAACGGAAGGCATCGATAAATTCATCAGCGATGAACAGAAAAATCAACGTGGTGGAGATGATGTAGGCCATGTGAAGACCGGCGACGTGGTGCCCGACATCGTGACGAAATTGCACCTGTTCACCAAAGAAAGCATCAAAGTCAATACGGAAGACGGCACGATCACCTTTACAGACTCCAATACCGGCCAGTCTGAAACTGTCAACTATAAAGAAAAAGGTAAAGGCCTGCCGCTGGTGATAGAAGACACTGATGGTAACCTTTACAACATAGATAAAAACGGAAAGGTAACGTCAGCGGGCACACGTGACAAGAGCCTCGCCGGCAACCCCGAGGCTTTGGCAGCGCTCAATAAGTTAGACCTGAGCAATGGTATGTTCACCTTCTCCGGTAAAAACAGCAAGTATGCTTTCGATGCCTGGAAAGATAACTACTACGGTAAAGCGGTGCTGGACAGCAGTTACGAGAAACTGGCTGATGGCCGTTACCGTGTAGCTGCCAAGGCTATCCTGCCCGGAGAACAGGACCAGGTGATCGCCACATTATCAGGAGCGAAAGACATCGATACCAGCAAAATCAGGTTTGTCAGCGGTAAAGGCATTGTTTATCCATCCTCCCCATCACCGGAAGGATTTGTGATCACCCTTACCGGCGGCCCTGCGGGCGATGCGCAGGAGATTTATGCGGTGTACGCCAAAGGTGGCAAAAACATCAGTATGGGCAAATTGCTGGTGGCCAGCTATGCGCCTACACAAAAGCAGGTAGTGCTGATTCCTGTAGGTAGGGCCACGGTGCAGAAGGAAGCTGTGGAAAAAGCGCTGAAAGATGCCTATGAAAAAATAGGTGTCACCTATACAGTAACCGTGGATGAAAGTTTCCGCGATAACACTGCATGGGACCTGAACAAGGACAACCTGTTGCAGGACAGCCATAGTTCCTTCCTGGGCAATGGTTTTACCGGAGAGGAGAAAGCCATGCGCAAAGCTTACAGTAAAGACCATAAGGCAGATAAAAATACCAGCTATCTGTTTGTGATAAATGAAGCAGCGCTGAACGACGGTGACCTTCAGGGTAAAATGCCGCGACAGAGCCAGTTTGGTTTCATCTTCGCCAAAGGCGCCTCCGCGGAAAGCGTAGGCCGTACGGTGGCACATGAAACAGGTCACGGCGCCTATACGCTGGAACATACCTTCAGCGCCGGCATCGGGCTGGACATCCGTAGCACGGATAACCTCATGGATTACGGCAACGGTTACTCGCTGCTGAAATACCAGTGGGACGTGGTGCATGATCCGGGCCATGTATGGGGTATTTTCGAAAATGATCAGGACCAGCAGCTGGTGTCATTCGGCACTGTGAAGGTATTTGAGGAATTTATCAACAAACCTTCCAATACTTATACATTCCTCACGCCTGTGGGTACGATGATTACATTGCCACAGGATGCCACCAACCTTACCTTTTCTACACTGGACAGGACTTTCTACAAGGTGAGGGGACAGGTAGATATGAACCTGCCGTCGGAAGACCTGGTGCCGCTGGGTGCGCTGTTATCGTTCGATGTTAAACAGGTACATTATTCCGGCAGCTATGGCAGTGCAGCCTTCCATGGTTATATGAACGGGGAAGGAAGCTTCTATAAAGAGGATGTTTCCAAAACGCTGGGTGCAGACACCGGTATCGCCGTATTCCTCGGGGTAAAAGAAGGCAAGTTTATTACTTATGCCTCCCGCTTTAAGCCTAAATCACCAGTACGGGTAAACGATTTCTCGATTGTTGATCTTGACTTCGTGTTAGAGGAAAACAGCCTGAAAGCTGTATTGGAGAGAAAGAAAGTGGCACCTAAACTGATTGAACTGGATGCCGCCGGGCTGGCGTTTATCAATGGTAATGTAGCATTCCGCTATAAAGGCAAGGATGAAGCTACTATAGGCAGTTTCCTGCTCGAGGTACTGGACGAGAAGAGCACGGTGAGCCACTATATGACCTTCTACACCATTGCCAACCTGAAGAAGGAAGATCTGTTGGCCTTCGCCGGCTGCCTGGGAGAACAATGGGATATTTCAATGGCGGAAGCACAGCTTCGCAAGATCGTTTATGGGCCTACTGAAGGAATGGACGGCGGATATAAACTGTACCAGACGATCAGGGAGAAGACGCTGGTTGAAATGGCGAAGATAGCTGATAATAAATCGCAGCTGCATCAGCAACTGCATGATGCCGTGGCTGCCAGAAAAACAGTAGAATTCATTCATGACCTGATAAAAAATAATTACTCGCCTTGCGCGATGGTGCAGCTGAACCTGACTGACAGGTTGTATATCCTCAACCAGCTGTTGTCACAGGGGATGCAAAATAACAACTGGTATACAGATCCTGCCTGGTATACCTCCAATGACGGACACTTTATTGTGCTGGACCTGTTCAGGACGACCCCTAAAAGTGACCGTGCCGCATTGTTGAAGCAGGGTGTTATGGCCAACAAGTATTTGTGGCTGCGCACTTTGTGGCAGGAGGCAAATAAATGGTTCAATGGCGTAGGTTACGAGAATGTGAGGGAAGTGTTCGAAGAAATCAATCCCTGGATAAAGGAGAATTATACTGAACTGAAAGTGCCGATTACCGTGAAATACCACCACGTGGGCATGTTCGGGTTGGATTCTATTCCTTATCTGCCAGGTGAACAGGAATACCTGATCGGATTAAAATCCGGTGGTAAGCCAGTGTTTAACTATTACGAATACACTGTTGACAAGGAAGGAAGCGCGTCCCTCTCTTCAGAAGGTAAAATATTGCTGACGCAACGTTACAGCATGCTAAGTGTCTACCCGACCTTCAACATGCCGGGCAGCAGCTCCCTCGACAAACCAGGTATTCCGGTGGCTTACGACGAGGCAATGGACCCGTTTGAACCGATGACCATCATGTCCGTGTCCAACTTTTATGAAAATGGGGTGACTGCAGGTGAAAAGAAAGTGGTGCCCGCTTATATGTCGGTGGTCATCAACAGAGATCTGGAACGTTTCTCCAATGATCGCAAGATCAGGACTGTGTTTGATATCGCTACTGTAGTGGCGGCGGTACTGGCTGCTCCTGAGTCTGGCGGCACTTCGCTGTCGGCGATTTCCTCCGTACTGGCGAGGACATCGCAGGTGGTGTCCAGGGTGACAACGGTGGTATCTGCCGCAGATATCATGGTTCAGGCAGAAAGGAATGCGATGACTCCGCAAAAATACCAACTGTACAGAGGCTTTTATGAAGCATGGGACAAACTGAAAGCGACCGTCGATTACACAGCGCTGGGTGTTGATGCTATTAACATCTCTGTATGGAGCATTGGTAAAATCAGAGAGTTGCGCCGCATCAGCAATACTGTCAATGAAATCAGGAACACCATGGAGAACGGTATTACTCCTCCTCCCAATCTGGCTGACGGATGGAAAAGAGCGATAAACGACATCCCTGACGGTCCTCCTCCCGGCTATACTATCAGGGACTCCAGAATTTTGAGCAAAGTTCCTAATGCCGGGTTAGACAGCAGGGGGGCCAGCTTTGTATCTACCGTTACCAACATTGAAAAGCAGGCAGGCACCGTTATTTTCCACGTGGGTAAAGATGCCTCCGCCGGTTCGTCTGTAAAAGATTTCCTCCTTGTACTGGAAAAACGTGGTTTCGGAGGACAGCAACCTCGCGTGCCGAGTGGTACCATAAAAGACCTGGAAGTGCTGACCATGGAGGAAACAAGCAAAATTGTGGAAGGCCTGGGCACAGAGACGTTGCTGAAGGAAGTTCAAAGACTCGAGCATGTGCCGCTCAAAACAATGCAGGAAGAATTAGGCCTGTTAACAGAAATGAAACCGGCGCAGTTTACAGAAGAAGCCACTGTTAAAGTATACGTTGTGGCAAGTAAAGCTGTTAACGCAGGTAAGGCAGTTACGGACGCGGAGCCGGACATTGTAACGGTCACACTTCCCCAAGGAGAAACCAGGATTGCCTATGCCACACCTGAAGGCGTTACAGAAGTACTGAATAAACGGAAGTGCAATTTCTGTACAACATTCCAGAATGAAGCCATCTGCCGTAAGTTTGAACAACTGTACGTTAAATCAATGATGACCCATCGGGATGGTATTGCCAAACTATGTGCGAATCTGAAGAAAACTGAAGTCAATGCTGTATTGGATTATATGTTAGATGAAGATTTTGATGTGTATGACCTGAGAGATTTCCTGGAAGAGATAGAAATTCAGACAGGTGATGTCAAGCATATCACCAATCACGTGGGTGACATCAATGTTGGTTTACTAGCCGCATGGGAACTGGTAAGGGCGGCCAAGGCAGCTGTTTCCAGGAATTATGAAATGGACTATCCCGGATTGGAGGAAGTCAGGAAGGCAATGGCTGATCCCGGCTTTAATAATAACGTAGGCCGTACAGGAGGCCTGATCGCCGTGTTATCGGCCAATAAGGGGCTTCCTTGTAATACCTGTAAGAATCCGTCTAAAATAATTCTGCAGTTCCTGGATGAGTATATTAAAGATCTTAAGTATTTTTCCGATCATTACAATTTCGGAAAACTTTGGGATGAGCTGAAACAGCCCAGGGCGTACAGGATGGTGTATGGTGCCGCCTTCCAGTTGCGTATCCTCAGAGCATTCCCTTCCCAGTTTGCGGGCGGTACCGTTGTTTTTGACGATGAACTGGACAGGCTCACTGGCAGCGATGAAGACAATCTGGCGGATGATCAGACTGATGAGGGAGTAAGAAGCAAGTGCCGCTTTGATATCAAGGTCACAGGGGCAGGCAGGGAGAAATTGTTTGAATTCAAAAGCTGGGGCGCCACCACTGCACGGGATTTCTTGAATAATGCCAGCAAACGGGTATACTTCGGTAACCAGATGTCGGCATATTTCCGGAGAGCGAGGAACATCGCTGATGTGACGTATTATTTCGATGGCAGAAAAATCACGTTGAGCAGAGCGAAACAACTCGTGCAGGCAGTGTTTAGGGAAAGATACCGGGAATGGTACACCAATTCCGGCACTACCGGACTTGGGGCGACAAAAATGGAGGAGCTGTTCGGCATTAACATGCAGGATTTTGCCGATGAAATAGAAGATGTCAACAGTCCTATTTATAATTTTATCAAAGCAGAATAATGTACAGACTGAAAGAAAAACAAAGTGAGTGTGTCATCATAAATGAAAGTGAAGATCTGTTATATATTGAGCGGCAGTCGTCTCTTTGGGCCATCAGCAAAAAAGACCTGACGCAACAGTTGCTGGCTGACAATTTAAAGGATTGTCATACTGTCTATACCCTGGGAGGTAACCCTGTCCTGCATTGCAATGGGGCATTGACGGCAATACTGGCTGATGGTACACAAAAAGTGATGGGAGAGGGCTGGTACGCTAACGCTCAGATCGGAGACGATCTTCTGGTTACCGACCGGTCTGTGAGGCCCAACCAACTGTTGCGACTAAACGCTGCGGGTCAGGAAGTATGGAGACAGCATATTGCGCTGGGCGTTCAGCATATTGTACAGGGTGACTCACTGTATTACATCAAAAAGGATGGTCCCAGGGTCCGGCCTAATGTTATTAACCGGCTCTCCCTGGCCACCGGCGAACATCGTGAACTTATAGATCTGGACCCACGCTACCTGGCGGAAGTGCCGGACAAAGACCGCTATGACCATGCTTTTTACCAACTGATGATGGCCAATGACAAAGAAGTGATCGCGGTGGTTAACGGCAATAAAGTTATAGCAGTGGATGTCCATACAGGTGATGTGACCCGGGAGCTTACGCATTTTACAGACAGGAACGGAAATCTACTGCCGGTAGACTTATCAGGACCGGTAGATGGAGGCTTCTATGGTGGCAGAAGATATATACTCCTGGGCAATATGTTCGCCAGCTTTGATGCGTCTTCCGGAAGCCTGACTATGTTGCAGCATCCATTAAAAGATACCGCCGGCAGTGGTGTCTATGTCTATTCCAGCCATCTGGCGAAAGACAGGTTTCACATCAAAGCCAGGATGACGGAGGGTAGTCAGCATGCCATCAACTGCATCGGTATCTTCGATATTGCACAGGAAGCCGTAAACTGGATAACAGAGGTCCCTATGGCCCCCGGCGCCACGCTCCGCACGGCGCCTTACGGTAATGACCAGTATCTTTTTGTGGCAGACAGCAATAATGTGCTCTATATCTACGAACGAAATTAAACTCTTATAAATCACGTAACTTTAAGCCGGCTTTGTCACAAAGCCGGCTTTATTTTTGCCCTGGAAACACAAACTGTTACTCATGAAAAAGATTATTTATCCGGCTGCTGCCCTGCTGGTAATGCTGATGGCTGCTTTTACCTTTATCACCACCCAAAACTGGAAAATCAGCAACGGATATTCCATCAAATTCACTGGTAAGTATGCGGATGGCGCCTTCGAATCCATGAAAGGCACCGTCATATTCGACGAGAAAGATCCTGCTTCGGCAAAGTTCGATGTGCAGGTGGACGTCTCTTCCATCAATACCGGCAACGGCCTTAAAAACCGCCATGCCCGTGGCGAGAAATGGTTCGACGCTGAAAAGTACCCCTACATTCATTTCGTTTCTTCCGAAGTGGTGAAAACTGCCACGGGCTACGATGCGAAAGGCACCCTCGATATGCATGGCATTAAAAAACCGTTCACCATTCCTTTTACTTTCACGCGTAACGGTGACAAGGGCGTATTTCAGGGGGCCTTTAAAGTCAACCGCGGCGACTTTGGCATTACCACGCCCCGTGGCGATGAATCCGACTATACCCATCTTACCGTAACCGTTCCTGTTACTGCCCGGTAATATGCGGCCCGTTCTCTTTTGGTGTGGCATGGCCACAGGTCTTATGGCGGCGGCACTGTCCACAGGGTACGCCGTTTTTTACCAGGCGGCGCTGGGAGTGGATTTCTCCCGGGTGGCGCCGGTAGCGGCCATCATCAGCGCCAACATTGTGGCTGCCATGGTGATCATGCTGGCCTGCTGGCTGCTGGAGCGATGGAAAGGAGCGGTGCCCCGCAGCTTCAACGCCTGGCTGGTGTTGTTTTCGGTGCTCAGCGCGGGTATTCCTTTCATGGTGGACCTTCCGCTGGATATGCCTGCGCCGGAGCTTTTTCCGGGCCTGGCTGCACCCATGCACCTGCTGCCGGCCCTGATCTGGCTGGCTTTACAGCCCTGGTGGACCGTCAAAAAATAACTTTTGATGTTCGGCGGGTATTCCTATCTTCGCTACTGAACTTTGTTTGTGTACCGATAAGACTATAGAATGGACCTGATTATCAATGCCAGGCAAGCTGGCAGAAAACATGCACTGATAGAGAAACAAAAGATTGTCATAGATGATTTGCCCGTTAACCCGTCACTCCGCGACTTGCTGGCAGCTGTTGTCAAACAACAGGTGACTGCCTATAACGACAAACCTTTAGAGAAAAATCTTTTGCCCTTTCTCTCCAAAGAACAAATTACCGACCAGGCCGGCACCGGAAAGGTGGGCTTTGGCAGTATTTACAATGAAAATAAGGCCGATCTGGCGAAAGCACAGGAGACAGCGATGCTGGCCTACGAAGATGGCCTGTTCGCCGTATTCGCCGATGAGGAGGAGTTACAGGGACTTGACCGTACCTTTGTGCTACATCCCGAAACCGTGATCACCTTCATCCGGCTGACCTTCCTCGCCGGTAGTTTCTGGTAAAAAACACTGATGCCAACATTCATTTTTTAACCCGATTACCATACCTTAATTTGTTTGACCATGGACGTTAAAGAATTCCTGAAGACCAGGACTAAACCCCATTACATCGAAAATCTGGTCGCTGACCTGAAAGCCGTTTACAGTGGCGAAACCACGCATCCGCTGGTGACGAAAGACACCGCTGAAATCGTATTGATCCTGCTCAATGAGCTGTTGGTGCGTGAAAAGCAAAATGGCTATTATCAAACATTCGCAATTACCTATAAGGACCAAAAATATATCCGGCTTGAAGAGCTGCTGAAAAAGGGCTTCTGGGACACAACGGAAGCCGACAACCTGCTGGAATACCTCTTTGGCAGGGAAACCGGCGCTTACGTTAAACACGCCTGGCATCAGATCCCTTACCAGATGTACCAGACCGGCTACGCCCGCCGTTCCTTCCGGGCGCCCAATGATCCGGAGGTCTATTTCGTGCTCCAGCTGGAGTTCCTGCGACAGGCCATTCCGGGCACACATCAGTTCGCCTATTATCCGAAAGTGGAATTTACCTGCTTTGACCTGACCCTTGAAGAACAGCTGCGTTGTGAAGGACAGCTTTTGGAAATAGCGTTATTCCGTACATGGGCTGCTGCCATCGACCTGGGCAATGAATCCTTCTTTAAGGCATGCGAAGATATCATCTATAACAAAAATCCGGATGCGAAAGTGAGCCGTGCGCTGATCAAAGCGCTGCTGACCAGCAATAAACAGGCGGCATGGGAGCTGGTGGAAAAACTGCTACTCGCTGCACAACGGCAGGAAGGCCTGCGGCAGTCTGTCATGGAATCGCTCGATGAAACTTCCGTAGGGGCGCTGAAATATATGCTGAAAGTGGTGCTGGACAATAAGCTGACCCGCTTCTCGTCTGTAGTCCGCGCACTGGACGTATGGGCAGGCCTCTTCTGGGAGGCAGAGAAAGAAACCACGGTCCGCTCTTTCCTCGAAAAAGGCCTGGAATACCTGGAAGCGCCCAATACGATTCCTGCTGCCATGAACAGCAAAAACAATACGGAGGTGTACATGGCACTATGGGCGCTGGGCGTTCTCGATGTCATGGCCACACGCCCGCTGGTATTCCAGCTGCTGGAAGACAAGAGCGCGGAAAAACGTTCCCTGGCGCTGAAGTTCGCCGTGGAAACCAATTACTACAACGTGGACATGCCGGCCGCCTATGAAGGCCTGCTAGACACCGATCTGGCCGTAGTGGCCAGGGCGCTGGTGATCATCAATAACAAGGTGCAACAGAATGCCCCACATTATGACACCTACTTTCCTGAGATGTTCGACAGGCTCCATACCATCGTTCAACAGGTAAAAGAAAAGGAAAAGACATTTGAAGGAAATATTTTTTCGTGGCTGACCATCAGATATGAACGCAACAATGTCTTCAATGCGATGATCAAATTGATCAACGACCGGGACGACCGGCTGGAGATCGTGTTGGGATATTTTGATGAGATGAACGTCTCCCTGCGTGAACAGCTGTCCCGCAGCCTGCTCAAAGGTTATTCTCCATACAGCTTCCATCAGGAAGAAAAAGAAGGGGCACTGACCACTTTCCAGCGTAATTTTGCGCTGCGCCTGCTGAAAGACAGGGGAGAATATGTTGTGTCCATCGCGTTCAATGCCCTACAGGGCCAGCAGTTTACGCTGGAAGAGATGGAAACGTTTACGGATATACTAAAACGTAAAGGGGCGTCTGCCAGAAGTAAAACCATTGAGATGGTGCTGAGCCAGCAGGATGATATTGTGACTGCGGTAACATCCAAACTCCTGCAGGGCGATGTGGAGCAACGCCTTGGCGGACTGGACATCGCGCTGCGCCTGCAAAAAAGCAACCGCCTCGCTGCCCAACGCACTGCATGGACCGCCGCCTTCAGGGAACGGAAAAACATCTCCCAGAAAGAGGAAATATTATTGTCCCAGCTTTCGGAAGAGAGCAATGTACTGTCTTACTCCGCAGAGAATGGCTACGGACTGTACGACCCGGCTGCTATTTCACCGGTGGTGCTGCCGCCGGTAAGCCCCGACGACTACTATAGTAAATGCCTCGCGGAAGGGCCTTATGGCTTCTCCATGCCCATGGAGAAGTTGCATGAGCAATTCAATAAATTGAATGAGCTGTTTCTGCAACATGCTGCCTACGAGTATGAAGTAGAGAACTACGACAACTCCAAATCCATGGTGTTGCTGGCTAATAGCTTCCAGAACCGCAAGACGTACAGCTATAAATTTACTTCCAACGAGGAGCAATATTCGTATTTCCCGTTACCGGAAGTATGGGAAGCCTGGTACCAGGAAAGCGGCCTTACGCCCCGGGATATTTTTATACTGACCTCCCTGATGAGCGACCTGTATGACGCGGAAGAAGAAGTGAAAGGCAGTAATATCATGAAACAATACGTGCCGCTTTATGAGAACGTGATACCCGAGGCCTTAAGAGGTGGGCGCCGTTATAAATCCAGCGACCCCGTACTGAAGGTAACCACCGCGCTGCAGCTGATCCATCCGTTTGAACAGCGGGCAGCGTTCCTGTTGGGGGCCTGCAAACGGGTGTTTAATGAATTGACCCCTGAAATGCTGCAGTATACGGAAAATAGCTACTACGGCCTGAAAGGCTGGCAAGGCAACGCCCGGCTGGAACGTTTTCTGTCTTTCTTATATGAAATACCTTCTGACAAACAACTGCTGAAAGACTGCTGGAACCTTTACCACTGGCGGCAGTTTTCCGGTCTGCCTGAGCTGGCGCCGAAGTACCTGCCTCCATTATCGGTATTCGTCAAAGCCTTTGAAGCCGGAATAATATCTGAAAGTGAGATGTACCGCGGGCTGATCAGTCCGGAGAACATGCGCACATTGTCTAACGGCCGCAAAGGCAAAAACAAGGAAAATTATTTCGAAGATCATCCGTTCCTGGAAAAGATGTTCATTAAAGTCAGGGAACACTTCCTGGACATTGAACTGAAAAGGGGAGACTCCGCCACGCCTGTAACCAACATGGTGCAGGTGCTGGGAGTTATCTACGGGGTTAAACGTTTCGGTGAGATATGGGCCGGCCTTGGGAAAACGACGCTCAACCGGGGTTACGTCTATAGCTATAACGCCGAGGCTATGAGCAAACAGAAAATATTCAGCCTGCTGTTGAAATGCTGTTTCCCGTTGCCGGAAGATACACAGGAGCTGTTCGATGAAACCGTGAAGAAAGTGAAACTGACGGAAGCACAACTGATTGAAGCGGCCGTATATGCGCCACAGTGGCAGAAGTTCGTCAGCCAGCACCTGGGGTGGAAAGGCCTGGATTCCGCCATCTGGTGGATGCATGCCCATACCAAATCTGCCGGCAACGAACAAAACGCGGAAGCGGAAAGCGAGATAGCCCGCTACTCCGCGGTGGATTTACAGGACTTTAAAGATGGCGCGGTAGACAAGGACTGGTTTGTGAAAGCCTATAAGGAACTGGGCAAACAGCGCTGGGCCATCGTATATGAAGCAGCGAAGTATATCAGCGATGGTAACGCCCACCGCCGCGCACGTTTATACGCTGACGTTATCACCGGCGATCTGAAGATCAAGGAAGTGACGCAGAAGGTAAAAGACAAACGGGACCAGGACTATCTGCGTCTCTATGGCCTGATACCACTGAGCAAAACCAACCCGGAAAAAGATGTGCTGGCCCGCTACGAATACCTTCAGCAATTTAAGAAAGAAAGCCGCCAGTTTGGCGCCCAGAAACAATCCAGCGAAGCGCTGGCACTGCGGATCGCTATGGAAAACCTGGCCCGCAATGCCGGATATGCCGATCCGCAACGACTGACCTGGGCCATGGAAACCCGGCAGGTGCAGGGCATTCTGTCTAAAGAAACACAGGTGCAGTACGATGACGTGGTAATAGGACTGGTCATCGACGAAGAAGGACAGGCGGACGTGGTAGCCTTCAAGGGAGACAAACAACTGAAAGCTGTTCCCCCGAAATATAAAAAGGACAAGAAGGTAGAAGAGCTGAACGAGTATAAGAAAACACTGCGTGAACAATTCCGCCGCTCCCGTAAAGGGCTGGAAGACGCCATGGTACGCGGGGATGTCTTCTCCTTTGAGGAAATTTCCACCCTGTTCGACCACCCCGTGATTGCCAAACACCTGGAAAAGCTGGTGTTCATCACGGACCAGGCCAACGGTTTTTATCACAGCGGCAGCCTGGTAGACGCCAAAGGAAAAGCGACGAAGCTGACAGCCAAAGACGGCATCCGCATTGCCCATAGCAGTGATCTGAACCAGGCAGGCGTGTGGAGCGATTATCAGCGCTATTGTTTTGAGAAGTCCGTTCAGCAGCCGTTCAAACAGGTCTTCCGTGAGCTGTATGTGCCGCTGGAAGACGAGCTGAAAGAAGTGTCCGTGTCCCGCCGTTATGCCGGCCATCAGGTACAACCTACGCAGACAGCCGCCCTGCTCAAAACCAGGGGCTGGAAAGTGGACTACGAGGAAGGTTTACAGAAAGTATTCCACAAGGAAGGTTTTGTAGCTAAGATATATGCCATGGCCGATTGGTTCTCACCGGCAGAAGTGGAAAGCCCCACGCTGGAAACCATTAAATTCCACGATCTTAAAACCTACACACCGGTAGCGTTTAAAGACATCTCCCCGCTGATCTTCAGTGAAGTGATGCGTGACCTCGACCTGGTAGTAAGCGTGGCCCATGTGGGCGGGGTAGACCCGGAAGCCAGCCATTCTTCCATTGAAATGAGAAAAGTGCTGCTGGAAGAAACCCTCCGCCTCTTTAAGCTCTCCAATGTGAAAGTGAACGGCAACCATGCTACGATCAAAGGCAAGCTGGGCGAATACAGCGTACACCTGGGCAGTGCGGTGGTACACCAGCTGCCGGGAAGGTATATCTCCATTTTGCCGGTACATTCCCAGCACAGAGGCCGTATCTTCCTTCCGTTTGTGGACGAAGACCCGAAATCAGCCGAATTGATCTCCAAAGTGCTGCTGCTGGCCAGGGACCACGAAATACAGGACCCTACCGTCTTAGAGCAGCTATCGCATAATTAAGATAAACAATCGTAGCCCCGGGCTTTAGCCCGGGGTTGATTGTTTTTTTATCAGTAATATTCTGTATGTTTGGTTTTTACCGGTCAGGACGTAAGCCTAATACTGTCTGCTATGCACGGACTACAGGATGTTTCCAACGAGTTGATGAACCATTTTTCGCTAATGCTGGAATATGTAGCAGGTTTAAAAAACAACCATGCTGCATCCCTGAGCCCTGTCCTGTTGCTGGTGAATGCCCAAGGGCAGCAAATGGAAGAAGCTCCCGGCCTGGCAACGGCGGACGATTGGTTTGACCAACGCCTCCGGGAAAACGGTCCCCTGTATGCTGTGTATGCAAAAGATGCCCTTTATACCGATGATAAAATGCAGATCTCGGGGGAAGCGTTTATGTTTGTCCTCTACGATAAAGACCACCAGCACCGGATTATACTGGCCCAACCCTATGCGGGCAGCCCGTTTCAGCTGACCGGCGCACCGGTGATGCTGGGCCTGTTGTCCAACGAACTGCTATATACCCGGGAGCCGGCATTGCCCCGCCCCGGAAAGCCCCTATGGAAATTCCGTTGATTTGTGGCAATTTGCAGCCACATGACGCACCGCTATTTTATTATCTACAAACCATATGACATGGTTTCCCAGTTTATCAGTTCCGATGCAGGAAAGGTGAAACTGCTGGGTGACCTGGATTTTCAATTTCCTGAAGGGACGCACGCCATCGGCCGGCTGGACAATCATTCGGAAGGATTGTTGCTGCTTACGACCAATAAAAAGATAACCCGGCTGTTGTTCCAGGGAGAACAGCCACACCAGCGTACCTACCTCGTACGGGTCAAAGGGCATGTGCTGCCCCAGACGCTGCAACGGCTGCAAACGGGTGTCCGCATTCCCATCACCGGGCAGCTGGAATATGTGGCGGTGCCTCATAAAGTGTCTATCGTAGACAGGCCCGTCGGCCTGTTGCCCCGTCCTTCCGAAACGCCGGACCGGGCGCCGCATACCTGGTTACTGATCACCCTTACGGAAGGCAAATACCATCAGGTGCGCAAAATGGTGGGGGCGGTGAAACACCGCTGCCAGCGCCTCATCCGCGTGTCTATAGAAAACATGGAGCTGGGGGACATGCAGCCCGGTGAAGTAAGGGAACTGGACGAAGCCACCTTCTTCGAACGCCTGAAATTAGCCACTGACCTATAAAATAAAACCCGAAAATGGGAATATCCCATTAGGAAGCGCCTTCTTTTCTTGTTAGGTTTGCTTGTTGGAAATCATGCTATAACAAGAATTTTTTATGAGAAGAGTTTTCGTTCTGACGCTGTCTTTGGCGTTGGGGATAGGGCTTTATTCCGCCCACGCCCAGGAAAAACGTTATCCGGTTATTCCTTATCCGCAGCAGTTGGTCCCGATGGAAGGGTCTTTTACCATTACCGGCAGCACCCGACTGGTATTGCCTGTCAATGCACGCGCGTTTGCCAATGAAGTGACGCAGCTGCAGGCACTGGTGAAACAGGGGATTGGCACTACGCTGAAAACGGCTACTGCCGCCACCGGCAACACAATTGTGCTGAAACAGGACCTGACGTTGTCCGGAGAGGAAGACTACACCTTGCAGGTAACGCCGCAGCAGTTGCTGATCGGCGCTAAATCACCCACCGGTTTTTTCAGGGCCATTGTTACCCTGCGGCAGCTGATGCCCTCCACCATTGAAGGCCGCACGACCGGTAACCTGCGGTCTGTAGCCATTCCGGCCATGCAGTTGAAAGATCACCCGGTATATGCCTGGCGTGGTATGCACCTCGATGTGTCCCGCCATTTTTTCTCTGTCAGCTACCTGAAGAAATTTATCGATCTGCTGGCGCTGTATAAGATGAACAAGTTGCACCTGCACCTGACAGATGACCAGGGCTGGCGTATTGAAATCAAAAAATACCCGTTGCTGACTTCCGTGGGCGCCTGGAGAGAATGGAACAACCAGGATTCTGTTTGCATGGAGAAAGCAAAGGAGAACCCCGATATGGCGATTGACCAGGAGCACGTTATTCATAAAGATGGTAAAACCCTCTATGGTGGCTTTTATACGCAGGCGCAGATGAAAGACGTCATCGCTTATGCCGCCGCCCGTCATATAGAGATCATCCCGGAAATAGATATGCCGGGCCATATGATGGCTGCCATCCGTGCCTATCCTTTCCTCACCTGTGACGGCAAGTCCGGCTGGGGCAAAGATTTCTCCACGCCTATCTGCCCCTGCAATGAAAGCACTTTCCGGTTTGCGGAAGATGTATATACCGAGATAGCAGCGCTCTTCCCGTCCAAATACATGCACCTCGGCGCTGATGAAGTGGAAAAGACCAGCTGGGCTGTTTCTCCGCTGTGTGCGGAAGTGATGAAGGCCAACAACCTGAAGAATGTGGAAGAGTTACAGAGCTACTTCGTGAAAAGAATGGAGAAATTCTTCCATTCCAAAGGCAAGGTGCTGATCGGCTGGGACGAGATCCTGGAAGGCGGTATCAGCCCCACCGCTATCCTCATGTACTGGCGGGCCTGGGTGCCTGACGCCCCGGTAAAGGCTGCCCGTCACGGTAACAAAGTGATCATGACGCCGGGCAACCCGCTGTATTTCGATGCTGCGCCAGACAGGAACTCCCTCGGTAATGTATACCATTTCGAACCGGTGCCCAAAGGGCTGACCGCCGCCGAAGCGACCACCATCATGGGCGCACAGGCCAATATCTGGACGGAATACATTCCTTCCGAAAAACGCGCCGATTATATGTTCATGCCCCGCATGACGGCCCTGGCGGAAGTATTATGGACACACCGCCAGGATTATGATAACTACCTCCAACGGTTAAACGAACAATTTGCCCGCCTCGATCAGCTGGGGGTGCATTACCGTTTGCCCGACCTGGAAGGATTTACCGAAGACAACGTGTTTGTGGACAAAGGTATGCTGGAAGTGAAGGCCCCTTTAACCGGCACGACTATACGTTACACTACCGACGGGTCTGTTCCCGGGCCACAGTCGCCGGTATTGCCTGCTGCATTGCCGGTAACAGCTCCGCAGACCTTTAAGCTGGCCGCCTTCAGCCCGATGGGCAACCGCGGGGACATCTACACCCTTCGTTACCGCCAGGAGGCTTATGCGAAGGCGGCTGACAAACCCGCTACGACTGGCTTTCAGCTGGACTACTTCAAAGGCGCGTTTAAAACCACCGCTAAAATAAAAGCCACGCCGGACAGCACGCTGCGCACCGATAATGTGGTCATCCCCGAAGGGCTCGGCCATGGCGAAGCCTTTGGCGCCCGCTTGCAAGGGTACTTTTACGCGCCGGAAACAGCCATCTACAGTTTTTATCTCACCTGCGATGACGGCGGTATGTTGTACATCGGCAACAAAGCGGTGGTCAACAATGACGGCTGGCATGCTCCTTTGCAGAAAAGCGGCCAGGTGGCGCTGGAAAAAGGCTGGCATCCGCTGAAAGTGGATTTTGTGGAAGGCGGCGGCGGATACACCCTGAAGCTGGAGTATAGCGTGAAAGGCGGCCCGCTCCAAAAATTATAGGTATAATGGCCATGATTACTGCCGATGCGTAGTTCTACCGTCGTTTGTTTATATTGCAGGATGTTTCTGTAAGAAAATGAAATGTATGAGTATTAGCTGTAGGCTTCGATCAGCAGTAATCATGGTCATCATTGTAATGTTAACCTGTTCTGCATACGCCCAAACCAGGGATTATGACCTCGCACAGACCTTGTCGGGGCTTTCCGTTTCCCAGAAGAAATTATTGTATCAATATGGTACGTTGCAAACGTACGCCGGGCAGCCTGTAGCTGACAGTTTCTGGCAGCAGCATGCGCAGGAGCTGAAAGAGGTAGGCCATGCGGAGGCCGGCATCCTGGCGAAGGAGCTGCTGACCAACACGGAACTGGTGTACAAGGTAAAGCAGCCTTCGCGCCTGCAGGCGTTGCGTGGGGTGTTTACCGCCTCGCGGCTGCTGATAGGACTGGCCGCGCTCATTGCAGCTTATTCGCTGATACAGCTGTTAAGCCGTTACTGGAGCCGGATATATGGCTGGCTGTATGCCAGGTTGTATCGTTTGTTCCGCCGTATTTTCTCACCGCGCATGCTTACGTGGGAGCTGTTACTGCTGAGCGTGGCCGGCATCTACGGAGGGGTGCTGATCGGGGATGAGATGCTGCGGACCGTAGTTTTGCAGGTCTCCGTTTTCACCCTGTGGGCGCAACTAACGGCGGTGGCTACACGGCAGGACCAGATCAAGCGTTACCTGGAGCATGTGGTTGATCATCTGGAGCGGCGCAGCACCACGAAGGAATCCATCATCGAAGTGGGACTGCCGGCATTGGGCGCCACGCTGGCGCTGGGCTGGCTGATGTTCCGCGTTCCCGAAGAATGGTATGGCTATGAAGTGGTGGTGCCGGGCATGGTGGCCTTGTTTACATTGCCTCCTGTGGTATACCTGTATAAAATCCTGAGACGGCTGGTATTGCCGTTTCCGGTGGAATCAAGGCGGGCCGATAAACAACTGGCCATGTACGCTGCGGCGACCCTGCTGTTATGGATAGCGCTGGTGTTACTGCCGCCGCCGCGGCCGGAGATATTGATCGCGGTGTCTGTACTGCTGGCGTGTATGCTGCTGCCAATGTCCATCGAAGAAGTGACCCGCTGCGGAACGAAGAACTATGTCTGGCTGCAATTGCTTACGGTAGGGTGGTTGTGCGCCTGTGTACTGGCAGGCGGTCAACAGACCATCCCCATGCTTACCTGGACCGGTCTCGGTGGACTGCTGCTGTATGTCATCGCCAAATACTGGGAGGTGCCGGTATTGTTAGGTTACTCCTGGAAAAACCGTAAAGCAGTGGGCAGCCTGGGAATGGCGGTGCTCATCTGGGCCATCGCCAGCCTGGTACGCTGGCAGCCACAATGGTTTATCTGGTTTTAGTTGAATATTTATTTTAATTGTTTTATTTTTGCGCTCCGAATTATCTGACTCAAGATACGCGCAGATCTGAATAACGTACTGAAAAGGCTTCTCAGGGCCTCCAAGGCGTTTGCAGGGTCTGCGTTTTTTTGTCCCGGGGCTGAGAAGCCCTGGGCTGCCCTGTGTTTCGGGTTCATAAGGTTAAAGAACTGCTTATTATAACCTGATCGTACTTAAAAGCCGGCCTTTACACGGTCAATGCTGTTTAATTTCCGCCCAAAACACTAATCTTCGCCTGCAATACTGATTTGCCTGATCTCAGCAGCTACGGCTGAAGAGACATATAGCCCACAGCTTCAGCCCTGGGACGCCGTTCATCATTTTTCTCTTTCATTCCTGAAAAAGCTTGCTATTTTTCATAACTGTAAAAAATACGCTTAATATTCCCGTTATGAAGAGAATCCTGGTCCTTTTATGTTTAGGTATCGCCGGATACCGTGTACAAGCCCAGCAGAAAGCGCCCGCTTATCCGCTGATAACCCATGATCCGTATTTCAGTGTCTGGTCAAATACGGACACGCTTAACAAGGCTGCTACTGTTCACTGGACAGGAGCGCAGCAGGCGTTGTCCGGCCTGGTGAAAGTGGACGGCGTGACTTACCGGGTGTTGGGCGGCTCTGACGGCCCAGAAGCAGGTATTGTGCCAGCGCAACAGACGGACGTGGCGGTACATGCCACCCAGACTGTTTATCAGTTCAGGTGCGGGCAGGTTGCCCTTACGCTGACCTTTACATCGCCCTTATTGGTGCGTGATCTTAGGTTGATGTCCCGACCGGTGTCCTATATTTCTTACTGCGTGCATGCGATCGACAACAGGCAACACGCTGTAGACGTGTATTTCGGTGCTTCCTCTGACCTGGCCGTCAATGGGCCGTCGCAGCCTGTCACTGCCAGGCAGTTCACCAACGGAAAGTTGTCCTTGTTAAAAGCCGGCACCGTGTCGCAGCCAGTGTTACAAAAAAAAGGGGATGACCTGCGTATTGACTGGGGTTACCTGTATGTGGGAGTTCCTTTGTCGGCAAAGGCTGATCAATACGTCTGTTCTCCGGCTGAAGCGGCACAGCGCTTTGTCCATAAGAAAACCAGCGTGGCCAGGGGGGACCGGCAGCAGATGTTGAGCACCAGCGTGTCGTTGGGCATGGTAGGCACGGCGCCGAAGGAGCAGTTGTTCCTGCTTGGTTATGACGACCTCTATGCCATCCAGTATTTTAACACCAACCTGAAGGCGTGGTGGAAAGATACACCGGGGGCCACCATTGAAAACGAACTTAATACGGCGCTGAAGGATTACGCCACCGTGCAACAGCAGTGTGAAGCATTTGACCGGGAGCTGCGTGCCGCCGCCATCGCCGCCGGCGGAGAGCAGTATGCAGCATTGTGTGAACTGGCCTACCGCCAGAGCGTGGCCGCCCATAAACTGGTGAAAGGCCCTAAAGGACAGCTGCTGTTTCTGTCCAAAGAAAATTTCAGCAATGGTTGTATTAACACGGTAGATGTCACCTATCCTTCGGCTCCTCTTTTCCTCCTGTATAACCCCGATCTGCTGAAAGGCATGATGACCGGCATCTTTGACTATTCCGAAAGCGGACGTTACACCAAACCTTTTGCTGCGCACGACCTGGGCACTTACCCGTTGGCTAACGGGCAGGTATATGGGGAAGATATGCCTGTTGAGGAGTCTGGTAATATGCTCATCCTGGCGGGAGCTATTGCAGCGGTGGAAGGCAATGCAAATTACGCTAAGGCACATTGGAAAACACTGACCACCTGGGCCGATTACCTCCTGCAGGCAGGCTTCGATCCGGCCAACCAGTTATGTACCGACGACTTTGCCGGGCACCTGGCACGCAATGCCAACCTTTCCCTGAAGGCTATCATGGGTATTAAGTCATACGCCATGTTGGCCGGTATGCTCGGAGAAACGGCAACGGCTACACGATATAACGACCAGGCCCGTGACATGGCCCAAAAATGGCAAGACCTGGCGGCTGACGGTGACCACTACACGCTGGCCTTTGGCAAGCCTGGCACCTGGAGCCAGAAGTATAATATGGTGTGGGACAAAGTACTTGATTTTCATCTCTTTCCGAAGGCTGTTTATAGTAAGGAGATAAACTATTACCTCGGAAAACAACAACCTTTCGGCCTGCCGCTGGATAGCCGGAAGACTTACACAAAATCTGACTGGATCATGTGGACGGCCGTCTTGGGAGATGATATGACACCCTTTGTTCAACCGTTGTACAGGTATTTAACGGAGACGCCTACACGTGTTCCGCTGAGTGACTGGCATGAAACTACAGATGGTAAAAAAGTTGGGTTTCAGGCAAGGAGCGTGGTGGGAGGATATTTTATGAAGATGCTGGACCTCAAGCTGCACAAAGGAAAATAAGCATCAATCATATCATTCGTATTTCAGATTGTAGCCCAGGGCTTCAGCCCTGGGACAAAAAATAAGCCCCGGGTTTTACGCCCGGGGCTTTTTGTGTTATTTGCCTTTACGGTGTTCACCGTGTTTTTTTGAAGTTTCAATAGGTTGTTCCCGGTTCTGCATGTTCTGTTCGGATGATGATGGATTATTGGTCCGTTCATCCTGTTCATGATGAGAACGGCTCCGGTTCATTTTAGCCGTTCTGCTGTGACGGTTACGTTTCATAAAAAACGGTTTTAAAAAATAGCCGGGAAAAACATGCCGAAATATAATGCACTGGAAATTAATTGCTTGTAAAGGTTGTTGCGACCAATACTGATGCAAATATTGCACACAACGCTGTCTATGGTTCCCGCTTTTATACGGCCTGAGTGGCCTCCCGGCCACTGCCCAAAGAGGCCAGGTAACCGGTCACTACACAGATCACCACCGCCACGGCGGGGTACAGGAAAAAATTGATCGTGGTATAACGTTGCACAAAATAGAGGCTTACGGCGCTGATGGTAAAGCCGGTGATAATTCCCCGTGCATTCACCTTTGGAATAAAAATACCTGCCAGGAACATGCCTGCGAGGCATCCGCCAAACAACCCGATGATTTTCAGGTACTGGTCCCAGATAGAAGTGTTGTGCAGCGACACCAGGTAAAGCGCAATGCCACAGCCCAATACACCCAGTATCACAGTCATCCGGCGGGCAAATACAAATCGCTGTTTGTCATCGGCCGCAGGCCTGAACAAAGGATAAAAATCGGTGGTGATCACGGTTGCAATGGCATTCATGCTGGAACTGATGGTGGACATCGTAGCAGCGAAAAGACCGGCTATTACAAGCCCTGCCAGTCCTGCCGGCAGCTGCTGGGAGATATACCAGGGAAACACATCGTCGGTATTGCCATGCGGGTTCAGGTTGGCCGGATGGTGCCGGAAGTATACCCATAACGCCGTACCCACCAGAAAAAAAATAAGCGAAGCGGGGATGACCAGCAGCGCGTTAGTGTAGATCGACTGGCGGGCCTCTTTTTCGGTGGATGTGGTCAGGTAACGCTGTACCACCACCTGATCAGATGAATACGTGACCAGCTGTGTCAGGAAGCCGCCTACAAAGATCACCCAAAGCACCGGCTGTGTGATGTCCCATTGCAGAATGGCCAGTCTGAACTTGCCATGGGCAGCGGCTTCGGTAAACACCTGGCCGAAACCACCATCCAGTGAGCGGGATATAAAGACAAGGCTAAGCAGGGCGCCGCCCAGTAACACGCCTACCTGCATCACTTCAGTCCAGATAACGGCCTCAATGCCCCCCGAAGCGCTATACGCGGTGGTAATGGCACTGGTGGCCACAATACAGATAATGATGTTGACTCCGGTCACGGCGCTTAACACTAACGCAGGCAGGTAAATCACAATACCCAGGCGGCTGATCTGAAATACCAGGAAGGTAAAACTCCCCAGCAATTTTACACCGGGACTGAAGCGGATGGCCAGGTACTCATATACGCTGGTGAGCTTCAGCTTACGGAAGTAGGGCAGGTAAAAATAGACGATGAGCGGGGCCACCACCACGATCATCATATTATTAAGAAAGTATACCCAGTCGGTGGCGAAGGCTTTGGCCGGAATGGCAATGAACGTGAGCGCGCTGAGCTTGGAGCCAAATATACTAAGACCGGCCGCCCACCAGGGTATTTTGCCTCCACCAAGGAAGAAATCGCTGGTGGTGTTCTGCATGTTGCGGGAAACCACTACGCTGATACCCACCACAAGCAGAAAATACAGTCCCACCACCATCCAGTCTGTCAGCCGGAAGCCGCTGGGCGGCTGTGTAGGCGTAGCCGTTAGTATCCGTGGTGTCCTGGTGGCAGGTCTTACTTCTCCGCCGGGAATAATCAGCTGGCCCTGCCATACGACCGTAGGGGTAGTCACCGGCGCCCACGTACTGCCGTTGGGGTTAGTGACGCTGTCACCGGCTTTTTGTACCGGCATATGTCCGGTAACGGCCCAGGTGTCGGTGATGGTGTTGTAGCCGAGTATGTCGTCGGAGAAACCCGGATGCTGCTCTTTTAACTGGCTGCTTTGTTCAAAGTACCGGCCATCGTCACCGCCGAAGATCAACAGTTGTGACTGTCCCGACGCGAAAGCCGGACTGGGCGCAGCTGCGGCCGCATGAGGCAGGGACGTTATGCTGCGCCAGCCTTTGCCGGGTTCATAACACCAGGCGTCCGCCAGGAAGGTGCGGCGTATGGTGGCATCGCCGGGTAACGTATACGTATGTACGCCGCTGAAAAGGTAAAAATGATGTTGCTGCACGCCCGCTACGGCCAACATACGCGCCGGCCCGGGGAAGGGTGGAAGTTTCTGCCACTGGCGGCTGCCAGCGGGCCTGGACAGATCTATCGACCAAAAATATTTGACGGCGGTAGTATCGGAAGGCGTTTCCGTCCCGCCTGCAATATACAGGATGTCACCATCCAGGGCGCCGCTGGCGTTGGCACTTGCAACAGGCAGGTCGGGCAAAGGCTCCGTTTGTACCTGCCCGTTAGTATACCGGAGCAGGAACGTTGTAGCGGTATGACCGTCCTTATTACTGCCGCCTACACATACGAGCGCGTCCCGCCAGGTGGCGGACACACCGTAGCCCAGCGGCATCGGCAACCTGCCCGCCTGTTTCCATTGGCCACCGGGCTTTTCGAGTGCCCACACCTGATCATGCCACTGTTTAATACCGCCGTTCCAGGGCGCACCTCCATCGGGGAAGTTAGCGCCACCGGCCACCAGCAAAGCATTATTGGACACGCCGGCAAATGATCCGGCAAACCCATGGTCATCCGGCAGGACAGGAAGCTGCCCCCAGGAGAAATAGCCGGCCGGCGGCTCCTGGCCACGGCTGACGGTAGTTCGGAAAGACATACCCAATATCAATAATAAAGGAAGAATCAGTTTTTTCATGACGTGTGTTTTACGCTGGTCATTGTATCCAGCTGTTGGCCTGCATCCAGTGCAGGCATCGCTCAAACCAGTCGTCCCGCGTGGTTTTATTGTACAGCCCGAAACCATGACCGCCGTTCTGGTAAAGGTGCATCTCCGCCTTTACGCCGGCATTGACCAGCGCGTTATAAAACAGCAGGCTGTTCTGCACCGGCACTACTTTGTCGTCCTGTGCATGCAGCAGGAAGGTGGGCGGCGTATTGGCCGTTACCTGCAATTCGTTGCTGTACAGCTTTATCAGCGCGCTGTCGGGGTTTTCTCCCAGCAGGTTTTTCCTGGAACCGGCATGCATATACGAAGTAAAGCTGATCACCGGGTACACGAGTATCATAAAATCCGGGCGAAGGTTCAGCTGCGCAGGATTGTCGATCACGGGTTGTGCGAAATGCGTACCTACAGTAGAAGCGAGATGCCCGCCGGCCGAAAAGCCAATGATGCCGGTTTTGCCGGGCTGCAGGCCCCATTCGGCGGCATGTTGCCGTACAATTTGTAATGCACGCTGCGCATCCTGCAATGGCCCTTTGGACTTGTCAGGCATGATCCGGTCGTTTGGCAGACGGTATTTAACGACGAACGCGGAAATGCCTGCCTGTTGAAAGCGTCGTGCGATGGCATACCCCTCACGGCCTATCACCACGCTGCCATATCCGCCGCCCGGGCAGATCACGACCGCGGCGCCGGTAGCTTTGCCGGCCGGCGCGTGAAAAGGAATCAGCTCCGGTTGCGTGACCAGCCGTATGCGGTTGCTGTCGGCATCTTCCCGGTAATCGGCTGGCGCTGGCTTGGAATTGGGTACGCCTTCAGGGTATAAGAGAATGGGTTTGTCTTGTTGGGCCTGGGCAATAAAGGCGCTGACTGTCAGCATGCTGATCAAAAGGAACTTTTTCATGAACGTGGATTTTATGGTTTGGCGACCCGGGTACACCAGTCGAAGAAGCCGATGGCGCGCAGGTCTTTTTCCATGGAAATATACTCGTTCTCTTCAAAAGGTTGTAACGGTAATCTTACATCGCCGCAGTCGAGGCCTATCATACGCATCATGGCCTTCTGGGCACGCAGCCCGCCATATTTGACAATGATGCGCACCATTTCCACGGAGTGCAGCTGGCACTGTTGCGCCTTTTGCAGCTGTCCGTCGGCGAAAGCCTGTATCAGGTCGTTATACAACGGCGCGGCGAAATTATAGGTGCTGCCGATAAAACCATGGGAGCCGGTAGCGAGGGCGCTCAGCAACATTTCGTCCGTGCCATAGAGCAGTTCGTACCGTCCTTCACTGGCATGCATACACGCCTGGAAGTCATGTATGAAAGGCGCGGTGTATTTAATACCGGCGAGGGTAGGCAGTTTACCGGCGGCCTGTTCGAGGAATGCCACCATATCAAGCGATATGCCCGTGAGTGCCGGAATATTATAATAGAACAGCGGCAGCTGCGGGGCGCCTGCCGCAATAGTGGCCAGACTGTCTATCAGGCCTTGTATGGTCTGTATTTTAAAGTAAGTGGGCAGCGTGGCAGAGATAAAATCGGCGCCATGCTCCTGTGCATGGGCTGCCAGCTGTCGGGCTTCCTGCAGACTGTTATGTCCTACGTGTACGAATACTTTCAGTTTTTTATCTGCGGCGCGGATGAAGGCTGCGGCGGTTTCCATTCTTTCGGCCGTGGTCATGGAAGGACCTTCTCCGGTGCTGCCGCAGACAAACATACCTGTAATACCGTTGCTGATCAGTGTCTGCACTATTTCGTGTATCCGTTCGGTATGGATGCTTCCGTCGGCGTGCATGGGTGTAAATGGTGCGGCCACCAGTCCCTGAATGCGTGTTGCTGTCATGTCGTTCATGTGTTCGTTGTGCTTATTGTTGATGGATATGGCTTATAATTTTTTTGTTGATTTTTTGGAAGATGAGATGGCTGTAGGCGCTTTTTTCCCCGGCTTCGTACAGGCAGGCGATGTCCCCGCCGGGCAATACGGCCAGTGAGGAATAGGCCGCCGGTCCGGCGTGCAGCACGCGCAGCGGTTGCCAGCTAAGCCCATCGTCGCTGCTGGCTTTGAGCGTCATGTTCATCCTTTTGTCACTGGCCGGGTTCAAAAACAGCAGGATGCCGCTGCGTTTGCGGGAGGGCCAGCGGTATCGGACGATGCTGGCCTGACAGACAGGGTCTGTCAGCGAGGGCACGTCAGCGGGAGCGCCCCAGTTAAGACCGCCGTCATGGCTAATGGACTGGGTACGTAACCCGCGGCCGAAATAGGAGCGGAGGCTCATCAGCAGGCCGCCCCGGCCGTCGGCCAGTTCGGTCAACTGGCATTCGTTCACTTTAGGGCGGATGTTGCCGCCGCGTTGCCAGGACTTGCCGTGGTCGTCGCTATAGATAACGTGTGATCCGTATTCATAGGGCCCTTTGGCAACATGGCCGCTGCTGTCGTCATAACTATGGTCGCAGGGCACCACCAGGCGGCCCCTATGGGGCCCATGTTGCAGCTGTATGCCGATGCCCGGGCCGGTGGCATACCAGCCCCATGAAGGGTCTTTCGTGGTAGCGGTGATGTCTTCCGGCTTTGACCACGTGGCGCCGTTGTCGTCGCTTTTGCAGACCCAGACGGTGCGTGTATGCGTCGCCGTTTTATGGATGATGTCGTGTTCTTTGTCCAGTCCTTCGTTGCGGGTCAGCAGCAGCCAGATGGTGCCGGTGGCGGCGTCCAGCACCGGGCAGGGATTGCCGCAGGTGTGCGGGCCGTCGTCCCATACTACCTGCGTGGCCGACCAGGTTTGGCCGCCATCGGAAGAGCGTTTCAGCAGGATATCTATATCTCCGGCATCGGCGGCGCTTTCTTTGCGGCCTTCACAGAAAGCCAGCAGCTGGCCATTGCCAGCGGTCAGGAGCGCCGGGATGCGGTAGCTTTTGTAACCGCCGTCGCCGGCGCTGAACAGTACCGTGCTATCGTGCTGGCCCAGCAGCAGCTTAGGGAAAAACAGCATCCATAACAGGCAGGCATATACGGTAGTCTTCATATCTCTCTATTTAAAATCGGTAACAGGTATCACTTTATAGGCAATGCCTTCATAGGGCTTTTTATAACCAGCTTCATAGAAGATAGCAATTTCCGTGTCCGACAGCATCACGATGTCGGAGTAGGCCGAAGGGCCGCTGTATATCCTGCAGGACTTGCTCCAGTTATTGCCGTCGTCAGTGCTAAGCCGGATGGTCATGTTCTCGCGGGCGGTGCTGGCCGGGTTGGAGAAGAACAGCCATTGTTTCCAGGAGAGCAGGCTACCCTGGCAGACAGGTTCCACCAGCGTATAGTCGGCCCTTACCGGCAGCCAGGAAGCGCCGTCATCGGTGCTGGTGGTCACCAGCCTGGCGCCACCGGCGCTGTTGCGGATATTGAGCATGAGCTGCCCGTCGGACAGTTCGGCCACGGTGCTTTCCGCGCCACGGTCTTTATTGGCGATGCCGCCCAGTTTCCAGCTCTGGCCGTGGTCGTCGGAGTAAATGACATGCGCTGAGTCACGGGAAGGGCTGTCCGCTGTTTTGAGCGACATATAATCACACGGGATGACGAGCCTGCCGGCATGAGGGCCGCGTTTGAGCTGTATGCCATGGCATGGGCCGGTGCCATACCACGCCCATCCCGGTTTCTTGACATCTTTCGTGATTTCTTTGGCAGGCGCCCAGGTGAGGCCTTCGTCATCGCTGCTGGTGACGAACACGCGGCGGGTATCTTTGCTGGTGCCGGCGTTGATGGCGCCGATATTGTCTTCGCCCAGGTTCCATGTCATCAGCAGCTGGAGGCGGCCGGTCTGTTCATCGAGCACCGGCACGGGGTTGCCGCAGGTGTTGGCACCGTCGTCCCATACCATAATGGGAGCGCTCCATGTTTTGCCGCCGTCGGCAGAACGTTTTACCAGCAGGTCTATATCGCCTTCGTCCTTGCAGCTGTTTTTGCGTGCTTCGGCGAAAGCCAGCAGCACGCCGGTTTTTGTCTTAACGATGGCGGGTATACGATAACAGCTGTAGCCGCCGGTCTTCTCCCTGAAAATAAACGGGATGCTGTCGGTGGTATTACCGCCATTGTTACCGGGCGGTGGCGCCGGTGTCAGGTTTTCGCTGCCGCCACCCTTACAGGAGGCCAGCAGGAAAAGGCCGGTGGTGAGTAGTAGTAATGCTTTCGCGGTTGTCCGTTTCATGATGAATTGTTTATTGGTAGCCGGCAGTTTGTTTCAGGTTCGGATTCAGGTCTATCTGCGCTTTCGGAATAGGAAAATACAGCGGCACGTTTTTCCCGTTCAGATTAGGTACTTCCGTGTATACGTTGATGGTGCCTGCATAGTGAAAACGCAGCAGGTCGGGCCATCTTTTCTGTTCCAGCCACAGTTCCCGGAAACGTTCGTTCAATATCTCTTTTTCCACGCTTGTTTTGTCTGCCGGTCCGGTATAGTTGCCGATGCCGGCCCTTGTCCGGGTGCGGTTCAGCGCAGTAACGGCATCGGATACACGCCCCAGGGCCACCAGCGCTTCGGCCTTCAACAGGAATATTTCCGCGAAGCGGTAGATAACGATGTCAGCATCATAAAACCAGTCCGTGTCTTTGGTGCCTCTGAACTTGTTATCGAACACGCCTATCAGTTTATTGTTAGGCCCGATGGCTTTGATAAAAGAGGCATTCTTTCTTTTATCGGCAGCGTCAGTGAACATGGACTCAAACTTCGGGCTGGGCATATACTGGCTGCGGGCGCCGTTTTTAGCCGCCGCAATATCATTTTTGTTGACGGCGTCCTGTACAAAGATATCGCGTGGTTTCAGCTGACTGCCATACATATCGCTTCGTTCATCTTTCTTAAAATAAACAGAAAAAATGATTTCTGCATTTGCCCGGTTGTTGGTGGCGAAGACAGAAGCAAAGTTATCGAGGAGTGTGAGACCGGCGGTGCTTTCCACCTGTTGCAGCGCGGTCAGCGCCTCCTGTAGGTCGGCATCATTGCCTTTGAGTACTTTGAACTTCCACAGCAGGGCATCGGCTTTCAGCGTAAAGGCCGCGGGTTTGGAAGCCCGGTTTTTGTTGACGAAAGCGCCTTCAGGGAACAGCGCGATGGCGGCATCGATATCTTTTAATACCTGGGCCATCACGTCCACGGCAGGGGCGCGGAAGGGCTGTTGCTGGTTGCTGCTGGCCACAGGCTCCAGCATCAGCGGCACATCGCCCCAGGAGCGTATCAGCCAGAAGTACGTATAGGCGCGGATGAAATAGGTTTCCGCCATGGCACGGTCACGGTCGGTACTGTTAGGGAAATTGATGCCCGGCGCATTTTTCAACAGGAGGTTGCAATGATAGATAATATTGTAATAATTAAGCCAGTTGGGCGCATTGGCATTGTTAAGGTTCTGCTGCCAGGCGGTGGACATGCCGCCTTCCAGACCGGCGATAAAGGCATCGCTACGGTCTTCCATATAATAAGTGGTATTGAAATAGTTTTTATCGTTGACAGTGCCGCGTAGCAGGGCATAGATGCCGGTCAGGTATCCGGTCACATCGCCGGGCGATTTCCAGTAGCTGGCATTGGTGATGTCTGAAACGGTTTTTACGTCCAGCACCTTGTTACAGGAGAAGGCCGGCAGTAATGCGATCAGGCAGCTGTATAGAAGAGAGCGTTTATTCATGATCGTTAGTTTGCAGTTTAAAAATTGACTTTTACGCCCAGATTGTACTGGCGAGGACGCGGGTATAGGCCGGGGTCTACACCGGTGAACACTTCGGGCGACAGGCCGTCGTATTTGGTGAAGTAGCAGATGTTATAGATGCCGCCAAACACATCGATGCTGCTGATACCTGCCTTCAGCAGCAGGTCCGCACGGATACTGTAGCTCAGCGATATTTCACGCAGTGCCAGGTAGTCGCCTTTTTTGTAATAGAGGGAGTTGTTGCTCGCAGTCCCATCATTGCCCAGGCCGTTGGCAGCACGGTTATGGTTTTTGAAATTGTAATCATAATCGCTTTGTACGGTGTATTTGGGAATGTTTGCCTGATCGCCCTGTTGTTTCCAGATATCATCGCTGATGACATCGGTGAGCGCCTGGTTGTTGTTGCGGGAGCTGCCGTTGGCTTTCCCTCTGAAGCCGTTGTCAATCACATGTCCGAGGGCGTAGTCTGCCACGATGCGGAGGCTGATGCCTTTGTAGGTGAGGGTGTTGACGATGGCGCCCTGTTTATCAGGACGGATATATCCCATAAACGTCATATCGCGGTAGTCGATCGTATCGTTTTTATCGAAGTCGTGCCAGATCGCGTCGCCACCGGTTTTTTTGCGGCCGTTGGCTTCCACGTCGTAAGGTGCGCCGGCAGCGTCTTTATCGGTGGAGTAAACGCCGTCGAGCTGGTAGGCCCATCGGCCACCGAAACGTTCGCCTTCGGCGAGGCCGCCGACTTTCGTGTATTGGCCGGCGTTAGGATCAAAGACGTAGTTGCCGCCGATCCTGTTTTTCGCTTCGCCGTTGCCCGGCAGGGATACCACTGTACTGCGGTTGAAGGCAAAGGTGATACCGGTGTTCCAGGTGAAGCTGCGTGTTTTAACGGGTGTGGCATTTAGTTCCACTTCGATGCCGCGGTTGCGGATAGTACCGTAGTTGCTGCGAATTTTGCTGAAGCCGGTAGTGGCGTCCAGTGGTTTATCGAACAGGCGGTTATCGGTGATTTTGTTGTAGAAGTCCAGCAGGATGGTGATACGGTCTTTCAGCAAACCGATGTCCAGGCCGGCATCTACGGAGGTGGTGGTTTCCCATACCAGGTCGTTGTTGGGCAGGGTAGTATTGAGGATGCCGGTGTTGCCCATGTAACTCAGCAGGTTACCGCTGAGGGAGGTGCTGTACTGGCCCTGGGAGTCGAAGATAGAAAGTGCGTTGTTGCCTGCCTGGCCCCAGCTGCCCCTGATTTTAAACAGTGATATGACCGGTTGCAGCGGTTCCCAGAAGTTTTCGTGATGCAGGTTCCATCCGGCAGACACACCGGGGAAAGCGGCCCAGCGGTGATTGCCGGAGAACCGGGAAGAGCCGTCGCTGCGGATACTGGCGGAGAACAGGTATTTGTTATCGAAATCGTAGTTCAACCGGCCGAAGTAACTCATTAATATTTCTGTGGATTCGGAAGTGGACGTGCGTTGAGTTTCCACTTTGGTGGCATTCAGCGTAGGTATGTTATCGTTAGGTGCGCCATAACCACTGCCGCTCATGTTGTAGTCGTAGTCGTTGATGTAGCTGGTGCCCGCCATGGCATTGAAGTGATGGCGGTTGCCGATGGTTTTGTCGTAATTAAGTACTGCGTCTGCCTGCGTATGCCTGTTAAGGTTATGCGCAGCGGAAGCGTTCCTGTTAGGATTGGTTTCATTGTAGGCTTCAAATCTGTTTTCTTTTCCTTCCGTGGTGAACCAGGCGAAGGAAGGAGAGAAGCGCAGTCCCGGCAGGATGTCCCAGTCTGCGCCCAGCTGGAAAGTGGTGCGGTACACTTTGATATCGGTGTAACGTTCCTTGTAATAGATTTCATGCAGGCGGCTGCGGAAGGAGGCTATCCCTTCTCCCGGCGCGGGCGTGCCGTCTTCATAATAGAGGCGGTAGGTAGGCGGCATGGTGACGGAGCGGCTCAATACGTTGTTGTCGTTATTGGGTGAATTGGAGTAACGTACCTGGTAACTCATGTTGGTATTAAGTGTCCATTTGTTGCTCAGTTTATAGGTGCCGTTGAACAGGCCATTATAGTTTTTATAGAAGGTAGCTGCAATGATTCCGTCCTGGTTGGTGTGGCCGAGGCCCAGGTAGTAGGTGCCTTTGTCGCTGCCGCCGCTAACGCTGACATCGTATTGTTTTTTGTTGCCGTTGTTAAAGGTAATGTCCTGGTAGTCGGTGCCTTTGAACAGGAGCTGTTTACCGGTGACCGGGTCTGTCATGGTTTCCCAGCCTTCTTTTTGCAGGAGCTGGTCCACATAGGCCTGACCGTAGTTTTGTATATAGGTGTCGAGGAATTCCAGGGTGTTTTTGGAATTGCGCGGGTTGCCGGTAGACATGCCATAGCGGCCGCCGGTGAGGTAGAAGTCCGGATTGGTTTTGTTATAGTCCATCGTGTTTTTGCGGCTTACGTAGATGTAGTCGCGTGCGCTGAGGAACTTGTATTGTTTCGCCTGTTGTTCCAGTCCGTAGTTGAAGCCGAAGCTGACGCGTGGTTTGCCGGCTTTGCCGGATTTTGTTTTAATGATGATGATGCCGTTGGCGGCGCGTGCTCCATAGATGGCAGTGGAGGCCGCGTCTTTGAGCACCTGTACGGATTCGATATCGTCGGTGTTCATATCGGAGATGCTGCGCATGCCTTGTGACACCATGCCGTCTATGATCAGCAGTGGCGCGTCTTTTTCAGGAGAGGTAGTGGTGCCGCCGCGAAGAAATATTTGCGGATCGGCGCCGGGCTGGCCGCTGTTGACCTGCAAGGTAAGTCCGGGTACTTTGCCTTGCATTTGCAGCAGGGGATTTTGTCCCGGTGCATGTTCAAATTCTTTCGCGTTTACGCGGGAGATGGCCGTGGTAAGGGTGGCGCGGGACTGTTTACCGTAGCCGATGGCCACTACTTCGTTGAGGGCGGTGGATTTTTCGCTGAGAGATACCGATAGCTGCGGGCGGCTGTTGACCGGTATTTCGCGGGTGTCCATGCCGATGATGCTGAACAACAGTATAGCGTCTGCGGGTACCTGCAGGCGGTAGTTGCCGGCTGCATCGGTGATGACGCCGTTCTGCGTGCCTTTCTGGATGACGGTTACACCGGGCATGGGCCTGTTGGCAGCATCGGTGACCTTACCGGTGACGGATATATTTTTTCTGGCGGAAGATTCCTGTGGTGGTTGTTGTTGGGCCGATACCGGTAAGAAAGAAAACCAGGTAAGGGCTACCAGTAACCAGCTTCCCGGCCAGTGTAAACGTGGTAGATGTTGTTTTTTCATAACCGTGAATATTTAGATGTTGGTTGGGTTGTCCACTTTTAAGTATTACATATGTGGCATTGGTTGATTTTAATAGCTTGGTTTTGCGATCCTTTATTAATATGTAGTATTTAAAAGTGAAAAATAGTGAAATGTTGGCCATATTTCGCTCTAAAAGTATATAAATTAATTTATTTGTAGTACATATTAATTCGAATTTCTACCTTTATTGGTAGAAAATTGTCTGTGATTCAGCAAAAAGATTATTTTTAGGATCAATTAAAAACAATAAATACTACTTAATAGATGCAAAAGGACCTTACCCTGGCGGAGCAGATTGAGCGGAAAATACTGAAGTATATCTCTGAGAAAGGCTACCAGCTGGGTGATTCGCTGCCCAAAGAGAACGAGCTGGCGGAAATACTGGGCGTGAGCCGGGTAGTATTGCGGGAAGCACTGAGCCGGCTGCGCATTCTGGGCTTTATCGAAACGAAGCGCAAACGGGGCACTGTGCTCACGTCGCCGAATATATTTTACGGGTTTAAGACCATCCTTTCGTCCGGCACGCTGGACAAAGACTCGTTGAAAGACCTGTATGAAGTACGCCTGATGCTGGAAATAGGCATGGCCGATTTCCTGTACCTGCATAAAGAGGAACGTTACCTGAACGACCTGCAACGTATCATTGAAGAAGAAAACATGACGGTAGACTCAGAGCAGCTCATCAAACTGGATATACGTTTTCACAGCACGTTGTATAAGATGTCCGGCAACAAATCATTGTACGCCTTTCAGAACCTGCTGAATACACTATTTGCCACTTATGCCCCTCGTCGTAAAGACTGGAAAGTAAAACAGATCATCTCGCATGAGTCGTTGCTGGAGATCCTGAAATGCGGCACCGCAGATGCTTTCCGCACAGCCATGCGCCTGCATCTGAACACCCGCTTTGAGAACATGGGCACGTTGTTTCCGGAGAAGGCGGCCAATCCGGTGATGGAAGAAGAAGAGGAGTAGCCTGTTCCATTTTTCAAATATTATCTAATAAATATTCCGTACAGTGATCTGACTTAAAAATAAAATTATTACAATCGATTGTTTTTTATATTTTTGAAAAACACCACCACGTTACTGAGCATACGAAGTGTATGTGGTACACTTAAAGATGAGATCAGCCAAAATTGAAAATTGCCGGAAAACCATGTCCGGCAGCATTTAAACAGGACAGTAAATCATTATTCGTAAACAACCAAAGTTTAATCAGCCACAGTAAAGAGTAGCTATCTATCGTTCAAAAAAAGAGGATTAAAAATATCGCAGTTTTTATGCAAACGTTTGCTGACAGATGGAGGCTTATGCCTCCGTCGGGCCGTTCATGTCCCTTATACAGCTTAAATAAATTCCAATTATGAATAATCAATCACCACGTTACCGGACATCCCGTAACGACCGCGCTGGCTGGTGCTTCCTGGCCCTGATGGCCACCACCGGGCTTTTCTGCGCAGTCACGGTACCTGCCTACGCTGTGAAGGCACCGGTCTTTCAGACGCCGCAGGAAGAGCACCGGTTCATCACCGGCGTCGTTAAAGATGAAAAAGGCCAGGCCCTGCCAGGCGTGACAGTATCGCTGAAAGGCACTACTGCCGGTACTGTCACCGATCCGGAAGGAAAATTCACGCTCAAAACAACTGCCAAAACCGGCACGCTCGAATTCAGCTCCATGGGCTTCGTAAAACAACAGGTGGCCTATGCCGGACAAAAGAACATCAACATCACCCTGACCACAGACCAGAAGGCGCTGGGCGAAGTGGTGGTGGTAGGCTATGGCACGCAACGTAAAGTAAACCTCGTGGGCGCTGTTTCCGCTATCAAAGTGGACGAAAAAATTACCAGCAGGGCATTGCCCAATGCGTCCTCTGCACTCTCCGGACTGGTGCCTGGCCTGTCAGCGGTGCAGTCGTCCGGCATGGCCGGTAAAAACAGCGCCAGCCTCGTTATCCGTGGCCTCGGCACCGTCAACAACGCCAACCCGCTCATCGTGGTGGACGGTATGCCGGATGTGGACATCAACCGCATCAACATGAACGATATTGAAAGCATCTCTGTACTGAAAGATGCGACTTCCGCTTCAGTGTATGGTTCCCGTGCAGCCAACGGCGTTATACTCATTACCACCAAATCAGGTAAAGGTCAGCGTAAGACGGCACTCAACTTCAACGGGCTATACGGTTTCCAGCAACCTACACGGGCATACGATTTTATGGCCAACTACCCACGCGCGCTCACGCTGGAACAACGCCTGGGCCTCGTAGGCACGCTGCGCGACAACCTCACCTTTAAAGACGGCACCATCGACCAATGGATGGCCATGGGCATGATAGACCCGCTGAGGTACCCCAATACCGACTGGTGGAATATCATCATGCGCACCGGCAGCACGCAGAACTACAACCTCTCTGCTTCCGGCGGAAATGACGTTTCCAACTTCTTCCTGTCTGTAGGCGTACAGGATGAAAAAGGGTTACAGATCAACAACGATTATACCCGCTACAATGTGCGCTTCAACTACGATTATAAACTGCGTAAAAACATGAACACCGGCATCCGCTTCAACGGTAACTGGTCGAAGTTTATCTATGCTTTGGAAGACGGCTTCACGGACGCTTCCAGCAGCAATACCGCAGGTTTTGATATGCGCTATGCCATCGCCGGCATCACCCCGTACGACCCTGTCACCGGTAAATTTGGCGGCGTAATGGCCTACGGTGAAGATCCGCAGGCCTACAACCCTTATGTGGTGTATACGAATTCGCTCAACCGGCAGAACCGCCAGGAAGCCAATGGTAATATATACCTGGACTGGACACCGCTGCCAGGGCTCACCGGCAGGGTGGACTACTCGCTTAACTACTACAACCAGTTTGCGTACAGCGCAGCTATTCCTGCCACTGCATTCAATTTTCAATCAGGCATCAACGGTAGTCGGGTATATGTAGGCGAAAATGCAGGCATCAGCAACCAGACGTCCACCGGCTATAAAACCATGCTGAACGGCAGATTGACCTACCACAAGGCATTTGGCGTTAACCACGATCTTACGGTGACAGGCGTGTACAGCGAAGAGTTCTGGTACGACCGGCTGCAACGCAGCGGACGTAATGACCGCCTGTTCCCCGGTCTGCATGAAATAGATGCGGCCCTCACAAGCATACAGACTACCGGCGGCAGCAGCTCCAGCGAAGGGCTGCGTTCCTACATCGGCCGTGTGAACTACACCGCATTTGACCGCTATTTGTTTGAAGCCAACTTCCGCTATGACGGTTCTTCCAAATTCCTGCCCGGGCACCAGTTTGGGTTCTTTCCTTCTGTAGCGCTGGGATGGCGCTTTACGGAAGAAAGTTTTCTGAAACCTTTCCTCAGCCGCGTTCTCACCAGTGGCAAGTTCCGCGCCTCTTACGGCCAGTTAGGCAATAACAGCGGTGTAGACCGATATGAACAACAAAGCACTCTGTCCGGCAGCCATTATTATATTGACGGCGCCGTAGTGAAAGGGCTGGTGTACCAGAAAATGATCAACCCCGACTTTAGCTGGGAGAACACCGGTGTGTTCAACCTGGGGCTGGACCTGAGCTTCCTCGACGGCCGCCTTAATGCTGAACTGGACTACTATAACCGTCTTACTACCGGCATGGTAAGGCCTTCCGATTTGTCACTGCTGCTTAGCGGTGCGTACGTGGCGCCCCGAAAGAATATCGGCAACCTGCGCAATAAAGGCGTGGAGCTGAACTTAAACTGGTCTGATCATTTCGGGCCTGTGCGGTACGGTGTAAACCTGAACGCATCGTATAACCGCACCACTCTGGAGAAATGGAACGAGTATCTCGGTCGCGGCTATACGTTTCTTAACATGCCCTACCACTTCCTGTATGTATACCAGGACCTGGGCATCGCACAAACCTGGCAGGACATCTACAATAATACGCCACAGGGCGCATCTCCGGGAGATATCCTGCGCAAAGACGTTAACGGCGACGGCAGGATCGACGACAACGATAAAGTCGCTTATCCCAATGTACAGCGTGACAGGCCTACGACCAACTTCGCCATGGGCTTCAACGCTTCCTGGAAAGGATTTGACATTGCATTTTTACTGCAGGGGTCAGCAGGCCGTAAAGATTTCTGGCTCAACAACTACAACGATGTAAACTTCAGCGCCAGCCGCTATGCAGCTTCCTGGTCGCACTGGACCAACCCCTGGTCACTGGACAACAGGAACGGTGCATGGCCCCGTATAGGCGGCTCCGGTAACCGGGAAGAGAGCACTTTCTGGCTTGATAACCTCGCTTACCTGCGCCTGAAAAATATCCAGCTGGGATATATGTTGCCGGCCAGCCTGATGAAACGTATTGGCATCAACAGTTTCCGTATCTATGGCTCTGCTGAAAATATAGCCACTATCACTTCTTTCCGTGGCCTTGATCCGGAGCAGACAGGCAACAAAAGCAATGCTTATCCGCTGAATAAAACTTATTCAGTTGGTGTAAATGTGGGACTCTAAAGTAATAATCATGAAAAAATATACTTCTACGATATATATCATGACTGTACTGGCCGGCATGGCTATGCTGGTAGGCAGTTGTACCAAACACCTGCTGGACCAGCCTTCCAGCATGGAAGTGGACAAGGAGGTGTTCTGGAAAACAGATGCCGACGCGCTGGCAGGCATCATGGGCGCCTATGCAGATGTAAGGCCGCTTTTTGACCGCGACTATTATTTCGATGGGCAAGGAGAGTATGTGCGTGTCCGTGGTGTCAGCGCTGCCAAAGATGATCTCCAGAATGGCGGTGCCTATGCTGTTAACACCGGCTCTTCCGGCTTTAGCCCATCCGGTTTCGGGCAGCAGTTTGATGCCATGTACAAGTACCTGTACGGCGGTGTGAACCGCACCAATTACGTGATTGACAACGTCCGTAAAATGCTGGCCTCCGGCAGCAACGTGTCTGTGCCCAAGCTGGAGCGCATATTGGGAGAAGCCCGCCTGTTGCGCGGAATGGTTTACTTCCGCCTCATCTCCATGTGGGGCGATGTGCCTTACCTGGGACATACCGTTACCAGCAACGACGAAGTGGTATCGCTGTCACGCATGCCCATTGCACAGATAAAAGACTCCATCATGGCGGATTTTACCTATGCTATCGATAAGCTGCCTGCCAAGTCCGACCAGATTGGCCGTGCCGCCAAACCTGCCGCACTGGCCTTCCGTGGGAAGTTGCAGTTGTATTGGGCCAGCTGGAATAAAAACGGATGGCCGGAATTGAGTACGTTCAAATCCAGTACGGCCGCTGCCACAGCAGCCTACCAGGGCGCTGCAGACGATTTCAGGCATGTGATCAACGACTTCGGCCTGGACCTCTTCAGAGGCGGCGCGCCGGGCGTAGTCGGTCGTTTGGGCAGGGCCGACACATTGCCCAACTATTATTATTTATTTACACCGGTGGCCAACGGCGACGGAGAAATGATCATGGCATTTGCCCATGGCGGTATTGGTACTTTCCAGGGCGAGGAGCTGATGCGTGATTTTGCCGGCCGTTCCCATGAAGGTTCTCAATGTTGGGTAACGCCGCGTTATGAAATAGCAGACAAGTACCAATCTACCATCACGGGTGATTTCGCCCCTAAAATGATTCCGCTGAACCCTTCCACCGTGGCGGACGCCAGGACCCGGCTGAATTCCGCTGTGAACCCGCAGAGTTATGCCAACCGTGACTATCGTATGAAGGCTTCTATCATGTGGGATTATGAAGTAAGCGTAGGCATGGCTTCCCTGAAATCCACCGGCTGGGTGCCTTTCATTTATAAAACCTGGGCACAACCGTTTGTGATAGACGGGGAAACTTTCCTCACTTACAACACAGATGGCAGCAACTCTGGTTATGTGTTCCGTAAGTTTTTGCGCAACTACGCCGGTCAGGGCCGCAGTGACGGTGATTATGCGTTCCCGGTGATGCGTTTGGCCGATGTGTTCCTGATGTATGCGGAAGCTACCAACGAAGTGAATGGTCCGCAGGCGGATGCCATCGCGCTGGTGAACCGGGTGCGGCTTCGCGGCAATCTGCCCCCGCTGGCAGGCAGCAAGACGGGCACCAAAGATGCTTTCTTTGCCGCCATTGAACAGGAGCGTATTGTAGAGTTGCTGGGTGAAGGCCATCGCTCTTTTGATGTACGCCGCTGGAGAACACTGGAGAAAAACTGGAACCCGCCCGGAGGCCCCGGCGTATGGCGCATAGACACCTGGGGGGCGCAACAGCAACGCTACTTCCAGAACACCAACGACAGAGCCATGCAGCAGTGTTACATCTTTAAGATACCGCAGAGTGAGCGTGACCGTAACCCGAACCTGACACAAAACACGCCGTGGATGTAGGCATTATCTATCTACCTAAAAAAACAACAGATGAAAAAATATATCATTATAACCAGCCTCCTTCTCATGACGATATTGATATGGAGCAGTTGTAAAAAAGACCAGCCGATTGATGAAGACGGTTTGTTGATCACCACCCGGTCAGAATGTTACGTGAGCAATTTTGAGTTGCTGGGCGCAGATTTCCAGACCGTGCGTTCCAAAGCGCCGGTGATCGATACAGTGGCTTGTACCATTCAGCAGGAAGTTTTCTTTGGCACCGATCTGAAAAACCTGTGGCCGCAGTTCACACTGGTGACCGACGCCAAGCTGGACCCAAAGATCACCGGGAAAGTTGACTTTTCAGACCTGGCCAATCCGAAGAAATACACCGTCGTGTCCGGAAACAGGCAGGTAAGAAAAACATACACCGTTATTATCACCGTGCAAAAGTGAGTTGCAGTTAAAAACATGAATTATGAGAGGTAAATATTTTTCCTATATATCGTTGGTGTGCGCGTCGCTGCTGATGGCAACGGCCTGCACGAAAGACGGGGACTACGAGGTGCCCAAGCCTAAAAACGAATTACAGAATGACTGTATCAAACGGTCGCTAGGCCCCAATCTCGTTGGCCTCAACATAGAGTTTGCCTATGCCATCGGTATTCCGGCAGCCAAAGGGAAACTGGTGTCTGCACAGGTGGTAGCGTCTATCCCTGGTATGCAGGTGAAGCCCGGCGACCAGGCTAATTCGGCCACCTATTTGCAGGACAGCTCTTTTTATACCAATGGCAGCGGTGTAGACGTTCCCGTTAAAGTTGGCGACCGTTCCGTTACCAAAGAGGGAGCCAACGTGGTGACTTTCACCAAAGATACCAATGCCGTGACGCTCCGTTATTTCTACCGGATACCCGAAGAGGCGAGGGGCAGGACGGTGAAATTTACCTTCACCGCCACCAGCAGCAACGGGGAGAGCGTATCCTATGAAATGGGGCCTTATACCATTGCAAAAATGGACATGAAACTCAACCTGACGCCTACCAACAACAATAAGTGTTATTTGTCTATCGCGGACCTGGCTTTGTACAACGCCGCGGAAGCCGCCGCCAATCCGGACAAGATAGACCTGGTATACCTGTACCGCAACCTGTCGGTCCAGTTTGGACATGCGCTGGTAGCGCCGGCAGCAGCTAAAGATTATCTGCCGGGCGTAACGTTGCCGGCTAACGTCAACAGGGATACGAAACTGAGCAAAGCCTGGAATGTGCAGGACTTTCACCTGGCAGGCCTGAAATATGGCACCACCTTCGTGGACGATGTGGACTTTGAAAAGCTGGATATGTCTGCATCGCCTGATTTCGCGCTGGGATTAAAGGAAGAAGGCGGCGTGTGGGTGGAAACCAGCGATGGTAAATACCGCGCTTACATTTTTGTCAATAAGGTAGATAATACCGCGCAGTCAGCGCGTATCAGCATTAAGCGTTATACGCTGAAGTAGTTGTTTTCTGTACTGCGGATAATGAATGGCGGGCGTTGCTGCTGTTCATTGTCCGCATTTTTTTATACCCTCAGACCGATATCTTATGCGATCATTTTTTTGTTGGACGATAGTGTTGTTATTATCCCTGCCGGCCGTCTCACAGGATTTGCTGAGCAGCAAATACACCACAGCGCAGTTATCACAGCAGCTCATTCCCCGCGTCTCGTGGGTACCTTTTCCGCCTGCCGGTGACACAACCTGGACCGCAGACAAAGAGGTGGCCGATGCGGCCGTCCGCAAGGCAGAGCGTTATCTGCATTATGAGTGGCCGGGCATTCCCGCCACCACGTCGTTGTTGATTGTGCGTACCGGCAACCGCAGCGATTATCAGGCTATCGCCAACCGTAAACGGGAGGCGCTGGCAACCTTGCTGCTGGCAGAAATCTATGAACACAAAGGCCGGTTTATCGATGATATCATCAACGGCGTATGGTCTGTCTGTGAAGAATCTTTCTGGGGAGCGTCCGCACATTTGCCCAAAGGCGACAGTTATGGAGGGCTGCCTGATGTGGCAGATCCTTTCGTAGAGCTGTTTTCCGCCGAGACGGCCACCTTGCTGGCGTGGGTGGATTATTATGTCGGCTCCCAGCTGGATGCCGTTTCACCACAGATACGGAAACGGATATACTACGAAACCAACCGGCGCATTTTTGAGCCGCTGGCCACCAAACATCACAGTTGGATGGGCAACAGCAGCAGTACCGGCCGTCGTCCTAATAACTGGAACCCGTGGATCTGTTCCAACTGGCTGAATGCAGTATTGTTGCTCGAAAAAGATGAGCATAAAAGGGTAGCGGCCGTGCAGCAGGTACTGCGTACCCTCGACAATTTCCTGAATCCCTATCCCGCAGATGGTGGCTGCGACGAAGGTCCGGGTTACTGGGGAGCTGCCGCCGCCTCCCTGTATGATAATATCTCCCTGCTGGACCTGGCCACGCACGGCGCTTTCAGCTATGTGTTCCAGGATGCCAAAGTGAAGAAGATGGCACAGTTCATCTATCTCGCGCAGATCAGCGAGCGTTATTTCCTTGATTTTGCAGATGCTGATCCGCAGCCGGGAATGGACGGGATGATGATCTACCGTTTCGGCAAAGCTATCGGAGATCCGGATATGATGCGTTTTGGCGCTTTCTACTACCGGGACAACAAATCCGCCGGCACGTATCATTTCTTCCGGCAGTTTTTTACCCGCTTCATGCAACAGGAGGTGAAAGCCGCCGGCAAAGGATTGCCGTTGCCGCAAAACACCTGGTGGCCGGACCTCCAGGTGATGGCGGCCCGCGATCGTGGTGGCAGTGCCGCTGGTTTCTACGTGGCGGCCAAAGGCGGTAACAACGACGAAAGCCATAACCATAACGATATCGGCAATTTCATCGTATACTACAACGGGCTGCCGGTCATCATTGATGTAGGCAGAGGCACCTATACCGCACGTACGTTTAGCAGTAAACGTTATGATATCTGGTTCAACCGCTCCGATTATCACAATCTGCCGGACGTCAACGGTTATACGCAGTTGGCCGGCGCCCGGTACAAAGCGACCGGCGTAGCATACCAGTCGGCCGCCGGTTACGGCCGCATGTCTATGGATATTGCGGCGGCGTATCCGGAGCAGGCGGGTATCCGGCAGTGGCACCGGAGCGTTCGGCTGGACCGGGGCAGGGCAGTTCATGTGACCGACAGCTTTGCCTTGCAGGCGCCGGGCACATTCAGGCAGTACCTGATGACATGTTATCCGGTGGATGTTTCCCGGCCAGGACAACTGCTGATACAGGATTTCGTTGTTACTTATCCCGCAGGATTACTGGAAGCATCAGTGGAGAAGGTTCCCCTGCAACAGATGGAAGACGAGGGCATCCGGCAGAAGTGGGGCGATAATATTTACCGTATTATATTGAAAGCGAAAGCGCCTGTGAAAGAAGGAGAGATGGATCTTAGTATTACCAATTCTGGGAGTGTACAGTAAGTACGGTCATGGCTTGAATTTGGCCACAGTTCATGGTTTTGTTGAGTTTTCCTGTATCTGTGTAAATAAGATTTTATACACTGCAACTAATTCGCAGTCCTGACTGATGTTTTATATCATGATTAATTGCTGCTCTATGTAAGCAAAAATATTTTTTTTATCATGATTTTCTCCTTACAGATGGTTTATGGTATCCTACAATGCAGTGCCATAGCGTAAGTCAGAAGTGTAGGAGTTTGTCTGATGAAAAAAGCGATACTGTCTTTTTAATCCTCAAAAAAAACAACAATTTTTATCCGGTGGTTTTAATTATCTATTTTCAAAACGCCTTTTACCTGGTTGATCATCCCTGGTAAAAGATGCATGAAGGCTGGCAGGAAGAGCATGTTGCCATCGTTATACCCACGAATACCGGTTGCCCAATGATTGATGTACCGAAAGAAGGTTGAGACACGTCGTCTATATTAATTGTTTACATAAATTAAAACACACACTTATGAAGTCCCCCCGAATTTTCCCCTTGTTAGCCAAACCTATCTCCAAGCTAATGGCTGCTCCATTTCCAGTTGTACTGCTGATGCTTGTTTTTGCACTGGTGTTTTATTCATGCGGCAAAACACATCAGGGTGTGCCGGCTGTAAAAGAAGTTAGTGTTGCTGGTCAAAGGCTACTGGCCGCTGTAGAGCAGTATAAAAAACAGATCATGGCGACTCCTGTCAGGCCTGTAGCAAAAATGGGCAATGCAAAAACGGAAACGCTTACTGGTACATCAGATGATGAAGTCACCTATTATATCCAGTTTCCCACTATACCATCCGCTAATCTGCTAAACCTGTATAATAACGCCAGCACCATACAGGATGTAGTCAATTTAAGGGAACAGGGGCAGGCAGTTATTCAGTTTAACGCTAATGCATCCAGTTCAAATTATCCGATTACGTTATCAAAGCAGACAGCCAAAACAAGTCTTCAGCCTTTGATCACTGAATCAAGGACCTATTTACATTCCAAAGGACTGACGGATGCTGATATCAACGATATGATTTATTCCCAGGGCGGAACAGAAGAAGACCTGGTACCATTTACACTATCGCTGGTGCAAATTGAGAAAACACCAAAACCATTTATCAATTATCCGGACGGATATACCTTTCATAATGAACACGGTTATATAAACGGCCGGTTGACAAAGCTTGTAAACAGATTAACAGGTGACACTACCTGGTATGTCATAGGACAACAGGACCCGGGCTATGAGGTGCTTACTGTTGCCGCTATTGGTACTTGTGCCATGGAGGCAATTGGAGCAGACATTTTTTGGGCACTGGCTCAATCCAGTGCTTCTGCATGGACCATGGCAGCTATTACCACCGCATTCAGAACAGTTGCCAAGAAAGTAATTGGCCCTATTGGAGTGGCCATTGCAGTTGGCGAATTTTCATGGTGTTTGTACCAGCATAGCTGATCTTCGTTACCTATAATTAAGTAGCAAGACTTCAAAGTATCTGCCTTATGAAGTCTTGCTACTTTTATAATCACCCTACCTTGCCTTCCCACGAAGAATTATAGCAGAATAATTCCCTTGAAATGCCTATCATTGTATTCTTCTCCATTGCTTCTTCAATCAATTCCTAGGATTTTTGCAGCGCAAACTGCTACTACTACTGTTTGAGGATTAATTCGTATCTTCCATAAAGCTGCTTTTATTTTTAATCTCCAATATATAGTTGCTTTGGTTGATTTTTCCTGCAAAGATCAGCATCCAATCAGCGCATTTAATAAATACTATGTATTATGGCAATCTACCAAAAGATTATTGTTGGTATTGCTGTATGGTTCGGCTTTGTACAGATAGCGGCAGCTCAACATGGGGGCGACAGTACAGCACGTGCATCTAAATGGAGTTTTCATTTTCAGGCTACCGTTATTGGCCAGCAGCATTCCGGTTTCAGGTCAATGTATCGGGGAGACAACAGTCTGGCTGACTCCGTGGAGCCCACGGCGCAGAGCCTTACCGCCACTACTTTTGTTGGCCGCAGATTGTGGAAGGGCGCGGCGTTTTATTTCAACCCCGAGGTATCCGGCGGAAAAGGACTTAGTTCTGCTTCGGGTGTAGCGGGCGCATTGAATGGAGAAACATATCGGGTTGGCGCTGTGCAGCCACAGGTGTTTATTGCGCGCGCGTATTTGCAGCAACATTTCCGTTTAGGCAAAGCAGAAGAAAATATCGCAGATGATGTAAATCAGGTGGCAGACAAGGTGCCATCCAGCAGGATTACCATCAGTATAGGAAAGTTTGCCATGGAGGATTTTTATGATAATAATGCATATGGAAAAGATCCCAGAATACAGTTTTTAAACTGGTCTGTCTGGGCTAATGGCGCCTGGGACTATCCTGCCAATACCAGAGGCTACACGGAAGGAGTGGTAGTAGAGCTTATCAAACCGAAATATGCAATACGTATATCCACAGTGGCAGTGCCCCGGATAGCCAATTATCACCTGATGGAGTATAACGGGCACGCACATGCGGAAACGTTCGAATTCCAGCATCAACTTCAGTTCGGGCAACGTAGCGGTACGATCCGTTTCCTGGTCAGCGGCACCTGGAACAGGGCGCCCTCCTATAAACGGGGCCTGGCTGCTATTGCCAGCCAGGATACCTTTTTGCTGCATGTGATCCGTGGCGCTTCCGAAAATACTACTTACGGCGGGCATAAGTATGGGCTGGGATTAAATATAGACCAGCAACTGAGTGATGATCTTGGCTTCTTCTGCAGGGTAGGATGGAATGATGGAAAGTATGTTACATGGGCATTCACGGAAATAGACAGGACCCTTAGCGGAGGCCTGTCACTGAAAGGGACCAAATGGAAACGGCGGAACGATGTAGCAGGCATCGCAGGCGTGGTAAATGGCGTCTCCCCGGAACACCGGGATTTTCTGGCCGCAGGCGGCTATGGATTTATACTTGGAGATGGCCGGCTGAACTACGGGCATGAAGGCATACTGGAAACCTATTACAATGCTCAGCTGAACAGGTTTCTGCAACTTACATTCGACTACCAGTACGTAAACCATCCGGGATACAATAAGGACAGAGGACCCGTGCATGTGTTTGGACTAAGAGGACACATTATGTTCTAGTATGCCTATACAGATTTGTGAAAAAAGTACCCGTTGAAATCAGCCACAGCATTGATTATTTTTACTCTATAAATAAAAATGTTTCAAAAATATTTTGCAGGGAAAAATATTTTTCTATCTTTGCAATCCCTTAACAATGAGGGTGTTCGCAGTGTAAGCAGCGATATGATTCCGTAGCTCAGTTGGTAGAGCAATACACTTTTAATGTATGGGCCCTGGGTTCGAGTCCCAGCGGGATCACTACTAAAAAACGCCTTCAGATTCGTTGAATTTGAAGGCGTTTTTTATGCTCTTCCGCCAGCTGTTTAGCAGGTCCGATTCCTCGCTTAAACGCTTTACGGAGCCGGCCGTTTGAACGCCTGTAGGCTGGCTTAGTGATGACGCCGGCAACGGTCTTCCAATAAAACAAGGAACAATAACTTCTACTCCTCTGTACCTGATAGTTTTTCTTCTAAAGTTGTCCAGTAATCATTGTGCCTCTCTTTACTCACAGAGAATAAATGCACATTAATCCACCTTCGGATAGCCGTTGGGGTAGGTTTGTTTGTCAGGTTCCCGCGTGCGGGAAAACTATCGTAATATGGTGTACAGGCGCTATTTCCCGGGCGAAATGATCGTCGTTGCGGCATGTTGTTGCTTCCTGCCAGGGGAGTAATTCTGTTGTCTGAATTATTGAAGGAATATTGTATTTTAATGACACATTTTGTTGACCGATTGCCATAAATCTCCAAATTTTTTATCTATGTCACTGAGACCCATCAAATTAGCCACTATCATAAATGAATGTCCTTGTATCAGTAACGAAACATATTGTTTTCACTTGTTTAAATCTCCAAATTTTTAGCTTATGTCACTGAAACCTATCCATCTGGCTATCGTAGATGAGAGCTCTCTGTTTATTAAGATGATGAAGAACTACCTCCTCGGACAAAGAAATATGGAGGTTGTTTTTCATACATCGGAATTGTCTTCTTTGTTTAAAAAGTTACGGGATGTTGACGTGAATGTTTTGCTGATAGACGTCTTTGTCCATCAACAAAATGTACTCGACGCCCTGGAGATTATCCGAAGTGAATATCCAGAAATTAAAATACTGATACTATCGAAGTCCACAGACGTAAGCCTTATAAGTAGTCTGCTCGACCTGGGCATCCATGGGTATATTTCCAAAATGGATGAGCCGGAAGAGCTGGTACGGGCCATCGTGTCTGTTGCGGAAGGCGAAATACACCGTAATAAACTGCTGACAGAGGCATTGTACCTTCACAGGCACAACAATAACAATAGTAACAGCAGGATATATACGGTATTGGACCTGGCAGTGCTGGACGACCGGGAAAAAAGAATTTTGCAGTTGCTTTGGGAAGAAAAGAGCAATAAAGAAATCGCGGATGAGGTATTCCTGAGCGTAAGGTCAATAGAAAAGATCCGGCAAAATATGAAAGAGAAGCTGGGTGTGAAATCGACAGTGGGACTGCTGAAGTATGCGATAAACAAAAAGATTGTATTAATTGATCAATACACTTGACCTCGAAAACCGCTACTTCAGCTGGAGATCCTGACCTAAGTTCTGTTGTTATTAGCCGCATTCAAAAGAAAATACTAACTGTAAATCCGGGGCTATTAAAGAACCGCCAATTCCCTAAATATCATCATTGCGAGTCACTTTAGAGCAGTCGAACTCATGAGTTTCCTTTGAGAAAGGAGGCAGCAGCCTTTTTGTGCCATGCCGGCAAGCCTTTCATGAAAACGAAATATTTTTTTAGTAAAATCCGCAATGAAATATAGCGGAATTACGATCGTTTATTTTATGCATTTACAGTAATTTGAACATAGTTGAGACTGGACCGGTAGATAATTTCCAAACTCAGATAACCATTTTATAACGTCCTTTTTTCAATGAAAGCAGGTAATGTTACTTGCAGTTGCGATAGCTGTATCCTTTACAGTTCAAATTAAACCTGGCCAAATAACCATTAGTGTTTCACAACAATAGTTGCTCCACTCAGTGTAACCCATTCAGATTGACTTTCACCCCCTAAAAAAGACGGAATGAACAAATTTGTTGCCGGATGGTATGTCTTATATACCAGGTCGCGCCATGAAAAAAAAGTGGCAGACCAGCTGACGGAAGAAGGTATGTCCCTCTATCTTCCCGTAAAAAAAGAGTTGAGAACGTGGCATGACCGCAAAAAATATATTTCAGCTCCGCTTTTTGAATCCTATGTGTTCGTCTACTTGAATAACATACATGACTACTACCAGGGGCTGGGCGCAAGAGGTGTCTTGCATTATGTGAAGTTCGGCCGTGAAGTGGCCCGCGTCCCGGAAGACGTTATCGACTACATACGCACGCTGACTGAAATAGACGAGAATATAGAAGTGTCATCCGATTACTTCAGGCCGGGAATGCAGCTGTTTATCAAACATGGGCCGCTGACCGGTATTCCCTGCGAGATCATTCATGCCGACAACCGCAAAAAGATCCTGGTCAGGATACATATACTTCAACGTAACCTGCTGATGGAACTGCATCCCGAATATTTTTTAACTACCTCTGATTAAGCTGGTTTTACAGCTCCAACGGGTTTCCCGGTGTATGGGGGGACTACCCTGCACAATTGATTTTACAGTAAAAAATTTTATGTGATATGGACCAGGTAATCACTCTGGATAATATTTCCCGTGACTCTTTTTACAATGATTACGTTAAACCGGGAAGGCCGCTTCGCATCCGAAAGGCCACGGCGGCTTGGAAGGCCCTGAAGATATGGAATGCAGATTATTTCAAATCCATAGAAGGGGACCTGAAGCTGGCAGCCAAAAATGCAGATGTGGCTTCCGGAAAACGGGAGACGCTGTACCTCAGCGAATACGTTTCGCTGCTGGAGGAGCATGAGAGGCAGCTCCGCGATGGCAAGTGCCCGCCTCAACCGCTCTACCTGCACGACGTGCCGATTTTTCACCTGCTTCCATCGCTGGTACAGGACATTGAACCCTTCCCGCTGGAGCTGCTGCCTAAATGGTATTGGAAGAACTGGCATAACTATATACAGTTTTTCATGGGGGCAACGGGTAGCCTGACTCCCCTGCATTTTGACACGTTATATACGCACAATCTTTTTTTTCAGGTAGCAGGACGTAAAAAATTTATCCTGATCCCCGGCAACCAGAAGGCCATGTGCTATATCAAAGGATGGAGATGGTCTGATTTTGATCCTGCCAGGCCAGACTACGAACGCTTCCCGGAAGCAAAAGGGCTGACGCCTGTAGAGGTGGTCCTGGAGCCGGGAGATGTGTTGTATATACCTTCAGGTATGCTGCACCAGGTACACGGATTAAGCTATTCCATTTCGTTTAATATTGACTGGCATACGCCCAGGAGCGCCGGCAAAGGAGTGTTTTCGCTCTTTGAAGGTGCCCCCCGGAAAAATATCTATTATAATTCGCTGATACTTTTGGGGGTGGGATTAAAAGTTCCGCCAAAGATCATCTTCCCGTACTATAAATCTTACCTGAATTATATCAGTTAATCCCTTTTGCAGACCGGAGCCGGCAAAGCTTAAAAACCAGTTAAATGACGCAACACGTCCTCAGACTACTGTTCATCATCTGCATTACAGGCGCTCTAAGTGCAGCTTGCGCGGCGTCGGAAGTGCCCGGCCAACAGATCGATGAACAGGTAACACGGCAGATGAAGCAGGGGAAAATACCCGGGCTCAGCCTCGTTATGATAAAAAAAGGCCGGCTAACTATCCGCAGCTACGGATATGCAAACGCAGAACTGCGGACACCGGTTACTCCCTATTCACTGTTTGAAATAGGATCGTGCAGCAAGGCATTTGTTGCATTGGCGATACTTGACCTGGCAAACCGGGAAAAAATAGATCTCGACAGGAGTGTGTCTGCTTACCTTCCCTGGTTTTACGCCAGGTACAGGGATAGCATTGTAACGGTTACCTTACGCCAGCTGTTGCATCAGACGAGCGGTATTCCCTGGGAGACAATCGGGCTGATACCGGAAAGCGCCGACAGCAATGCGCTTGATCAGACCATCAGACGGTTAACAGGCGTCCGTTTACGGCGCCTCCCCGGAAAGGGCTACGAATATGCCACAATCAATTACGACGTCCTTGCACTGGTCATTGAAAAGGTAACAGGAAAGCCGTTTGATGATTACCTGCAGCAACACATTTTTCAGAAGCTGGGAATGGTCCATACGGCTGTGGGAGTGCCATCCGACAGCTCGGCAATGGCAAGCGGCCACAAAATCGGCTTCTTCAGGCCGCGTGTATATGCGGCGCCTGTCTATAAAGGGAACTACGCCGCCGGATATATTATTTCGAATGCCGTGGACATGGCCAGGTGGCTGCGCTTCCAGATGGCTGCAGACAGCTCGCTGCTTTCACGGTTGGCCCGAGCAACGCAGCAGCGCGACGAAAAAGTGCCCCTGCACAATATGGCGTCTTATGCCATGGGATGGGAAGTGTCGCTGAATGGCAACGGAGAAATCTACCACGGCGGACAAAATCCCAATTTCACATCTTATGTGGCATTCCGGCCGGAAGACAGTACCGGCGTTGTCGTACTCGCAAATTCCAACAGCAGTTCTACTGCCGCCATCGGGGAAACGGTCATGAAGTTGTTGTCAGGAGAACCCCTGCCGAAAACAAACGTGCCTGATGACGGAAATGATAAGGTCTTCTCCCTGCTGTCCGGTGTAATCGGTATATACGTATTGGGAGCGCTGGTCTTTTTATGCATCGCCATCGGCGGCATTGCAGGAGGAAAAAGAAAATATGCAGGTATTTCATACCGGCAGGTATGGAGGGCAATGGCTGCACTTTTTTTAACTGCTCCTTTTTTGTTCGGTATCTATCTTTTACCTGAGGCGCTGGGCGGCTTTTCGTGGAAAACAGTTGCGGTATGGACACCCATGAGCTTCACCGCATTGATCGTTCTTATACTTGCGGCCATCGCGGTCAGCGGTCTGGTATATGTTGTCAGGCTCGTCTTCCCGGAAAAGAATATATTCAGGAGAACAGTCCCCTCTCTGATCCTGATAAGCATATTGTCTGGCCTTGCCAATATGCTAATTATCATATTAGTGACTTCAGCCCTGGAAACAGCGTTGCCGCTCCGATACCTTGTTTTTTATTATGTGCTGGCTTTAGGTATGTATCTGATCGGCAGAAGGTTTGTACAGGTCAGCCTTATCAGATTAACCAGAAAGCTGGTATATGATTTACAGATAAAACTGATTGACAGGATATTTGCTTCCACGTTTCAAAAGTTTGAAAGAATTGACAGGGGCAGGATCTATACGGCTCTGAACGACGATGTGACTACCATCGGCGAGTCGACGAGTATGCTGGTCACGCTGATCACCAGCATTTTTACCGCCGCCGGCGCTTTTCTGTACCTCGCATCCATCGCTTTCTGGGCAACGGTGCTTACCGTATTGCTGGTGGCCGCTATCTCCATACTTTATTTCCTGGTGAGTAAAACTACCAACAGGTATTTTGAAGCGGCACGCGATATGCGCAATGTGTTTATTCACCTGATCAACGGAATGGTAGATGGATTCAAGGAGATCAGCATCCGCCGGAAGAAGAAACAGGCCTATAAGGCCGACATCTCCGGAACTACAGGGGACTACAGGGACAGGCTGATAAAAGCCGATGTCCGTTTCGTACATGCTTTTCTGGTAGGCGAGTCGCTGCTGGTAGCCTTACTGGGATTGGTAGCTTTCGCCTTCCCCAGGATTTTCCCTGATATACAGCGTTATGTGATTATGAATTTCATCATTCTGTTGCTCTACCTGATCGGCCCGGTCAATGCCATATTAGGGTCAGTACCAGCGATTTTACACCTGAGGATAGCCTGGAACAGGGTCCGCAGGTTTACCGCAGAGTTGCCTGCCGGCCAGGGGGAGGAACTGCTGCCGGAACCCCACGAACCGGTCGTGAACAGCATTGGGCTGGAAGGCGTTTGCTTCGGGTATAAGGATGAACAGGAGCAGTTGTTGTTTTCGGTAGGGCCGATTAACCTGGAAGCCCGGAAAGGGGAGGTGCTGTTTATCATTGGCGGCAATGGCAGTGGCAAGACCACACTGGCTAAACTGCTTTCAGGATTATACGAGCCTGACGAAGGGCGGTTACTGGTAAATGGCAAACCGGTAAATAGCCGCCAGCTAAGCGAGTATTTTTCCGTTGTATTCAGTCCTGCCCATCTGTTCAGAAAGCTATATGATATCGACCTGAAAGGCAGGCAGGAAGAGGTAGATAACTATCTGAAAATACTAAAGCTGGAAGGAAAAGTAACCATCAATGAAGATATATACAGCACCATTGAATTGTCAGGCGGACAGAGAAAGAGGCTGGCCCTTTTACAGTGTTACCTGGAAGACTCGCCGGTATATCTTTTTGACGAATGGGCGGCAGACCAGGACCCAGAGTACCGGAATTTCTTTTACCGCACGTTACTTCCGGAGATGAAAAGACAAGGCAGGATCATTATTGCCATCACGCACGACGACCATTACTTTGATGTTGCCGACAGGGTATTCAAAATGACGCAGGGCCGTCTTGAATTATACAGAAATGAATACCCGCTGCATGAAGTATTGTCTGAAAATACAACGATCCCTTTATTTAACAGGAAAAACAAGTAAGATGATCAACACCGACCAGGATACTGTCAGCTTTGAGATCTGGCACAAGCGCTTTAATCTCGACGGAAAAGACAACCTCGCTCAGCTGCCGTCGTTAAAGGCCGTATATGCCGTTTTTGGCATTGTAGACAAAGACCCGGTGAACTGTAGGTTCGTGGGGGAGGCCGAACACCTTGGTAATGCACTGAGATACCTGTTTGAAAATGCTGACGACAACGGTTTGAAAACTTTTTTGCAGGGACCCTGGATCAAAGTGCTCAAATACCGGCCTATGCCGGATTCTACCAGGGAGGAGCGCGAGCAGGCCGTCATGGAATGGAAGGCGAAATATGTACCGGGGGTCGACGAAAACGGGGAATATCCCGGTTACGGCCACTGATGCCCGCATACGTCCCGCAACACGGACCGTCAAATAGTTAACATGTAATGTAAATCTTTCTTTTTTATGGATAAGGTAAAATTGTTTTGTTTTCCTTACGCGGGCGGTTCAGCCGCGGTATTTAACAAATGGCACCGGCAGCTGCTTCCGTTTGTTGAACTGGTACCGGTGGAACTTGCAGGAAGAGGAAAGCGTATGCAGGAACCTTTATACCGAAGTGTGGACGAAATGGTGGATGATGTGTACCGGATCATAAAAGATGATGTGCGAAAAGGGCACTATGCTTTGTATGGACATAGCATGGGCAGCATGATCGCCTTTGAACTGGCGCAGAGGGTTGTACACGACAACCTGCCGGTACCTCTGCATATATTTTTTTCCGGAAGAGGTGCTCCCGGCGTGAAAGGCAAACCCGAAAAGAACTACGCTTTGATGACGGACGATGAGTTTCGCGCGGAAGTGATGCAGCTGGGTGGCACTCCCCGTGAATTTTTTGAGTATCCCGAGCTACTTGAGATATTTCTGCCTCTGTTGAAAAATGATTTCCGCCTTGCCGACGAAGAAAGATACGACCGGGAGACAAAGCCGCTTCCTTGTGATATTTCTGTCTTCCTGGGTAAAGACGATGAACTGACCCCGGAACAATGCGACGGCTGGAAAAAACATAACCATACGCTCTGCAGCGTGGTCTACTTTGAAGGCGGACATTTCTTTATCCACGATGATACTGATCAGATACTGGATTGCATCAATAATGTCATACAAAGGGCCTGTGCCCGCCGGGAAGACCGGCAGAACGCCGGACTGGCATCGTTCTCGTGAAATGCTATCCTGTTGTAAAGCAGTGGCCATCTTAATCTCGTCCTCTGACACTGCTGCGCGGCTTATGTCTGAGCCGTGTTCTCCCGGAAATTAAAAGAACCATTTTAGAATGCGCGGGCGCACGTCCGGTGGCCCGCTGTTGATTCCTTTTAGCTACCATGAAACCTGAAACATTGACCTCGCTTTTAGACCTGAGAAAATCAGGTTTGAAAGGGATAACCTTTATTGAACCCACCGGGAAAGATGAATTTCTTTCTTATGGCGACCTGTATGATGCTGCCCTGAAAGTACTGGGATTATTGCAACACAGGGGAATAAGCCCCGGCGACGAATTAGTGTTGCAGCTCCAGGAAAACAGGGTATTTCTGATCGTATTCTGGGCCTGTATGCTGGGTGGCATTATTCCGGTACCACTGTCACCGGGTGCAAAAGATGATCACCGGCATAAGTTATTTAACGTATGGGAGATACTGAATAATCCCTACATGATGGTCTCACAGCCTGATCTGCAGAAGCTGGGTGTCTATGCGCGGGAACAGGGAATGGAAAACAGCTGGTTGGCCATGTGCGACAATGCAATTGATACGGCTGATTTAAAGGGCTGCCAGGGTGTGGGAGTGGTAAAAGAAGTATCGCCATCGGATATTGCCTTCATCCAGTTTTCGTCCGGGTCCACCGGTAGCCCGAAAGGAGTTGTGCTGACGCACGGCAATCTGATCTGCAATATCGATGCTATCGCACAGGCGGCGGCATACACCGAAGATGACGCCACTTTCAGCTGGATGCCCTTAACACACGACATGGGACTGATCGGGTTTCATCTGAGCCCTATGTTCAGCGGGATGGACCAATATATCATGCCTACCCAGAGCTTTGTCCGGCGCCCCGCAGGATGGCTGGAGAAAGCGAATGAATACAAAGCCACTGTGCTCTGCTCACCGAACTTTGGATACCGTTATTTCCTGAAGCATGTACACGATCAGCATACCGGGAAGTGGGATCTTTCCGGGGTGCGGATCATCTACAACGGCGCTGAGCCGGTGTCTGAAAGGCTTTGCGCTGAGTTCCTCGAAAAATGCGCCGCTTACGGCGTCCGGCGCAGCGCCATGTGCCCGGTTTACGGGCTTGCGGAAGCCAGCCTTGCCGTTACTATTTCTGGAATGGCCGACCAGGTGGTATCGTTGTGTGTGGACAGACGACAACTCAATGACGGCGATCAGGTGGCACTCATTGCCCCCGGAGATAGTGCTGTTACGCTGGTTAATGTGGGAAAACCGGTAAAGAACTGTTCCCTCAGAATCACAGACAGGCAGGATATGCCGGTGCCGGCAGGGACAGTGGGGCATATACATATAAAGGGAGACAACGTAACCTGCGGTTATTATAACAACCAGGCGGCTACAGCGTTTGCCATTACCGCCGACGGATGGCTGCGCACCGGTGATCTGGGTTTTATGCTGGATGGTTGCCTGTATATTACGGGTAGAGAAAAAGACATCATCTTTGTCAACGGACAGAATTTTTATCCTGCAGATATCGAGCAGATAGCGGAAGATGTGGAAGGGATCGAACTGAACAAAATAGCGGTTGCCGGCCATTTTAACAGCAGCACGCAGCGCGAGGAATGTATTGCATTTGTTTTTCACCGGGGGGATATCAGCGATTTTATTTCGATAGCACAAGCGTTAAAGACGCTGGTGGGGGCGAAGGCGGGAATTGAACTGGACAGGGTCGTACCGGTAAAGGATATTCCCCGTACCACCAGTGGCAAGCTGCAGCGGTTCCGGTTGTTGGAACTATACCGGGAAGGCGCCTTCGCTGACGTCATGGAAACGCTGGAACAAGCGGCATCGCCCGGGGAGGTGGACCGTTTTTCTGCTGACGGATATGAAAGGAAACTACTGGACATATGCGAAAAAATATTCGGTGAAAAATGGAATGATGTGCACCGCAATTTTTTTGAAGCCGGCCTCAGCTCATTGAAAGTGGCGGAATTAAGCCTTCTCGCCGCAAAAGCATTTAACACTGCGCTGCCTGCTGACTTCATTTACACGAAGCAAACCGTCAGTGAGCTGGCAGCAGCGATCCGGCAAAACGGGGAAAACGGATACCAGCCCATACCTGCCGGCATTGAAAGACCATATTGCCCGTTGTCTTCATCGCAGCGGCGGATGTACTATTTCTGGCAGCTGAACAAAAGCACTGTTACCTATAATTTACCGGTGGCCTTCCGGATACGGGGAAGCGTGCAACATGAGAAGCTGGAGCAGGGCATAAAAGATTTGATAGCCCGGCATGATATGTTGCGGGCCGTTTTCAGTATGGACCCCGTTCCTTCATTCATTGTAAAGAAGACCACACATTTTACGCTGGAGAAGATCGTGTGTGCGCCAGACCAGGTCAGTGAAGCGCTGAGGGAACTGGTACAACCATTTGACCTTGGGCAAGGGCCGCTGTTTAGAGCGAAGCTCCTTCATACTGATGCGGAGGAATGTTACCTTTTCCTGGATTTTCATCATATCATAGCGGATGGCGTATCTATCTCCCTTTTTGTAAAAACGTTAATGGAATACTATAACGGCGAAGGGGGTACGCCGTCGTCCCTGCGATACAGCGATTTTGTGCAATGGGAAGAAGACAACCGGCAGTCAGGAAAGTTGCGGGAACATGCCGGGTACTGGCAGCAACAGTTGCAGGGTGATTTGCCGGTGTTGTCCCTGCCTGCCGATTTTCAGCGTCCCCCGGTGCTGAGCACCGAAGGAGGGAAAATCGCATTTGAGGCTGGTAAAGAGCTGACGGAAGAGCTAAGGGCACTGGCGCGCAGAATGGATTGTTCCCTGCATGTACTGCTGTTCAGCGTATATGCCGTATTCCTGTCAAAAATAACAGGGCAGGATGAGCTGGTGATCGGAATACCGGTATCCGGCAGGCGGCATCCCGATCTGCTGGAGATACAGGGTATGTTTGTCAACAACCTGGCTGTCAGGTGCCATGTATCGGGGGAAGACACTTTTGTGCGGTTCCTGGAAAAACAGCAGCAGCATGTGGCCGAAGCGCTGCATCATCAGGATTATCCCTTCGATGATCTGGTCCGCCAGATCGCGCCGGACCCGGACAGCAGCCGTAATCCGGTATTTGATACCATGTTCCTGTATCAGAATATGGAACTGCCGGTCTTCAGTAACAACGATTTCACGTTGACACCGTGGTTCTTCGACAACGGTACCTCAAAGTATGACATCTCGATGGAAGTCTTTGAGGACGGCCCCGCCCTGCGGTGTTTTATAGAATACTCAACAAAACTTTTCCGAAAGGAGACGATGGCGGCCTTTGCGGATGGCTTCCTGCAACTTGCACGCAGGGCCGTCAGTAACGGCACAGACAATATTGCTGACTGGTCCATGCTCAGCGAGACGGAATTTGAACGGTACGTCCGTAAATACAATGCCACCTGCAGGGAATATGCAGCTGGTAGCGGTATTCACCGGTTGTTTGAAGAGCAGGTCTGGCGAACGCCTTCAAATATTGCGGTGGAGCATGGAAATACGACCTACTCATTTCATGAATTGAACGAACAGGCGGACCGCGTGGCTGGCTGGTTGAAAGAACAGGGGGTAGGCCAGGACGCACCGGTGGCGATTTTATTGCCGGCCACACCGGAGCTGCTGGTCAGTATATTAGCCGTGCTGAAAGCCGGTGGATATTACCTGCCTTTGGAGCCTGGCTGGCCGGCAGAAAGGGTGCGTTATGTGCTGGAAAGCAGCCGTTGCCGTTTGCTCATCTGCGATGAGAGCAACAAAGACAGGAATGTGTATCCGGGGGTAGCTAATCTGTACATAAAAGAGGTGCCGCCGGCTGCGCCCAAGAAGGTGTTATCAGTTAGTTATCCTGATCATCTTTCTTATGTATTATATACCTCCGGCACCACCGGCAGGCCCAAGGGCGTTATGATCACCCATCGCTCGCTGATCAATTATACCTGCTGGGCGGCTGAAAGCTATATCCGCGGTGCACAGGTAACGATGCCGCTTTATACGTCCATTTCGTTTGACCTGACGCTGACATCGATATTTACACCATTGATCACGGGCAACAGGATTGTGATTTACGGCGAGGATGGCGATAACCTGTCGCTGGTGAATATGTTGACAGACAATAAGTGCGATGTGATCAAAGCCACGCCATCCCATCTTAGGATAATGGCGGCCGGCAAATGGCTGGAGAAACCCGGTAGCCGGGTCAGGCGGATCATCGTAGGAGGCGAGCAACTGGATACCGGCCTGGCCAGGGAGATATATGAGCAGGCAGGCGGCAACATTGAAATCTATAACGAATATGGCCCTACGGAAGCTACGGTTGGATGTATGATCCACCTGTTTAACCCCGAAGAGCTAACGCCGCAGGTGCCAATCGGCGTACCTGCTGCCAACAGCCGTATTTACCTGCTGGATAAATACCGGAAACCAGTAGCCTGCGGGGTACATGGAGAAATATATATCGCCGGCGGCGGACTGGCCAAAGGGTACCAGGCAGACGAAGCGCTGACGCGGGAGAAATTTGTAGCGGATCCTTTCCACGCAGGAGAACGGATGTACAAGACAGGAGATATTGGCCGGAGGTTGCCGGATGGTACCGTGGTTTTCCTCGGAAGGTCGGATGAGCAGGTGAAGCTGAACGGTCATCGTATAGAACTGAGGGAGATCGAACAATGTCTTAAACAGCATCCTGATGTGGACGATACGATTGTTACGGTGACTGCCGGCCTGGCCGGCGTAAAACTGCTTTGCGCGTATATCAGGTGGAAGGCCGGCAGCGTGGGCAGGGAAACGGCCCTGCGTTTTTACCTGGCTGAAAGGCTTCCGTATTACATGCTCCCGTCCTGTATAATAGAAATAGGAGAAATACCACTGACGGCAAACGGAAAAGCTGACCTGAAGGCGTTGCCTCAGCCGGAAAACATGGCCGCTCCCGAACAGTCCTTACCCACCGACGCAGCGGCTGCAGCATTGATAGAGGCATGGGAGGAGGTGCTCGAAACGCCCGTTCGCTCCGTCAGGGACAACTTTTATGCATCAGGTGGCGATTCCATCAAAGCGGTGCAGATAGCTTCCCGCCTTTTGGGCAGGAATATGTTGCTAAAGGCCAGGGACATACTAACCTACCATACCATAGAGCACATATGCCCCCACATCGGAAGGACGGGTGCGGAAAACAAATATGAGCAGGGTATAATCAGCGGCGAGCGGGAGATGACACCTGCTGAGGGCTGGTTTTTTGAACAGGCTTTTGAGAACCCTCACTACTTTAACCAATCAGTACTGTTGCGGCTCAAGAGGCCCGTTAATCATAAACTGCTGGAACAGGCTTTCTCGCATGTGGTACAGCACCATGATGGACTGCGCATGAACTATGACCCTGAACGGAAGACCTTATTCTATAATCCTGCGCATTTAGATACCCGGTCCATAGTTGAAAAGTACAGTATCGGAGATGTCGGGGGAGACGGTCTCACCACCATATACCGGAAGGTAAAAGGCGCGTTCGATATCACCGGTAGTTTGCTGCTGAAGGGGGCGCTGTTCTCCTTTGAAGCAGGCGAATCCTTGTTGCTGATAACGGCGCATCACCTGGTGACAGACGGGGTGTCATGGAGAATTATACTCGAAGATTTGTACCACGGCTACACCGCGCTGGAAAACGGCCGGGAGGTGGTACTGCCGGAAAAGACAGCACCATTGGCAGGGTGGCGGGAGAAGCTCATCCGCCTGTTTCCGGAAAGGGCCCTTTCGCAGGTAATAGAAAACAGCGGTTTTACCCTGCCACTGGATGTTCATACGCACGACTGGAGGATGATAAACCGCAGGGAGATCGTTGGTGGCCTCGATGCCGCGCAGACAGGCGTGTTGCTGAAGGATGCCTATCGCTTTTATGAAAGTGATATGCTGGTACTGCTGAGTGCCGCCCTGCTTCAGACTTTACACGAGTGGACAGGGAAAACTGTTGTGGTAGTGGAATACGAAAGCCATGGCAGGCACCCCGAAATGCCGGATACTTCCCGTACGGTGGGATGGCTCACCGAAATGTATCCCCAGGTGCTGGAATTGCCGGCAACCGGTATAGACGGCTTGTTGAAGGCTGTTAAAGGCCAGGTGCAAAGCGGCATGTGTTGGGGAACGCGATACAATGCCCATGCTAAAAGTGAAATACCGCAGACTGCGGTCCGTTTCAATTACCTTGGCCAGTTTTCAAAGGAGCTGGAGAATGATTTGTTTTCCTTCTGCGGACTTTCAACCGACAGCGATTCAGATCCCGGTAACAGCATGACGGCCCGGGTAGAGCTGCTGGCGATGATTTTAAACGGTAAGCTGATCATGCAGCTTCATTACAACCACCAGGCACATTTCCGGTCCACCATGCAGGCGCTGATGGACCGGATGCAGGAGCACGTCCGCTCAATTGCTGCGCATATCAGTCACAAAAAAGACCTGACGGCAACAATGCCGGTGTTTGACACGGCGGGACTGGACGATCAGGAAATAAACGATTTACTCCGTTAGTTATATTAAACCGCATATCATGATTGAAAAGATAGAAAGAACAAATGTAGAGGGCATTTTCGAGCTCAGCATGGTTCAAAAGGGAATGTTATATCACTACCTGAAAGAAGATGACCAGGGGTTGTATAACGTTCAATTGTCTTTTGATATCCGGGGGCAGTTGGAGCTAAGCCTGTTGCAGCAGGCGTTTGATGAAGTACAGGCCGCCAACCAGGTACTGAGATCGGTTTTCCGCTGGTCTGAAGTCAGCAAGCCTGTCCAGATCATCCTTCATAGCCATCATCTGCCGATTGCATTCGTCGATTTTTCACAGCAGAAAGAAAGCCGCGCTCAGGCCAGTGCAGGGCAGTTCCTGCAGGAAGACCTGCACAAACGACTGGACCTGGCCCGGCAGCCGCTCCGGCTGACCGTACTCAGGGTGGCGGAACAACAATTTGTTTTGGTGATTACACATCATCATATATTGTATGATGGCTGGAGTACAGCTATTTTGCTGAAAGAACTCTTCCGGTATTACAATGATCTGGCCGGAGGTCGTCATATAGTTCATGTCGAAAAGCCTGCCTATGGCGACGTGTACCGCGCATTGGCACAAAGAGTTTTACAAGGGGCCGGCGACACATATTGGAAAAACCACCTGTCGGGGTATCCCGTGACAGCCTGTTTCCCGAAAACGCCTGTGGGAGATGTTGTGGCCAACAGGCTTCAGAAGCGCTCCTTTCACATCGCTGGCCTGGATGTGAAGGCATTTTCAGCACTGTATGGCGTTACAGGGGCAGCTATTATCTATGCTGCCTATGGCGTACTGCTCCGGCATTGGTTCCATGCGGAAGATATTGTTTTTGGCACTGCTGTTTCGACCAGGGATGAAACCATCAGGGGGCTTGAAATGGTGATGGGTAATTTTATCAATACCGTTCCGCTTCGGATGGCGCCCGCCGCAGATGAAACTTTTGCGCAGCTGACGATACGGGTCAACAAAGCATTGCTTGAGCGGAGCGACTACTGTAATACATCTTATGCGGAGATCAAGAAGCTGCTGGATATGAAACCTTCAGAAGACCTGTTCGACACTGTGATAGCCGTGGAGAATTACCCGGTCACCGGGGCAACGACGGCACATGCCGGATGGGACGTCCGGTTAAGGGCTGTCTATGAGCATACCGGTATCCCGCTGGTCGTCACGGTATTTTTTAACGAAGCGCTGGAGCTGGAGTGTACTTATGACGCGGAACTTGTGAATGAGGCTTTTATCGGGTACCTGGAAACGTATTTCGGCCGCGTGCTCCGGCAGGGCTTACACCATCCCGGACAGGCAGTATGCTTCTCAGATCTTATTTCGGCAGCTGAAAGAAAATACCTGACGCAGGAACTGAACGACACCGCCGTTTCTTACCCGCAGCGGGACACCATTATCTCGCTGTTTGAACAACAGGTGAAGCGGACGCCGGGCAATACAGCCCTGCGATGTGGTAACCTGTCACTTACCTACATGGAGCTTCAATCTGCAATCCATAAAACAGCAGCTTTTCTAAAAAGCAATGCCGGCATTAACGCCGGCGATCTGGTAGGTGTGATGCTGCCGCGGGAAATACAATTGTTACCCGTCATCTTTGGGATTCTTAAAGCCGGTGCCGTATATGTTCCGATTGATCCTGACTTTCCTGCAGAACGTGTGAATGCCGTCGCCGGAGATGCTGGCCTGAAAGCCATGATTACACGTGCCGAACACGTGAAGGCCCCGTTGCCGGCTGCCATTGCGCTGATAGACCCGGATGAAGCCGCGGCCTGGTCAGACGATAGTCCGGTTGATTTTCCGGCTGTCGATGGGAATGATCTCGCCTATGTGATCTATACTTCCGGCTCCACCGGGAAACCGAAGGGAGTAATGGTGGAGCATCGTTCGGTGGTTAACAGAATCACCTGGATGCAGCAGCAATACCCGCTTACCGAAGATGATGTGCTGTTGCAGAAAACGCCGCTGGTGTTTGATGTGTCCATATGGGAATTGTACTGGTGGTCTTTCACCGGCGCGTCGTTATGCCTTCCGGAGCCCGGCGCGGAAAAAGACCCTGCAGAGATCATCAGGGCCATACAGGAACATGGCGTTACAACCATCCATTTTGTACCGTCGATGCTCAATGCATTTCTCGCCACCATGAACGATGGGTTTAACTTCGCAGCGATAAAGCGGTTGCGGCAGGTATTTACAAGCGGCGAAGCGCTCATGCCTGCGCAGGTACAATTGTTTGCTGATACGCTTCACAAATATTGCGGCAGCCGTTTGATTAACTTATATGGGCCAACAGAAGCCACAGTAGACGTATCATTTTATGAGTGCAGCTTTGAGCATGAATATCATGTGGTGCCCATCGGCAAACCTATCAACAATGTCAGGTTATATATCCTTGGAAAAGACCAGTCGCTTTTACCGGCAGGCGCGGTAGGGGAGCTGTGTATCGCCGGCGTGGGGCTGGCAAGAGGCTACCTGGGCCGCGAGGCGCTTACCGCTGAGAAGTTTACACAATGTCCTGCACTGCCGGGAGAGAGGATCTACAGGACCGGGGATCTCGCCAGATGGCTTCCGAATGGCAATATAGCTTTCCTGGGCCGGCAGGATGAACAGGTAAAGATAAGAGGTGTCAGAATAGAACCAGGAGAAGTGGCATCTCACCTGCTGGCACATACGCATATTACGGAAGCCGCCGTGGTTGCCAGAGAACGGAACGGTGAAAAATACCTCGTTGCCTATTATGTATCGGATAGCCCGCTGGAAAGGAAGGACCTGCGGGATTGGCTTTCCCGGAGCCTGCCGGAATATATGGTCCCTGCATGGTATGTACATTTGCGGGCGATGCCACTGACAGTGAGCGGAAAGCTGGACCGGAACATGTTGCCAGAACCGACGGCACTGACTGACTTCAGTGAAGAAGGAGACGCGCCCGCCAACGAGACGGAACAAAAGCTGGCGCAGCTATGGCAGGAAGTGCTGGGACATGCATATGTCAATACCAATAGCAGCTTTTTTGATACGGGAGGCGATTCTTTGCAGGCTTTACGATTGATCAACCGCATCGGAAAACAGTTTGATGTGGAACTTCCACTTAAAACCCTTTTCGATAATCCCACTATCAAAAGCCTCGCTACCTGTTTGCGCGCCAGGACAGGACAACACGCCGGAAAACGTGGCCGGTTGTTTAAAACAGAGAAACGGCAGTATTATCCCCTGAGCTCGGTACAGAAACGGCTGTATTTTTTATATCAGTTCGATAAATCTTCACTCGCTTATAATGCGCCGCTGGCCCTCAGGATTACAGGGCCGGTAGATAAGTCCCGCATGACCGAAGCGCTGCAGGAGCTTGTTCGCAGAAATGAAAACCTGAGAACGTTATTTGTAACGGTCAACGGCGAGCCATACCAGAAAATACTGGACAGCGTTACGGTTATGATGGAAGAGTATCGTTCAGACGGCAATACCGGCGCATTGTTGCAACAATTCATCAGACCTTTTGATGTGGGTATAGCCCCGCTGATGAGAGCGGGATGGATCGAATGTGAGGAGGAAGAGCATATTTTGTTGCTGGACCTGCATCACATTATCACAGACGGCGTATCCCAGGGATTGCTCGTAAGGGAGTTGATGGCTTTATATCAGGGGACGTCGGTAGCGGCGCCTGTTTTTCAATACCGGGATTATGCAGCCTGGCAAAACAGCGCTGGTTACCAGGCAGTAGTGTCGGGCTCGCGCGAGTTCTGGATAAATGAATTTGCTGAAGAGCCCCCCGTCCTCGGTTTGCCGTTGGACTTTAAGCGGCCGCTCATACGCAGTTATGAGGGCGCTAACGTTCATTTTTCGTTGAGCAGCAGGGAAACCGCAATGCTGAAAGCGTTGGGGGATGCGGAGGGCGCCACCATGTTCATGGTGGTCCTGTCGTTGTTCAGCATCCTGCTGGGCAAACTGGCCGCGGAGGAAGACGTGGTGATCGGTACGCCTGCTTCCGGGCGCGATCATGCGGATCTCGAAGCTGTAATGGGAATGTTTGTCAATACAGTCGTTATACGCACACGGCCGCAGGGAGAGATACCGTTCCGTAGTTTTTTAAGGGAAATTAGGTCACGTACGCTGGCAGTCTTCGACAGGCAGGCATACCCTTATGAACTACTGATAGACGATTTGAAGGTATCGCGTGATACCAGCCGTAACCCGTTGTTCGACGTGTGGTTTGTATATCAGAATTTTGAAACTGCTGTACCGGAGGTGCCGGGGCTTACCATAACCCCCTGTGAAATCGGGGCTCCCATCTCGCAGTTCGATATCTCGCTAACGGCGGGAGAAAGAGAAGGACGGCTGCACCTGAACTTCGAATATTCCACGGAATTGTTCAGCGCAGAAACGATAGATCGTTTCATCGGCTATTTCCGGGCAATTGTTACCGCTATTACCGGTAATGCAGGCTGCCGGCTTCGTGATATCGGGCTGGTGGGCCCGGCGGAGAGACGGCTGCTGCTGCATACGTTCAACGAAACAGAGACTCCATTCGAAAGGCAAAAGACCTTTTTTACGCTCTTTCAGGAGCAGGCGCAAGGCACGCCGGAATATCCGGCAGTGGTGTATAACGGAGCACAGTTAACTTACAGCGCGTTGCTGAAACGGGCAACAGACCTGTCAGCTTACCTGGCGGCAAAAGGCATCGGGCGGGGAAGCCGGGTGGCGCTGTACATGTCCCGAGGTATCGACATGCTTACCGCCATATTGGGCACATTCGGAGCAGGCGCGGCCTATGTGCCGGTAGAAATGGAATATCCCCCGCATCGCGTGATGGAAATACTAGCCGATAGCGAACCGGGTATTGTGCTGGTGGATGATCAGACGCTGTCCGCCGCAGAAGCAATAAAAAGCAAAGTACCTGCCATCGGCGAAATACGGTCTGTCAGCCATATGGAACAATGGAGCGCCGACGAAGACGCAGTGCCGGAGGTAGCAGGACCGGACGATATTGCTTACATCATCTATACATCCGGTACCACCGGGAAACCCAAAGGGGCCATGGTGCACCAGCAGGGGATGCTCAACCATCTGTATGCGATGATAGAGGCGATGGGCCCCGGCAACGGGGATGTGATCGCACAGACCGCCTCCTGCAGCTTTGATATCTCCGTATGGCAGTTTTTATGTGCGCTGCTCGTTGGAGGACAAACATGCATCATCGATAAAGATACACAGCTCGACGCCGGCAGCCTGCTCAGAGAAATGCAGGAAAGCAAGGTGACGATTGCTGAAATGGTGCCTTCGCTGCTGCGCGCTTTTGTGGACGAGGCGATGAATAACGCAGGGAAAAACCACCTGCCATGCCTGCGGTGGATGATACCTACGGCAGAGCAGATCAGTACTGCACTGGTGAACAAATGGTACGATTGTTATCCCGGCGTTCCGCTGATAAATGCCTACGGGCCCGCCGAAGCGTCGGATGATGTAACACTCTATTTCATCGGGAAAGATGTAGCGGAAGGAGAGATCATCCCTATCGGAAAGCCGGTAAGAAATACACGCATATACATTACGGACCAATATATGAACCTGTGCCCCCTGGGAGTGCGCGGCGAAATCTGTATTGCGGGGATTTCTGTTGGTAAAGGATACTGGAAAGACCAGGAGAAGACCCTCCGCGCTTTTGTGCCCAATCCTTTTTCGGGAGATGGCGAAGAAGATTATCGTTATCTGTACCGGACGGGCGATACAGGCTACTATCGGCCTGATGGCAATATCGTATTCACCGGCCGGCGCGACGATCAGGTGAAGGTCCGCGGCCACCGCATCGAATGCCGTGAGATAGAAAGCCATCTGCTGCAATGGCCGGGTATCAGAGAAGTGACCGTGCTGCCCCGCGAAAAAAACGGCGCCCAATACCTGGTGGCGTATTATATAGCTGATACAGCATTGGAAGACGCTGTATTGCGAGGCTTCCTGTCCGGCAGATTACCGGATTATATGGTACCCTCTTTTTATGTGTGGCTGAAGAGAATGCCCCTGACGGTGAATGGAAAGCTGGACAAAAAAGCACTTCCCGCGCCGGAACATAAACAGGCGCCGGTTGACAACGGGCAGGTGCTGACAGTGGAAGAAAAGCTGCTGGTGGAGACATGGTCTAAGGTACTGGCCGCGGATGGCATCAGCGTGACTGACAATTTTTTTGCGGTGGGCGGAGACTCCATCAGGTCTACCCAGATCGTGTCTGCACTACGCAGTGCAGGATATGAATTATCCGTGAAAGATATATTTATTCACCAAACTATCCGGGAGCTGGCGGTACGACTGAAGAGGACCGGAAAACAGGCAGACCAGTCGGCGGTAGTAGGCAGGGCCGCTCTGACGCCTATACAGCGGTTGTTTTTTGAAACGCCTTTTGCCCGTCGGCACCACTATAACCAGTCGGTGATGCTGTTGTTTCCTGACGGCCTTGGGGCCGACCGGGCACGGCAAATGCTGGCCATGCTACAGGAGCATCATGATGCGCTGCGGATAGTCTTCGCGGAAGAAGCGGAAGGTGTGTTCATGCATAATCAGGGCCCGGAGCTGGCAGTGTCGCTGGAGGAATATGACCTGCGCGGCGAGCCGGAAGCGGAAGCCTCGCTGCTGGCGCGCTGCGATGAAATACAGGCAGGTATTGATCTGGCCGCAGGCCCGCTGTTGCGTGGCGGACTGTTTCACCTGGCGGAAGGCAGCCGGTTGCTGCTGGTGGTCCATCACCTGGTGGTGGATGGTGTCAGCTGGCGTATCCTGCTGGAAGATATGCATACCCTGTATGGCCAGCAGCAGCGGAACGAACCGCTGCAGCTGCCGGGGAAAACGGATGCCTTCCTGTTGTGGCCGTCACGGTTGTCGGAATACAGTGCGGGCAAGGCGTTTGCGAAGGGCTGCCGGTACTGGAACACTTTCGATGCAGGCGCCTATCCGGTGTTGAACCGCGATTACCCTGAAGGCACGAACAAAACAGGTGGGCAGCAGGTAGAAAGATTCCGTCTAAGCAGGCAGTTGACGGGCCGGCTGCTGGGCGAAGCACACCGGAGCTTCGGCACCCGCATCAACGATCTGTTGCTGGCAGGTCTGCTGCTGGGCATGCACCGTTGTTACCAACAGCCGGGCATCCTGCTGGACCTGGAAAGCCATGGCCGCGAAGAGCTTCCGGGAGCGGATATCAGCCGTACGGTAGGTTGGTTTACCAGCATTTACCCTGTATGGTTGTCTGGAGATGTAAACAACCTTACGCGCCTGGTCCGCGAGGTGAAAGAAACGCTGCGCCGGGTGCCCAATAACGGTATCGACTATATGATCCGGCAATATGTATGCAACAGCGTAGAGCACACTCATAGACGTTCCCGTGTGATCTTCAACTACCTTGGCCAGTTTGATACAGCAGAGTCGGGAGAATATTTTACGGCGGTAAGCGGCGCCGGTGGCCGTGAGATCTGGGAGGGGGAAACAGCGGAATACGACTGGGAGGTGTCCGGCATGGTGCTGGGCGGGGAGCTGGAGATGACGCTCACGTACAGCCCCCGGCAATATGCCGCGGAGAGGGTGCGGATTTTTATGCAGTCGTATCGGGACGCGCTGGAAGAGATCACGGAAGCATGTTGTCGTCACGGGAAGGTAGAACTGAGTCCTTCAGACCTGGTTTACAAATCGCTGACGTTGTCGCAGGTGGATGCGTTACAATCGGAACATGCGCTGGAAAATATCTACCCGTTGTCTCCGATGCAGGAGGGTATGCTGTTCCATGCGTTATACGACAGAGAAGGCGACCAGTATTTTGAGCAACTGAGCTGCCGTTTGCAGGGCCGCCTGGACATCGCGGCGGTAGAACATGCGATGAACGGCATCATTGCGCGTTATGCGATACTGCGTACACAGTTTGTACATGAGGGTTATGAACGTCCGTTGCAGATTGTATACCGCGGGAGGAGAATGAAAGTGTCCTATGAAGATATGCGTGAAGCCTGTGTGCAGGAAGGAACGGCGGCAGTCGTTGATCGTATTCGTCAGCAGGACCGGAACCGTAAGTTCGACCTGGGCCATGATGTGCTGATGCGGGTGACCGTCCTGCGTTTGGCAGCATCTGCATATGAGCTGATATGGAGTTATCACCATGTGCTGATGGATGGCTGGTGCATGGGTATTATTATGCGCGATTTTAAAGCGCTGTATCAGCAATACAGCCGTGGCAGCGAGGTATTGCTGCCGGCGGTACGTCCCTACGGAGATTACATCAGCTGGCTGGAAGAGCGAGACGCCGCCTTGTCGGCGCAATACTGGAAAGAATACCTGTCTGGTTTTGAAAACCTGAC